>CAXPZW010000039.1:0-19336 GCA_964221845.1 Luminiphilus sp. | reverse complement strand
CTGACCTGATGCAAAAAACCACCGATCCTACCCAAATCAACTTCCGCGAGAAGTTCGAACTCAACGGCAAAGTGATCGTCATCACCGGGGCATGTGGCCTGGTGGGGCGCGCCTTTTGTGAAGCTGTAGCCCAGTTTGGCGCCCACGTGGTGGCTGTGGACATTCCGCAAGCCGATCCGGGTAAATATGCCACTGAGCTCGGGCAACGTCACGAGCGCAGCATGCTGGGCATCGCTGTGGATGTGGCCGAGCGCGCGGATGTGGAAGTGCTTCGTGATAAGATTTTGGGTGCGTTTGGACGCATGGACGGTTTGGTGAATGCCCACCAGAACAAGTCGCACCTCAAGTTTGAGCCGTACGAATCGGTGACCGATGACAACTGGGACACCGTGGTGCGCATCAACTTGCGCGGCACCCACCTGACCTGCCAAGTGTTGGGCAGCTGGATGGCCGACAACGGCGGTGGCAGCATCGTCAACATCCCCAGCACCTACAGTGTGGTGGCGCCCAACCAAAACCTCTACAAGGGAACAAGCTTGGGTTGTCCAGCTGCCTACTCGGCTTCGAAAGGCGCCATTGATGCGCTGTCACGTTACTTGGCGTCTTACTGGGCCAGCAAGAAAGTGCGGGTGAACATGATTACCCCGCACGGCGTGTGGAACAACCACGAAGCCCAGTTCGAAGAGAACTTCGCACGTTTCTCACCCATGGAGCGCCTGAGCTACAACCACGAGGTGGCCGGAGCACTGGTGTATTTGCTTTCAGACGCATCGAGCTACGTCACCGGCGACAACATGCTGGTGGAAGGCGGCTGGACCGTTTGGTGAGCCGGCGCTGCGCTGAATTCCAACCCTGATCGTATCTAATTCTTGCGCGTGATTGAGTAAGTTTGTTGCTCAATTATGATCGAGGCCCTCATTTCGTCCAAAACCCGGATCAAGTTGATCTTGAAGTTCTTCCTGAACGCCAATACCCGTTCGTATTTGCGCGATTTGGAAGCCGAGTTTGGAGAGAGCACCAACGGCATCCGCATTGAGCTCAACCGCTTTGAGGAAGCCGGCATGCTGACCAGTGCCATGGAGGGGCGTCGCAAGATGTTCCAAGCCAACCGCGAGCATCCGCTGTTCAGTGAGATGCATTCTATCGTGCTCAAGTACTTCGGGTTTCACAACATCATCGAGCAGGTCATCCAAAAGCTGGGCGACTTGGACGAGGTGTACGTCACCGGAGAGTTTGCCAAAGGGCGCGACAGCGATGTGGTGGACTTGGTGTTCTTCGGCGACATCGATCAGGCCTATTTGTTGCGCCTCATTGGCAAGGCAGAACCGGTCATCAAGCGACGCATTCGTTTTCTGGTATACCCCTCTGGCGGGCTGGAAGCGTCTGGAATTTTGAAGCAATCACCCGCACCGCTGTTGTTGTGGACCAAAAATCCCGAATCGTAATGGTGTGCTTGGTATTTTGCTGGTGTTTAACCGCTTCGGCGCCTGCCGCTGAAGGAACCTTAACCGAGACGGGCACATGAGTGCGACCCCTCAATCTGCCGACAGCGGGTGGGACCTTGAAATCCAACCCAACGAGTCGTGGCGCAGCAACTTTAGTCTGGCCAAGATTCGCGCGTACAAGGACTTGCTATTGCTCCTGGTGCGCCGCGATGTGGTGGCTATGTACAAGCAGACCGTGTTGGGCCCGGTGTGGTTCTTCATTGAGCCGCTGTTCACCACGTTGGTGTACATTGTGATCTTTGGGCAAATCGCCAAGCTGGGTACCGGCGGCGTACCGCAAGTGCTGTTCTACCTCAGCGGTTTGATCATGTGGAACTATTTCGCGACCAACTTGGTGGCGGCTTCCAACACCTTTATTCAAAACCAAGCCCTCTTTTCCAAGGTCTATTTCCCGCGGATTATAGTGCCGCTTTCGGTGACCTTGAGCAACGGGCTGAAGTTCTTCATCCAGTTTGCGCTCTTCCTGGTGTTCTACCTGTACTACATGTTTACCGGTGTGGTGCAGCCCACGCTCTACATCCTCTTGTTCCCCGTGTTGGTGGTGATCATGGCGGGCCTCGGACTGGCTGGAGGTATGCTGGTGAGTGCCATGACTACCCGCTACAAGGATTTGGCGGTATTGCTTCGTTTTAGCATCCAATTGTTCCGCTACGTGAGTACGGTGATTTTTCCACTGGCCATGCTCTCGCCCAAGTTTAAAATGCTCATCCTGTCCAATCCCATGAGCTCGTTGATTGAGGTGTTCCGCGTGGGGTGCTTCAACACCATTACGCCCGACCCTTGGTTGTGGTACGGCTTGGGGTACAGCGCCTTGTTTGTGACGGTGTTGATGGTGCTCGGTATTGCTGTGTTCCACAAGGTGGAGAAGAAATTCATTGATACTGTGTGATATGGCCAAGACCGCAATCCAAGTCGAAAACCTGAGCAAGCAGTACCGATTGGGGGTATTCAGCACAGGCATGTTGAGCACCGACCTCAAGCGTTGGTGGGCGCGCACCCGGGGCAAGGAAGATCCCTTTGCCCTGGTCACCGAAGAAAACGACCGCACAGGCGGAGCCACGCAAGGCTTTGTGTGGGCACTCAAAGACATTTCCTTTGACGCCAAACAAGGCGAGGTGCTCGGCATCATCGGCCGCAACGGTGCGGGAAAGAGCACCCTGTTGAAAGTGCTGTCCCAAGTGACTCCACCCACCACCGGTTCGGTCAAAGCCCGTGGGCGCATTGCGAGCCTGCTCGAGGTGGGTACCGGTATGCACCCGGAGTTAACGGGGCGCGAAAACATCTTCCTCAACGGCGCCATCCTCGGGATGAAGCGTCCTGAGATTGCCAAGAAATTGGACGAAATCGTGGCCTTCTCTGGCTGCGCCAAATACGTGGATACCCCACTCAAGCGCTACAGCTCAGGCATGAAGGTGCGTTTGGGGTTTGCCGTGGCGGCATTTTTGGAGCCCGAAATCCTGATTGTAGACGAAGTACTTGCAGTGGGCGACGCAGAGTTCCAGAAGAAGTCCATCGGTAAAATGAAGGAAGTGTCCGAAGGCGAAGGCCGAACGGTGCTGTTTGTGAGCCACAACATGAGCTCGGTGCGCAACCTGTGTAACCGGGGGATTGTACTCAGTAAAGGACAAATGGCATTCTCGGGCACTGCAGAACAGGCGGTAGGGCATTACTTGACCTCGAGTGAGAGCAACCTGATCGGTGCCACCTTTTCTCTGCCGGACAGTGATGGCCGAAAGAATGCAATTCGTCATGCAGAAGTGGTGATTCCCGATGAGGGAATCCAGTTCCTAGACCCGTACATCGAAGTGCGCATGACCCTCGCAAATGCAGACATTCCAAGGGGTGCATTTTTAGGATGGACGTTGCGTGATACTACAGGAAACATGATCCTTGTCTCTTCCACCGATGAGGTGGAGCGAGATCCTTTTGCTGAGCTCACTCCGGGAACCTACAAGCTACATTTTCGAATTCCTGGGCGCTTATTGAAGCCCGGTCAATACATCATTGGTTTCAGCCTCCGCTCACGAGAAACGGCCGTTTACCACCGAGAAGAGAGTGCGCTTACTTTTGAGGTAAGCGATGAACTCTCGGTAAGGGCCATGAAACAGCGCTACCGCGCAACGGCAATCGTTGCTCCTGAGATCCAGTACACCATCCAAGCGCAACTCTAATCCGAACACGACATGGGCCTTTTCCGCAAGAAGCGAGTCAAAGAGCAATATGGGTTGGTGGAGGAGACCACTTTTGTTGTGGGAGATTCCCATGCACGTGCCTTTGCGCACAACAGAAATTTTTTCCCGCTCTTTCTCGGTCCTGGTAAGACTGTAAACTTCACCAGCGAATCCTGCGCGGTCAACTTGGAAGAGAGGATGTTGAAAGCGCTCAAATCCTTCAAGGCTAAACGGGTGTTGACCTGTTTTGGAAAGCCGGATAAACGTTGGTTGTTGGGCAGGAGTTGGTACCCATGGGATGAGACCTCATCACTGCGCTCGGTAGACCTTGAGGATGAAATGAAGGCTGCGCTTGCATTGCATCGGGCTGCCATGGAAAAGTTGAAGGCGGTGGACTACGAAGTGGCCTGTTTGAGCGTGACCCCTTCGGAACGCATTGACCAGAACCACGTAGTGCTCGCGTACAACAACGGACTGCGAGCAGTGTGTCAAGACCTAGGGGTGCTTTTTGTTGAAATCACCACCGATATCTTGCAAGAAGAAGGAAGGGCCAATCCCGACTATTGCGGCGATCACGTGCATATGAACAACCAAATTCAGCCTCTCGTCGAGCGCATTTTACTCAAGCACAATTGGTTGCAAGAGAGCCTGTACGATCAGGAGTTTCAGTGGGACACCAAAGCCGTTCAATCGGAGAATGTTTTCAATGAGAAGTTTGGATGTTTTGTCTCCAACAAAACAAAATCATGACAGCGAAAGAGATCATCCCCAGAGTCAAAGAGTTCGATGTAGCATTGATGGCTGAGCATTTGGGCACAAGCGGAATCGTCATCGTTGAAGGATATGTTCAGGGCGAAGGCCTTGAAACATTGAATTCTGAATTTGATGCATTGCAGCAAGCTCCGACCAACGGTTGGTTGGAGCATCGAGAATATGGAAAAGGTACAGGGCGTTTAGTCACGACCGCGGGCATCACACAGGAGTATGCCCAGACCAAGAAGGCGTTCAGCCATCCCGGCATGAAGGAGTTGCTAAGTAGCGTGGCTCCAGGTATCGCAGCGGAATGCAATGAAAAGATTTGGGTGGTTCGTGATGTGGTAGGAACCAGCCACTTGGCGCAGGATCTTCATTTTGACGTGGCGCGCACCTTGAAGTTCTTCCTGTACCTCACAGATACCGATGCAAGCAACGGCGCTTTTGCGTGTTTGCCGGGAAGTCTTTCAATGACTCAAGCAATTCGGAAACGCCACGGAAGCGATATCAGCTATGAAAACCGTCATTTGAGTCGCGTGCCAGAGCAGACGGTTCATGCAGTGTCAGTTGAAGGAAAAGGTGGAGACTTGATTGTGTTTGACACCGATACGTTGCATATGGCAGGTCAGTGCACCTCAGGTGAGCGGCGCGTCATGCGTGCACAGTCATCGGTGTTGAAGTCTGATGTAGAAGCCTCTTTAATCCACCCAACGGGCTTTTGGGGACGAATCAAGCGAAAACTTAAGGCGCACTGACCATATGAAAAACCTCGCCATTATCCCCGCCCGCGGCGGGTCCAAGCGCATCCCGCGCAAGAATATTCTCCCGCTGAATGGGGTGCCGTTGTTGGCCTACACCATTCGTGCGGCCAAGGAGAGCGGCAAGTATGACCGCATTGTACTCAGCTCCGAAGACGCCGAGATCCAGGCCATTGGTGACGCCGAAGGCATCGAGGTGGACCAGCGCCCCGAATCGTTTGCGGGCGACAAGGTCACCAAGGTGCAGGTGGTCAAGGAATACCTCGAGCGCACCGGCGCTGTGGACGAATTTGACACCGTGAGTGCCTTGTTGCCTACGTGTCCGTTCCGTCGCCCTGAAGACATCCAGGCGGCGTTTGAACTGTTCGAATCGAGTCCGTTGGAATACCTCATCGGGGTCACCGAATACGACTTTCCCATCACCCTCGCGCTGGACAAGCAAGGGGATGTGGGCAAGGTGTTTTTTGAAAATGGGTATGCGGTGACCCGCAGCCAAGACATTCCCAAATACTACCACCCCAACGGCGCCATTTACCTGGCTACTGTTGAGGCTTTTTTGCGTGCAGGCACCTTCTTCCAGCCCGAAATGCTGGTGCATGAGATGGACGCCATTCGCTCCTTTGATATCGACTACCCATACCAATTCACCATGGCCGAAGAACTGGCCAAGCAAATTGCCAACAATGAGCTCTAGCCACCTGATTCAAGGGCCGGTCATTCCGTTGCCCACCCCGTTCAACGCCGATGAGTCGGTGGACCTGAACGGCCTTGCCCAATACGTGGAATTCCTCAGCGATGGAAAGATCCCCGCCGTAATGTCTACCGTTGGTACCAGCCGCTACAACCTGCTGAGCTGGGACGAAATGCGCGACATCAACCGCACGGTGGCCTCCAGCGTAAAGCCGGGCACCCAGAGCATTGTGACCAGCCCTACCACAGGAGGACTCAAGCACATGATTGAATTCGGCAAGCACGCCGAGTCCATTGGTGCCGATTACTACCTGGTGTACTTCCCCGAGCGCCACTACGGCGAGGAGAATACGTACAACTTCTTCAAGGCATTGTGCGATGAGTTGAGCATCCGCATCCTCATCCACGAAATGCCCATGCGCAACGGTGTGGGCCCAGGTACCCAGCAGTACAGCTTGGATTTGCTCGGCCGCTTGTTTGCACTGGACAACATTGTAGGCGTGAAGGAAGAGGCCCTCAACCCCGAATACTCCAACCAGATCCTGGACCGCTACGCAGACAGCGCACTGATGATTGGTGCAGGCGGCGGCATGAGCCGTTACCTGGACCGTGACCACCAGCGCGGTGCACAGGCTTTCTTAGGCGGACTTGGGAACTTCATCCCCCAAATTGAGCTGGATTTCTTCAACGCCATGCAATCGGGCAACCGCGAGGAAGGCGCCCGCATCGTCAGCGAAATCGAGCGCCCCTACTTTGACGCGGTGCTGCCTATGGGCTGGCACCCAACGCTCAAATCGGCACTTCACCACATGGGACTCATGCAAGTGCACGAGCGACGCCCCATGGTACAACTCAGCGACGAAGAACACGGCCGCGTGAAGGCCATCATGCAACAACTCGGCTGGCTGTAATGGAATTCAACCGCGAAATTGAAATCGGGGGCAAGCGCATCGGCAACGGACGCATGCCCTACATCATTGCCGAAATGGCGTGCGCGCACAATGGCGAGCGCCAACAGGCCATGGACCTGACCCGCATCAGTGCCGAAGCAGGTGCGGATGCTGTGCAGCTCCAATTTTTTGTACCCGAACACACGGTCACCCCCACCCACGAGGTGTTTGATGTGCTCAAGCGCATCGGCTTTAACAAGCGGGGCTGGAAGGAAGTGTTTGACTACGGCAAGTCGCTAGGCCTGGATGTGTGGGTGTGTACCTACGACGTGCCGAGCGTGGAGTGGACCGCAGAATTTGGCGCCGATGGCATCAAGCTCAATTCCGCAGACCTGTCCAACCCGGATGTATTGCGTGCGGTGGGCCAAAGCAAGATTCCATTCACCTTGGGCACGGGCGCTTCAACCCCTACCGAGATTCAGCGTGGACTAGCCACGTTGTTCGAGGCCGGTGCGCGCGACGCAGTGCTTATGCACGGAGTCCAAAACTTCCCCACCAAGCGCGAAAACCTGAATGTGAGCCGCGTGCAACTCCTGCAACGCATGTTCCCCGGATTGCCCGTTGGGTATGCCGACCATACCGATGGCGACGACCCCTTTGGCAAAGTAGTGGACCTGTTGGCCGTAGGCATGGGAGCCGCTGTGCTCGAGAAGCACATCACCCTAAGCCGCGCCGATAAGGGCATTGATTACCAAGCCGCCCTTGAGCCCGATGAATTCAAGGCCTACGTGGAACGCATGCGCATGGGCTACGAAGCCTGGGGCCAGCCGGACATCAAGCCGCTGACCTCCGACGACTTGCGCTACCGCAAGTTTCAGAAGAAGAGCATCGTAGCCGCCACGGATTTGGCCGCCGGCACCGTGCTCACCCGCGATCACGTGCTGTTCTTGCGCAACGCAGAACCCGGCATGGCTCCGATTGATTGGGAGCAGTTGGAGGGGAAGGTGTTGGCCGTTGCACTCAAGCAGTATGACAACGTATTGACCAACGCCTTGCGGTAGGCATGCGTGGGCCGGCGACACTTCTGGTACGTTTGGTCCTGTGGGCGGTGCCCGCGGTGTTCTTGGTGTATGCAGGAACCTTGGCGATGCGCCCAACTTCTGTGGACGAGCATTATGCGAAGGTCTGCGCAGACGAGTCGGTGAATGGATTGCTCATTGGCAGCAGCCGCATGAGTCAAGGCGTAGATCCTGAGCGCGTGTTTGCGAACACGCGATACGCGGGTTCAGTGCTGAATTTCGCGTTCACCAATATGACGAGTCCGTACGGAGAGGTGTACAATCGGGCGATTCTAAAGCGCTCGCGAGGCATCCAGGACGGCGTGTTCGTACTCGAAGTCAATCCTTGGATTTTTGCCCGTGACCGGCGGGAAACTGTCCCCAGAGAAACGGGGCGAACACTGGACGGCTTGGTGCAGCTCAGCGGCCACCCCAACCTGGATTACTTGGTGCGCAAAACCAAGCGTCAATGGTACCAGGCATGCACCGGTCCCGAGCATCCGCTGTACCCCGAGAATTCTGGATGGCTGCATGTGGATTTGGATTGGTCGGGCTTGGATATGGACAGCACGCGACACGCCAAGCTTGAGCGCTACCGCGTGCTGGAACCCCATTATGTTTTGGACTCGACGCGACTGAGATCCTTTGAAGTCTTGGTGAGTGAACTGCGCAAGCGCGGCCAAGTGGTCGGACTGGAACTGCCGGTTTCCAGCGGGATGGCAGAGATTGAACGGCGCGTGTTTCCCGCGTTTGAATCTTGGATTTCGGACTTACAGGAGCACCTTCCTGTTGTGCGATTGCGCGACTCTGTGGCGTACGTCACCCACGACGGCAACCACTTGATGCGCACATCGGCAGAGGAACTGAGCATGTGGCTCAACCACACCGCATTGCTACTAAACACCCAATAGATGCTGTTCAATTCACTGGAGTTCGCAGCGTTTATCGCTTTGTTTTTTCCGCTCTACTGGGCGGTCAAAGGCAAAGTGCAGTTGCAGAACGTGCTGGTGTTGGTGGCGAGCTATGTCTTTTATGGGTGGTGGGATTGGCGCTTCTTGTGTTTGATCGCCGCCAGTTCCTTGGTGGACTTTGGTGTGGGGTTGGCCCTGGGCAATGCAGACACAACACGGTCGCGGAAGGCTTGGTTGGCGGTCAGTGTGTTGTTCAACTTGGGCGTGCTGTGCACCTTCAAGTACTTTGACTTCTTCGCTGACAACATGGCCTTGTTGCTGGGCAAGATGGGGTTTGCTGCCGATGCGGTGACCCTGGACTTGGTCTTGCCAGTGGGGATCAGCTTTTACACGTTTCAAACCTTGAGTTACACCATCGATGTGTACCGAAAGACCTTGGAGCCCGCGCGCGATCCGGTGGCCTTTTTCGCTTATGTGGCCTTTTTTCCACAATTGGTTGCTGGGCCCATTGAGCGGGCTACACGATTGTTGCCGCAGTTTGCACGTGCCCGAAAATTTGACCTTACGCTTGCCAAAGATGGCCTGCGGCAAATCCTCTGGGGGCTATTTGCCAAGGTGGTGATTGCCGACAATTGTGCACCCATGGTCAACGAACTGTTTGGTACGGATTTGAGCTACCACGGGGGCACCACCTTGGTGTTGGGCGCCGTGTTGTTTGCGTTCCAGATTTACGGCGACTTTGCCGGATACAGCAACATTGCCTTGGGCGTGTCCAAGCTGCTGGGCTTTGAGTTGATGGTCAATTTCAGGACCCCCTATTTCTCGCGGGACATTGCTGAGTTTTGGCGGCGATGGCACATTTCACTGTCTACCTGGTTCCGCGATTATGTCTACATCCCTTTGGGCGGAAGTCGGGGCGGTAGGTCAATGGCTGTGCGCAACATCTTCATCATCTTCTTGGTGAGTGGGTTTTGGCACGGTGCCAATTGGACCTTTGTGGTGTGGGGTGGACTCAATGCCTTGTTCTTTGTGCCTTTGTTTCTGCGCGGGCGCAACCGACGGTACACCGAGCACATCGCCGAAGGGCGAAAGTGGCCCACCGTTCGCGAAGGGTTTGCCATGCTGAGCACCTTTGCGCTAACGTGCGTGGCGTGGGTGTTCTTCAGAGCTAAAACTGTGGGCGAGGCGTGGGACTACTTGGTAACCTTGGTGGTGCAGATGCCTCAGACGCCGGCTGCGGTGGCGGAGAAGCTGTTGAGACCCATTTCGATTTTCATCGTTGCGTTGTTGGTCTTAGAATGGATCAACCGTTCGCGCGATCACGGACTTGATGTTGCACGCTGGCCGGTTTGGGCCCGCTGGGCAACGTATTACTTGTTGGTATTTTCCATTTTCTTCTTTGGGAATTATCAGGATCCTATTGACTTCATTTACTTCCAATTCTGACCTTGCAGTATGCTCCCATTCGACCCCTATATCCCTGTTGGCGAAAAAGTGATTTCACCGGAACATCCGGTGTTCATCATCGCCGAGGCCGGCGTGAACCACGGCGGTGACTTTGACCTGGCCATGCAGCTGATCGACATTGCGGTGTCGGCCGGTGCCGATGCGGTCAAGTTTCAAACCTTCAAGGCCGAGCACTTGATCCTGGATTCGGTATCCAAGGCACCCTACCAGACCAAAACCACCGATGCGGCCGAAAGCCAATTCGACATGCTCAAGCGTTTGGAGGTGAGCCGTGACCAGAACCAGAAGCTGATGGACTACTGCAAGCAGCAGGGCATCATCTTTTTGACCACCCCGTTTGAGGAGGTGAGTTTGGATGAATTGGACGAACTGGACCTGGATGCCTACAAGATTGCCTCCACCGATACCACCAACATTCCCTTCCTGGAGAAAGTGGCGCGCAAGGGCAAACCGATGTTTCTCAGCACGGGCATGACCCACCTGGGTGAGTTGGCCAAAGTGCTGGAGTACATCTACCCGATCAACCAACAAGTGGTGCTGTTGGCCTGTACCGCCAACTACCCCATCAAGGACGAGGAAGCCAACCTGCGTACCATCGACGCTTACCACGAGCAGTTTGATTGTTTGGTGGGCTATTCGGACCACAGCGTGGGTGTGGGTGCTGCGCCGTACGCGGTTCCTATGGGGGCTGTTGTACTGGAAAAGCACTTCACCACGAGCAAAGAATTGGAAGGGCCGGATCACCGCGCATCCCTCTCCCCTGAGGAACTGCATCAATTTGTGCAGGATGTGCGCCGCATTGAAAAATACCTGGGCTCACCCCACAAAATGCCCACCTTGAGCGAGACCCGCACCCGTGCGTCGCTCCAAAAAGGCTTGGTGGCCACCCGCCCCATTGCGGCCGGGGAGGCCTTCACCACAGACAACATCATTGGCAAGCGCACCGGAGGCCAGGGCATCAGCCCGTTGTACTTCTACGAAGTGGTGGGTCAAACCGCACCGCGCGCGTTTGCTGAAAACGAAATCATCGACGTGCAGTGATGCGCATTGTGTTTTGCGGATTCGGACGCGCCGGGAGTGAGTGCCTGTTGCAACTGCTGAGCACCGGAGGTGTGCGCACGCAGGATGTGCAGGTGTACACCCACACCGGCGGAGCCAACCAGGAATTCTTGGACATGCTCGATGCGTTGGGCATGGACTACCAGACCTCCTCGGTCAACAAACACTTGGAACGCATCCAGGCCTTTGGGCCAGATGTGCTGCTCAGCGTTTACTACCGCAACATCATCCGCCAAAACATCTTGGACACCGTCGGCGGCAAGGCCATGAACCTTCACCCGTCACTCTTGCCCGATTACAAGGGCTGTCTGTCGAGCGTGCATGCACTGCTCAACGATGAAGTGGAAACCGGATATACCTTTCACTACGTCACCCCTGAGGTAGACGCCGGAAACATCCTGTTGCAAGAGCGCATGGCCATCCTCCCAGAAGACAACGCATTTAGCCTGTATCACAAGCTGCTGAGCGGCTTTGTGCGCAACTTCAACACCGCGTTTGATCGCTTGGTGTCCGGCGATGAGGGGCTGAATCAAGAAGGGCTCCAGGGGCCGCGTCGCTACTTTGGTCGTGAGCTCCCGCACGCCGGAAAATTGGTGGCTGCTGAGGTCACCTTCGCGTTTGCCGAGCGCTTTGTGCGCGCCATGCACTTTCCGCCCTTCCCGGGGGCTATCTTTGTGCTGGCCAATGGGGAAGAAGTGGAAGTGCAATCCCCCCGTGACCTTGAACCGTACCGAAGCCAATTTCAATGATCTACGTGTCCTCAGCCTGTGTCCGCAACCGCACCATCGGCGCCTCTGTGAAGCAGCTGGCCGAGCAGGGGTACACGCACATTGAGCTTTCGGGAGGCACCCAGCCTTATCCGGAGATGGAGCAAGAGCTCTTGGACTTGCAGCGCGAATACGGGTTGAACTACGTGTGCCACAACTACTTTCCCCCGCCCGAAACCCCGTTTGTGATCAATCTTGCCAGCTTGGACGATGACACCTACGAGCGTTCGGTGGAGAACATCGAGAAGGCCATCGCACTCAGCCGCCTGCTGGGAGTAGACTTTTTTGGCTTCCACGCGGGATTCTTGATCAACATCCCGGTCAGCGAAATTGGCAAGAGCATCGCGCAGCAAACCCTGTTTGACCACGACCTGGCCATGCGCCGGTTTGTGACGTCTTTGGGTGTACTGACCGCCAAGCATCCCGACCTGAAGCTGTACGTGGAGAACAACGTACTGGCAGGCATGAACTACACGAATTTTGACAGCTGCAACCCGTTCTTTTTGACCACTGCGGCCGAACTAGAGGCCCTTGAGCAGGCCCAGCCGTTCAACCTGTTGTTGGACGTGGCGCACTTGAAAGTGAGTGCGCAAACCCTTGGGTTGGATTTTGAACGCGAGTTGGCCCCCATGATGGCCGCCTCGGACTACATCCACATTTCGGACAACGACGGCAGCGCCGATACCAACGGCGTATTCCGTGAAGGAAGCGACATGCACAGCCTGTTGCTCCAATACGATTTTACCGGCAAACGCATCACCCTCGAGACCTACGGCGGGCTGGATGTGATTGCCGAGAGTTACCAAACGGCGAAAACCTTGATCCATGCGTGATTCCATTTGCTCTCAGGACACCAACCTGCGCGGCGTGTTGGAAGCCATCAACGCCGACCCCGCAGGCACCTCCTTCATCACCAACGCCGAAGAGCAATTGGTGGGCATCCTCACCGACGGCGATTTCCGCCGCATGCTGCTGGCAGGCCGCTCGTTGGAAGACCCGTTGATGCCTTCAGACCTCAAGCCGTTCATCGCGGCCAAGAAAGGGGAGAGCTTGGAGGAAATTATGAAGCGCACCGACAAGCGCGTGCGCATCGTGCCCATCCTCGATGACAACGGGCGCATGCTCGACTATTTCCGCTACGAGCACAAAACGCATTTTACGCCGGTGGCCGAGCCGTCGCTGAGCGACAAAGAATTGCAGTACCTCACCGATGCCTTCTTGAGCACGTGGATCAGTTCTCGCGGCAAATACATCGACCGTTTTGAGGCCGATTTTGCGGAGTTCTGCCAGTGTCCGCACGGCGTAGCTACCGCCAACGGTACCGTGGCGCTGCACCTGGCGCTAGCGGCATGGGGCATCGGTCCAGGTGACGAGGTGATTGTGCCCGACTTGACCTTTGCGGCGACCATCAATGCCGTGCTCTACACCGGCGCTACACCTGTGATTGTGGACGTGGAACGGGACCGTTGGACCCTGTGTCCGGACGAGTTCGCGAAGGCTGTCACCCCCAACACCAAGGCCGTCATTCCGGTGCACGTGTACGGCATGGCTTGCCGCATGGACGCCATCATGGAAGTGGCCAACAAGCACGGCATCAAAGTGCTCGAAGATTGCGCCGAAGCACACGGCGCCACCTTCAAAGGCAAACGTGTAGGCAGCTGGGGTCATGCGGGCACCTTCTCCTTCTTTGCAAACAAGATCATCACCACCGGCGAAGGGGGCATGGTGGTCACGCGCGACCCCGAGCTCGACGCTCGCATGCGTGTGCTCCGCGACCACGGGATGAAGCCCGGCAAGCGCTATTGGCACGATGAGGTGGGGTACAACTACCGCATGACCAACCTGCAGGCCGCCATCGGTTGCGCCCAATTGGAACGCATTGAAGAAATCATTGCCGGGCACGCCGCACTGGAAAAGCGTTACATGGAAGCCCTCTCGGATTTCCCCGTGACCTGGCCCACGGATTTCGATGATTCTGGCCGGGTGATCTGGTTGATCTCGGTCTTGGTGGAACAGCGTGACGCCATCATGGCTGCGTGCAAAGATCGGGGTGTGGATGTGCGTCCGTTCTTCTACCCGCTTTCCTCCATGCCTGCCTATGAGCAGTATGCCTTCAGTGGAGACAACGCACGTTGGTTGGCCGCCCGAGGCCTCAACTTGCCTACCGTAGACACGGTGGATTTGGACCGCGTTCGAGAAGCCTTGCAACAACCCGCCTGACGTGACCCCCGAACGCCAACTGGAACTGTTCGACCGCGTGGCCGAACTTGAGTCGGGGCCGCTGCTTTCGCAGTTGGTCTGGAACGGCATCAACCTGTGGGCGTTGTTTCGCATGGAGCTCTTGGATAAAGTGCTCCGCGGAGAAGAAGTCGGTTTCAAGGGCATGGTTTTGGCCAAACGGTTGGGCTGGCGTCAACGCTTGTCCCTGCGGCGTAAAGAGCGGTCTCTTGGCAAACGCTTGGCTGCGCGCCTGGCTCAAACTTCGCTGGAGGCGCCATTGCTGGTGGTGTCGCACACCGATGGGCACGACCAACCGTGGGGCGAACGCACCTACAACCGGCACATTGATCCTTTCTTGGAGGCCGTGCAAGCTGCAGGATTGCAGGTGGAAAAGGTGCATGCGTGGTCCGTGTCCTCGGGCCTGCCCACCCACCCCGCCACGTTGCTTTTTGACGATCCGGACGCCGTGAACGAATACCTGTGGCTGGGCCAAAAGCTCGCCGGATTCAACGCCCCCGATGCCGCATGGGAAGTAGGGGAAATGTTGAATGTCAACGTGGAACGTGTCATGAAACATGCCGCCCACGTGCGCCAGTGGATGGAACTCTTACAGCCTTGGATGGACGGCCAACCTGTGGAAGGTGTGGCGCTCATCAATTACCACAACCCGTTTTGTTTGGCTTTGACAGAGGTGTTGCGTTTGCAAGGCAAGCCTGCATTTGACGTGCAGCACGGGAAGCAGGGAGCCTTGAACTTCTCTTACTCCTCCTACGGCGCAGGCATCCCACTGGAGGCATCCCTGTTGCCCGGTGGGTATTGGAATTGGAACGCCTCTTCTGCGGAGTCCATCCTGAAGGGCGGACAGCATTTCCGTTGTGCCGTCGGTGGCAACCTTTGGCTGAACAGCCAACGTGCCCGGACCGATTTTCCGCTTTCGATCGAAGAGCAGATTTGGTTGGAAAAGCTTAAAGACGCGGAGCGCAGCCTGTTGTTCTGCGCACAGCCGCAGAGTGACTATGTGATACCGGAATACTTCGAAGCGTTTGTACGCTCGCATCCAAAGATTGAATTTGGCATTCGTCTGCACCCGCGTCAACGGGCTGAGGAAGTGCCCGGCTTGCAGGCCCTTGAAGCATTGCCCAACGTCAATGTGCGCGAGGCGTGCTCGGTGGTGTTGTTTGCGGCATTGCAACACGTGGACGTTGTAGCCACGCGCTGGAGCACCGTTGCTGTGGAGGCGAGGCAGTTCGGCAAGCAAGCGTGGGTCACCGACCCGTTTGGCGTCAAAACCTTCGCCGCGCAAATCGAAGAAGGACAGCTCCAGCCTGCCTTGGACTTGGAAGGGTGGGAGCAGGCGTTGCTCCGCACCGATTGGCCTGAGTACCCGGCTTCCGAGGCGCCGATGCGCTCCCCCGAACAAGTGCGCGCTTGTGTGGAGTTTTTGTTGCACCCTTCAGGGTCTTCGGCCTTGTTTGACCCTGACAACCGCGCATGACTCCTTTTGTGACCGTTGTCATCCCCACCTTCAACCGCGAGGCCACCTTGCCGGCCACCTTGGACGCCCTTCGCGCGCAAACCGATCCGGATTGGGAATGCGTGTTGGTGGACGACGGCTCTTCGGACCAGACTCTTGCATTGGCGCGCAAAGCCGCCCAGGAAGATGCGCGTTTTCGTGTGTTGGAACGCCCCGCAGACCGTCCCAAAGGGGCCAATGCGTGCCGCAACTTGGGAGCCGCAGAATCACAGGGCAATCACCTGATTTTTCTTGACTCCGATGATGTACTCACCCCAAACTGCATTGCCGGTCGCAAGGCCTGTGTGGCAGCGCATCCGAAGGCGGACTACTGGGTATTTACCAGCGAGGTGCGCCGCACCGATGCTCCAGCGGGCAAGACGTTCAACCGCGATCCCAAGTCAGGTGCGACCACCCATTATCTCGGACTTTTTCTGACCGATCAAGTGCCCTGGTTGATCATGTCACCGCTTTGGAAAGCACAGACTTTTGCGCAACTGGGGGGCTTTGACGAAGGGTTGCAGCGGCACCAGGATGCAGACTTGCACGTACGTGCGTTGCTGGCAGGTTTGCACATGCATCGTGCACCGGGCACCGCGGACAACACGTGGCTCATTGGCTCTGAACACCGCCAGCGGGATTTCGAATGGCGTCGTCGCAGGTTGGTTTCCACCTTCGCCTACTTGGACAAAGTGGGGGAGGCCCTGACCCAAGCTGGGCAGCTAGCCCCGCTCAAGACCTACTGGAAGTACTTTTGGTACCGCGTGTACAAAGACAATTTTGCGTGGCACCCCGGCCAATTGGCCCAGGAGCGCGCCACGTTTGACCAGCTGGTCTCCAAATACGGCGTGTTCACCGCTGCGGAATCGCGAAAGCTGGCCGCTGTGCAGCGCTACGTGCAGTTTCGAGCCCGCTGGAATAAGGGGTGGTTGCGCGGTCGCGAGGCCAAGATCGACCGCCATTTTTCAAACGCCTTAGATGCGTTGCTATGAAGCGGTTGATCCTCTTGAGCAAGCAATATCCCTTTGGCGGAGCAGAAACCTACCTGCACTACGAGCTGCCCTACCTGCGTGAGGCCTTTGATGACATTGTGGTGGTGCCAGTGGACCGCTATGGGGCGGCCGATGAGCCGCACCGCATTCCTGCCGAGTGGGACAACGTGCGCGTGGCGGACGTGAACCAACAACACGTGAATTGGACCTTGGGCGCACGTCTGGCCCGTGAGTGGCGCGCACTCAGCTGGTGGGCGCAAGAGGTCTTCTTCGGCAGAGACGCCAAACGCCACTTGCGCAACGTGGGGCACTGTTTGAGCAGGTTGCGACAAACCCATGCACAGGCGCGGGTGCTTGTGGCGCTTGCAGCGCAGGAGGGCTGGACGCCACAAAACACCTTGTTCTACAACTACTGGAACCACTACGGAGTCCTCGTGGGACGGCACTTCAAGCAAGAAGCCGGTTTCCAGGTGGTGGCCCGCGCCCATTCCATTGACATGTACCACGGGGATTGGGCGTTCAACCAATTGTTCCTGCCGTTTGAGACCCTCAAGCTACGCACCCTCAATACCCTGTATGCCGCCAGCGAACACGGCCACGCTTTTTTGACCCGCACTTTTCGTTCCCAGGCCAACAAGGTGGTGTTTCGCGCTTTGGGTGTGTGGGACGGCGGGGCGATAGAGGAACGTCCCTCAACAGATGAGGTGCTCTTTGTTTCGGCTACGGCCGCTACGGTTGCCAAGCGGTTGGAGCGCATACCCGCGTTGCTTTCGCGACTCCGTGGTAATGTGCGCTGGGTGCATTTTGGTGGGGGCAAACCCGAGTCGTTGGAGGCCTTGCAAGCCGCGATCCAGGCCCACGGGCTTGGTGGCCAGGTGGAGCTTCGTGGACACACGCCCAACGCAGAAGTGCTTGCGTTTTACCGAACGCATGCACCGGCCATGTATCTCAACGTGAGCCAAGCCGAAACCATACCAGTGGCCGTCATGGAACCCATGAGCTGCGGCATTCCAGTGCTCGGAACAGCGGTGTACGGCACCCCTGAAATCATCGATCACGGTAAAAATGGCCTGCTGCTGCCCTTGGATTTTGACCTGGATCAGGCCGCTGCAGCGCTTCAAGCAATCCTCGACGACCCCGAAACCTTGGCGCGAATGGGCCGCGCGGCACGAGAAACCTTCGAGGCGCGTTTCGATGCCGACAAAAACTTCCGAATTTTCAGCCGGGAATTGGCCGCACGCCTGCCCGACCAATAGAACGCATCATGACCTTGACCGAGTTTCTCAAATCTTACGACCCCCGCGAACTGACCGACCCTTACATCATTGCCGAAGCAGGCGTGAACCACGAAGGGTCCATGGACTTGGCCAAGCGCCTGATTGATGAGGCTGCCGAAGGCGGTGCGCAGGCCATCAAGTTCCAGACCTACAAGGCCGATACCATTGCCTCAAAGGACAGCCCCTACTACTGGGACATCACCAAAGAACCCACCCGCAGTCAGCACGAGCTGTTCCAGAAGTACGACAAGTTCTGGAAGGGGGAATACGAGGAACTCGCCAAGTATTGCGAGCAGGCCGGCATTGCCTTCATGAGCACCGCATTCGATGTGGCCTCGGCCGACTTTTTGAACGACCTGCAGGACGTGTTTAAAATCTCTTCTTCGGACCTGACCAACCTGCCCTTCATCGAATACCAATGCCAGTTTGGCAAGCCCATCATCCTCAGCACGGGCGCGAGCTACCATTGGGAGATTCAACAGGCCGTGGAGGCCATCGAGAAGCACGGCAACACCTTGTGCCTGATGCATTGCGTGCTGAACTACCCCACACCCGACGAGAACGCCAACTTGGGCATGATCCAAGGCCTCAAGCGCCACTTCCCACAGGTGGTGCCGGGCTACTCGGACCACACCTTGCCGGGGGAGATGGACATCCTGATTCGTTCCATTCTGCTGGGCGCGGTGGTGATTGAAAAGCACTTCACCCACGACAAGACCTTGCCGGGCAACGACCACTACCACGCCATGGACAAGGAAGACCTCAAGAATTTCTGGGCCAAGTGGGAAGAGGTCAAAACCAGCCTCGGTACCTACGCCCTCACTGCCCTGGCCGATGAAGAGCCCGCCCGCCGCAACGCACGACGTTCGCTGGTGGCTGCTCGTGCTATTGCCGCAGGAGCGGTGATCACCCACGAAGACCTCACCTGGAAGCGTCCGGCCTCGGGCATCAGCCCCAAAGACATTGACGTAGTGGTAGGGCAAAAAGCCGCCCGTGCCATTGCCGAGGACGAAGTGATGAAATGGCCCATGCTCACCGCCTGATGCAAACCCAACTCGAAGCATACTTTGACCGGCTGTGGCCCATTTGCCGCAGCATCACTGGTGACGGACTCCGAGAGAGCCTGGGCATCCTCTCCGAAATTGCGCCCATGCAACTCACCGAGGTGCCCACCGGTACCCGATGCTTTGATTGGGAAGTGCCCAAAGAGTGGAGCATCCGCGATGCCTATATCCTGACTCCGGACGGGCAAAAAGTGGCCGATTTTCAGGTCAACAATTTGCACGTGTTCAACTACTCGGCTCC
>CAXPZW010000038.1:0-46661 GCA_964221845.1 Luminiphilus sp. | reverse complement strand
CAGGTACCGTTGCCGGTTGTACTGATCCTGCGGCCTGTAACTACAATGCTTCTGCTGACTGTGACGACGGATCTTGCCAATCGCTCGATGCTTGTGGTGTATGTGGTGGTGCGGGTACCGTAGCCGGATGTACCGATCCTGCGGCCTGTAACTACAATGCTTCCGCAGACTGCGATGACGGCTCTTGCCTGTCGCTCGATGCTTGTGGCGTTTGCGGCGGCACGGGTACTGCAGCCGGTTGTACAGACCCTGCAGCCTGCAACTACAATGCTATGGCAGACTGCGATGACGGCTCTTGTGAGTTCACCAGCTGCGTTTGCTACGCCGACCTCAACGGCGACTTGGACCGCAACGTAACTGACCTGCTGATGCTGCTGGCCGAATTCGGTTGCTCAGGACCCGAGTGCACCGCAGACATCAACGAAGACGGCGAAGTGGCCTCGGGAGATATCCTGGAACTGCTCTCTGTGTTCGGGACCTCATGTGATTAGACCTTTACCAAGTGAAATACATTCCCCGCATTCTCGGGAACGGAGGGCTCATTGCAATTGCAATGGGCCTTTCGGTTTCCGTGTTTGGCCAAGACAAGGTCTGGGCTGAACGCCTTGAAGACCCCGAAGTCAACCTCTATGAAGTCCAAGCGGAATTCAACGACTATTGGGAAGGACGCGAAATCGAACGTGGCCAAGGCTACAAGCAGTACAAGCGTTGGGAGCACTTTTGGGAACCCCGCCTTGCCCCCAGCGGCGACATGGTGGCCCCCGATGCAGTGTACCAAGCCGTACAACGCAACCGTGGCAGTGAGGTCCGCCTCTCGCAATCGGGCGTGTGGACCTATTTCGGCAACACTTCGGTTCCCGGGAGTGGCGGTGGCGCTGGACGCGTGAACATGGTTCGCGTGGACCCGTCAAACACCCTGCGGTACTATGCATGTGCTCCAGCCGGAGGACTCTGGCGCTCGAACAACGCCGGCACCAACTGGGAGGTGGTCAACACCGACCAACTCGGTTCCATTGGTGTTTCGGATGTGGCGATTGACCCCAACGATCCCAACACCCTCTACATCGCAACAGGTGACGGCGACGCCGGAGACACCTATGCCCTGGGTGTACTCAAGTCCACCGACAACGGCGTGACTTGGAACACCACCGGACTCAGCTGGACCGTGCAACAAGTGCGCCGCTGCAACCGCATCATCATGGATCCTTCAGACAGCGACGTGTTGCTGGTGGCCACCACCAACGGGGTGTACCGCACCACAGACGGCGGGGCCAACTGGACCCAAACCCTCAGCGGCAACTACAAAGATGTGCAGTTCAAGTCTGGCGATGCCAACACCGCGTTTGCAGTGGGCAACGGCGACGACTTCTTCTACTCGAACGACAACGGAGTCACCTGGACCCAATCCACCACCGGACTGCCCACCTCGGGCATTTCGCGCTTGGCATTGACCGTAGGATCTTCTGACCCCAATACCCTTTACATTTTGGCCGGCCGCTCTTCGGATCAAGGCTTCGAAGGCTACTACCGTTCGCAAGATGCAGGCTTGACCTGGACCCAAATGGCGAGCGCCGCTACCATCAACCTGCTCGGTTGGAACGTGAATGGCACCGACTCAGGCGGTCAAGCCTGGTACGATCTGGCCACCGCATGTGACCCCACCAACGAAGACGTCGTGTACGTCGGTGGTGTAAACACTTGGAAATCCTCGGACGGCGGGGCCACTTGGAACATTGTGGGCCACTGGTACGGCGCCTCGGGTACTCCTTACGTACACGCTGACATCCACGGCATGTACTTCATCCCCGGCACCTCTACCCTGCTGATCGGCTGCGACGGCGGCGTGTTCCGCACCCTCAATGGCGGCACCTCGTTCTCGGACCTCTCCAGCAACCTGGAGATCGCCCAGATTTACCGCTTGGGGCTGAGCGCCCAAACCCAGAACATTGTATTCTCGGGCTGGCAAGACAACGGCAGCAACTTGAAGGTGGGCAACAACTGGACCCGCCCCATTGGCGGCGACGGCTTTGAAAGCATCGTAGACCACACCAATGAGAGCATCATGTACGGCACCATCTACTACGGTCGCATTTACAAGTCCACCAACTACGGTGCGAGCTTTTCGACCATCCTCAACAGCAACGGAACCGGTGCGAATGAAGGCGGCGCTTGGCTCACCCCTTACGTGATGAGCGAAAACGACCACAACAAACTGATTGTGGCCAAAAAGAGTCTGCACATCTCCACCGATGCAGGTGGCAGCTGGACCTCATACACCATGCCCACCACAGGCAACAGCAACGCACTGGCAGTGGCCGAATCCGATGAGAATGTGATTTTCGTGGGCAAGGGCGGCAACCTCTACCGCACCTTGGACGGGGGTACCACCTGGACCACACTCTCGGGACTCTCGGGCTCATCGATCACCTACATTGCCATCGATCCTGTGGATGCTACCCGCTTGTGGGTGACCTTCTCGGGCTTTGGTTCGGGTGCGAAGGTGTACTACAGTGATGACTCCGGGGATTCCTGGTCGAACTACTCCGACGGGCTGCCTGCCATTCCGTGCAACACCATTGTGTACCAGAAGGACGCCGACGACGGTCTTTACGTAGGCACCGATGCCGGCGTGTATTACCGCGAAAACTCCTTCGGCGCATGGCAACCGTACACCGACGGGCTGCCAAACACTGTGGTTTCTGAATTGGAAATCCACTACGGCAGCAACACCATTGTTGCCGCTACCTACGGACGTGGCTTGTGGCATGCGCCACTCTTTGCCATCCCTGCAGATGACGCAGCCATCGTAAGCGTGGACGCCCCAAACACCACCCAGTGTGACCCGAACGTGGAAGGCGTGGTAACCATCGGAAACTTTGGTGCCAACACCTTGACGGCGGCCACCATCGAATACGGACTCAACGGGGTGTACGACCAATCGTTCGCGTGGACCGGTTCGCTGGCCACTGGTGAGACCGAGCAAGTCAACCTGCCAGCAGCTACAGGTACCCCTGGCACTGCCACCTTTGTTGTGCGCATTGTGATCGCCTCTGATCAGAACAACATCAACGACAGCAAAGAGTCCACCTACGAAATCGGGGATGGAGAAATCGAAACCACCATCACCATCGAAACCGATTGTTGGGGTGGGGAAACCACTTGGGAATTGCGCGACGCCACTACCGCGGTTATTGCCAGCGGAGGGCCATTGGCCAGCAACTCGGTGATCGCCACCAACGTGTGTTTGACCGACGCCTGCTACGAGTTTGAAATCTTCGACAGCTACGGCGACGGCCTGAATGGTACCGCCTTTGGATGCGCCATCGACGGTGACTATTACATCACCCAAGCAGACGGCACCGTGCTGGTAACCATGCCCATTGCAGACTTTGATTTTGGTGCATTGCACCCCTTCTGTACTGTGCCCGACACTGTGCTAGGCTGTACCGATAGCGGCGCATGCAACTATGACCCCGCTGCCACTTCGGACGACGGTTCGTGTGAATACCTCTCTTGTGCTGGCTGTACCAATGCAGCGGCGTGCAACTACGACGCTACGGCCACCATCGACGACGGTTCGTGTGATCTGGTGAGCTGCTACGGGTGCACCGACAGCGGCGCGTGCAACTACGATGCTACCGCCACCAACGATGACGGCTCGTGCGAGTTCACCTCGTGCGCAGGCTGCACCGACAGCGGTGCGTGCAACTACGACGCAGATGCCACCTTGGACGACGGCACGTGTGAGTACGCTTCGTGCGCATGCCCGATGGACCTCAACAACGATGGCTTCATGGGCACCGGCGATGTGTTGGTGATCATCAGTGACATCGGTTGTGCAGGCGTGTGTTCGGGCGATGTCAACGGAGACATGAGCACCGACACCTCTGACCTGCTGGCGATGCTGGCCGTGTTTGGGTCTGCATGTCCATAGACGACTTTGAGTTTGACTTCAAGAAGCGCCCCGGTTTTCGAACCGGGGCGCTTTTGTTTGGGTGTGAACCCGCGCGGAATATTTCGGTTCTTTGAACCATGAAGAAGATTCTGATCACCGGCGCCAGCTCAGGCATAGGTGCCGCCACCGCCGCCCTGCTCCACAAGCAAGGTCATACCCTCGCTCTCAGCGCCCGCAACGAAGCCAAACTTCAAGCCTTGGCCGACCAACTGGGCGACCGCGTGAGCATCCACCCCTGCGATGTGCGCGACCACAACCAAGCGCGCTCTACAGTAGCGGCTGCCGTGGACGCCATGGGAGGATTGGATGTCCTGCTCAACAACGCCGGACTGGGCTACTTTGATCCGCTTGCAGACGGCAACTTGGAGCAGTGGCACACCATGGTGGACACCAACATCAAAGGAGTACTGAACTTCTTGCACGCCAGCCTGCCACACCTGCGCAAAGTGTTTGGCCACGTGGTCAATGTCGGGTCGGTCGCTTCGCACCACGTTTTCCCGAACTCAGGGGTGTACTGCGCCACCAAGTGGGCCGTGCTTGCCATCTCAGAAAGCATCCGCACAGAACTCGCCAGCGAAGTGAAGGTCACCACCATTTCTCCCGGAGCGGTGAACACCGCCTTTGTGGACCAAACCACCAACGAGGAGCTGCTCAAGGAATACAAAACCTACTTCAGCAAAGGACTGCCGGTGGAACGCATTGCAGAAGCCATCCGCATGGCCATCGAAACGCCGGACGACGCGCTGGTGAGCGAAATCATTGTGCGCCCCAACCGTGCCCGCGGATAGGTGCGTCTCCTCTCCTACATCAGCTCCACCAGTTGGGGCGGACTGGAAATGAATGCCGTGCGCTATGTGCATTGGTTTGCCGAGGCCGGTGCCGAGGTCAAGCTGATCTGTGTAGCCCACACGCCGGTACACCAGCGTGCCTTGGAATTGGGGTTGGACGTGCAAACCGCACCGCGCAACCGCAAGTACTTCGACTGGAAAAGCGCCCGCGCACTGGCCGGAGAAGTGAACGCTTTTGCACCCGACGTTCTGTGGTTCCGAGACAACCGCGACATGGATGTATTGGCGTGGACCAAAGTGTTTGCCCGTCGTCCATTCAAGCTTGTCTACCACCAGGCCATGCAATTGGGCGTGGCCAAGAAGGACCCATTGCACACCTGGCGGTTCCGCAAAATCGATACGTGGATTGCCCTGCTCCCTTTTTTGGCGGAGCAGGTGGCCACACAAACCAAGTTTCCCCGCACGCGCATAGCAACCGTGCCCTTGGGGCAAGAGGCCGAGCGGTTCTCTCCCGAGCAGCATACCCGCTCAGAGGCCAGGTCCGCATTGAAACTGCCGGATGACGCATGGATCGCTGGAATCATCGGGCGCATCGACCCCTTAAAGGGACAGCTCGAAGCGGTCAACGCCGTGGCCGCGTTACAGACCCAAGGACATGACGTGCACTTGCTACTCATGGGCGAACCTACTCACGGCGAAGGCTTGGCATACATGGAGTCGGTACAAGCGGCCATTGCCCAGCACGGGCTCCAAGAGGTGGTGCACCTGCGCCCCTATTCGCCGCAAGTAGCCTTGGCTTACCGGTCGTTGGATGTGTTTGTGATGGCTTCAGCCGGCGAGACGTTTGGCAACGTGACCGTGGAAGCCATGTTGAGTCGTGTGGCTGTGCTGGGCACCAACACCTCTGGAACACCAGAAATCTTGGATCACGGGAAGGCAGGCATGCTCTTCGATCCTGATGCACAGACGGGACTCACCCAGGCATTGCAATCGCTCTACACCCAACTTGAAACGGTGGATGCCCTAGCCGAAGCTGGCTACCAACGCGCCTTGAAGCACTACACCAAGCAAGTGGTGCTGGACCAACTCCAGAAACTTCTGGCTTAAGGACAGTCCGTCCCGAATGCACCGAGAATGTCTAGGATGTCGGCGGTGCCGATGGTGCCGTCGCCGTTGAGGTCTGCGTCGCAGGAATCGGTGAATAGGCACGAACCGTCATCCACCGAAGCGTTGGGGTCGTAATTGCTCGCGTTGGCATAGGTGCACCCAGGCACCCCTACTTGCACAGCTACCTCCTGGGCGTTGCTCAAGCGGACACACCCATCCACATCCACCAAGCAACTGTAAGTGCCGCTCGTGGCGGGTGTCCACGTCGCAGCATCCGAGCCAGTAAGCGCCGCGCCGTCTTGGTACCACGTATATGTGGTCGCTCCGGCGGTGCTCACCTCCAAGGTGCCCGAAGCATCCAGCGAAACTTGCGGTAACGTGTTGCATGCGTCTTCCACCTTGAGTACTTGGCCGCCGATGTCCACGATGTAGGCTGTTCCGTCGGTGCCCGTAGCCAAATGCACGTAGCCGAAGTTGCCAGCGTTGTTGACCGTGTAGGCGTTATAGCCTCCGACGCCGTCGTCTTTGAGGGCGTGTATTTCGCCCAGGCAGTAATCGGTGTAGAGGTAGTAGCCTTCCATGCCCGGGTATTCAGTCCCGCGGTACACGAATCCACCGGTGATGCTGCACCAACCGGTAAATCCGGTGTGAGCGTGGGTGATGACCGGAGGGTGGTGCGGCAACGAGCTACACTCTGAAGTATTGAACGTCACCAGTCCCTCCCAACAGCGCCACCCGTAGTTTTCTCCACCGGTGCTGGCGCCAGGCTGCACGCTGATTTCTTCAAACTGATCTTGGCCTACGTCACCGTTCCAGAGGTCCCCGGTCAACGGGTCAAAACTGAAGTTCCAAGGGTTGCGCAGGCCAATGGCCCAGATTTCATCCAGCACGCCAGGTGCTCCCAGGAAAGGATTGTCCGCAGGGATGGTGTAAGTGCCGTCGCCAGCCACCGCGATGCGCAACATTTTACCAAGCAAGCTCTGGCCGTCTTGGGCACGGGCCAATGGATCGCCGCCGGATCCGCCGTCCCCCATACCTATGTACAGGTGGCCGTCAGGACCAAAAGCGATGTGCCCGCCATTGTGGTTGGAAAAATCCTGGACGATGTTCAGCAGCACCACCTCGCTTGCAGGGTCTGCCGCATTCTGGTTGGTGGAAACGCTCCATTCCGAAATGACGGTGTCTCCACCCCCATCGGTGTAGTTCAAGTAAAATTTGCCGTTGGTGGCGTAGTCCGGGTGAAAGGCCATGCCCAACAGACCGCGTTCGCTTCCAGTTGAAATCAGTCCGGACACGTCCAGGAAGGTGCCGATGTAGGTGCCATCGGGTTGGTAGATTTCTACGTCGCCCTGAGATTGCTCCAGGATGAAGAGACGCCCATCGGGAGCAGGAACCAGTCGCACCGGGTCGTTGAGTCCGGTGATGAAAGAAGAAAACACCACCTCTGGAGGCGATTGCAAGTCAGCTTGTGACCATGCGGTGCAGGCCAGAAGCAAAGCGGCCAGAAAAACAGGGTACTTCACGGCAGTTCATTTGGTCCTTGGAAGGTACAAATTGGAAGGAGGCTCCACGCGAAAGACTTGCTACCTTTGCCGTCCCAGCCGCTGAGTCCATGAGTTTGAACGTCGAAATCGCGAAGCGCAAAACCTTCGCCATCATTTCCCACCCGGATGCGGGAAAGACCACCCTGACCGAGAAGCTCCTCCTGTTTGGAGGCGCCATCCAAACCGCGGGTGCCGTCAAAAGCAACAAGATCACCAAAACCGCCGCCTCGGATTTCATGGAGATCGAGAAGCAGCGTGGGATTTCGGTGGCCACCTCGGTGATGGCCTTCCACTACAAGGACATGCTGGTGAACCTGCTCGACACCCCTGGTCACAAGGACTTTGCTGAAGATACCTACCGCACCCTGACTGCGGTGGACAGCGTCATTTTGGTGATCGACTGCGTGAAAGGTGTGGAGGCCCAGACCGAGCGCTTGATGGAAGTCTGCCGCATGCGCGACACCCCGGTGATTGTCTTCATCAACAAAATGGACCTCGAAGGCCGCGATGCCTTTGATCTGTTGGACGAGCTGGAGGAAAAACTCGACATCCGCGTGCGTCCGCTTTCGTGGCCTATTGGTATTGGACACACCTTCAAAGGCGTGTACAAGCTCTACGAGAAGAAACTCAACCTGTTTGACGCCTCCAAGACCAAGATTGCCCAAGACGTGGTGGAGATCAACGACCTCGACGACGAACGCTTAGAACAGCTCGTGGGTGAGGACCTGGCCGACGAACTGCGTGAAGAAGCCGAGCTCATAGACGGCGTGTACGACGACTTTGACGTAGAAGCTTACCGCGCAGGTAAACTCGCTCCGGTGTTCTTTGGATCTGCAGTGAACAACTTTGGCGTACAGGAGATGCTCGACAAGTTCATTGAGATCGCCCCCACCCCCAAATCACGTGAAGCGCAAACCCGAGAGGTGCAGCCTACCGAGCCCAAGTTCTCGGGCTTTGTGTTTAAGATCCACGCCAACATCGACCCTCGCCACCGCGACCGCATTGCGTTTGTGCGCGTGTGCTCGGGCAAGTTCGAACGCAACAAGTTCTACACCCACGTGCGCCTGGAGAAGCAGCTCAAGTTTGCCAACCCAGCGACCTTCATGGCCAGCTCCAAAAACGTGGTGGACGAAGCCTTCCCCGGCGATGTGGTGGGCCTGTACGACACCGGCAACTTCAAAATCGGCGATACCCTGACCGAAGGCGAATCACTCATGTTCCGGGGCATCCCGAGTTTCTCACCAGAGATCTTCAAGGAACTGGTCAACAAAGACCCCATGAAGAGCAAGCAGCTGGACAAAGGCATTCGTCAACTCACCGAGGAAGGGGTTGCACAGGTGTTCTATACCCCGGTGGGCAACCGAAAAATTGTGGGTACCGTAGGTGAATTGCAGTTTGAAGTGATCAAGTACCGTCTGGAGAATGAGTACGGTGCCAAATGCGAATTTCAGCCCAAGAACTACTTCAAGGCGTGCTGGTTGACCTCAGACAACGAAGAGAAGCTGATGGAATTCAAACGCATCAAAGGCCAAGAGGTGGTCAAGGACAAAGACGGGTTGGATGTTTTCCTCGCTCCGAGCCAGTTTATGCTCGACATGGAGCGCCAAAACTACCCGGACATCGAATTCCATTTCACCTCAGAATTCAAGCTGGCCGAGACTTAGCGGACGATTACAATTTCTTTGCGAACATGACTTAGGCACAACTGTTGTTCTCAACATATATTTACACCCACAACCATCATTTACCCCGAAACAGTCATGAAAGCGATTTACACCTTCGCACTTGCAGCCGGTGTTGCCCTATTTGCCTCTTGCGGCGAAAGCACCACCGCTGTTGAATCACAAGCACCTGCAGAACCTGCCGTTGCTGAAGCCACCAGCACCGATTACTTCGTTACCACCTCAGCAAGCGCTGTGACCTGGGCAGGTACTAAAATCATCGGCGGCGGCCACAACGGCACCGTTGGCATCCTCAAAGGCAAATTCACCGTCGAGGATGGCACCATTTCTTCAGGCATGATCATGTTCGACATGAACACCATTGCCAACACCGACCTCGAGGACGCTGAGCAGCGAGCCAACTTGGTGGGTCACCTCAGCAGCCCCGATTTCTTTGACGCTGCGACTCACCCTTACGCCACCTTCACTGTGACCAAGCACGCAGAAGGTATCTTGGGCGGCAACCTCGAACTCAAAGGCGTAAGCCGTGAAATCAGCTTCCCATTGACCATGACCGAAGCCGACGGCAAGGTGATGGCCAACGGAAGCGTTGTGATCGACCGCACCCAGTGGGGTGTTGAATACGGCTCATCGCTGGGCGACGCCACCTTGGGAGACAACATGGAAATTGGCTTCAACCTCGAAGCTTCTACCGAAATGGAGGCTGCGCAGTAAGCGAAAGTCTCATTCGAATTGATGAAGGGCATCCGAACGGGTGCCCTTTTTTTGTGCCCTAACGCAGGTAACTGCCCGCGTTCAGGTCAAACGTTTGCCCAGTGGCATGGTCCATCATGCCGCTGAGGATGAGGGTGGTAAGCGGCGCCAGATGTTCAGGACGTGTCATTTGATCCAAGGCCAGGCCTTGCAGTACATATTCTTCGCCGTATTGCTCTACAAAGTCTTGCGCCATGTCGGTGTTGACAAAGCCGGGGGCCAGCGCGAAGGATTGGATGTTGTCCTTGCCGTATGCGCGTGCTAGGGATTTGCTGAGTGCTACCAAGGCCGCCTTGCTTGCGGCGTAGGCCAGGTAATCCACGGTATCACCGCGGTGCGCTGCACGGGAGGCCATGTGCACCAATCGTCCCCCTCCGTACTCCTTGAAATGCGCTACGGCGAGCATGGAAAGTTGGGCAGCAGCTTGCGCATTGATGTCCATGGTGCGTTGCCAGAACTCGAGCCACTGCGGACTGTCCGGTGCAGCACTGAGGGCCACCGCCGCGTTGTTGATCAGTCCAGTGACCTTGCCTACCCGATCCACGCATTGGGAGAACAGGCGCTCGACCGCATCCGGATCTTCCAAGTTGGCCTGCAAAGCAAAGCAGCCCGGGCCTAATTCATAGGCCAGGGCTTCTGCTTCTTGTTTTGACGTGTTGTAATGGATGCACACTTGAGCGCCAGAATTCGCCAATGAAATGGCGAGCTCACGGCCGATGCCCCGGCTGGAACCGGTGACCAGGATGGCCTGTCCGTCCAGGGAAATGTGCATGGCCTAGCGCAACAGGGTCACGTGACCCGTGATGGTGCGCGGCTCCAATTCGTGTACGGGTTTGACCACGATGCGGAACGCGTAGGTTTCATTCTGCACGTAGTGTTCGCCGCCCGTGTGGCTGCCGTCCCAAACTTGGTTGGGATCGGTGGAGTGGAAGACGATTTCACCGTTGCGTCCAAATACCCACACTTCGTAGTTGTCGGCATCGATGGCACCGCTGACCGGTTGCCAAACCTCGTTGATGCCGTCACTGTCCGGAGAGAACGAGTTGGGCACGTAGAACGAGAACTCTTCTTTTTCAAAGTGGGCCACGATGGTGTCGTTCTGCGAGAAGTTGAAGTTCACTACGGGCTCCAGGTTGTCTGGCGTGGGGCTGTGGTTGCTTGCCGACCAGCCGGTAAATCGCCAGAAGTCAGTGGGCGTTGCCACGTACAAGTGGTTCACACCTGCTTCCACCTCATCGGTCCAGCTGTCTTGGACGATGGGGCCGTCACCGGGCTTTACAGCACCGGCAAGCGGGGGATCGATCATGACAGTGATTTCGTTGTGCGGGGTCACTTCGTACACCGCCACAATGGTATCGGTCTGGTTCAGGTTCAGCACCATGTTGGCCGAAAACTCGTCGGGGCTCACCACGTGGTTGTTTACCATCCAGTATTGGAACTCGCTCCATTCGTCCACAGGAGTGGTTACGAATTGGAGGTCTACCTCTCCTGCCAGGGTACCTTCCCATGGAAGGTCTGGGTAGTCCACAGCATCGATGGAAATGGACCCTGCGCCTGCAGGTTGTACGTCCACCATCACATCAAAATGAGGGATCTCGATGAAGTTGGCGATGATCGTGTCGGTCTGGTTGATGAAGACCGCACCGGTGGTATCCGAAGCCCCCGGGATGAAGGTGGCGTTCAGGATGTCCCAGTCGTCAAACACGTACCACTCGTTGGGCACAGCAGTGATCACGCGGGTTCCACCATCGGTGAGGATGGTGTTGGCGTGTGGCGCGGTTGAGGCGCCGTCCAAAAGGATGTCTCCCGCACCTGCCGGTTGTACGTCGTACATGACCAGTTGCGGATCGATGTCGGTGTCAAAGTGCGCAACAATGGTGATGTTGCTCGTCAGTGTGGTTTCGAAACTCGGATCTAGCAAGTCTTCAATGGTGACGTCTCCTTCTAAGACTTCCCAGCCCAGGAAGGCTCCGGCAGTCTCAAAGGCGTCAAAGTCAATCCCGATCTCGGTGAAGTACGTACCCACCCACGGAGACTCGTCCCAGTTGATCAGGGCGTTCTCGACTTCTACTTGGCCGATGCCGTCGATGATGACCGTTACGGTTACCGCTTCAACGTCGTAGCAGTCTTCGATGCCACCGATGAGCTCATCTGCGCAGCGGTCGTCGATGAAGTCGCGCATGGTTTGGATGGCGTCCTCCCAACCGGCGTACGAACCGCCCCAGAGGTCCACTTGGCGTTGCATCTCAGGCGCAATCACACCGGTAATCGAGTCCAGGAACGTGTTCATGTACTCGCAGCTGAAGATGGTGTTGCTGTAAGACGCGTAGCGCGCGATGTAAGTGCTGTAGAATTCTTCGTTGTCCAGCAGAGCGTTGAGCACAGGGATGTGTCCTTGACCACCCACGTCGCCCATGCCTTCAGGGTCGCATGGATCTGCGGTGGGGCCGGTATCGGGGATACCGGTGTAGTTCACGTAGTGGCCGAAGGTAGCGTCCAAATCCCACAGGACATAGCGCCAGCGCTTAGCGTCGCCGTCTGGGTGACGTCCGCGCCACCAAGTGGTGTTCCAGTTGAGCCAGTCGGCACTTACCACGTAAGAGTTGAAGATGAAGTAGTCGATCAAGCTCTTGGTGTTGAGCTGCGACTCCACGTACTCGTAGTTGGCCGGATCGGTCATGTCGTTGCTGGTGATGAAGTCCACCAAGTCGTACCAGTCGTCTCCGGTGCCGTACTCTTCCCAAGTACCGCCCCAGGTCTTGAGCCAATCCACGAAACCGCGGGGCTGGTCGTAGTAGTAGTCGGTATAATCCAAGTCGTCGGCCTTCTCGCGGATGTCGTACACGCCCCAGTATTCACCGTTGAGGTATACGATGCAGTACGAACCGCGGCGTTCGTCCATTTTCATGTCGCCGGCCTCGGAGATCATGTGGCAGAACAGGTCACGGCAGTGGGCGCCGTTGGCAAAGCTGTAGTTGTCGTTGGCCGCAGCCTTGAAGATGAAACGCTGGTACTCGTCACGATCGGTGTAGCCCGGGAACGGGTTGTGGTGGATGGCGTGGTCGTACCCCATTTGGTCGCGGGTGATGTAGTCAAAACCGCGCTGGTCGTAAGCGTTTGAATCGTTGCCGTGCTCGTTGGAGTCGCCTTCTGCGTCGTCAATGAACACGCCGTTTTCGTCAAAGAACTCGATGGCACACAGTTCGCCGTCGCCCCAAGGCCAGGCACCGTCACCAATTTCGTCACCCGAAACACTCACGATGGGAATCACGTGGCTGTCGCCTCCGATGAAGTAGGTGTTGGTTTCGGTGTAGCTGTCGAGGATTTCGGCATCTGGGTGAATGGCCAAGGCACGGATCACAGTGGTGTTGTTCACGGTGATGGGGCCAGTGTAGAGGGTTGACGTGGCGGTGGGTGCATCCCCGTTCAAGGTGTATCGGATCTCCGCGCCTGCATCGGGAGTCGTGATTTCCACGTCGATGGAAGCGGGGTAGTAGCCCGCCTCGAGGTTGAATTGAGGCATGACTGCAAAAGCAGTACCTACAGCCCCGGTGTTGCTGTTGTTGGGAGTGGGGTCTGGGTAGATGACCCAGTCCGCGCCACCGTCGCCGTTCCGGCCCCAAGACATGTCGGCCTGTACCGCGCCGATCACGTTGAATTCATACACCTCCAGAATGGTCCCTGAAGGATCTGTAAATACCACTTCCTCGTTGCCGGTTTGGCGGAGGCGGAAGTTGGAGTTCATGTATCCAAACGCGTAGGGGTCGGTGTCGCCCAAGCCTGAGCAGAGCACCACTACGTGCTCACCGGCGTTCAAAACGGTACCGGCGGGGAATTCCCATTTGTCGGGGTTGTCCATGTTGTCCGACAGGAAGTGTCCGGACAAGTCAAAGGCAGCTGTGCCGGTGTTGTACAACTCAATCCAGTCGTGTTCGTCTCCCACGTCCCAGTCGTTGTAATTGGCGGCTGTAAATTCGTTGATCACCACTTGGGCAGCGCCCGAGAGGGGCAACAGCGCAAGCAGCAGGATCGCATGTTTCAAAAATGTTCGCATTGCAGGCGGCTTCACGTCTAAAAACAGACCCCGTAAAGATACGGAAGGTTGCACGGTCTGATTAACGAAAGGTTCACATATTGGAAACACAAAACCCCGATCGTGGTTTCACGTCGATCGGGGTTTTGTTGTTCCAGGTTTATTGCACGCCGAATTTGCCGGTGTAACGCACACGTCCTTGCAAGACGTATTGGTACGTTCCTACCGCCAAATCGCCGCGATCAATGCGCACAGAAGTCCCGTTGATTCCGGTCTGACGCATCACCACACGTCCGGCCAAATCGGTGATGACCAGGGTGAATTGTTCGCGTGTGGGGTTGTAGAAGCTCAGGGTGGCCTCTTGGGTCATGGGATTGGGTGACAACATGACTTCACGTTGGAGTGCCACCTCGTCAACAGAACTGCTGATCACACAACCATCAACCACATTATGCAAGGTGGTGTGATAATCCTCATTCACCACATCCACTACGGGGTCAATACAAATCTCATCTTCAGGATTGATAAAGTACACACGGCACAACGCCTGGAATTCTGGACTCTTGGCCAAACTAGAATCTTGATAACTCAATCCAATAACCTCTTGACCACCCAACAAAAATGAAGGAGTAATCGGGTAACCTATCGGATCCGCAATGGACACCACTGAGGTGATCTCCAACCCTGTCAGCGAAAACTGGTAGCCTACAATGCGGTTGTAGGGGTTCTTCACATGAACATCCAAATAATTCTCATTGAAGTTGACATTGCCAATCGAGAAGGTGGTGGTATCGAAGACATTTACAATGTTATCGGAAGGCAGATTGCATTTGTTGTGGACCCCAGAACTGTCTGGGTGTTCGTGAGCGAGATTGTACACATTGCACAAGCTCAAGAGTGCGGCATCTGCGACAGTAATGCTGCCACTCGCGTTCAGGTCGTTACATAGCGTGCTTTCGATGTCATCACCCAGGATATGATCTACGTACATTTCAGCATCGATCAACTCCTGTTCGCCATTGGCATCCAGATCTCCAGCAAGGGCTGAGCCTCCGCATTCACCGTTGCAGTCCACGGTCGCATTGCCCCATACATTGCCATTGCAATCCACATAGGGTTCACAATTTTCTTCGACGACAACCACTTCTAATTCGCCGCTTGTGCGGTCCAATTCGAGGCAGACTTGGCCCCAATTGTTGTCGTAAGATGCTTCTTCACGTCCGAGGGCATCCGGTGTGTGATCCCAGTTCACAATAACACCCAATTTGTAGATCCCATCGGCAATGCCTGTCACGTCGATCCATTGGCAGCTCAGACCAGATGAGTATATGTCGCCACAGTGCGCCGAAATACCCATCACGCTACAACCGTATTGAAAAGTCCCTCCGTCTGAACACTCCAGGTCCATCACGCAAAAGCCATTCTTTTGTCCAATGGGAAGAAGATTGTCCTCTGCATCGGTGAGCATGTAAGCTGCGTATCCTTCGTAGTGCCAGTGGTTGTGGCAGTCACCCCATTCGAATTGCTCGGGGGCATCTGGATCCCCTGCAGAACCGATGTAGTAATCTACATCACCAATGTTCTTGATGTGTGTCGTAAATCGAATAAGCTCGCGCTCACCGTACCCGTTTAGGCAGCCCTCTTCGATGTAACAATCGCTCTCGTCTACAAACATCACTTCGGCATAAATGCTGTTGGCGATGGCTTCTTCGACGATAATCAAGTCTGGCGCTGCACACAAGGGATCACCTTCATACACGCAAGTGCCATCATCGAGATCAGCAATCGGTGAGTAATTGCAAGCTTCAGGATCCGTGCAACCTTCAGGCAAGCCATTGTAGCTCAAGCTCCAGAACACATTGGTACCTCCGCAATCTCCCGCGGTGCTCCCAATCCGAATCCAATAGGTTACCCCTCCTTCCAACAACGCATTGAACTGGGCTTGTTCTCCACACCCACCTTCATTGTCATCGAAATAGATGGATCCCTCATTGCTGTTGTCAAAGTTGGACATGTTGCAGTAGTCGTAGATCCATATGCGTGTGTCGCACGTGTTGGCCTCGGCGCAGGTTGTCACCAAATACATGCCGTTAACCTCGGGGGTAAACGTATACCAAGCGTTGCCATTTGAGGCGACCCAATCTCCCGGTTCAATCGCAGATGCTGTATCGCACACACCTCCCTCCCAGCAATCGATGATCACTTGGTGCTCATGCCCGTCGAACGTGCCGGTTTCAAAAAGCTCGCCGTCGATGTTGATGGTGTACGCGTCTGCGTTGAAAATGCCGTCGCCATACGAGTCGTGAAGCAGGAAAGAAACGCAGTCTCCCTCGGGCACACACACGGTCGCGCCTTCTGCTAATCCGCTGGCATAGGTGGTGGAAACGCCGACCAGGTCCCAGCTGGTTTCCCAGTCGTATTGGTCGGGGTTGATGATGATTTCGATTTGCATTTCGCCGTCGTCACACTGGGCTATACCCGTGGTGACCATCGCGCACATCAAAGCGCAAAGTACCAGTACTCTATTCATTGCAGGTTGGTTTAAGCCCCATAAGATACGACCATCTCAGGCTAGCATCCAACCCTGCCCTGCGCCAATGTTGGAGGGCAAAAAAAAGTCCCTTATCGTTATAAGGGACTCAAAACACTTAAAACTAAAACGAATGACTTTCCGAGCGAAAACCATTTGCTAACCAACAGCACGCGGGTGCTCTTTGTGTCAAACTTACACCACCACCTCAGTGCATACCTGTACTTGGGTACGACTGGTACGTGTCAGTGAATGAGCTGCACGTATTGGTGCATGAATGGTTTCGAAGGGCGAATGCGGAAATATTCCGCGGGGCGGTTTGCCCTCGCGCGGGCCTTTCCTAATTTTGCAGGAAACAAATCAGAAAGCCATGGGCGATCACAAAGAAGCAGAACAGAACGAGATTGGCGGACCAGTTGTATTTGCACTGATCCTGTTTGCCATTGTTATCCTCTCGATCTACCTGATGGTCTGATCTGGCGTCAAGCCAGAGCCGGCGTAGGGCTGAACAGCTTTTGAACAGTCAACGCCTTGAGCATGGAGTTGCCCACCAGATAACGATTCCACGTGCGACGTGGTTCCAGCGCATCGCGTTAGAACCACTTGCTTCCTGTGCTATAAATACACAGCCGAGCGCACTGCACATTGCCTAAAACCGCATCAAAACTGCCTCCAACGACCATGCTCATCTTGACGTTGGGAAGGTCCTTTTTTTTACGTCTCCGAGCAGATTTCCTTTTGGCTTGATTCCCAAGGGCCCGTGGTCTCCCCTCTGCCTTGGACACCGTCTAAGGGCGAACCCGAAGTTAGTCTTGTTCGAGCTGCGTGTTAAGCTCGGGTACAGCATCCATCTCGGGCATCTCCTTGGGGTTGCGCACCAAGGTGAGCTCCTCAATCAAATGCGTGGCGCCGGCGTAACGGTCTACCACCCACATCACATAGCGGATGTCCACCATGATGTTGCGGCAGATTTCGGGATCAAACAGGATGTCGCTCATGGTGCTTTCCCAGCTGCGGTCGAAGTTGAGTCCGATGAGCTCGCCGCGACCGTTGAGCGTGGGGCTGCCCGAGTTTCCTCCGGTGGTGTGATTGGAACCGGTAAAGCACACTTGCAGTTCGCCGTCGGCGCCGGCCCATTGCCCATAGTCGCGAGCGCGGAGTTGGTCCACCATAACGGTGGGCAGGTCAAAATCGGCGTGGCCAGGGATGTACTTCTGCAAGATGCCGTCCGCCGTGGTGCGGAAGTGGTACTTCATCCCGTCCTTGGGCGCACTGCCCTCTGCCTTGCCAAAGGTCACACGCAAGGTGCTGTTGGCGTCTGCCCAGAAGGTGCGGTCCGGGAAATGATGGGCCAGACCTACCACCCAGGTTTGCATCAGTTTTTCCTCTTCGGCCTTTTGGGCGTTGTAGGTAGCGGCGGTGTTTTGAAAGTAGCCGCTGCGCAGGGCCTTCATCAATTGATAGAAGGGATCCTTGTTGAGTTTCTTGAGGGCCTTTTTGGGCGACATGTCCATCAGGGCCGCCACATCCTCTTCGGTCGTGAGCATGCTCTTGTTGTAGAGGACCTTGGCTGCAGCTTCCCAGGAACCGTTCTTGGCCTTCCAGGTATTCAGCACCGCGGGAACAGTCGTGGGATCGGCATAGCCGAGGTAGAGTTCGGTGAGTTTGGCAAACAGGGCTTGGTCCAACGCGCGGTTGTAGTCGCCAAAGTAGCCGTCAAAGCTTTCCTCCAAATCTGCGGCGGCGCGGTCGAGTTCGCCCTTTTCGGCCAGTTCTTCCCATTGTTCGAACAGCTGGAAGCGCTCGGCGAAACGCAGAACTTCGGGGCCGTAGTAGTAGTACTCGATGAACAGTTCGCGGGCAAATTGGGCGTCGTTGAGCTGGGCGTACACCTGCTCAAATTGGTCCAACAGGTCTACGTATTGGGGTCCGGCCTTGCGCATGCGCGCCTCGATGTCGGTCTTCTTCTGCAACGCACGGTTGCGCTCCAAGCCAAAGTTCTGTCCTTGCCACTTTTTGTACGCGTTGGAAATGCGCGACTGTTTGGCGGCATACTGGATGCGCACCGTATCGCTCGCCAGCATGGCTGCGTCGATCAGCGCCAAGCTGTTGCGACGCATGTCGATGCGCATGGGGTTGGAGCGGTTCATCACGTAGTCCACAGCATAGCTGGTCAGGTACACTGAAGTGCGCCCCGGAAAGCCATAGACCATGGTAAAGTCGCCTTCCTGCACGCCGTCCATGTTGACCTTCAAGTGTTCTTCGGGTTGCCATGGGCGGTTGGCCTCATTGTATGTGGCAGGGCCGTTGTCGGCACCCGCGTAAATGCGGAAGAGCGAGAAATCACCGGTATGGCGCGGCCACACCCAGTTGTCGGTATCGCCCCCGAACTTGCCGATGGACGAGGGAGGTGCCCCCACCAAACGCACATCATCAAAGGTGCGGGTCACGATCACAAAGTAGCTGTTGCCGTAGTTGAAGGCCTTGACGCGTGCGGCGTAACCGGTGCCTTCGGTGGCGGCGGCTTCGATGCGCTTGCGGTTGGCTTCAAACAGTTCTTGCTCTGCCTCGGGGCTCATGCCCGCAGTGATGCCTTTGTTCATCTCTCCCGTGACATCGTCGATGCGCACGATGAAGGTGGCGGTCAGCCCCGGGTTGGGCAATTCGTCCTTGTGCGAGGCGGCCCAGAATCCGTCCTTCAAGTAATCGTGCTCCACCGAGCTGTGTTGTTGGATTTGGCTGTAACCACAGTGGTGGTTGGTCAACAGCAAGCCGTCCTTGGAAATCACCGAAGCGGTACACCCGCCGCCAAAGAGCACAATCGCGTCCTTGAGGCTGCTTTGGTTGACACTATACAGGTCCTCAGCGGTGAGCTCGAGCCCGTAGGTTTGCATGTCGCCTTCCACGGCTTTGAGCAAGGTGGGAATCCACATGCCTTCGGTGGCGTGGACGGAGAAAGAAACGGTGAGGGCCAAAAGCAAGGTGGCCCAAGAGTGCAGAAGCAGGTTACGCATCACGGTCGGGGTTGTATTTGAACAGGAAGGTATAAATGCCGTAGGTAAACAGCGCGCCCATAATCATGGGGGTCACCACAGAGGCTGTGGTGACTTGGCGCTCTTCCAACTCTTCGGCAGTCATCATCAGGTATTTGATTCCAGGGCCGAAGGTGATGATGATCCCCACGGCAATGAAGATGTAATTGTACACGTGGCTGACCCGCATGGCCGCCTTGTAGATGGGCGAATTCACGAACTCATCCATCGGCCGCTCGGCGTAGCGCCGGGCCTTGTTGCGGGCCTGTTGCTGTTGCTGGACCAACCATTGCTTGTAAAGCATTTCGCGGCGCAGGCGTTCGCGCTCGTCGATGGTGGTGCGGCGTGAATACAGGTCTCGGCGGCGCGGATCCATCAGGAACTCATACGCCTCGTTGACCTCAATGAACCGCGTCCGGGCGTGAGCGGCCCCGTTGACATCGGGGTGCCACTGCTTGGCCAATCGGCGGTAGGCTTGTTTGATGTCAGCCTCCGACGCCGATGGTTCCAGGTCCAGGATGCGGTAGTAATTCTTCAATCCACCAGGTTAATTGCTGCTGTTGATGCAGAAGCCCACACCAATGGCCACACGCTCGAGCTCGTTGAGCTGCTCAAAGGAGGTTTCGCCGTTGGTGTTGGTCACCGGGTTTACCCCGTCTTGTTGCACGAAGAAATCGCTCATGCGCATGCGGCCCCACAGGTACATGCGGTTGATGCGGATGCGGCCAAAGACGCCGAACTCAATCGGGTTCACGTAGGCCAGCTTTTTCTGGACGAATTTGTTTTCCGGAGCGCCTTGGTTTTGCGCCGGGTCGATGTCGATGAAGGACTTGAGGCGACGCGAGTAGTTCCACACGAAGTAGCCGCCGCCCTCCAAGGTGCGCTCGTAGGCCAAGCGCGAAGAAGGCTCCAGCGAAAGGCGCAGGGTAAGCTGGCCGCCCAATCCGTACGTGATCAGTCGTTGACGGTCGTATGTATCAAAGTATCTCAGGGCCAAAATGGTGTCCTGCGATAGGTTGAATTGATGACGGCTTCCCAGGGTTTCCAGCGCGAGGGACACGCGGCCTGCGCGGTAGTCCATCACGTGCTCGGATCCCCAAATCGAGAACGATGAGCCTTCGGTTTCGGGGTTAGACGCTTCTTGGTCCAGGGCGTAGAAGCCCACGCCGTAGTACGACCAGCCGGGGCCGGTCACCAAACCGGTGCGGTTGACCTCAGCAAACCCATCGTAGGGGGGCGGAGGGGGTGGTGGAACGTCGCTTTGGGCTTGGGAGTTGGGTGCGGCGCACCAGACAGCGGTGCACAGCACGAGGGCGTTGAACAGTTTCATAAGGCCAGTTTTATTGGGTGAACACACTCAATCCGATGCCTACGCTAATACGCTCAAACTCCGACAATTTGACGCCGTTATTGACGTTGTCGTTGGCGGTGAACAAGTCACTTGCGCGGTAGCGACCAAACAGGTAGAACGATCCGAATCCCACACGGGCAAAACCTCCGTAGGTCAGTGCATTGGTGTAATCGAGTTTTTTCAAGTCCGACTCGGCCACGTTGGCGCCGTTGCCGGTGACAGCGGGATCTACCTCGTTTTTGGTGTGCAGGCGTTCACCCAGCCATAAGTTGCTGAATACGCCCACATCCAAGTAGCGGCCCTGGTTGTTGCCGTTGTTGGCCAATTGGACGCGGCCATAGACCATCAGGCCCAAGCCGTTTTGGATATAGCGCTGCTGGTCGTTCACCAGGTTGCCGCCGAGTGGGTTGATGGTGTCTTGGGCCAAACTGTAGCTGTTGCGCACGTACGCCAGCTCAATGCCTGCGCCAAAAGTGTTGTTGAGGTTGCGGTGCAATTGCAAGCCGTACCAAAAGTTGTTGCTCCATCCCTCGTTTTGCAAGGTGTCGGTTTCGCCGCCGGGCAGAATGAGTCCGAGGCCATAGTCCACATATACAGCGCGCGGACCACGGGGACCGGCCAAGGTGCCGGCCGCGTCAACATCGCGGGATTCATCGGGGAGTTGGGCCGATGCGCTCAAGGTGGTACAGGCGAGCAGCAGGGCCAGCAGACGGCTATTCCAGTTTGCGTTCATAGAGGTATCCATTGCAGTAGATCCGCAGAATCATTCCGCGGTAGGGTTTCAAATTCAGGGTGATGCGCTCCTGCGGGACCACTGCGTAAGTGGCGTAGTAGCTCAGCCCTTTGCCCGGCGTCTGAAAGTGGCAGTGCACCGTATGCGGCAACGTGGCAAAAATACCGCCCTCGCAGTTAGCTTCCGGTGCAGATCCTTCGCGAACCGTCAACACCAGCCGGCCTTTGTGCACAGAGACGTCAAAGGTGGTGTCCGCTTCTGCCGTCAGACCAAGAGCCCGATCGGCTTGGGGCAGCCCGTAGCCGTATGAGTAATCGTAATAGGGATACAGGTGGCCCGCCTGGCGAACGGCTTCCAAGACCTGCATGTTGTTCCAGTCCGGATGGGCTTGCCACAGGCAGGCAGCAAATCCGGCAATAAGAGGGCTGGCAAAACTGGTTCCGGGCACCACTTCGTCGCGGCGAGGGCCGCTGGCATAGGCCCAACCAAAGGCGGCGACGTCCGGTTTGATGCGCCCATCGCTGCTGGGACCAAATGATGAAAAACCGCTGCGCATCCGGGTTTCGGGGTCGACGGCACCTACGGCCAACACGCTGTCGGCGTCGGCAGGGGCCGCGATAACTTGCCACCAGGTGTCGCCTTCATTGCCGGCGGCATTGACCACCAAAATGCCCAAGCGGGCAGCAATCCGCGCGGACCGAGTGACCCCAGCGGTGCGGCCGTCCATTTCGTATTGGTAGTAGCGGGTGTTGGTGTAGCCCAACGAGGAGTTGATGATGTCGGCGCCCAAGCGGTCGGCGTATTCCACGGCTTCGAGCCAGTGCTCCTCTTCGCCGCGGTATTCAAACCGGGCCTTTTCGGTGCGGCACAGGATGAATTCGGCGCCGGTGGCCAGTCCCATGGGCACGGTGTCCACCTTGCCCGCGATGCAGGAGAGCACGTGGGCGCCGTGCGAGCTGTGCACGTACACGTTCTCGCGCTTGCGCAGAAAATCATAGCTGGCCACAATCCGTCCTTGGTCCCGCAGGTGGGCAAACGCCGGGCGCTCGTCTACCCCAGAAAATCCAGCATCCAACACTGCAATGCGCAGCCCTTGGCCATTGAGCCCTTCGGCTTCAAAGTGACACCGGCCCAACACCGCGGTTTGGGCTTCAAGTACGTTGCGGTCGTAACCGGTAGGCAGGGGTTCTACAGCTTGGAGGACTTCAAGTGGCGCTTCTTCCGTGCGGACTTGCCGCACAAAGGGCAACGCCTGCAAGGCCTCAATGTTGGCCAGCGTGGCGTATCCCACCACCAAGTTCATCCAACGTGAGGTGGCCGTATGGGTGTCCAGCAAAGTCCGCGTTTCACGCAGGTAGTCTGGTGAGACCGGCCAATTGAGTGAATCAGCCGGATCCAGTCCCAACTGGGCTCGGCGGGCCAAGGCTTTGGGGTGGAAATACGTGTTGGGATCGAAACTGGAACCGTGCTTGTCGACGAAGTGCACCCAGCACTTGTGGAGGTCCTGTTGCGCGCTGCAACACACGGGGCCGAGGATCAAGGCCGCTATCCAGATGTAAGCTGCGCGAAGAATGGTCATCTTTGACTTCTAAAAATACCCCTTTTCAAGCCATGATCGACTTGCGCAGCGACACCGTTACCCGCCCTACCGCGGCCATGCATCAAGCCATGTTTGACGCCCCTGTAGGCGACGACGTGTTTGGCGAAGACCCCACCGTCAACGCCCTGCAAGAACGCATTGCCGCCTACTTTGGACACGAGGCTGCGCTGTTCTGCCCCAGCGGCACCATGACCAACCAGATTGCCATTCGGGTGCACACCCGTCCGGGCGACGAGGTGATTTGCGCGGGCGTGTCGCACGTGTACCTGTATGAAGGCGGCGGTATTGCCCGCAACTCCGGCGCGAGTGTGCGTTTGGTGGAGGGCGACCGCGGACGCCTCAGTGCTACAGACGTACTGGCCAACATCAACAGCGACGATGCCCACCTGGCGCGCACCCGGCTAGTGAGCTTGGAGGACACAGTCAACAAAGGCGGCGGCTGTTGCTATGAACTGGACGACATCCTTGCAGTTTCTGGCGCTGCGCGCAGCAAGAACCTGGGCGTACACCTGGACGGTGCCCGGCTGTTCAACGCGCTGGTGCACAAGGGCCACAATCCCGTGGAGTACGGCCGTGCGTACGATTCCATCTCGGTGTGCTTCAGCAAGGGACTGGGCTGTCCGGTGGGCAGCGCGTTGATTGGCAGCAAGGACTTCATCCACGAAGCCCACCGCGTGCGCAAGACCTTTGGAGGCGGCATGCGCCAAGCGGGTTACCTCGCAGGTGCAGTACTTCATGCCCTGGACCACCATGTGGACCGCATGTCCGAAGACCACACCCGCGCACACAAGCTGGCGGCCATTGTCCAGCAATTGCCGGAAGTCAGCGGTGTGATGCCTGTGGAGACCAACATTGTCATCTTCGAACTGGCCGACAAACAAGGCTCGGGTGCATGGGTAGAAGCGGCCAAAGCGAAAGGAATCTTGGCGGTGCCGTTTGGTTCGGACAAAGTGCGCTTCGTGACGCATTTGGACATCAGCGATGCCGACGTCACCGCGGTGGAGCGGGTGTTGTTGGGGTAGTTCTCCCTCCTATTTCGTGGACGTGTTGGTGCCAAGGCGCTCACCGTTGTGGAAGCCGGGGCAACTGTTGTTTTCTCTTAAGACGTGCCCCCTCGCATGTGCTCAGGGATTAACTTGTCGGTCCCTGACCTCAAAACACCAAAGACACCAACGCCTCAACCATGAACTTGAAGCATTTTTTCCTCCTCCTTATTGCTGTGTTGACCACCGCCCAACTCGACGCACAGCGCAAAAAAGACAAGGGCAGTGATTCCGATGAATACTGGCTGACCTCTGGTCAAATCAGCGGATTGGATTTCCGCTGCATTGGCCCTGCCCTCACCTCCGGGCGTGTGGTAGACCTCGCAGTCAACCCCGACAACCACAACGAATACTACGTAGCTGCGGCCTCGGGGGGCGTGTGGAAGACCTCCAACCACGGCGTGAGCTTCGAACCTATTTTTGACAACGAAGCCTCGTACTCTGTGGGCTGCATCACCATGGATCCCAACCAGTCTTCCACCCTGTGGGTAGGCTCAGGAGAAAACAACAACCAACGCTCGGTGGCCTATGGCGACGGGGTTTATAAGTCGGTTGATGCCGGTCGATCTTGGAAGAACATGGGGCTTGAGGAGTCCGAGCACATCTCCAAAATCATCGTCCACCCAGACAACTCGGATGTGATCTACGTGGCTGCTTACGGACCGTTGTGGTCCGACGGCGGTGATCGCGGCATCTACCGCTCCATGGACGGCGGTGAAACCTGGGAGAACATCCACAGCGTCTCGGACCAAACCGGCGCCGCAGACCTCATCATGGACCCTGAAAACCCGGACATCTTGTATGCGTCTTTCCACCAACGTCGCCGCCACGTGTTTACTTACATCGGAGGAGGCCCCGAGAGCGCGGTCTACAAAAGCACCGACGGCGGGGAGACCTGGACCGAAGCCATGAGCGGCCTGCCTCAAGGCAAAATGGGCCGCGTGGGTTTGGCGGTTTCTCCCGCAGACCCCAACGTGGTGTACGCCATCATTGAGGCCGAAGGCAGCGCGGGCGGCTTCTTCCGCTCTACCAACAAGGCCGGTACTTGGTCCAAGCAAAGCGGGTACAAGACCTCGGGCAACTATTACCAAGAGATCATTTGCGATCCTTACGACGTCAACAAAGTCTTCAGCATGGCCACCTGGCTGCACCACACCGAAGACGGCGGACAATCGTTCGTGCCCACCGGTGAGTCCAACAAACACGTGGACAACCACTGCATTTGGATCAACCCCAACGACACCGAGCACTGGATTGTGGGCTGTGACGGCGGCTTGTACGAAACCTACGACCATGCCCACACCTGGGAGTTCAAGGCCAACCTGCCCATCACCCAATTCTACAAGGTGTCCATCGACTACGACGAGCCGTTTTACAACGTGTTCGGCGGTACCCAGGACAACAACTCACAAGCGGGTCCCGCGCGTACCCTCAACAATGCGGGCATCCTGAATTCGGACTGGTACATTACCGTTGGCGGCGACGGCTATGAAACCCAAGTCGACCCCACCGACCCCAACATCATCTACGCCCAATGGCAATACGGTGGGCTCATCCGTTTTGACAAGCAATCGGGCGAGCGCATCGGCATCAAACCCCAACCGGGCAAAGGCGAAGCGGCCTTCCGATGGAACTGGGACTCTCCGCTGTTGATCTCGCCCCACGACCACAAGACCCTGTTCTTCTGCGCCAACAAAGTCTTCAAGACCACAGACCGCGGAAACAGCTGGAAAGCCATCTCCCCAGACCTCACCCGTCAAATCGACCGCAACCAGTTGGAAGTGATGGGCGAAGTGCAATCGCCGGATGTGGTGATGAAGAACAAGTCCACCACCATTTACGGCAACATTGTGGCCTTTGACCAATCTCCGGTCAACCCCAACTTGCTTTACGCAGGTACCGATGACGGCCTGATCCAGGTTTCGGAAGACGGCGGCGACAACTGGCGCAAGATTGCATCCTTCCCGGGCGTGCCTTCGCTGACCTACGTGAACATGGTGTGGGCATCGCAACACGACGAAAACGTGGTGTACGCCGCATTCAACAACCACAAGCGCGGCGACTTCAAGCCATATCTGCTCAAGAGTTCAGACAAGGGTAAGACCTGGAAAGCACTGCAAAACAACTTGCCCGAGCGCGGAACCGTGTACTCCGTGGCCGAAGACCACGTGGAGCCCAACCTGCTATTTGCCGGCACCGAATTTGGCTGCTTTACCAGCGTAGACGGAGGTGCAAATTGGGTGCAACTCAATGCGGGCCTGCCCACCATTTGCGTGCGCGACATGGCCATCCAAAAACGTGAGAACGACTTGGTGCTCGGCACCTTCGGACGCGGATTTTACGTGCTGGACGACTACACCCCGTTGCGCAAATTGAGCAAGGAGGTGATGGACCAAGACGCGGCCATCTTCCCCATCAAAACGGCCCTCGCCTATGTGGAATCCAACCCACTTGGACTGCGCGGCGTGGGCAGCCAAGGCGCCTCGATGTACGCAGCGCCCAACCCTGATTTTGGCGCCACCTTTACCTACTACGTGAAGGAATCGCCCAAGTCACCCAAGGCTTTGCGTCAGGAAAAAGAACAAGAAGCCAAGGACGCCGGCCGTGCCATCGACTATCCCACGTACGAGGAATTTGTGCTCGAAGACACCTACGAGTCGGCCTACTTGCTGTTTGTGGTGAAAGACGCCGACGGCAACGAGGTGCGCAAGATGAAGCGTCCGGCTTCCACCGGTGTTCAACGCGCAACTTGGAACCTGCGCTACCCCGCCACCAGCCCCATCGAATTGTCGCAGGGCGAGGTGGGCCGCTACAGCAACCCGAATGAAGGACCGCTCGCGCTGCCCGGTAAGTATACCGTGGAACTCTGGCAAGCCGACAACGGCGTGTTCACCCCACTGATAGAAGCCACTTCCTTTGAAGTAAAAGCCTTGGAGAACTCGTCGCTCGACCGCCAAACCGAGGCCAACATCGCCTTCAAGCGCGAGGTACAAGAGCTGCGCCGCAAGCTTTTGGGCAGTGGCAACCAACACGGCGAGCTTGACGGCCGTCTGCGCCACATCAAAACAGCCATCCAAACCTACCCGGGCGCAGACCTGGCCTGGATGGAAGAGGTGAAAGCGCTGGAGGCACTGTCGCACGACATTGGCATGACCATGTGGGGAGACAGCCACAAGTCGCGCCGTGATGTGGAGACCGTGCCCGGAACCGGTATGCGCGTGGAGAACATCGTGTGGAACACTTGGTACTCCACCTCGGACCCCACCACCACCAACAAGGACCAGTACGCGCTGGCCCAGGAAGAATACGCGGCCATCCGTAACCAACTCGACGCACTCAAAGCGCGTGTCGAAGCGTTGGAAGCTGAATTGGATGGACAGAACATTCCTTACACGCCGAACCGACCGGATTGGAAGAAGGAGTGATGAACTGGCTGTATTGATGGCGCGGTTGGCGCCAACTGAAGACCCCGTTTTTCGCGAGCAAAGCGGGGTCTTTGGTTATGCGTACCCCTCCTTCCTCCACAAGCCCCCACCCACCCAAGTTCCTCACCAACCCAGCCCTATCCAACCCCGCGCGCCGTGGTTTTGTACATCGACAACCTGCACGCATGGATGGCCCTCCAGCAGCAATCGCTGGCAAACGTCAACCGTATGTTTACGTCACCTCTGGCACGATTCGACCTTTGTCCAACTCATCACTCTCCCATTTCTCCCCATCTTACCCCCAAATTCACCTCCATGAAAGCCCTCTTTGCCGCCGCACTCCTTGCCCTGAGCACCGCTTCGTTTGCCCAACAAGACTCGTACACCGAGACACTGAACACCATGTTTGAAGTGTCAGGCGCCTACGCCCAATACACCGTGGGGATTGAACAGATGATGGAAATGATGCGCAGCATGTACCCCAGCATCGACAACGCAGATTGGGATGCGCTCAAAGACGAGTTCCTCAATACCTCCAGCCAGGAGTTGGTGGAGATGCTTACCCCGGTCTACAAAAAACACCTGACCGAGCAGGACTTGAAAGACCTCATCGCCTTCTACCAAACCCCGGCAGGGCAGAAATACGCCGCGGTTTCACCTCAAATCATGGCAGAATCCATGCAAGTGGGGCAAGCCTGGGGCATGTCCCTCGGAGAGAAGTTTGCCAAGAAATTGGAAGAGCGTCAGAACTGATCCTTAGCGGATCACCACGCGGGTTTCCATGCGCTTGCCGTCTTCCTCGTAGCGGAAGAGGTAAACGCCTGCGGGCAGATCGGTGCTGACTTCCAACGCGGCTCCCGGAGATACCGGTACCGCCTCGCTGTGCACAGTGCGGCCGGTTTGATCGAGCAACTGCAAGCGTCCCTCATGGGTGCGTGGCAGGCCTTCCAAGGTGAACACGCCGGTGCTTGGGTTGGGGAAGAGCTGGACTTCAGGACCAAACCACTCTTCTACCCCGTTTGCACACGACCACACCGTTACGATGATGGCGTCGGTGTATTCGCAGCCTTCGTTGTTGTAGGCCGTCAGGATGAAGGGGTAAGTGCCCACGCCGAGTTCTTCTGCATCCAGGTAGAGGAACTGGTCGATGGCGCCGGTGTTCCACTCGTAGAAGTAGCCACCGGGGCCGAAGATCAACGAGTCTTGATCCAAGCAGATTTCAAAATCATCGCCGAGCGAGAATTCAAAATCGTTGAGGTCTTCCAGGTTGATGTCTTGGGTGAATTCGCAGCCGTTGGCGTCGGTCACCAGCAGGGTGTACGCGCCCACGACCAAGTCCAAGGTTTCGAACTCGTTGCTGGTGAATTCGTCTTCGCCGGTGAGGGTGATGCCGTAAGGTGGGGTAGCGCCGGCCACCACCACTTCAATGGAACCATCGGTGCTCAGCGGACAGCTGGGCTGAGTGATGGAAGTGCCGATCGAGTAGGGATCTGCAACGGTGATTTCGATGGTTTGCTCAAAGGTGGTCTCCGAACAGGGGGAGCTCCACACACCGGTGTATACACCTGGCGCCAGTTCTCCTACAATGGCTTGGTCGGAGGTAAAGCCGTCGGGGCCGGTCCAGCTCACCACGGTCTCGGTACCCCAGCCTGTGACCCAAGAGAAGATGCTTCCGAAGGCCTCTTCGCCTTTGTCGGGGGCGCAGTTGACATTGTTACCAAAAGCCACGAGTGAGGGTTCTGGGAGCGTTTCGGTAACCGTGAGCTCCACGTCGCCCACTGATCCGTACCAGCCGTCAATTTGCACCAGGTACATGCTGCCGGGCTCCAAACATGTGGCCGCACAGCTGGAGGAGTAGAATGCGCCGTTGCCGCAACCGCCGGGTACGTCGTCGTTGGATCCCTTGAGATCGAAGGTGCTCTGGTCCAAACAGTCCTCAAACCCCCAGATGGCGATTTGGGTGTCAAAGGTGGTGCCCGAGTTGCAGCTCGAAACCCAAACATTGCCCGACTCAGGGGCCTCAAACATGGCCCACACGCTGTGCGCCACGCCGCCTTCACACCAGATGCCCACCGCTTGGCAGTTACCTCCACCGGGGGTGACCTCGCCGATGGCTGCAATGGCTTCCTCGTTGTTCATGACCACGCCGGGGCCGTCCACTTCAACGAGCTCGGCGCCACAAGGGCTGTCGTACTCGGGCAGGTTGATGGTGCCGGCTTCGAATGTCCACACGTTGCCAAAGCCTTCGCCGAAGTACATGGTGGCCAATGCGCCGTCGAAATACACCTCAACGGTGATGCCGCCGTCGCCGTAATCGTCCACAAAAATGAAATCGTAGGATTCGCCGGTGGTCAAACAAAGTGGATCGGTGAAGAACGAAATGTTCGAGTCCATGGCCGTGTCGGTAGAACCTTCGAGGCCTTCGCCGTCACACCCCACGTCTACTCCGTTGCCGCCGCTGAGCAGGGCGCCTTCCCCGCAGGGTTGGCCGGTGGGTACGACTTCCCAGTACATTTCATAGCCCCAGGCGTCGGTGAAAATTTGGAAAGTAACTTCGGTTTGACCTGCATCGCATTGAGCGGTTGCAGAAAGGGTGGCCAGTACGGCGCACACCGCGAACAGTCGTTTGATCATGGCTTTGGTGTAAGGTGATTGTAAATATACTGCAGTGCGGCGAGCTGGAAGGGGTGGAACCGTGGGGGCCTTTCCCTACTTTCGCAGGCCATGGAACAGGTGCTCCCCGGACAAATCGTAAACCTGCCCGTTGTGGCAATGGACGAACTCGGTGCTTGGCTCAAAGCCGGCCACCGAGAAGTGTTGCTTCCCACGCGTTTCGTACCCCACGAAACCGAGGAAGGCACAGAGCTCGAGGTGTGCCTCTTCCACAACGAAGAAGGCGACCTGGAGGTCACCCGCCGTTTGCCCCACACCCCGCTGGGTTCGGTGGCCTTTTTGACCGTGCGCAACGTGCACAACGGCGCGGCTTACGTGAACATCGGTTTGCCGCGTGATGTGATCATCCCTGAGCGCGAACAGGTGTACGCCTTGGAGCCCAAGGACCGCTCGGTGATTTACATCGCGTACGATAGCGAGACCGGCACCCTCTTTGGCACCACCCGCCTGCTCACCCACCTCAAAACAAACGACTTGCCCTACGAGAAAGGCCAAGAGGTCGAAGCCCTGGTGTTTGACCGGGCCGATTTTGGCTGGCGTGTGGTGGTGAATGGCCGTCACTGCGCCATCATGTTCGAAAAGGAAATCTTCCACGAAGTCAAGCGTGGCAAGGTGTTCAAAGCGTGGGTGCGCGACATTGAAGACGGCAACCTGGTGGTCAGCCTCCAACGCGACGGCATGGAAGGTCTGGAAGACGCCTGCCGTAAAATCATGGCCTTTTTGGAGAACCACAAAGGCTACATGCGCATGAATGACAACACCGATCCCGAAGAGATCAAGCTGCGCCTGCGCATGAGCAAAAAAACCTTCAAGCGTGCCTGCGGCCACTTGATGCGCGACGGCAAGGTGGTGATCACCAAACGCGGAGTGAAGCTCGCCAAGCCGCAAAGCCCCGCTCCCGAGGCCTGATTGCGGTCAAAAGGCGGTATTTTCGCTCGCGCCTAACCGTATATGCCCATGATTGCCCTTCTGTCGCCAGCGAAAACCCTGGACTTTGATGCACCTGCCCCGCCCGCCCAAACCGAACCTCGGTTGTTGGAGCAATCGGCGTATTTGATGGGCAAGTTGCAGAGGCTCAGCGCCGGCCAAGTGGGCAAACTCATGAGCATCAACCCCGAACTGGCGGCCCTCAACCACGACCGCTTTGCACGGTGGCAACACCCCTACCCTGCGGGCGCGTCCAAAGCGGCCATGCTGGCCTTCAGAGGTGAAGTCTACCGCGGGCTGGACGCTGACTCCTTGAGCACCGAAGACTTGGCCTTTGCCCAAGACCACGTGCGCATCCTGAGCGGCCTGTACGGGTTGTTGCGCCCCATGGACGCCATGCTGCCCTACCGCTTGGAGATGGGGACCCGCCTGAAGGTCACCCCCAAAAAGACCAACCTCTACAAGTACTGGGACGCCACCTTGCGCGAACTGCTTGAGGCCGATGCCAACGGCGCTCCGCTGGTCAACCTGGCCTCCAACGAATACTACAAAGCCCTGCAGCCCAAAGCGCTGAGCAACCGGGTGATTACCTGCCATTTCCGCCAACTCAAAAACGGCGAATACAAACCGCTGATGACCTACGCCAAACACGCGCGAGGGCTCATGGCGCGCTTCATGGTGCAACACCGGATCACCGATCCTGAGGACCTGAAAGCGTTCAATTTGAAACAATACACCTTCAACCCCCGCCTCTCGGACCAGAACGACTGGGTCTTCACGCGGGACGTCGTTGAACTTTAACCCGAACGATGAAATACTTTTTGATTATTGCAGGCCTGTTGATGGCTGCTGTTGGCTGTAAAACGGGCCAAGACACCTCGGCTTCTTTTGTCCTGAACAACGACGTAGACTCGCTCTCGTTTGCCATTGGCCAGAGCATCGGTTCCAACCTGGGTCGCCAGGACATGACCGACCTCGATCCCGACCTGATTGCCCACGGCATCCGCACCAATCTGGCCGGCGAAGGTTGGGACGAAATGGCCGTACAAGCCACCATCGAAACCATGCTGCGTGAGCGCCAAGAGCGCGCCATGGCCGAACGCATTGAAACCGAAACTGCTTTCCTCGACAGCGTGGCCGCCCTTCCGGGTATGATCACCACCGAGTCGGGTTTGGTTTACCAAGTGTTGCAAGAGGGCTCAGGTGCCTCTCCACTGGCCACTGACGAGGTGGAAGCCCACTACCACGGCATGCTGCTCAACGGCGAGGTGTTTGACTCTTCGGTAGACAAAGGACGTCCCATTGTAATGGCGGTCAACCGCTTTATCCCCGGTTGGATCGAAGGCCTGCAACTCATGAAAGAAGGCGCCAAGTACAAGTTCTGGATTCCAGAAGGCCTGGCGTACGGATCCCGCCCCCCACAAGGCAGCGGCATTCCGCCCAACAGCGCGCTCATTTTTGAGCTGGAACTGTTGAAGGTGAACCCCTAAATTGGACTGACAAGCATGTAGGTCTCGGCTGAACCAGCCGGGGTCTGTAACCTTCTAGAGCGGTTGGAGTAAGTAAGAGGACGTGAAAACAAAGCGTACTCGCATGAAAACTTCGATCGCACTCTGGCTGGGCCTGCTCTGCACGGCAGTAGCTGTGGGCCAGCACACCGCACACACCTGTGCTTCCGGCACGCTCCACAACCAGCTGCTGGACAACGATACGGTATACCACCGCAACTTCCTGCACTTTGAACACCGCATCCAACAGATGCACCATGACCTGGACCAACGGGTTTCTGTGGTGCACAGTTTGCCGGTGGTGGTGCACATCATGCACGAAGGTGAAGGCATGGGCACGGGTTCCAACATCACCGACGAACAGATTTTCAGCGCCATCACCGCGCTCAACGAAGACTTTCGTAAGCTACCCGGCACCAATGGGGACGGCGACGGCGTGGACGTCGAATTGGAGTTTTGCCTCGCCGCCCGCGATCCGGAAGGCAACTCCACCACAGGCATCAACCGCGTGGACGCCTCTGTCATTGCCAATTACGCCGAGATGGGCATCGAAGCCACCGGCGGCGTGGGTGCAGACGAATCCGCAGTCAAAGCCCTGTCCACTTGGCCACGTGAAGACTACCTCAACATTTGGGTGGTCAACGAAATTGAAGACAACGACGCTTCAGGCGGCATCCAAGGATACGCCTACTTCCCCACCGACAATCCCAACGACGGCATTGTTATCCTGCACAACGCCTTCGGCACCGTAGGCAACCTCAAGTCCAACACCGACATGAACCGCACGCTCACCCACGAGATGGGCCACAGCTTCGGACTCTACCACACCTTCCACAATACCGACGCCTGCGACCAGGAAACCAACTGCGAAACCCAAGGCGACCGCGTGTGCGACACGCCGCCCACTCCGTTGAGTGTTTCGTGCAACAGCCCGGCGTGCGACGGTACCCAACAAGTGGAGAACTACCTGGATTACACCAGCGAAACCTGCCGCAACATGTTCAGCCAAGGCCAAAAGGATCGCATGTGGTCTACCCTGCTAAGCGAGCGTGCCACGCTGATCAACTCACTCGGTTGTGACCCGGTGAGTGACCTGGATGCTGGCATCAACACTATCGACGCTCCCATTGGCGGCCAATGCGCCGGCGACATCACCCCAGAAATCAGCATTGCCAACTACGGCACCACCACCCTGACTTCGCTGACCATCGAGTACGGATCGGGCAGTTACACCCACGCTTATACTTGGAGCGGTAGTTTGACCTCGGGCACCTCCGAGGCCATCACCCTGCCCACCTTCACCGCCGGCAACGGCGACCAAACCTTTGTGGTACGCACGATCAACCCCAACGGCGGAACGGACGAAATTCCAGCCAACGATGCTGACTCACAAGCCTTCTCAGTGGGCGCAGGTGCCCAATTGGAACTCACCGTTGAAGTGGACTTCTTTGGCATGGAAACCTCATGGGAAATCCGCGACGACGCAGGCGAACTGCTCAATTCGGGCGGCCCGTACATCAACAACAGCCAAGGCACCGAATTCGTAGAAAACATGTGCTACCCCGCAGGCTGCTACCAACTCATCATGCTCGATGACTTTGGGGACGGCCAAAGCTTCACCAGCGGCTCCTACACCCTGCACGACGGCGGCGGTAACCTGCTGGCTTCCGGCGCAGGTAATTGGGGCGAAACCGCCGTCCACGACATCTGCGTGGAAGAAGGCGAAACCGGCGGGTCGGATGTGGACCCACCCGTAGCGGGCATCGATGCCGAAAGCGGCACCTTCTGCACCGGCAACGAAGTGGACTTCACCAACGCCTCCACCGGCGAGAGCATCAGCATCTACAGCTGGACCTTTGAAGGCGGCATCCCAGATGCCTCCACCCAGGTCAACCCCAACGACATTGTTTGGTACACCGCAGGCACCTACACGGTGACCTTGGAGGTGACCAATGCTGGCGGTACTTCTACCACCACCACCGAAATCACCATTGGCGAGCAACCGCAAATCGCGCTCGAAGCATCGGACGTTTCGTGCCCTGGCGCTGAAGACGGTAGCATTACAGCAACGGTCACCGGCGACGGCAACTACACCCTCACCTGGGACACCGGCGACAACGGCACCAGCGTGAGTGGACTCAGCGGTGGCTACTACACCGTACAAGCCGCGGACGGCGGATGTGTGGCCAACGCCGGCATCCAAGTGGACGAACCCGCAGCGCTCGAGCTCAACCTGGTCACCATTGACGAGGATTGTAGCGGCGCACCCGGTACCGCAAGTGTGGAACCCGCAGGCGGCACCGGCAGCTACAGCGTGTCTTGGAGCCACGGCCCCACTTCTGGTAACGCCGGCGATTTGGTGGCAGGCAACTACGAAGTCACCGTCACCGACGCTGCCGGTTGCAGCACCACCGAAACGTTCTCGATTGCACCGGCTGCACCGATGGCACTTGAAGTCAACACCACTGATGTTACCTGCTTTGGTGACTCCGATGGCCAAGCTTCGCTGAGCATCGAAGGCGGATCAGGCAGCTTCGACTACAACTGGAGCACGGGCGATACTGCCGCCTCTTTGGCAGGCTTGTCCGCGGGCGACTACAGCGTTACCGTTCTGGACGACACCGGTTGTTCGTCCACCGTGGAATTCACCATTGGCTCTCCGGAGGAATTGACCCTGGTGGCCAGTCCTTCTGCAGTGGAATGCCACGGTGAAGCATCTGGAACCATTCAAGCCACCCCTGCTGGCGGCGACGGCAACTATGCCCTCGGCTGGTCCAACGGAGACAGCGGCACCTTGGCCACCGAACTCACCGCCGGCACCTACACCGCCACGGTAACTGATGGCAACGGCTGCGAGGCCCAAGTGACCGCCACCGTAGAAGAACCCGCCGCACTGAACGTGAGCATCTTCAAACAAGACGTGACCTGCTACGGCCTGGCCGACGGCAGCGTACAGGCCTCGGCCACCGGAGGTACCGGTGAGGCGGCCTTCATGTGGGACGGCGGCCAAGACGGCTTCCTGCTGGAAAACGTGGGGGCAGGCGACTACACGGTCACCGCATCGGACGCCAACGGCTGCATCAGCCAAGAAACCGCCTCGGTAGAAGAGCCCGAGGCCATCCAACCGCACTTGACCTCGCTCGACATTGCGTGCGGCGAGACCTTTGGTTCGGCCTATGTTGATCCCGAAGGGGGCGTGGGCTTCTACTCGGTGACCTGGAGCAACGATGCCACCGGACTTGAGATCAACGACTTGGACGCCGGCACCTACGCGGTAGAGATTGCCGACGCCAACGGCTGTTCCGCCACCGCTACCTTCAGCATCGCCGAAACCGAATCCCTGGTACTCGAAGCCGACGTGGCCCCTGCGAGCTGTCACGGCATGGACGACGGCCAAGTGGATCTCGCTGTAAACGGCGGTGACGGTAACTACACCTTCAACTGGAACAACGGCGAAACCACCGCCTCCATCTCGGACCTGCCCGCTGGTGAATACACCGTCAACGTGGAAGACGCGAACGGATGCACAGGCATGGCGGTACTCACTGTCCTCCAACCCGACCCCATTGAACTGGTCATTTTCAAAACCGATGTGACTTGCTTTGGTGAAAACGACGGCACGGCCTCGGCCAGCGCCACTGGCGGTGTGGGCGTCTTCAGCTTTGCTTGGAGCAACGGCGAAGAAACCCAATCGGTGGCCCAACTCGGCCCCGGTGAGCATACCGCAACGGCCAAGGATCAAAACGACTGCTTGGCCACCGAAGGCTTTGTCATTGTGGAACCGAGCGCCATCACCTTGAGCGTGGAAGTGCTTGCGGTCGAGACCTGCGAGGGCAGCAACGGTTCAGCAGTGGTGAACGCCATGGGCGGCACCGGCAACCTGGACTTCATGTGGAGCAACAGCTCGGGTGCCCAAGTGCAAGAAACCCTGACCGCCGGCACCTATTCGGTGACCGCCACCGACTCCAACGGTTGTTCGGCAACCATGCAGGTGGAGATTCCCTTTGACTGCGAAGAGACGGGCCAGACGACCCAACTTGACGACACTTCGTGTGGCGCACAAAACCTCATGCTGAACGATTTTGTGTACTGCGTGCCTGTTGACGGTGCCCAGATGTACCAATGGAAATTCGAGAACCTGTCGGTGGGCCTGCTCAGCGAAGTGTTCAGCGCCGAAAACAACCCCACCTTCTGGTTGGCGGATGTGCCCGGACTGTTCTACAACATCTCAGTCAACGTTTCGGTCCGTGTGATGAACAACGATGTCTGGGGGCCCTACAGTGAGGCCTGCACCATCACCATGCAACCCGAAGTGCCCGTGACCCAGGTGGACGAGCAAGACTGTGCTGAAGGAGTGCTTGCCATCGGCCATATCCTGACCTGCGAAGAAGTGCTGGGCGCGGCCAACTACGAGTGGCGCTTCACCCACGCCGACCACATCATCGTGGCCGTGTCGTACGTACCGAGTCTGGAGATTGTACACGCCATGGACCTGAACGCCGAAGACACCTACACGTTAGACGTGCGCGCCCAAGTAGGTCCGGAATACGGCCCCTGGGGATCAGCCTGCGCCATGGCCACCGATGGCAGCGTAGGCATCGACCTGTCAGACGCAGGCGAACCGTCGCTTCAAATTTATCCGAATCCCGGAAATGGGGATGCAATTTCCATCGCAATTGAGAACCTTCCAGGAGGATTACACGTAATACAATGTGAGCTCTACAACGCGGCGGGCGGATTGGTTGAAACCTTCCAACTGTCAGTAGGCTCAGGCGCAGCGGCGCAACACCGATTCCACCAAAGATTGAGTACCGGAGTATACATCCTCCGATACACCACCGAAACCTCCCTCCCACGGGAAACAAGATTGATGGTACAATAGCTATAGGGTGGAGACCAATTTTTTTGGTCAAGAGAGGGACCGTTCCGAAAGGGCGGTCTCTTTCGTTTTTAAGGGTGGACGGGTACCCGGTGGGGCCTGCACCCGCAGGCCCCACTGACAAACTACGCCTCCCGCAAATCACATCCTAGCACGCCCCCATCCCACTTTGTCACCTGCACCCCTCAGCCCATGGATGGCAAATTCGGGGCATAAAAAAAGCGGGAGGCAAACTCCCGCTTCTTGATGTTTTAGTGCTGGTTCTATCGCGGAACCGGACACACAATGTGAGTCACCCATTTGCTGGGATCTGGTTCTTCACCAGGGTCAGTGACGTACACCTCGTAAGGTGCACCGGCGTATTCCATTGCATTGTCGGACATCCACGCGGACATCTTGTTCCAAGTGTCTTCCAGGCCCTCGTACGGACCCACGTGGTCGGTGACCATCACGCGGCGCTCGGGCATTTCGGTAACGATCATACCCGCCGGAGCATCCATGGCGGTGTAGATGGGAATGGCGTATTCGAGGTCCATTTCCATATTCTCCTCATCGTAGCGGTGCGCAATGCACAAAGGAGGGCCGGCGATGCCGTCGGGGCCACCAACAGCAGCTACCAAGCGACCCATAGCAGGACCTTGGATGATGCCGCTTTGGATGGTTTCCATCGATATGCTGTCCATGCGCAGACCAAGGATGGTCATGGCGGGGGCCATTTCGTCACGGACGGCAATGTCGGGTACTTGCAATTCGGGTTTTGCTTCTGCGATTTCTGCAATGGCAGCCAAACCGCCGTCATACGCTTCGGCGATCATATCCTCGCCGCTCATCAGTGCCATGAACACGCGGCCCATGAACGGCATCGGCTTGGACACCAAGGTCCACTTCACTTCGGTGCCGCCGTCCTTCTCGGTGAAAAACCATTCCACTTCGCTGGGCTCCCAATCGGGGACGCGCATTTCCATTTTAAGGTATTCGTGCTCTTTGGCTTCGAGGATTTCCATCTCGCCGGGGCCGTCTTTGGCCGTCCAAGACATGATCGCGCCGGAACCAGAGTCTGCGCCCGAGAACGTGTTGACTACGGTCGAGTCCATCTTCTCCCAGTAGCTCCAAGCCGACCACTGCTTAAAGTCCACCACTTCCTCGTACACCGCTTGGGGCGAGGCTTGGATAAACTTGGTGCGGGCGACGTCCAACTTTTCAGGACCGGTGAGTCCCAAGATCACCACGCCGGCCACAAGCAACACTGCAATGATGAGCAGTACGCGTAAAAACTTCATCGTAAGTGCGGGTTTGATTTGGAGGGAAAGGTACTATTTTGACCCGTCAAACCGCTGAACCCCGCGATATGCACGAGTCTGCTGAACACGCCTTGATCCAAAACGACGCCGTTACCCTCGGCCTGCTGCTGCTGATTTTGGCAGCGATTTTTGTCACCTCCAAAATGAAGTCGTTTGCCGGATTCTACCGGTTTGTTCCTGCTCTGCTGTTGTGCTACTTCATTCCGGGATTGCTCAATTCCTTCGGCATCATCGATGGTGAAGGCAGCCAGCTCTACTTTGTTGCAAGTCGCTATTTACTTCCGGCGAGTTTGGTTCTGCTGTGTTTAAGTGTGGACCTCAAAGGCATCATCAACCTGGGGCCCAAAGCGGTGACCATGTTTTTCACGGCCACCATCGGCATCATCCTAGGTGCGCCCATTGCCTTGTGGATTGTGGGGCAAATGCACCCAGAACTCCTGCAAGACGGGCCAGAAGGCATTTGGCGCGGACTCTCTACCATCTCGGGATCTTGGATCGGTGGAGGGGCCAACCAGGCCGCCATGAAAGAAATCAGCGACACGCCAGACACCCAGTTCTCCATCATGCTGTTGATCGATGTGACTGTGGCCAACATTTGGATGGCTGTGCTGCTCATTGGCGCCGGCATGCGCAAGAAGATCGACAAGACCCTCAAGGCCGACACGTCCGCCATCGATGCGTTGCGCGACAAGGTGGAACACTACCAAGCAAGTGTGGCTCGCGTTCCCTCCTTCAACGACTTGATGGTGATGCTCGCCATCGCTTTTGTATGCGTAGCGGTTGGACACGTGGTGGCCGATGCCCTGGCTCCCAGCATTTCCAGTTTCATCGACAACACCCTGGCCGCCAACCCAGACTCTTCATGGATCTACTTCAAGAGCTTCGGAAAAGGCTTCTTCTGGTTGGTGCTGACCGCTACCATCTTGGGCGTGATCCTGTCATTCACCAAGCTGCGCTCGTTTGAAGGTGCCGGTGCCTCTAAGCTGGGCAGCGTGTTCCTTTACTTGCTGGTAGCTACCATCGGCATGCACATTGACTTTGGCCAAATGGTCAACGAGTGGGGCAACATCAAATGGGTGTTCCTGATCGGTATCCTGTGGATGTTGGTGCACGTGATCATCCTGCTCGTGGTGGCCAAGCTCATCAAAGCCCCCTTCTTCTTTGTTGCAGTCGGCAGCCAAGCCAACGTAGGTGGTGCTGCTTCAGCACCTGTGGTAGCAAGCGCCTTCAGCCCCGCCCTTGCTCCGGTAGGAGTTCTGCTGGCTGTACTCGGGTACGCTGTGGGAACTTTGGGCGCCATCGTCTGCATGGAGCTCATGCACGGACTCATGACCGCGCCTGTGGGATAAATCTACTTTTGGGCCCGCAAGCGGTAAACACGAACCTTTTGCAAGCGTTCTCGTCAGGACAGGGAGACTCGGACCTCAAAGCCGATTCCCGTGAAAACACTACCGCTCTATATCCTACTGGTCCTGGTGACCTGGGGAACTGCCGCACACGCTCAACAACGCGTGTTTGTTGCCGACATCGGCTTTGCCGGAACCCTGTCGGAATCCGACGTGATGCGCGCCGACTCCCTGCTGCTGGAAACCCCGTACGACGTGACCTTCATGCCCGGGCTGCAGCACCTTACCCTGACTCATCCTCAGCCCTTTGTGCCCGAAGACGTGGTCCAAGCACTCCGCGACCTCGGCTTGTTTGCAGGGTTGATCGAAACGAATTTCCTCACTTCCAAGGCCGGTACGTCCACCGCACGCAACGTGGGAATGTACGGTGCAAAACGGGCCTACGCCATTGCCCTGCCGGTAGAACTCGTGGAATTCAACGGTACCGAAGGCAAGGATGCACACGTCCTGGAATGGCAAACCCAAACCGAGCTCAACAACGCCTACTTTGAAGTGGAGCGTTCGCGCAATGGCAACCTGTGGCAAACCGTGGCCCACGTAGAAGGACACGGCAACTCTACCGTGCCCCACTACTACCGCTTCGACGATGTAGAGCGCCCCTATGGCACCACCTACTACCGCTTGCGACAAGTGGACTTCAACAGCGCCTTTGAATACTCCGAAACGATTGCCCTGCGCCATTTTGCGCCGTTCAGCCTGGACAAGGTGTACCCCAACCCCAGCCGCGAGGCCGCCCGCTTGCTGGTGGACTCCGATGTAGAACGCACCATTGACATCCAGATTTACGACAGCGGGGGCCGTATGGTCCACGCCCAACGCGGCCGCTGTACGGAAGGCTCTACCGCCATCACGCTGGACACCTCCGGCATGCTGCCCGGGTACTACCAACTCATCGCTATTGGTGAGTACGGAGAGCGTTTGGGCACCCTGCCCATGCAGCGCCTCTGATTCCACGCCGGCGAACATCTACTGCCCCTTTTTGCTTGGTACCTTGCGCCCACCGCAAGCCCTGCCCCAATGGTCCGCGTCGCCTGGAACGACCTGTACGCCCACCCTCTGCCGGAAGGTCATCGCTTTCCCATGGAGAAGTACACCCTGATTCCTGAGCAACTCCTGCACGAAGGCACGGTATCCCAAGACCACTTCTTCTCACCCACCCCACTCACCACCGAGCAAGTCCTGTCGGTACACGACAAAGACTACTGGCACAAGCTCTGCACCCAGACTTTGGACCGCCAAGAAGAGCGCCGCACAGGCTTTCCCCAATCCGAACAACTGGTCTCGCGTGAGGTGATGATCATGGGCGGCACGCTCCAATGCGCGCGCTTCGCACTCGAGCACGGTGCAGCGTTGAACGTGGCCGGAGGCACCCACCATGCCTTCACCAACCGCGGTGAAGGTTTCTGCTTGCTCAATGACCAAGCACTGGCCGCCCAAATCCTGTTGAATGAAGGTGCGGTGCAGCGCGTATTGATCGTCGACCTCGACGTGCACCAAGGCAACGGTACCGCGCAGATTTTCAACGGCAACCCGGACGTGTTCACCTTTTCGATGCACGGGGCTGGCAACTACCCCATGCACAAGGAACAAAGCGACCTCGACGTGCCCCTGCCCGACGGCATCACCGATGCGCCCTACCTGGCCTTGTTAGACCAGTACTTGCCCACCCTCTTTGACCAAGTCCAACCCGACCTGGTCTTCTACCAATGCGGCGTAGACATTCTGGAAACCGACAAACTGGGGCGATTAGGGGTAAGCACCGCAGCCTGCCGCGAACGCGACAAGCGAGTACTGGAACGCTGCCACCGCAACGACATTCCGGTGGTTTGCAGCATGGGAGGTGGGTACTCCCCAGAAATCAAACACATTGTGGAAGCCCATTGCAACACCTTCAGGCTGGTGCAGCACTACTGGGGCTGATCAGAACTGGTGCAGGAAGTGGCCCAAGGTATTCGCCTTGGTGCTGAGGTAGGCCTGGTTTTCTGGACGCACCTTGATTTCGAGCGGCAAGCGCTCCACCACCTCAATGCCTGTGCCGTCAAACGCGTGCACCTTTTCAGGGTTGTTGGTCAACAGTTGAATGCGCGTAATCCCCAAGTCCTTCAGGATTTGCAATGCCGGAGAAAAGTCGCGCTCATCGGTGTGGAAGCCGAGGGCATGGTTGGCCTCGACGGTATCGACGCCCTGGTCTTGCAGGTTGTAGGCCTTCATCTTGGACACCAATCCGATGCCGCGGCCTTCGTGTCGCAGGTAGATCATCAATCCGCCGTGCTCCTCAAAATGGGCCATCGATGCCTTGAGCTGCTCGCCGCAATCGCAACGTACGCTGCCAAACACGTCACCGGTCATGCACTCGCTGTGGATGCGCACGGGAACGGGTGCTTCGGCATCGGTGATGCGCTCGAGGGCCACATGCGGAAACTCCGGAAATGGGCTGGTATACGCCAACATGCGGTACTCCCCGTGTTGGGTTGGCAGGCGGCTGGATGCGATGCGTTGGGTGCTCATGCGGGGGCAAAAGTACGGGGACTCTGCGGTGGTTCAACCAAAAAAAGGCCAATCCCTCCAGAGGGTCTTCTCTGGGCTAGAGCAACAAAAAAACGGCGCCGGGGTTTCCGGCGCCGTTGTAAATGCGATTTGAAGGTCTGTGCTGTCTACTCGATGTAGAAGGGCAAATTGGCAGTAGCGGCGCTGCCTTTGCCATCGTGGGCGTACACAAACAAGCGGTACGCGCCGCGAATGCGAGGCATACGCATCATGCCTTTGCCGTCTGACCCGCCGCTGACTGCTGCTTGCACAGCGTCTGGACGGCGCTCGACGTCACCACCTGCCTTGGTGAACTGGCTCTCGGGGAGCAATTCCCAGGTGAAGGTGAGTTCGTCTCCGTCAGGATCAGTGATGAGCGCCGTTACCGGCACTTTTTGACCGGGAGACAAGGTCACGCTGTCGTACGCGGTTTGGTCGTTCAGGGTGAAAGACGCAATGACCGGCGCACGGTTGGGCGGCTCCTCTCCTTTCCATGCGCGGTGCAGGTTGTCGAGGGCCTCGGTCTGTGAGCCGTCTTCAAGGAAGACGCCGTACCACGTAGGGGTGGTCTCTTGCTTTTGGCCCCAGAGGAACACGTACGAGCCTACACAGCTTTCCTTATCGGCAGCAATGCAGTCCAAGTAGCGGTGCTTGTACGAAGCGGCTTTTTCGCTGCTGGTTTGCTCCACAGGGGCACCCCAGGTGGTTTTGAACACTTCCCAGTGGCCGTTGGGGCCCCACTCGGTGACCATGTAAGGCTTGTCCCAGCCGAACATTTCCATGCGGGTGATGAGATTCTCCACGTCACCGTAGGTGTTCACGCCCAAGATGTCAATGCTCGGAGCACGCTCTTGGATCATCTGCACTTCTGCCACATCCAACCCGGCGGTCACCACACACGAGGGGTGATTGGGGTCTTCTTCTTTGATCATGGCAGCGATGCGTTCCACAGCGTCCCACACGTTGAAATCGGTGTAGAACAGGTCCATCTCGTTGCCCACGCCCCAGCACAAAAGTGCGGGGTGGTCCTTGAGCTCACGAACGATTTTTTGGAAGGCCTTGAATTGGTCTTCTACCGCCCACGCATCCGAGTAATCGTAGCCGTGGCGTTCGTGACCCATCCAGAACCCAAGCATGACGGTCAGGCCTTTGGAGTGTGCCTCATCGAGGACATTCTTGGCGTTGTCGATGCCCCAAGTACGGATGGAGTTGGCACCGAGGGCCACTGCTTCATCGAGGTACACGTGGCCGCCGACGCCGCGTACGTAGTAGGGCTCACCATCACGGTAAAACTGCCAGTGGTCTTGGTCCCATTTTACTTCCACCTTGACCGGGCCATCAGCGGCCAGCAGTCCGGTGCAGGCGGCTAAAACCGCCAATGCTGTCATCCAGATTTTCATCGCTCCCAGGTTTGGGTTTCACCAGTCACCACAACACGGGCCTTGAGCGGACCTACGGTGACGCCAAAGACACCGGGCTCGGTAATCCAGGTGTTGGACTCCCCTACAAATGCCAAGTCGCGCACGGGCACGCGGAAGGTGGCGGTGTGGGTTTCTCCGGTTGGAATATTCACTTTATCAAAGGCACGCAAGCGCTTCACCGACGGGGCAATCGAGGCCACCGAGTCGGTCACGTAGACTTGGATCACCTCCTTGCCTGCCCGGGCTCCGCTGTTGCGGACATCCACGCTGATTTCCAGGTCGCCGTCCATCGAAACGGTGTCCGAGACCAGTTGCAAGTTGCTGTACGCGAAGTCGGTGTACGAGAGGCCGTGGCCAAACTCAAACAACGGGTTGAACGCGTTCATGCCAAACTGCGGATCAATCAAATCGGTGGTGCGGTGATCGTAGGTGTTGTGTGCCGAAGGATAGCGCGGGTAGGTGAACGGCAGCTTGCCGCTGGGGTTCACGGTACCGGCGAGTACATCAGCAATAGCACGTGCACCTTCGTCGCCGGGCAGGTAGGCCATCACAGTAGCGTCTGAAGACTCCACCGCTTCGGTGGCAATGCGCGGACGGCCCTCCACCAACACAACCACAATGGGCTTGCCGGTGCGCTCGGCCATACGTACCAATTCGGTTTGCATGACAGGCAATTGGGTGTCTTCAATGTCCCCTACGGTCTCGGTGTAAGGCGACTCGCCAAGGCAGAGTACAATCGCATCGCTGCGCACCGAGCGGGCCATGGCGTACAACAAATCCTCGGGTGAAGCGTCGTGCGACACAGGGGCGTGGGTCACGTCAAACCCGGCTTCTTCCAGTCCCTCAACGATGGTGGGTTTGCCAGAGGTGTTCCATTGAGGGTCAACACCTTGCCAGGTGTGACTCCAACCGCCGTTGAGGTCATTGAGACTGTTGGCCGTTGGTCCGGTCACAAACAGGCGTGTACCCGCTGCAAAGGGCAATACGTCACCTTCGTTTTTGAGCAGGGTGATGCACTCGCTGGCCGCTTGGTAGCTGGCTTCAGCGCTGGCTTCTGAAGCGTAGTTTGGGTAATCGGCCAACGTTGGCACGTCCCAATCCCACAACCCGAGCTGCAGTTTCACCTTCAAGATGCGGCGTAACGACTCGTCCAAACGAGCTTCGGTGATGCGTCCTTCTTCCACAAGCTCTTTGAGCAATACAGGAAACTCAGTGTCCACCGGTACCATGCTCATATCAATGCCGGCATCGATGGCCATCACGATGGCGTCTTTGTAGTTGGCCGCCACGCGGTGACGTGAGAACAGGTACTTGATGTCCTCCCAGTCGGTCACCACCAGGCCTTCAAAGCCCAGTTCGTCACGCAACAGGTCGGTCAGGATCCATTTGTTGATGTGCACCGGAATGCCGTTCACATCGCCCGAGTTCACCATCAAAGTGAGGGCACCGTCGTCGATCGCGCGCTTGAAGGTAGGCAGGAAGTACTCGCGCAGTTGGCGCTCTGGAATCCATGCCGAGGTACGGTCTTTACCGGTAATCGGGGTGCTGTAGCCTACAAAGTGCTTCATGCACGCAGCCACTTGTTCGGGGCTTGAGGGGTCCTCGCCTTGGTAGCCTTGCACGAGTGCAGAGCCCATTTCGGTGGCCAGGTACACGTCTTCACCAAAGGTCTCCCACAGGCGTGGCCAACGGGCGTCGCGTCCGATGTCGAGTACCGGAGAAAAGTTCCAAGGAATGCCCGATGCGCGGGTTTCGTAAGCAGTGATCTGGCCCATCTCGACAGCAAAGTCGGGCTCCCACGTGGCCGCCAGCGCAATTTGCTGGGGAAACAGGGTGGCCGAATCAGTGTAGTTCACACCGTGGATGGCGTCGATGCCGTACAGCACAGGAACGCCTGAGGTTTTTTCCTCTGCGGCCATGCGTTGGATCTCACGGATGAAGCCGTGCCAGGTCTCGCGCGGGTAGGTGTGGCCGCCGCAGTTGAGGATAGAACCTACGCGCAGGTCCACCAAGGCGTGACGCATGGCAGCGGTGTCCAAGTGATGGGGTTCTACCGCTGCATAGGGTTCACCCACCAGCAACATGTCAAGGGTCAACTGGGTCATCTCCCCGCACTTGTCTTCGAGCGAGAGGGTGGCCAGAATCTCTTCGACCTGCGCATCAAGCGGGTCGTTGGCGTTTGAAGTTGAAGTGGCGTTGTCGCCGGAGGTGGGTTCGCAAGCCACTAGGGTTGCGACCACGCCCAAAAGCAGAAGGTGGAGACGGGTCATGGTGCTACGATTCGAAGGTCATCCATCCACACGGAAGTGGTTCCGCGGGTTTCCAAAAAGAGTTGTTTCACGCGGCCAGCTGGGAAGGTTTCAGAACCTACTCCGGTGCCCGCAAGCGGAACAAGAACTTGCTTCCAACCGCGTTCCTCACGCACCACGTGCGTTTCATCGATG
>CAXPZW010000037.1:0-81604 GCA_964221845.1 Luminiphilus sp. | reverse complement strand
CGGGCCACGTCTCCCATGCCCCACCAGAGCAACAAGGCCACCGAAGCGGCACTGAGCAATTCCACCACAGGGAAGAAGATGGAAAAGGCCCAAATCGTGCGGATGTTGGCCTTGCGGTGTTGGCGGTTGAGCTGCTCAAACTGGGCGCGCTCGTGCTTTTCGCGGTTGAAGATCTGCACCACGGCCATGCCGGTCACGTGCTCTTGCACGAACACATTGAGCTTGGACACCATGTTGCGCACGTCTACAAACGCCTGCTTGACCACGCGCTGGAACACCCGTGTGGCAAACAGCAGAATGGGAATGGGCAACAAAACAATGAGACTCAGCTTCCAGTTGGTGACGAGCATGACGATGATCACCACAATCAAGCGCAGCACATCGCCCACAATGTTGAGCAGGCCTTGGGAGAACACCCGGGCAATTCCGTCGATGTCCGATACCAAACGGGTCACGAAGGTGCCCACAGGCGTCTGGTCAAAGAAGCGCAGGCGGAAACCCAACACGTGGTCGTACAACCGCGAACGCAAATCCAGGGTCACGCTTTGGGCCACGTAGTTGGCCAAGTAGGTTTGGTAAAACTGGAAGATGGATTCGATCACCAGCAGCCCCACCACCAGCGCAAAAATGTTGAGCAGGCCGGGCAAGTCGCCGCTGGCCATTTCCACATCCATGGCGCGCCCAATCAGGTACGGGCGCACAGGGGCCAATCCAGCCAGCACCAGCACAAACACGCCGGTAAGGATGAAGCGCCCGCGGTAGGGCTTGACTTGGTCGATGACGCGCCACAGCACGCCCCAATTGAATGTACGTTTGGAAGAGGAGCTCACGCAGGCACAAATCTAGAACGATTCGCGCCGGGGAAGGGCGAAATTGTCAATTTTTGCACCTACCAATTGCACGCCGTGGAACGACTCCTGCTTGCCATCGAATCCTCCTGTGACGACACCAGCGCTGCGGTCCTGCGCGGCAACCGCGTGTTGTCCAATGTGGTTGCCACCCAAAAGCTCCACGAAGCCTACGGAGGCGTGGTGCCTGAATTGGCCAGCCGCGCCCACCAATCCAACATCGTCCCCACTGTGCATACCGCCCTGGAACAAGCCGGCGTGACCCTCGACGACCTCGAAGGGGTGGCCTTCACCCAAGGCCCAGGACTCATGGGCTCGTTGCTGGTGGGCACTTCGTTTGCCAAGTCGCTGGCACAAGCACGCGCCCTTCCCGTTGTGGGCATCAACCACATGGAAGCGCACATCCTGGCCCATTTCATCGCCGACACGCCCGACCAAATCATGCCGAACTTCCCGTTTTTGTGCTTGACCGTCTCGGGCGGACACACGCAGATTGTCCGTGTCAACAGCCCTACCCGCTTTGATGTGCTCGGCGAAACCACCGACGACGCGGCCGGCGAAGCCTTTGACAAAATCGCCAAGATCATTGGCCTGCCCTACCCCGGCGGCCCCTTGGTGGACCGCAACGCCAAAAACGGCAACCCCAAGGCCTTTGCTTTCCCTAAATCAAAAGTGGATGGGTACGGCTACAGCTTTAGCGGGTTGAAAACCGCGGTGCTCTACTTCTTGCAAAAACAAGTCAAGGCCAACCCCAACTTCATCGCCGAAAACATGGAGGACCTGTGCGCCTCGGTGCAGCACACGATTGTGGAAACCTTGATGGACAAATTGGTCTTGGCCGCCGAAGAACTCGGCATCACCGATGTGGCGTTGGCCGGAGGGGTGAGTGCCAACAGCGGACTGCGTCAAACCCTCAGAGACGTGGGCGAGGCCAAAGGCTGGCGCACGTTCATTCCCGCATTTCAATACTGCACCGACAACGCGGCCATGATTGGAATGGCGGGACAGTTCCGCTTGGATGCAGGACAGGTAGCGCCGCTCAACGCAGCGCCCAAAGCACGTTGGACGTTGGAATCAGGCCGAGGCTAACTCGGTATTCTCGAAGTAGGCCACCATGGGACGCCAGTAGGTGTTGGTCCAGCAGTCGGTGAGCCATCCGTCGCACGAATCGGGCACGCCTACGTGGTTGAAATGCACGCGGCTTCCTCCCGGTACCTTTTCAATTTCGATGTGGACGGTGGTGTAGTAATCCTTGGGCAACTCTTTGTGTGACCAACTGAGCACCAGGCGCTTGTTCTTGACCAGTCGGATGTAACGCCCAAAACTCTGGCCGCCACAACTGATGAACTTGCCGCCTTCGTCGGCGTTGATTTGCGCCCCCATACGGGTGAAGGCAGAATGGATTTCCTGATTGGTGAAAGCGGAGTACACTTGAGACGGCGTGGCCGACGTGTCAATCACCTGGTAAATGTTCTCGGTCCGATAGCGCATAAACACTGGGTTTTTCCGGATTTTCAGGCTGCGTTGGGGTACTCCAAGGTAGGAGATCGCCTCGCCAAACCAAATCCGGCAGCGTTAAATTCGACAGATCCGGTTTGGCCGTGGACGGCTGTGCCTAGAGCCACGGACCTATCGGCGATGCGCAAAAAGTTATGAATACCCGTAGTGGCGACGCACCGCAAGGGTGAGCTTGCGCTTGTAGTCGTCTTGGAGCCACTTGAGGTAGTTGTCGGTGTTCTTGGAAATGCAGTAGCTGTACTGCTTCACGCGGTATTCCACGTCTTGGTCCAAGAGATCGATCAGCTCGAGGGCGTCGAAGAAATCGTCGGTGTTCTCGCAGATCATCGAGGTGTGTTGGTCCACGCTGCGTTCCAAGGCCACCTTGGGGCGCTCCCCTTCGCGGGTGACCGCTACGTAGGTCTTCTTCACGTCAAAGGACACGTCTTCGGTCTTGGCAAAACGCTTGCGCAAGTCCTCGGGCATCTGGTAGTGGAAGTTCTTCTCGATTTCGTCGTCTGACGCCAGGGCTTCCAAGTAGCTGTTGGGCGCCCGGAAAATCTCCTGCCAATTGATGTAGCTCTCCCACAGGCCAAAACGGCGTGCGTTGTTGCCCAGGTCAATCACTGTGAAGTTCTTCTTGTCCTTGAGGATACGGCTACCACGGCCGATCATCTGGTGGTACAGGGTCAAACTCTTGGTGGCGCGGTTCAGGATCACCGTGGACACCGAAGGCTCATCAAAACCGGTGGTCAGGATGGACACCGAAGAGAGGATGGCGTCCGGCTTGGTGCGGAACCACTCGAGGATTTCTCTCCGCTCGGTTTCGGAGTGGGTGTTGTCCAGGTGGCGGATTTCGTAGCCGGCATCCTTGAACATATCGTACACCTGCTTGGAGGTGTTGATCCCGTTGTTGAAGATCAGGGTTTTGGTGCCCTTGGCTTTCTCTTCGTATGCGTACAGGAGTTTTTCCTGCATGAAGTAGTTGCCGTACAAGCGCTCAGAGGAAGACACGGTGTAATCGCCGTTGATGCCCACCTTGAGCGAACGCAGGTTTACGTCGTAGCTGTAAGTAGCGGCTTTGGCGAGGAAACCCTTTTCGATCAGCATGCCGATGGACTCTCCTACGATGACCTCGTTGTAGTTGTCCTTCAGCGGCAGCTTGATGTTGGAGCTGAGCGGCGTTGCAGTCACCCCGAGGATGACACAGTCCGAGAAGAATTTGAAGAGTTTACGGAAGGAGTTGTAGTGAGCCTCATCGATGATCACCAGGCCGACCTCTTCCACCTCAAACACGTCGTCGTTCAGGCGGTTGTTGAGGGTTTCCACCATGGCCACGAAGCAGTCGAAATCGTCTTGATCGTCGAGTTCCTTGACCTTGGAGTTGATGATTTTGTTGCGCACATGAATCTCACTGAGCATGTTGCTGGTCTGGGCGCACAGCTCGATGCGGTGGGTGAGGATGAGGGCCTTCTTTTTGGTCTTTTGGATGTACCGCTTGGCGATCTCCGAGAAGATCACGGTTTTTCCGCCGCCGGTGGGCAGCTGAAACAACAGGTTGTAGCGGTTTGGGAACTGCTCAATGCGCTCAAAAATGTTCGCGATCGCAGATTTTTGGTAATCGTAGAGTTGTTTGGCCGGCTTCTTGGCACTTCCGTTCTTCGTTTCGTGGCTCATAGACTCTTTGGGAATCAACCCGGCAAAAGTACAACCTTCATTCCCCAAGGGAAAGGAAAACACGGGCTGATCTTGGAGCTTTTATACACGATTTGGCGGTGGGAAACTCTCGCAAAAAAAACGCCCGTTTCACGCTTTGTATTTTCGCACCACTACAAAGCGTCACATCATGTTTAAACCAGGACTTTTTTTGGCCGTGCCTTGCGCACTGCTGATGGCAGCTTGCGGCACTCCTGCCACTGCCGATACCGAGGCGAATACCTCCAACACTGAAACCGCTCCGGATGCCGATCACGACGGCATTTCCGATGCCGAAGAAGAATCCTTTGTTTGGAAGGCTGAGCGCTTTGCAGACACCAAAATCATCCGTTACCAGGTTCCGGGGTTCTACAACCTCTCGCCCAAGCAGCGCACACTGGTGTACTACTTGAACCAAGCTGGTCTCAGCGGTCGTGACATGATGTACGACCAAAACTTCAAGCACAACCTCGAGATCCGCAAGGCCCTTGAAACCGTGTACACCGCATACCAAGGTGACAAGGCGGACGCCAACTTCACCGAATTTGAGCTCTACCTCAAGCGCGTGTGGTTTGCCAACGGCATCCACCACCACTACGCCAATACCAAATTCAACCCCGGGTTTGACCGCGCGTGGTTCGAAGGCCAACTCGAAGACACAGGCGCAACCCTGAGCGCCGAGGCCATGGAAGCCATGTTCGACCCCGCCCTCTACGCCAAGAAGGTGGAGAAAGACGCGGAAAAAGGCCTCGTGGAAGGTTCAGCAGTGAACTTCTACGACACCGACATGACCACCGCACAAGCCGAGGCCTTCTACGCCCAGCTCAAGGAGCGCCAAAGCGAATTCCCCCTGGAGCACTCGCTCAACTCGCGTTTGATGCTCGACGAAAACGGCGAAGTCTACGAAGATGTATATAAGGTAGGCGGACTCTACGGCCCTGCCCTCGAACAAGTGGTGTACTGGCTCAACAAAGCCGAAGCCGTTGCTGAGAACGACAAACAAGCTGCCGCCATCCGCAACCTGGTGAAGTACTACGAAACGGGCGACCTGGCCGCGTGGGTGAGCTACAACATCAACTGGGTGAACGACACCGAGGGCGACATCGACTACATCAACGGTTTTGTGGAGGTGTACAACGACCCACTCGGCTACACCGGTAGCTACGAGACCATCGTCGAGATCAAAGACTTCGAAGCTTCTGAGCGCATGGCCACCCTGATGAACTCCGCCCAGTGGTTTGAAGACCACTCGCCGTTCATGGACGAGCACAAGAAAGACTCAGTGGTGGGCATCACCTACAACGTGGTCAACGTGGCCGGTGAGGCGGGCGACGCATCGCCTTCGACCCCCATCGGTGTGAACCTGCCGAACGCCAACTGGATCCGCGTGAAGCACGGTTCCAAATCGGTGAGCTTGGGTAACATCGTGGCTGCTTACGACGAAGCCGGTTCCAGCGGCATGCTCGAAGAATTCGCGCACGACCAAGAGGAAATCGAGCGCACCAAGGCGCACAGCACTTTGGCAGGCAAGCTGCACACCGCCATGCACGAGGTGATCGGCCACGCATCGGGCCAAATCGAAGCGGGCGTAGGCGAAACCAAGGAGACCTTGAAGAACTACTCGTCCACCATCGAAGAAGGCCGCGCCGATCTGGTGGCCCTTTACTACATGCTTGATCCTAAGATGGTAGAGCTGGGCCTGATGGAGACCTTGGACGTGGGCAAAGCCGAATACGACAGCTACATCCGCAACGGCATGCTGGCCCAACTGCGCCGCCTGGAACTGGGCGCCGACATCGAAGAAGCACACATGCGTAACCGCGCGTGGGTATCGGGTTGGGTGCTGGAAAAAGGCGCCGCTGACAACGTGATTGCCCGCGTGGAGCGCGATGGCAAGGTGTACTACGACATCCAAGACTACGAGGCCCTGCGCGTGCTCTTTGGCGAGTTGCTGAAAGAGGTGCAACGCATCAAGAGCCAAGGTGACTTTGGCGCCGCAAAAGCGCTGGTAGAAGGCTACGGCGTGAAGGTGGACCAAGCCGTGCACCAGCAAGTCCTGGACCGCTGCGAGGCGTTGAACATTGCGCCTTACGGCGGGTTCGTCAACCCCATCATGGAGCCCGTGATGGACGCCGACGGCAACGTGACCGATGTGAAGGTCACCTACCCCAACAACTTCGCCGAGCAAATGCTCTACTACAGCGAGACCTTCGGCTTCCTGTCGAAATAAAAACCGAACTTCGAAGGCGGGCATGGGGGTTCCTGTGCCCGCCTTTGTATACCTAGTGTTCTGACGTGGAAAAACTCAAGCTTGAACTGATCCGCTGGATCGCCGAATTGGAAGATCCCCACCTGCTCGAAGACATGCACCACCGCATGACAGAGCTGGCCTATGCCAAAGACAGTGACACCCGTGTTATTGGCTTCAATGCAGCCGGTGGAGATGTAATCAAGAGCCGATTTGTGCGTGGAATTGTCCAAGCAGAAATGGACATTCGTGGCGGTGAGTACCTCACGCTGCGCGAATTGGAGCGCCAGAGCGAAAACTGGTAACAACCTGCAACCCTGGAAATGAAACATCTTTTTACCCTTGCGGTCGCCATCGCGGCCCTGGGCGCTAGCGCTCAAACCCCTTGTGTCGACGGCGAAGCCGGCGGCTACCCTTGCGAAAACGTAGACCTGATTGCCCACTACCCCATCTCGGACATTGGTGGTGGCGTCAACCTCAGCGACAACTGGGGCTGGACCGACCCTGAATCGGGACGTGAATTCGCCATCATTGGCCGTTCAGACGGCACCTCCTTCATGGAAATCACCGACGCCAACAACGCGGTGTACCTCGGCAACCTGCCTACCCATACCACCGCCATCCTGTGGCGCGACATGAAGGTGTTTGACCACTATGCATTCATCGTTTCCGAAGCCGGCGACCACGGCATGCAAGTGTTTGACCTGGAGCAATTGCTGAACGTAGAGAACCCTCCGGTGGAATTCGAAGAAACCGCCCACTACGACGGGTTTGGCAGCGCGCACAACATCGCCATCTGCGAGGAGAGCGGCTTTGCCTACGGCGTAGGGACCACTACAGCTGCAGGCGGTCTGCACATCGTGGACATCAACGATCCGCTCAACCCGGTGATTGCCGGCACCTTCAGCGAAGACGGCTACACGCACGACGCCCAAGTGGTGATCTACACCGGTCCCGACCAAGAGCACGTGGGCGACGAGGTGGCCTTTGCGTGCAACGAAGACGAACTCACCTTGGTCGACTGCACCGACAAGAGCGATTGCCAGATGCTCGGCAAGACCACCTACCCCGGCAACGTCTACGCTCACCAAGGCTGGCTGACCGAAGACCACCGCTACTTCATCCTCGACGACGAAATCGACGAGAACTCCGGCGTGGCGCCCTACACCCGCACCCACGTGTTTGACGTGCAGGATTTGGAAAACCCCACCTACGTAGGCTTCTACGAGGCAGAAACCACCTCATCGGACCACAACCTCTACACCTTGGGCGACCTGGTGATTGCCGGCAACTACCGCAGCGGCGTGCGCATCCTGCACATCGACGACGCGGCCTCGGCCAGCTTGAGCGAAGTGGGTTACTTTGACACCGCTCCGTTTGAAAGCGGCCCCGGTTACACCGGCGTGTGGAACTGCTACCCCTACTTCGAAAGCGGCGTGCTGGTGGCCTGCGACATGTTCAACGGCCTGTTTCTGTTGGCTCCTGATTACGATGCCATCGCAGCCTTGAACGTGGAAGAAAACACCGTAGTCAACCCCACGTTCAACCTGTCTCCCAACCCAGCCGCGGGCAACGCTGAAATCCGTTTCAACGGCTTCCACACCGCTACCCCACTGCAAGTACGCGCGGTCAACCTCGCTGGCCAAGTGGTTTGGGAAACCGAGATTGCACCTGCGCTGCAGCCTGTGACCACCATTCCTTTGGCCGATTGGGCCGCTGGCATGTACACCATCCAGGTCGAAACCTACGGCACTCAGCGACTGATCAAACAGCCCTGATTGTGGTACCTTGCACGCAAACGTGACGCATGCGACGATTTCTGACCTTGCTGGCGCTGGTGAGCGCTTCTACCCTCTTTGCCCAAACTCCTTGTGAATCGGGCTTTGCGGACATCTACCCTTGTGAGAACATCGACTTGATGTCCTTCATCCCCCTGGAAGACTTGGGCAGCCCCACCGGCACCAACGACATCTGGGGTTGGGTGGATCCAGACAGCGGGCGTGAATTTGCCATCCTGTGCTTGCGCTCGGGCACGGCCTTCGTGGAAGTGACCGATCCGTTGAATCCGGTGTACCTGGGCACCTTGCCCTCGTTCATCGAAGGCAACAACACCTGGCGCGACGCCAAGGTGTTCAACAACTACGTCTTTGTGGTCAGCGAATTCACAGGACACGGCATGCAGATCATGGACCTCACCAAGCTGGTGGACCCACTCCTTATCATCCCTACCGAGTTTGAGGCCGACGCCCACTACGACGGTTTCGGACGCGCGCACAACATCGTGATCAACGAAGAAACCGGTCACGCCATTGGCGTGGGCACCAACACCGCAGGCGGCGGTTTGCACGTGGTCAACATCAACAACCCGCTCAACCCCACCATTTTGGGCACCTGGGAAGAGTCGGGCTACACCCACGATGCGCAGGTGGTGATTTACAACGGTCCCGACACCGATTACCAAGGCAAGCAAATCGCGTTTTGCTGCAACGCCGACTACATCGCCATTGTGGACATGTCTGACCCCACCGACATGCAGGAAATCAGCCAGGTGACCTACGACAACGTGGGCTACGTGCACCAGGGCTGGCTCACCGAAGACCACCGCTTTTTCATGAGCAACGACGAAACCGACGAGCTCAACAACGGGGTCAACACCTCCACCTTCATCTTCAACATGGAGGATTTGGACAACCCCTTCCACCTGGACACTTACGTTTCGGACAACACCTCCATTGACCACAACCACTACGTATTGGGCAACCTGCTGTACCAAAGCAACTACCGCAGTGGCCTGCGCATCCTGGACATTTCGGATGTGGCTGCCGGCAACCTGAGCCAACTGGCGTACTTCGACATCATCCCCAGCACCGATGCCCCGGGCTTTACCGGAACTTGGAGCAACTACCCCTACTTCCCCAGCGGAAACATTGTGGTGAGCGACATCCAAAACGGCATGTTTGTGCTCAAGCTGAACGTCACTTCTCTGCCGGGATGTACCGACGAGGTGGCCTGCAACTACAACGCCGAAGCCACCGAGGACAACGCCTCTTGCGTCTACGCCGAAGAGTTCTATGACTGCGAAGGCGCCTGCCTCAACGACACCGACGAGGACGGCGTGTGCGACGAACTCGAAATCCTGGGCTGCACCGACCCCTTGGCCTGTAACTACGACGACCAAGCCACCGAAAACGACTTCATCTGCGTTTACCCCGATGAGTTCTACGACTGCGACGGCAACTGCCTGAACGATGCCGACGAGGATGGTGTGTGCGATGAGTTGGAAGTGGCCGGTTGCAACGATGCGGAAGCCTGCAACTACGACGAAGCCGCCACGGATGATGACGGTTCGTGCTACTTCTGGGAAGCTGGCCAATTCGATGATCCTGTGCTTGAGTATACCATTGATCCGGTAGGGTTAGCCGAGGAGGTACTCTACACCTACATCACCACCGCTTCTGGCAACTTAACATGGTCCATCACTTCTGGTGAAATCATCGCCGACGACGACCCCAATGATGGCGAAACCCTCGTGGTTTGGGAAGATGAAGGCACTGGCACCTTGTGCGTCACCGACACCTGGGACGAAGGCTGCTCAGGCGAGGTGTGCATCGAGATTTCCATTGTGGTAGGCATCGAAGAACTGAACGCTGCGGTGGAATCCCTGTTCCCTAACCCGGCCAACCACAAATGCTGGATCGAACTGGCCCAACCCGGCACGGCAGACGTGACTGTACGCGATGCTCAAGGGCGTGTGGCCATGGCCTTCCAGCTCCAAGGATCGGGGCTGTTTACCACCACCGACTTGGCCGAAGGCACCTACACCGTTGAGGTGGTGCAAGGTGAGCGCCGCTCAGCCTTGCAACTGGTGGTTCAACACTAAGCAGGAATTACATGCGCTCGGGCATGCCCATGCCCAACAGCTCCATGGCTGACTTCAGGATGTCGCCCATTTTGGCCGACAACGCCACACGGAATGCCGTGCGCTCGGGATTGGCATCGTCCAAAATCGGGTTGGCTTGGTAGAAGCTGGCGTAGGTTTTTACGAGCTCGTAACCGTAGGTGCACAGCACGCTTGGGTTGTAACTCTGGGCCGCCTCGGCCAATACTTCTGGGAAATCGTGGAATTTGCGCAGCAGGTCCATCTCGCCTTCGGTGAGGTCGGCGATGTTGAACGGGCCTTGCGGGGTTTGGCCATACTTGCGCAGCAGCGCGCGGGTACGCACGTAGTTGTACTGCAGGTAAGAACCGGTGTTGCCACTGAAATCCACCGACTCCTTGGGGTCGAATTGCATGCCACGGCGCGGGTCTACGCGCAGCAGGAAGTACTTCAGTGAGCCGTAACCAATGGTTTTGTAGAGCGCGTCTTTTTCCTCTTCAGACACCCCGTCGAGTTTGCCGAGCTCCTCGGTGATGGACTTGGCGGTGTCGCGCATTTCGCGCAAGAGGTCGTCGGCGTCCACCACGGTGCCCTCACGGGATTTCATTTTGCCTTCGGGCAGTTCCACCATGCCGTAGCTGAGGTGGTAGTTGCTCTTGGCGTTTTCGAAGCCTAGTTTATCAAGGATGAGGAAGAGCACCTTGAAGTGGTATTCCTGCTCATTGCCCACCGTGTAGATCTGGTACGACAGCCCGGGGAAATCGCGGTACCGCAAAATAGCTGTACCGATGTCTTGGGTCATGTACACGGCCGTGCCGTCTTTGCGGAGCAGGAGTTTTTCGTCCAACCCGTCTTCGGTCAGGTCCACCCAAATGGAGCCGTCTTCACGTTCGTAGAAGGCGCCGGCGTCCAAGCCTTTGAGCACTTCGTCCTTGCCGGTGAGGTAGGTGTTGCTCTCGTAGTAGAGCTTGTCGAAGTCCACCCCCATTTCGGTGTAGGTGGCGTCAAACCCAGCGTACACCCAGCTGTTCATGGTCTCCCAAAGGGCCACGATTTCAGGGTCTTTGTTCTCCCACTTGACCAGCATTTCACGCGCTGCTTGGAGCAGCTCGGCTTGTTGCTCGGCTTTGTCGGCGTCGATGCCGCTTTCGATCAGGGCGTTGACTTGGGCTTTGTACTCTTTGTCAAAGCGCACATAGTACTTGCCCACCAGGTGGTCACCTTTGATACCGCTGGACTCGGGCGTTTCCCCGTCTCCATAGCGCTGCCAAGCCACCATGGACTTGCAAATGTGAATGCCGCGGTCGTTGATGATTTGCACCTTTTGCACGTCGTGCCCTACTGCCTCCAAGATGCGCGCCACGGCGTACCCCAAGAAGTTGTTGCGCAAGTGGCCCAAGTGCAGCGGCTTGTTGGTATTGGGCGAAGAGTACTCCACCATCACCAGCGGTTTGGAACCGGGCTCGGCAAACCCAAAACGGGCGTCGGCCATGGCCTGGGTGAGGAAGCCGTTCCAGTAATCACCGGTGAGCACCAGGTTCAAAAAACCTTTGACAACGCCGTAGCGCTCCACGAGCGGGCAGTGCTCCTGCACGTGCGCGCCAATGGCCTCGGCGGCCAAGTGAGGGGCAGTGCGGGCCATTTTCACGTAGGGGAACACCACCACGGTAAAGTGGCCTTCAAATTCTTTACGGGTCTTTTGGATTTGAACCGTGTCGGTGGTCACTTCGGCGCCGTAGAGGTCACGAACGGCGGCCACCACAGCATTGCTCAAGGTTGTGTACATCGCAGCTGGTGCATTCATGCCGCGAATTTCCACATTTTGGGCGTCTCCACCCACACAACAGGTCGGTGAGTTTCACAGGGCATGTCAGCGCTTTCCCACACAAGAATTTCGCGCGATATCCACGTCCGTACACTCATAAACTCCCACCTTGCCGGGGTGATTTCAGCTGACAATTACCCAACTTCGCGCAAGACCTTTAAACCATGATGTTGAAAGCCAGCCTGGCCCCACTCCTGGGCGCCGCCCTGTTGTTTGGAATCGGATGCAACGACGCTCCGAAAGAAGAAGTGCCGCAAGGACTGATCACCTACGACGTGTCCTTCCCCTTCAACCAAAACGACCTGTTGCAATACATCTACCCCGAAGAAATGGAAGTGGCCTTCCGCGGGGATCAAGTCACAGGACTGTTGGAAGCCATGAGCGGCATTGTCAGCAACCAGTTCATCGTCAACAACCGTCAGAAGGTCTTTGACCAATACCTCAAAACCAACAAAGGCAAGTACCACGTGACTTTGGATTCGCTGGGCATTGGCCTAATGTTGGACGACACCCCAAGGGTCAAGCTCTTTCCTACGGACTCTACCACGACCATCGCTGGCTACACCTGTACGCTGACCATGGCTGAGTTCATCATCGATTCTGTGCCTCCCATTGAGCTGTGGCACACGGCCGACATTCCCATTCACGATCCCAACTGGTGTAACCAGTACCACGCCTTGGATGAGTTTCTCCTCGGGTACGACATCGAGCACTTTGGTATGCGCATGCGCATACGGGCCAAAGAGGTCAACATGGGACAGGTAGATGCCTCACGCTTTGCATTGCCTGAGGCCTTTGAAGATGTGGATTACCCCGGGATGCGCGATGTGATCGGAGAACTCCTGGAAGTCCTTCAGGAAACCGACGACTAGTCGCGGTAACTCATCAAGCGGCGCAAGTCCAACAATTCGAATTTGCTGGAGATGTACGGCTCTTCCAAAGAGCGGCCCTGCAGCAAGTAAATGGCATCGCTGGTGTCGGGCAGAAAGGCGTAGAAATGCTCGCGCCCTGTAACCGTGTATTCTTCAATCTCAGGATCCCACTTCACCGTTGCACGGGTGCCGAAGCGCTCCTCCATCATGTTGCTGTATTGCTCCTTGATTCCAGCAAACTGCTCACCAAAGTACACGCGTTGCACGATGTCTGCGTTCATCACGCTGCACTGGCCACCGTCGTATGGCACCAAAGGTGAAATGGAGCGAATGTCCAGTTTGGAGTACTCGGTGTACCAGCCGATGCTGTCGTAGTGGTGGGCCATGTTGAGCCAGCCCTTGCGTACGTCTGGACCGTTGAATACGTCTGGCAAATAGGTGTCCAGGTGGGTGTCCCAGTCGCGCACATTGGATGCGGCAATGGACGATTGACACACGGCCTTCATGGCTTCAATCGTTTCGGGTGAAGGCATGGGGTCACCGCCGAATTCGAGCTGTTCGCGGTTGGTTTGGTTGACCACCTTACGCGCTTGGTCTACGGCGTCGTCGCCGCAACTCTGAATCGTTACCATAGCTGCCAAGGCAGCAGCACAAACCGTCCACTTCATCGATTGCATGTTTGCTGCAAATATAACCACCCGAAAGGGGTGCAAATCAGAAAAAAGGATAGGAGATGTCGGCCAAGAACAAGCCGTGCGCCGGTGCCGACATGCCGGCGTTGCTCCGTTTGCCGGTACGCAGAATCTCTTCAAATTCAGGCTGGGAAGTGTAACCACGGCCCACATCAATGAGGGTGCCCACGGCTGCACGCACCATGTTTCGCAGGAAGCGATTGGCGGCAATGTGATAGGTCCAGCGATCCCCCTCGCGTGTCCAGCGGCTCTCCACAACGTCGCAGAGGGTGTTGTTCACGTCGGACCCTGCTTTGCAAAACGCACCAAAATCCCGCACCTCCAACAAGTGGGCTGCAGCAGCATTCATCGCTTCCAAATCCAAGGTGTAATGCACGTGTGCTGACCGGAGCGCAAAGGGATCTTTGGCCGTGTGCAAGTGGTACACGTACCCTCGCCGCGTGGCATCAAAGCGCGCATGTGCCTCGGCAGTCACAGGGATCAGGGCAAACACCGCAATGTCTGCCGGCAAGATGTTGTTGAGTTTGAAACGCGCTTGGTCCAGGTCCTGTACTTGGTCTTCTAGATCAAAGTGCGCGTAGTAGCTACTGGCGTGTACACCGGTATCAGTACGACCACAGCCCGTGACGGCCACCTTATCCCGGAAGTACACTGAGAGGGCGTGCTCCAAGGTTTGCTGGACCGACGGGGCGTTGTTTTGGCGCTGCCAACCGTGGTAGGCAGCGCCATCGTACGCCAAATGCAAAAAGTAGCGCTGGGCCACGGTGAGATCAGCTCCAGTCGGCGATCACGTCTTCGCCCGCGTAAACACCTTTGTTCAGTTTGTCCTGTACCTCTTTGAAGGTGTCGATGGTGTACTGAACGTCTTCGAGGGTATGCACTGCCGTTGGGATCAAACGGAGCATAATCACGTCCTTAGGCACAACAGGGTATACCACGATGGAACAGAAGATGCCGTAGTTCTCGCGCAGGTCCATGGTGATCTTGGTGGCCTCGCCGAGGTTTCCTTTGAGGAATACCGGAGTCACCGCTGAGTTGGTGGCGCCCAAATCGAAGCCCGCTTCGCGCAAACCGGATTGGAGGGCAGAAGCCACTTTCCAGAGGTTGTCTTTGAACTCGGGACGGGTGCGCATCATTTCCAAACGCTTGAGCGCGCCTACGGTGATAGGCATGGGGAGCGACTTGGCAAAGACTTGCGAGCGCAAGTTGTAGCGCAGGTAGTTGATCACATCTTGGTCACCAGCTACAAACGCGCCGATGGTGGCCATGGCCTTGGCGAAGGTGCCAAAGTACACGTCGATGTGCTCTTGCACGCCTTGGTAGTCACCGGCGCCGCGGCCGTTTTCGCCAACGGTACCAAACCCGTGTGCGTCGTCTACAAAGAGGCGGAATTGGAATTCATCTTTCATGGCGCAGATCTCGGAGAGCTTGCCTTGATCGCCGGCCATTCCGAAGACGCCTTCGGTCACCACCAGGATACCGCCGCCTGTCTTGGCGCAGAGGTTGGTGGCGCGCTCCATCTGGCGACGGAAGCTGTCCATGTCGTTGTGCTGGAATACAAAGCGCTTGCCTTGGTGCAGACGTACGCCGTCTACCATGCAGGCGTGCGACTCGCTGTCGTAAACGATCACATCGTTGCGGCTCACGAGCGCTTCAATGGTGCTCTGGCATCCTTGGTATCCGAAGTTGAGCAGGTAAGCGTCCTCCTTCTGCATGAAGTCGGCAAGCTCGCGCTCGAGTTGTTCGTGCACTTCGGTGTGGCCGCTCATCATACGGGCGCCCATGGGGTATCCCATGCCCCATTCTGCAGAGGCTTTGGCGTCCACCTCACGTACTTCGGGGTGGTTGCAAAGGCCCAGGTAGTTGTTGATGCTCCACACCAACACGTCCTTGCCGCGGAACTTCATGCGGTTGGCAATGGGGCCTTCCAGTTTGGGGAAGGTGAAGTAACCGTGCGACGCTTCTGCGTGCTGACCGAGGGGGCCTTTGTAGGCTTTGATGCGATCAAAAATGTCCATCTATTCCAACTTTTAATCCGTCAAACCCGGACGGAGCGGGAGGTCCACTGCGCGGACCGTGTCTTTGAAAAAGGGCCGCAAAGGTACGGCTTCACACGGTCTGCACAAACAGTGCCCAAAAGACAAAGGTCCGTATTCCACATCGGCCTCGTGTAAGCGCGCGCGGGTGTTTATTCACACCGGGTTGAAAGTTTCTCAGCAATGACGGGCTTTTCGTGTGCGCAGAACACCGTTTCTCGGTCAATTGCCGATGCGTGAAGCGTAGGGATAAGTCGGTGGACAACACGCGAGGGCTGCGTGCGTTCGGATTGTAACTACGGCGCTATATTTGCCGTCCCACTTGTGCACATGCGAACACTCCTGATGTTTCTGGTGCTGGCCGTAGCCTTCTCAAGCTGCAGCGAGTACAACAAAATCCTCAAAGACGGGACCCAGTCTGAAAAGCTGGAAGCCGCCCTTCGTTACTACAACGAAGGCGAGTGCTACAAGGCACTTCCGCTTTTGGAAGAGCTCATTGGCCTGTACCGTGGCAAGGAGGAAGCCGAGCAGATCTACTTCACCTACGCCCAGGTGCATTACTGCATTGGTGACTTCTACTTGGCCAACTACTACTTCAAGAACTTCACCAAGAGCTACCCCACAAGCGCTTACGCAGAGGAGAGCTTGTTCTTGGCCGCGATGTGCTCGTACAAATTGAGCCCTCCCCACTCACTGGATCAAGACCTCACCCGCCTGGCCATCAGTGAGTTCCAAGTATTTGTGGACCGCTTCCCAGACGCGGTGCTCAAGGACTCGTGCAACACCATGGTGGAAACCCTCAACGCCAAGCTCGACACCAAGCAATACGAGGTGGCCGCGTTGTATGTGAAAACCGAGAAGTACAAATCGGCACGCGTGGCGCTGCAAGAGGTGCTGGACCGCAACCCTGGCACACCGTACCGCGAAGACGTGATGCTGCTGTTGATCGAAGCCAACACGCTTTACGCAGAACGCAGCATCGAAGACAAGAAAGCCTCGCGCTACGCCGAAGCTGTCGAAAGTTATTTTAATTTTGTGGCTTATTTCCCGGACAGTTCGCGCCAGAAGGAAGCAGAAGCCTGGTACAACCGCGCTCAAAGCGCCTTAGACGCGATGAAATAGCCGCTATGGATTACAAGAACACCAACGCCCAGAAGACCACCGTAACCCGCTCAGTGAAGGATATTCGCGGACGCGTACAAGGCAACATCTACGAAGCAGTAGTGCTGCTCTCGCGCCGTGCGAACCAGATCAACAGCGGCATAAAGGAGGAGCTTCACGCGAAACTCAAGGAGTTCGCCACCCACCAGGACAACCTGGAGGAGATCTTCGAAAACCGCGAGCAAATCGAAATTTCGAAGTTCTACGAGCGGTTGCCCAAGCCCCACTCGATTGCACTCGAGGAGTTGAACGAGGACAACATTTACTACCGTTATCCCGACTCCGATATCGAAAATACCAAAGCGGAAGAGTAAGCCGCACACGAACAAAAGATGGCCGCGGCCATCTTTTTTTTGCCCCATGCATCTCAGAGGAAAACACATCGTTGTGGCCGTCACCGGCTCGATTGCCGCCTACAAGAGCGCGCTGCTGGTGCGCCTGCTCAAAAAAGCAGGAGCCGAGGTACAGGTAATCATGACACCCTCCTCGCAAGACTTCATCACACCGCTCACCCTGGCCACTTTGAGCGATAATCCGGTCAAGAGCGACTTCACCGAAAGCAAGGAAGCCGGCACCTGGACCAACCACGTAGAGGTGGGCCTCTGGGGCGATGCCATGGTGGTAGCGCCCTGCTCGGCCAACACCTTGGGAAAAATGGTCAACGGGGTGTGCGACAACCTTCTGATGGCCTGCTACCTCAGTGCCAAATGTCCGGTATTTGTGGCCCCTGCCATGGACCGTGACATGTTCTTGCACGGCAGCACCACCGACAACTTGGAAAAGCTCACTGCGTTTGGGAACCACATCATTGAACCCGGCACCGGCGAATTGGCCTCTGGCCTGCACGGCAAAGGCCGTATGGCCGAACCCGAAGAAATTTTGGATGCCCTGGACGCCTTCTTTGCTGGCAACCAACCCTTGCTGGGTAAGCAAGCACTGGTGAGCGCTGGCCCCACCTATGAGCGGTTGGATCCTGTGCGCTTCATCGGCAACTTCTCCAGCGGAAAAATGGGCTACGCAGTGGCAACCGCTCTGGCTTCATTGGGCGCCGAGGTCCACCTGGTCTCGGGCCCCTCTTCCCTGCCCCAGCCCGAAGGCTTGGCCAGCTTCACCCGCATCGAGAGTGCCCAAGAACTGCTTGAGGCGTGCACCGCGCGCTTTTCGGAGGTGGACATTGCGGTGATGGCCGCTGCCGTGGCAGACTACCGACCTGCCCACCGTGCGGACCAAAAAATCAAGAAAGCCGGCGACGCGTTGGAAGTGCGCTTGGAAAAAACCACCGATGTGCTGGCCACCCTTGGAAGCAAACGCCGCGATGATCAGGTATTGGTGGGCTTTGCACTCGAAACCCAAAACGAGCTGGAACACGCGCGGGGCAAGCTGGAGCGCAAAAACCTGGACCTCATTGTCCTGAATTCGCTCAACGATCCGGGCGCTGGTTTTGCCACCGATACCAACAAGGTTACCCTGCTGTTCAAGGGCAATAAAATGCGTAGCTTTGAGTTGAAATCGAAGGCGGACGTCGCTCGCGACATTGCCGCCGCCATTACCGAAATCATTTCAGCATGACGCTTTTCAAAAGCACGCTCGTTGCCTGCTTGCTGAGCCTGTTTGGCTCGGCCGTTTTTGCCCAAGAATTCAACTGCAACGTCTCGGTGATTGCACCGCAGGTGTCCAACGTAGAAGCCGACGTATTCCAGGCCCTCGAAGAAGTGATGGCCGACTTCATGAACACCCGCAAATGGACCGACGACGCCTTTGACGTGGACGAGCGCATCGAGTGCTCCATCCAGCTCACCATTTCTGAAGCTCCCACCCAGACCAGCTTTCGCGGCAGCCTGCAAATCCAGAGCAGCCGTCCGGTGTACCACTCGGATTACAAAACTCCGGTGTTCACCGTCAACGATCAGGACGTGGCGTTCTTCTTTACGCCCAACAACTTCATCACCTTTGGTTTGGACCAGCACCGCGACAACCTGTCTTCCCTGCTGGGGTACTACGCGTACATGATGCTGGCCTTTGACTACGACACCTTTGAGTTGGAAGGCGGCACCCCGTTCTTCTTGAAGGCCCAAACCGTGGTGGCCAACGCCCAAAACGCGGGTGAAGGCGGCTGGACCGCATCCGGCGACCAGCGCAACCGCTTTGCCTTGGTGGAGAACATCCTCAGCCAAACCTTCAAGCCGCTGCGCAAGGCGGCCTACGAATACCACCGTCAGGGCATGGACTTGGCCTACGAGGATCCCACCCTCGCGCGTCAAAACATTTCGGACGCGATCGTGGCGCTGCGTACCATCCACCAGATCAAACCGTCCAGTTACAACATGCAGCTGTTTTTCCTTGCAAAAGCCGATGAATTGGTGAACCTTTTCGGACCGGCCGAACAGGAAGAGAAGTTGCGTGTGTTCAACATCCTCAAGCTGATCGACCCGGGTAACATTTCGAAATACGACAAACTCGTCGGGTAATGATCCAATCGCTGTCGATCCGCAACTATGCCCTGATCGACCAACTTCACGTAGACATGCACCCGGGCATGACCGCCATCACTGGCGAAACCGGCTCGGGAAAATCCATTCTGTTGGGCGCCCTTGGCTTGGCCCTCGGCCAACGCGCCGACCTCAAAGCCCTGCACCACCACGAGAGCAAATGCGTGGTGGAACTCTTGGTACGCATGGGCCCTGAACACCGCGCCTTTTTTGATGCCCACGACCTGGACTACTGGGAAGAGTGCATCGTGCGCCGTGAGATCACTCCCTCGGGCAAGTCCCGCTCCTTCATCAACGACACCCCAGTTGCCCTCAACGTGACCCGCGAGTTGGCCGCGCGCGTGGTGGACATCCACTCGCAACACGCCAACAGCATATTGGCTGACGCCACCTTCCAACTGGGCGTGCTGGATGCCGTAGCTGGCAATACCGAACAGAAGGCCGCCTACGCTGCCGCGTTCGACACTTGGCAAACCGCCCGCGACGCACACCTCACCCTGCGCGAACAAGTGGAGCAATGGAAACGCGATGCCGATTACATGGCCTTCCAACTCCGTGAATTGGAGGCCCTGCCCCTGGACGAGCTGGACTTGGACACCCTGGAAATCGACGTGGCCCGTATGGAACGCGCAGATGAAATTCGTCATGCGCTTTCGGCCGTGTATGGACACTTGCAAGGCGGGGAATCCGCTGCCGAAGCGCAATTGGCTGGGGCCCAGCAAGCCGCAGACCGCATTGCCGACGTCAGCCCAGAACTCTCGGAATTGGCCGAACGGCTCAAATCGGTGGTGATCGAGGTCAACGACCTGGCCGCCACCGCCGAGGAACTCGCTCAGCACACCGACAGCGACCCCGAATCGCTGCTTACCGCTCGCGAGCATCTGAACGCCTTGATTTCCCTGCAGCAAAAGCACTTGGCAGATTCGGTGCAGGCCTTGGTAGACAAACGTGATGAACTACGCAGCGCTTTGGGACAAACCGCCCAAAGCGACAGCCAACTCGAAGCGCTTGCCACAGCGGAAGCAGACGCACTGGAATCCCTGTTGTCGCGCGCAGACGCGCTGAGCACCAGCCGCGCCGGCGCCGTCCCCACCGTGGTGGCCGACCTACGCAGTATGCTGGACGCACTCGGGCTGGAACGCGCCGTGTTGGACGTAGACCTGCAACGCATGGACGACTGTGGTGCCTCTGGCCGCGACCGCGCCACGTTCACCTTTACGGCCAACCCAGGCTCCCCTGCCCTGCCGCTGACCAAGGTGGCTTCCGGCGGCGAAATGTCTCGGGTAATGCTGGCACTCAAGGCCGCCTTGGCCAAACGCCGCAACTTGCCCTGTTTGATTTTTGACGAAATCGACACGGGCATCAGTGGAGAGATGGCCCGCAAAATGGGCCTGGTCTTGCGTGAATTGAGCACACACTCGCAACTGGTGGTCATCACCCACCAACCCTCGATTGCCGGATTGGCTGCGAGCCAATACAAGGTATTCAAGACCACCAACGGGCAGTCCACACGCACCGGATTGCAGGTGCTGGACGCCGAGTCTCGCGTGCAGGAAATTGCAGAGATGATCGCAGGCTCCAACGTGACCGAAGCGGCGCGCGCCTCCGCCCGTGAGCTGCTGGAATCCTAATTCAGAATCCCGGTTTTCTTAGAAAGTGAAGTCCAAACCGATGCTCGGCAGAATGGGCAGCTGGTTCACCACCTCGTTGGTCACACGGTTCACGTAGAACACGTTTTCGCGACTGTAAACGTTGGTCACACCAGCGGTGATTTCCAGCGCGCTGTCCTCGCTGAAGGTGAAGGTGCGGCGCACGCTCAAGTCCATACGGTGGTACACTGGCAAACGGCCTTCGTTGAGTCCGGCATAGCTGATGCCCAGATCGCCCGGGTTGTCGGTGAGCGGGTCCGAACCTACACCGCCGTCCACTTCCACGGGTTGGTAAAAGCCTTGGGTTTGGGTAAATGGCAGACCCGAACCTAGATTCCAGCGGGCATTGAGTTCCCATTCGCCTTCCTGGCCGAAGGCCTGTGAGGCAACAAAATTCACGTTGTGACGGCGGTCAAACACCGGGTCGTACCACTGGAAGCTGTCCCAACGGTCTACGTTGCCGAGCGAGTACACAAACCACAGGTAGGTTTCTTTGGTCTCGTACTTGAGCACCACGTCCACCCCTTGGGCGAAGCCGCTCTCTACGATGAAATCCTTGCGGAGTGTTTCGGGAACATCTTGGTTGTCAATGTTGTCGGCGAAGAGCTTGTTGCGGTTGGTGTTGGTCAACTGCGAGAAGCGCTTGTAGTACCCTTCTACGTTCAGGTTGAGGCGCTCAGTGAGGTCGTACTCAAAACCGGCGATCAAGTGCTGCGCGCGCTGGAGCGGATCCTCAATTTCGCGGATGGAACCGTCGGAATCCAGGAATTCGTCTTGGAGGTTTTCGGGGCCGGCGAGGAAGCCGTAGAACAGGTTGACCACGTCGCGGTCAGAGTTGGCAGCGATCAGGTTCTGGGTATAGATACCGGCGGCTGCCTTGAGGCGGAAGATCTCGTTGACCTTGTACTTGATGCCCAAGCGCGGCTCGGGAGAAAGCTTGGCCAACGAGGCGTAGTACTGCGCGCGGAACGAAGGCTCAATGATCAAGTTGCCCTTCTGGTACTTGTAGCGCATGTAGATGCCCATCTCGGTGGTGTTCTCGATTTGCTCCACCTTCACACCCAGGGCGTTGAAGGTTTGGAAATCAGTGCGGCGACCCACGGCTTGGATGCCATACTTGAATTCGCTCTCACCCAACAGGTACTTGAAGTTCAGGCCAAAGTTGAAGCCGTTGATCTGGCTGAAGCGCTCGGGCAATCCCTCTTCTACCAGCTGCACGCGGTAGTCCGACACCGAGAAGTTACCGTCGATCAACACCGGCGAGCCCGAAGGCACCACCACAAAGTTGAACCCTCCCCCGGCGTTGTTCCAGTTGAGGTCCGAAACGGCTTGGTAATTCACCTGGTCAGAGAAGTTGAATCCGAACACGTTGAAGCTCGAACCCGAAGGACCGGCAAACGATACCTTGCCGTAGATGTCTTGGTATTGGAAGGGAAGACCTTCGTCGTCTACATAGTTGTAGAGGATTTTAGAGGTCTGGTCCAAGTAAGACTGCTTGCCTGAGAACAGGTACGAGATGGTGCCTTTGCCCTCTTTGGCTTTACGCAGTGGGCCTTCCAGCAAGAGTCGCGCTCCAAACGGGCTGATGCCTGCGGCGCCCCCGAACTTGGTCTTGCTTCCGTTGCGCGTGGTGATGTCCATCACCGAGCTGATGCGCCCGCCGTACTCGGCGTTGAAACCGCCGGTGTAAATGTCTGCGTTGCGGATGATGTCGGTATCAAACACCGAGAAGAGGCCAATCGAGTGGAACGGGTTGTAAACGATCATGCCGTCCAACAACACTTTGTTTTGCACAGGTGAACCGCCGCGGATGTACAGCTGGCCACCTTGGTCTCCGGTGGATACAAAACCCGGAAGCACTTGCAGGACCTGCACCAAGTCAGGCGTACCACCGAACGATGGGATCTTCTTGATGTCCTGCGGTTGGATGCTTTCTACCGAGATGCGGACCTGGTTCTTTTGCTCGCCGCCGGAGGTGCTCACCTCAGCAGTACCCACTTGGTAGGTTTTACTGGTGACCTCGTAGTTGCGTGAAGTCAGGGAACGTTCGATGACGACTTCCTTGCGGAGCTCCTCGGTTTCTACACTCGAAATCACCACGGTGTAAGTGCCGTATGGAATCTTGGTGATGGAGTAGTACCCGTTGACATCGGTCTGGGTGCTGAAGTTGGTGCCCTCGAGGTACACAGCGGCAAACAGGACGGGCTCCTTGGAGTTGGCGTCGGTGATGAAGCCGCGCAGCGTACCTTCTTTGCCAGCGGTTTGCGCGGTGGCCACAAAAGCCACGAGAATCAGCACCAGTGTGAGTGCCGATTTTAGGAGGTCAAAAGTCTTTCCCATGCAAGGTTTCGGTTGGGCCCATTCAGGCCGGTGGCAAATGTAGGGTTCTCCCCTAGCATCGCGGGACGCCAAAGCACCAAAAAACCGCAAAAAATGCCGGTCAGGATTACTGGTATTCGAGCGAGAGGCGCTTCAATCGGTCCTCCACCGATTCCGAGGTGATCTTCTCGCGCAGGCGGTCGGCCATGATGGGGAAGGCAAATGGCGTGGGTTTGGGTGGAAGGGTGAGCACCAAACGTTGAGCAGCTATGCGTTCCAAGCATCCGCGAAAACGCGACATCTCCAACTGGTGCTCGATCACTTCATCGTAGGCTTGACGCAGCAGCAAATTGGACGGTTCGTGATCCTCAAACACCTTGAAAAACAGCTGACTGTGGCCTTGCAGGTGTCGCTCCCGCACGGGTTCTCCAGGAAAGCCTTGAAACACCAACCCTGAAATGACAGCGATGTCCCGGAATTTGCGATTGGCCATTTCGGTAGCGTTGATGCCGGCCTGCAAATCGCGGGTCAGGTGTTGGATGCTGAGGGCGCGGCGAATGCGGCCCTCGTCCAGTTCCAGCGGTGTGGGGCTCAGCAACTCAAACCCGTAATCGTTGTAGGCCAGCGAAAAGGTGATGGGCACTTCTTGCGAAATGCGGTAAGCTGCAATGCTGGCCATGCCTTCGTGCACCAATCGCCCTTCAAAGGGGAAAAAGACGGTGTGGTGCCCTTCTTCGGTGTGGAACTGTTCCACCAACAACTCACCGGCAGCAGGCAAGTGCGAGCGCTCCAATTGCAAATCCAGAAGGGGCTTGAGTTTGATCATCTCCACGTCTTGGGTGCGGCCTTCTACGGTCTCCTCCAGCTTCTTGCGCAGCATGGCTGACATGTTGCTGGTGAACGACAAGCGCCCTCCGGTCCACGCCGGAATTTTGGCGGTCTTGCGTTTGGTGTCTTTGACCTCGGCCACGGTTTCGCGGATGCGGATGAGTTCCAAACTGCGTCCGGCAAACCAAAAGGAATCGCCCGGACGCATGCGTGAGAGGAAGCTTTCTTCGATGGAGCCGATGCGCTTGCCGTTTTTGTACTTGACCGTGAGGTTGATGTCGCCCACAATGGTACCGATACTCATGCGGTGACGGCGCGCTATGCGGCGGTTGGTGACCCGGTACAGGCCCTCCTCAATTTCGGTTTTGTGGAATTCCGGGTAGCTGGCCAGGGACTGTCCTCCACTGGAGACAAACGAGAGGCACCAGTGCCATTCTTCATCGCTCATTTCGGCCAGGCAGAAGGTGTTGCGGATTTCGGGCAGGATTTCTTCGGGGCGGAATCCGGCGCCTACGGCCAAGGTGGTGAGGTATTGCACCAGCACGTCAAAGGTGCGGAAGTACGGATCGCGGGACTCCATGTATTGCTCCTTGATGGCGGTACGCATGGCGGCTGCTTCGATGAGCTCGAGGGAGTTGGTGGGCAAAAAGTAAATCTTGCTTTCTGCGCCGGGACGGTGGCCGCTGCGCCCGGCGCGTTGCACAAACCGGGCTATTCCTTTTGGGCCGCCCACTTGCACAATGGCATCCACCGGACGAAAGTCCACCCCTAAGTCTAAGCTGGAGGTACAGATCACAGCTTTGAGCCTGCCGTCGTACAGGGCGTCCTCCACAAAGTAGCGTTGCTCCTTGGCCATGGAACCGTGGTGGAGTGCAATGAGACCCGACAACTCCGGATGTTCATGGATGATGCGGTGGTACCAGATTTCACATTGGCCGCGGGTGTTGGTGAAGATCAAGGTGGATTGGTGCTTTGCGATGAGCTCCACCACCTGGTCCATCAACAGGATGCCGATGTGCCCGTGCCAGGGCATGGTCTCGATTTTATCAGGGAGGATGGAGCGGACCGTCAATTGCTTCTGGATGCCGCTGCGCACCACCACCCCTTTGCCTTGCCGGTCTTTGCCCAGAAGGACTTCCCGTGCTTCATCCAAGTTGCCAATGGTGGCCGAGATGCCCCAGATGCGCAGGTGCTTGCACCAGGTTTTCATACGGCTGAGGGCCAGTTCCATCAGCACTCCGCGTTTGGAACCGATGAGTTCGTGCCACTCATCCACCACCACCGCGCGTACGGTTTGCAAATCCTTGATGGCGCTGCGTCGGGCGAGGATGATGTGCAGACTTTCGGGGGTGGTGATCAACAGGTGCGGCCACTTTTTGGTCTGCTTGGTTTTTTCCGAGGAGGGGGTGTCCCCGGTGCGAATGCCTACCGTCAGGTCCAAGTCCAGCTCGGTGATCATCCGGTCGGCGGCGATGAAAATTTCTTTGGTGAGGGCCCGAATGGGCGTGATCCAAATCACCTGCAACCCTTTGGGTGGTGCTCCGTCTTGGACCAAATCCAGCAGTGCAGGCACCATCAAACTGTAGGTTTTGCCGCTGCCTGTTGGGGCGTTGACCAGTCCGTCGGCCGCATTGGCGTAGTGCCGCCAGGCCTCCTGTTGGAACGGGTGGGCCGTCCAGCCGCGGGCTTCAAACCAATCGTGGCCGGTGAGTGGGGTGTCAGGAGCGGTTGCCATCAGCGGCGATAATAACAAGTCGGATTGAAGAATTATTCTTGGAATTCAAGTGTTAACTTTGATTTAGGCACCAGTTTTGTTTATATCGGATCACGCAAACTCAGATTATGATGAAAAAATCGCTACTCCTCTTTCTGTTTGCAGGCCTCATGCTGCCCTCATTCGCCCAAGATTATCCAGATCTGCTGGAACTTTTGGTGGACGAGAAGTATGAGAAACTACTGCAGAAAGCCGAACGCTACACGCTCGATGAGGACACCCGCAAGGATCCCATGCCCTACCTCTACATGTCCATGGGCTACCAAAAAATCTCGTTGAAAGACGACGATCCGGACCTTCAGGAAAAATACCCGAATGCCTTCAAAGAATCCGTCAAATATGCCGTCAAACATCGCAAGAAGGACAAGAGCAATGTGCATTACGACGACTACATCGAATTCTTTGACGAGCTGCGCGCAGCAATGATGAGCGAATCGTTTGGCCATATCAGCAGCGAGAAATACACCAAAGCCAAGGGCAATTACAAGAACCTCACAAAGCTGGACAACAACGATGTGGGCGCGTGGATCATGAAAGGGTGCATGGAGCACAAGGCCAAGAGCACGCGTGAAGCACAGCTGAGTTTTGAAACCGCCGAAACCCTCATGGGCGAAGGCGCGAGCAACGCCCTGACCGAGACCCAAACCGACCTGCTGCGAGATGCGCTGATTCACTGCGCCACCATGTTCGACAGCGAAGGCAGCACCAGCGAAGCACGCAAGTGGCTGGAACTGGGCCACGGTTTGTTCTCAGAAAACGAAGAATTTATGGTCACCTACGAGATGATCGCAGGATAAAATGTAGGACACATACCTACAGAGAAAGGGGCGCTTGCCCCTTTTGTTTGTGAGTAACCGAACGACTGAACGCCCATGTCTGCTGCGCAGAATACCGAAGTACTGCTGGTTGAAGACAACCCTCACGACGCTGAACTGACCCTGATCGCCCTCAAGAAAAAGGGCGTAGATGAAAATGTGTTTCTCGTGCGCGACGGCGCCGAAGCCCTCGACTTTTTGTTGGGCCAAGGTGCGTATGCCGGCGTGCGCTCGATGACCCCAATCAAGTTGGTGCTGCTGGATTTGAAGCTGCCCAAACTGAACGGTTTTGAAGTCCTCGAGGAAATCCGAAAGCACGCAGAATTCAGCACCATGCCGGTGGTCATCCACAGTAGCTCTGCTGTGGAGGCCGACATCCAGCGCGCCTACGACCTAGGCGCCAACAGCTACATCGTGAAACCCATTAATTTCCACGAACACTCGGTGGCCCTCAGCGAATCGGTGTATTACTGGAAAACGCACAATCAAACACTGATCTGAGCATGCTTGAACCGCTACCTACCTTCCAAGACCGCGTGCCCGCGGGAAACACCACTTTGGTGATTCTCTTGCTGGAAGATCGCCCCAGCGATGCCGAGCTGCTCATGCTCCACCTGCGCCGATTGGAACGCCCCACCGAGGTGCACCACGCCGCCTCGCGCGATGCGTTTGAGGAGATGTTCATCACCCTCCAACCTCACCTGGTAGTCAGCGATTACAACTTGCCGGACTACACGGGAATTGAAGCGCTCTCCTTTGTGCGTGAACACGACGCATTCATCCCCTTTGTGATTTGCACAGGTCGGGTGAACGAAGAAACTGCGGTGGCCTGCCTCAAAGCCGGCGCCGACGACTATTTGCTCAAGGACGACTTGACCCGTGTGGCCAGCGCCATCAGCAACGCGCTGGAGAACAAGATCAACCTGGTGGAAAAAGAGCGGGCCACCACCAATCTGCGCCAAAGCGAAGAAAACTTTCGGGTGCTGGCCGAAAACGCTCCCAACCTGATTTTCCGCGCGGACCGCAACGGCATCATCGACTATGCCAACCGCCAATTTTCGGGACAGCTACCCCACGATTTGGTGGGCATGAAAATCATCGAGCTCTTTCCCGGTCACGAAGACCAACTCATGATGGAGTTGGGCATCTGCTGGGCACAAAAAGCCTCGCGTACCTTGGAGATCGGAGATCAAGACGGCGACCAGATCAACCAATGGTGGCACGTGGGCATGGGACCCTTGGGGCAGAACGGCCAAACCGAAGGAGTCATCCTGGTGGCCACCGACATCACCCATCAAAAGCAAAACGAGCAAGCGCTCTGCGAGGTCAACAACCGTTTGCACCAGCTCTCCCAGCACTTGGAGACCATTCGCGATGAAGAGAAGAAGCGCATTTCCATGGAGATCCACGACCAACTGGGCCAGGAATTGACCGCGGCGAAATTGGGACTCTACTGGGTGCAGAAGAGCATCAAAGACATGGAAGAAGGCTGGGACCGTGAAGGGATGCTGGAAAAACTCGCCGACCTGATTGACCTCAACACCCAGACCATTCAAACCGTGCGCCGCATCGCACATGAACTGCGTCCGGTGGTGCTGGACAACATTGGCCTTGTGCCCGCCTTGGAGTGGCATGTGGACATGCACAACAAAAATCACCAGACCGTATGCGAGTTGGAAGTTAACCCCGCGTTAGAAACAGCGGGTAAAGAACTTTCAACTACCTTGTATCGGATTGTACAGGAAGCCCTGACCAACATCAACCGACACGCCCAAGCCAGTCAAGCCTGGGTGAAGTTGGACTACGCCGATGGCGACTTGACGTTGGAGATCCGCGACAACGGCGTAGGCATCGACCTTGAAAAAGCCAAGCAGTCCAAATCACTGGGCTTGTTCGGCATCGGGGAACGCCTGCGGGCCTGGGAAGGCTCCTTGGATATTCAGGGCACTCCGGGCGAAGGAACGCGGATCAGCATTCGCATCCCGTCGCCCGAACTGACAACTGAAACAACATGACCCGAATCATCATTTGCGACGACCACAAAATCGTCCGCGAAGGCCTCAAGCAAATCGTGGGCGTCTTCCCGGAGTTTGATGTGGTTGGCGAGGCGGAAAGCGCCGAAGCCCTGTTGCAAGTCTTGCGTAAAAACGAAACCGAACTGCTCATCTTGGACGTGTCCCTGCCTGGTCGCAGTGGACTCGAAGTCATCAAGCAAATCCGCGCCAGCTACCCAGACATCCGCGTGTTGGTGCTCAGCATGTTCCCCGAAGACCAGTTTGCTATCCGCATGCTCAAAGCAGGCGCCAGCGGATACCTCCACAAAGACTCGGCCCCCGATGTGCTGCACGAGGCACTCACCACCATCGGCCAAGGCGGCGAATACCTCAGTCCCAAAATCTCACAGCTGCTCTACCGACAGATGCACAGCAATGCATCGGAACTGCCCCACACCACACTTTCCGACCGCGAGTTTGAAGTGATGCTCTACATCGGCGAAGGCAAATCCATCAGCGACATCGCCCGGCAGCTGTCGCTCTCGGTCAAGACCATTTCTACCTACCGTTCGCGCATCCTGGAAAAGATGGCGCTGGACAACAACTCGGACCTGGTGAAGTACATCATGATCCACGAGTTGGCGTACAACAACTAGGCACCCCGCCCCTGTTCGAGCCCTACACGCGTGTAGGAATTCACCTACATGTTCAAGGGATGCAATCCTAACGCGCTGACAGGACCCTTATCATACCTTTGTCGGAAACAATTCGAAAACCACGAGCTATGATTGATATCGTTATCTGCGATGACCACAAGATTGTCCGCCAAGGACTGCGTCAACTCCTGTCGAGCTACCCCGACATCAACATTTTGGCCGATGATATTTCTTCGGGTGAGGAACTGCTTCAGCGCCTGCGCAAGGTGCAGCCCGATTTGATTATCCTTGACGTGTCTTTGCCTGGCCGAAGTGGGTTGGAAGTGCTGAAGCAAATCAAGGTTTTCTACCCAGACATGAAAGTACTGGTGCTCAGCATGTACCCCGAGGACCAGTTTGCCATCCGCATGCTGAAGGCCGGCGCGAGCGGCTACCTGCACAAAGATTCTGAGCCCGAAGTGTTGGTGGATGCCGTCCGCTCCATCCACGACGGCGGCGAATACCTCAGCCCAGAAATCACCAAGTTGTTGTACCGCGAGATGAACAACAAGAACCAAGATCTGCCGCACAAACTCCTCAGTGACCGCGAGTACGAAGTGTTCTTGGCCATTGGCGAAGGCAAGGCCAACAATGTGATTGCCGACCAGCTGAAACTGAGCGCCAAGACCATCTCCACCTACCGTTCGCGCATCCTGCAAAAGATGAACATGGAGAACAACTCGGACATGATCAAGTACATTCTCCTACACAATTTGTCGCCGACCGCTCAACTATAACCCAAGGTTAAGTTCCCATCTTTGGAGTACTACTCTGAACGGCTCAACCTGCCGTAATCAACTGCATTGATTGAAAAGACAATAGCGGCTTACATGAGCACCACAGCACGCCCCGCCGGCGTAACCTTCGCCGAGCAAAGCATCTCCATCCTGCTGCTCGAGGACTACCAACTCGACGCAGACCTGATGTGCCACGAGATCCACTCGGAATTCCCTTCCTGGTCCGTGCGCCACGTCAAAGACCGCGCAGGCTTCATCCAGGCTCTAGCTGAACGCGCGCCGGACGTAATCATTGCCGATTACGCCCTGCCGATGTTCACAGGCCTGGAGGCCCTGCAGCTGGTCCAACAAAAAGGGCTGGAGATTCCCTTCATACTGGTCACCGGCCAGCTCCCGGAAGAAACCCTGCTCAACACCATCAAAGAAGGCGTGGACGACTACGTGGTCAAGTCCTCGCTCATGCGATTGGGCGTGGCGGTCGACAACGCCTTGGTCAAGCGCCACGGGCTCAACACCAGCCGCAACCTGAAGCTCAACTTGGTGGAAACCGAGAACCGCTTCACCCAAATCTTCCACCACGCCGGCGTTCCGTTGTGTGAGGTCACCTTCCGCAAACCCGATGACATCAAAGAACGTTACCCGCGTTTGCGCGGGTTGTCCTTTGACACTCTCAAAGAACTCTGGTCTTACCTCGATTTTGAACATTGTAACCAAGCCTTCCTGGCCCTCTTTGGTGACCTCAACGTCCAGGAATTGCAATCCCATTGGCCCACCTTCTTCATCCAAGAAGAAACTAAGGCCATGCGTAACATGCTGAATGCACTGGTCAACGATCACCGTCAATTCCAAGAAAAACTAGAGATGCGTGATTTTGGAGGCGCACAGTTGTTTGCTCAAATCCGCTTCACCTCTTCCCCAGACAAGCCTGGGCACTATGTGATGAACGTGACTGATATCACCGACATTAAGCGTTCAGAGCAGCGGCTCAACAAGGTGCTCACTGAAATGGAAGACATCATCCGCGAACGCACCCAGGACCTCACCAAGGCCAACCAAGTCATGCGCCAACAGGCCGACGAACGCGAACACATGACCGAGGTGATGCGCACCAACTTCCTTCAAATGACCGAGTCCATCATCGCCGCCAAGCACATCCAACAATTGATGCTGCCTTCGCGCTCGGTGATCCAAGAGAGCTTCGCACAATCCTTCGTGTGCTGGCGCCCCAAGGACATCGTCTCAGGCGACTTCTACTGGCACTATCAAAAGGGCAACGCCTGCTGGATTGCAGCGGTGGATTGCACTGGACACGGCGTGCCGGGGGCCTTCATGAGCATGAACGGTTCAAACTTCCTGAGCCAGGTTGTAATCGACAAGCAAACCTCCTCTACCGCGGACATCATGAACGGCATCGACGATTTGGTGATCCGCGAGATGAAGCAACACGAGACCGATACCAACGTGTCCACCGGCATGGACATGAGCATGTGCCACTTTGATTTTGACGCCATGGAAATGCGCTTCTCAGGCGCGTTCCACAACCTCTACTTCATCCGCGACGGCGAGCTCACCATCTTCAAAGGCGAACGCCAAGCCATTGGCGGTACGTTCAAGGTGGACAACAAGCGCTTTACCGAGCACATCATCCCCCTGCAAAAGGGCGACCGCATCTATATGACCACCGACGGCTATTACGACCAATTCGGCGGCGAACGCGACAAGAAGTTCACCAAGAAGCGCTTCACCCAAATGCTCACCGAGTTCCAAGACATGTCCCTCATTGATCAGGAAATGGAACTCAAAACCAGGTTCCAAGACTGGAAAGGCCGCACCGAGCAGGTGGACGACATCCTTGTGATTGGACTGGAGGTCTGAGGAACAAGGGAGTTTGAAGTGTAAAGTGAACAGCGAAGGTTTGGACTCAGATAAAGGTCAGCGACGCCTTGCAGCGGCAAGCATCCCCTACAAAGAGCAACACATTGCTTGTGCACTCCGATCCATCAACCATCTGCAAGGCCCTCACCTGCAACTTCCGACTCCTCACTCTTCACTTTACACTTTTAACTCCACCCTCTCCCATTCATCGTTTCAAAATCCGACTCACGGCCTTCTGCAACGTGCTTTTCTTTTCGATGGCAAAATGGGTGACCAACGTTCCTCCAAAACTGCGGAAGTAGCGTTCGATTTCGGGGATCATGCTGCCTTCGAAGTCGAAGAGGGGGATGCCTGCTTGTTTGAAATGGCGGATGCACGCCCACATGCCCCAGCTGCCGGTGTCGCCACGGCCGGCCGTTCCGGCGCCGCCGAAGAGGTAGTAGACCGCGTGGGTATCTCGTTGAAAGATGAACCACGAATGGAGTTCTTCTCCCTTGAACACTCCCAGACCTATCAATCCGCTTTCTTCCAGGGCAAATAAGCCCGCAAATGCCTCGGGTTCATGGAAGGCATTTTTGCTTTTCAGGTGGGTGCGGGCCAAGGGGGCCAATTCCGAGAGGGGAACGGGTTGGAGTTTGTAACCAGCTTCTGCACCTTTTTTGACCTGGTTGCGGCGTTTGCTGTCCATGGCGGCCAAGAGGTCGTCCTCGCTCCGGGTGAGGTCGATGTGATAAGTGTACTTGGGCGAGGCTTGGAATCCGGCCCAAACCAGGGGTTGGAGGTCCTCCCATCCGGGGCCAATGACCACATTGATCAGCGGTTTGCCTTGATCCAAAAGGGCTGAAGCGATGGCTTCCAGTATGCGTTTGCGCGCGCCCAATTCGGCCACGGCCTTTTGGGACTTGGGCGCGATGAACGGGCCAGTCCACGGGCAAAACGGCGGTGTGCTCAAACTCATAACACCGCGAATGCGGGCTTGGTAAAGCACTTGCACTGCAGCCAGCGCATCTGACTTGTCGTAGACCGCGAGCACTTGCAGCCCGTCGCCGCAGACGCCCAAACGGTGCGATCCTGCCAGCGCAGGGGCATGTGCATCCAGCCAAGCCGAAACCGGTTTGGGCAAGGGATGGGTGTACCAAGCTGTGCGCAGTGCGTGCTCCATGGGGCCAAAGCTACAACACACAACGCTGAGGCTAGAATCTCAGTACTTTTGGCGTGTTCCATGAACCCGTTCCTGCGCAATTTCACCACGCTCCTGGGGGGCAACGGCTTGGCCTTCGCCGTGCAACTGGTCTCGGCTCCGGTGCTGACCCGCCTGTTCACGCCCGAGGACTTTGGGGTTTACGCCAATGTGATGGCCGTGGCCGCGCTCGTGGCTGTGGTAGGTGCCGGACGCTTTGAGCAAGCCATCGTACAGGGTGCCGGCGGTCCCAAATCCTTTGGTTTGGCCAAGCTATCGCTCAAGCTGAGTGTGCTGAGCTGCGTGGTGAGCTTTTTACCGCTCTACCTGTTTCGCGAGACGTTGTGGCAACACTACAGTATGGACCCCAAGCACCTGTTGTGGCTGGTACCGCTGGTGGCGTTGTGCACACTGGTGTACGGCATCTTCATTCAACTGGCCAATGCACAAGGGCAGTACCGCCGCATGGCGCTGGCCAAATTGACCTACGCCATCTTGGTGGCCTTGAGTAGCGCTGCACTGGGTTGGACCGGACTGGGTGCGGAAGGATTGATCGGCGGTGTGCTCGCGGGCTTCGCATTGACTACGTTCCTGCTCATTCCGCAGATCACCGCTGCGCTGCAGCACAAGCAGACCTACACCCCTCCCCTGACCACCGAATACAAGGACTTTCCCCGTTGGAATTTGCCACTGGCGGTGGTGGACACCCTGAACCAACAGTTTGTGTTCAACCTCCTGTTTACCGGCTTTTTTGGCGTGAAGGCCATGGGCTGGTACTCGGTGACTTGGCGCTATCTGCGGGCACCTGCTCGGCTCGTGCACAGTTCGGCGGCACAGCTCTTTTACCGCGAGGCCGCGGCGCACAAGAACGATCCGGAGGCCGTAGCCGGTTTCTTCCGTCAGACGCTGCGCAACACGTTGGTGTTTGCCTTGCCCTTGGTGGCGGTGTTGATGCTGCTGGGCCCGTGGCTCTTTGGCCTTGTGTTGGGTGAAGACTGGCGCACGGCTGGGGTTTACGCGCAAGTGCTGGCTCCTATGATTGGCCTGGGCATGGTTTCCGGCGCGGTGAGCACGGTGCCCATGGTGTTTGAACGTCAGCGTACTTTCACAATCATCAGCATCTCAGGCCAAGTGCTCGCACTGATGGGCCTGTGGTTTGCGAGCTTTGCGCAACTGCTTAACGCGACGGTTGAACCTGGCGATGCGGTACTTCCGGCCTTGTCCGTATATGTGGGGATTACATGTGTGGTCTATCTTGGCCTGTTGATGTGGTTCTGGAAACTCATTCGCACGCAGGGATAGATGAAAACGGTGCTGTTCAACATTCAGTTTGCCTACAGGGAACGGGGCAATGCCGGCAGCGCAGTGCGCCCCGCACGTATGCGCGCAGCGTTTGAAGCCGCAGGCTACCGGGTGGTTGAAATTTCCGGACACCGAAAGGAACGCGCCAAACAGGTAGACCAAGTCGTGCTGGAATTGCCCACGCTCAACCCCGCCACTACCCTGCTCTACGCCGAAAGCGCCACCTACCCCCACGTGTTTGATTTGCCCACCAAGCGGCCCGGGCCATCGCCCGACCTCAAGCTTGCACGGGCGGCAAAGGAACACGGCATCAGTACCGGGCTCTTTTACCGGGATATGCATTGGCGCTACATTCCACCGCAAGGCGGGCGCGGCACGTTGATTCACCAGCTGTACCGCCCATTTTTCAAATCGGAACTCAAGGCCTACGCGGCCACCTACGACGTGCTGTTTGCCCCTACCCTAGGGCTGCTCAACGCCGCACCGGAAACCAAAAACGCACGCAAACTGGCCTTGCCTCCTGGCGGCCCTGAAGCAGCGTATGAATCCGGATCCCAACGCAACCTACGTTTGGTGCATGTGGGCGGTCTCACCGGCGCCAAGGGCATCTACGATGTACTGCCTTTGGTGCAAGGGGTTGGAGCCACACTGTGGGGACTGGACCTCATCTGCCGTCAACCGGAATGGCAACACGCCAAGGAGCATTACCTCCCCTTGCCGGACGACACCGAAGTCCTGCATTTGGAAGGCGCAGCCAAAGACGCCCAGTTGCAGCAGGCCACTTTGGGCGCACTGGTCTACACTCCCGATGCTTACCGGGAATTGGCCTTCCCCTTCAAAATGCTGGAGTACCTGGGGGCAGGATTGCCCATTGTGGCCAGTGGCCCTTCAGAAGCTGCACGGTTTGTGACCGAAAACGGCGTGGGCTGGGAGGTGGCTCCGACGGCTGATGCTTTGGAAGCCCTGCTTGTCCGCCTCAAGGATCATCCCGAAGAAATTGAAGCTGCACGGGCACGCATCCCCGGGGTTTTGCAACAAAACACCTGGCAACACCGCATTGCCCAGATCGAAAACGCATTGTGGACATGAGACTGCTGATCCTGGGCGACGCCGCTAGCGCACACACCCTCAAGTGGGTCCGCTCCTTGACCGAACAAGGGGTGGAGATCCAATTGATCTCGCTCTACACCAATGTGGAGCCGGGCATCCAAGCTCTGGTGGACGCTGGCAATATGCAGGTGCACTTAGGAGAGCAAGGCTACGCCGGCTCCTTTGCCAGTCGTGCCTTCTTGCGCCGCGTGCGTTTTGTACGCAGCTTGGTGCGCTCCTGGAAACCGGATGTCGTGCACGCCTACTACGCCAGTAGCTACGGCTTGCTGGGTGCCTTGAGCGGGGCACGCATTTACGCCATCAGCGTGTGGGGCAGCGATGTGTATGCCTTCCCCAAACGGGGCGGGATCTTCAAACGCATTTTGAGCTTCAGCCTGGGACGCGCCTCCCTCGTGTTCAGTACATCGGAGGCCATGGCGGAAGAAACGCGGAAGTACACCTCCACCCCGGTAACCGTGATTCCGTTTGGGGTGGACACCGATACGTTGTCCCACCCTAAACGCGTGCTGCACACCCCGTTTGTGTTTGGTACCATCAAGTCGCTCGCCTCCATCTACGGCATCGATGTCTTGATTCGAGCGTTTGACCAGGTGCGTCGCCAAGCAGACCGCCAGGTGCGTTTGCTGTTGGTGGGCGGTGGCCCTCAGGAAGCCGAGCTTAAAGCGCTGGCCAATTCATTGGAACTGACAGACTGGGTGGAATTCACCGGCGCTGTGCCGCACGCCCAAGTACAACCGTGTTTGGAACGGATGGACGTGTTCTGCGCCTTGTCGCGGGAAGAATCCTTTGGTGTGGCGATTGTGGAGGCCATGGCCAGCGGTTTGCCTGTGGTGGTGTCCGATGCACCGGGGCCTGCCGAAATCGTCTCAGACGGCCACGACGGCAATGTAGTGCCGCGCGAATCGGTGGATGCTGCGGCGCAGGCCATGCTCAAGTTGCTGGAGGAAGAAACGTGGAATCGCCTTTCAAGAAATGCCGCACAGTCAGCGCGAAACAAGTACCATTGGCCCCACAATGTGCAGGCGCAATTAGACGCTTACGCCTCTTTGCTGGAAACCTGAGTCTCTGAAACTTCACCTCGGACCTTGACCGGGCGGTCCGCCGCTTCGTACATGCGTTCGATGATCTCCACCACTTTGAGCCCTTCCATGGCGTTGGTGGTGATGGTGGTTTTGCCACGCAGGGAATTGACCACGTTGTCGATCACGTACACGTGGTTGGCCGCTGAGCCTTTGTAGTGTCCGTAATCGTTGGCCGGGTTGGCTTCGGGCAGCTCGGGCATTTCGTAGTCTGCGATGTTGCAGTACTCCACCTCGTTCATGTATTGCCCCCCGATTTTGACCGTGCCTTTTTCGGCGATGATGGTCATGCTGCTCTCGAAATTGGTGTGGGCCACCGAGGTCGAGAAGTTGAGGGTGCCGCTGCCACCGTTCAAGAAGTCAAACGCCACGTTGCCCGAATCTTCAAAGTCGGTGCTGTGCGCGTGGTTGTAGTCGCGGAAGCGGGCTTGGATATTGGTGATGTCGCCAAAGAGCCAGTACATGATGTCCACAAAGTGGGAGAACTGGGTAAAGAGCGTGCCGCCGTCCAAGCCTAAAGAACCCTTCCAATGCATTTTCTTGTAGTAGCGATCGTCGCGGTTCCAGAAGCAGTTGATCTGGACCATGTAAATCTCGCCGAGAAGTCCGCGCTCCACCACGTCCTTGATCCACACGCTGGGTGGGCTGTAGCGGTTTTGCATTACGCCAAACACTTGTTTGTTCTTGTTGAGCGCGGTGAAGACAATTTGCTCGCATTCCACCTTGGTGAGGGCCATGGGCTTTTCCACCACCACGTGCTTGCCGCCGTTCAGTGACAAAAGTGAATGCGGGGCATGCAGGCCGTTGGGCGTACACACGCACACCACTTCCACCTCAGGGTGGGCATCGATCAATTGCTGGCCTTCGTGGTAGAAGGGCACATCGAAGGTGACCCCGCAGTCCTCTTTGCTGCGGATGTCGCACATGGCCACCAGGTCGGCGTCCGGGTTGCGCAAGATCATTTCCGCGTGGCGTTTGCCAATGTGGCCAGCGCCGATAACTGCAAATTTGATGGGCTCCATGCGGTGAATTTGGGGCAAAAGTAGTGCTTTAAGCAGGGATCAATCGCGAACCGAGTCGTTGAAGATCAGGTACCCGAAGTTGAAAATGAAGCTCCACTGATCGGCCTTGGCATCGTAGTAGTTGGCCGAGAAGCTTGCCGGGCCGATCGGAGTGTGCAATATGACCGAGGTGCTCGAAATAAATTTGGGATCCACCGCCCAGTCATAAAACGGTTGGTTTTGTGCGTCACTGCGCAGAATACCGACGGGGTTGAACACATACGTTTCGGTGCGCAGGTCTACATTGCCCATAAGCCACACCGCCTGCAAGCCCGCAGCCGCATAGTTGTGGGCGTGGAACTGCGGCAGGTAAAACGTGCGCGCCTCGGGGATGGGCCTGAACACCGGCGCGTTGACCACAGTGGCTACGTAGTTCTGAAACAGGTCTTGGGTGCTGGCCAGGGCCTCCGCTCGGAAGCCCAAACGCACCGGACCGATACGCGTGAAGTAGTTCTGGTACGAAAGGCGGGCGGTGAACCAATCGTGCTGCAGGTAGGTGGTGTCGCGCAGCGCCGAGGTGCTGCCCGGGATGGACTGCTCCTCGCCTGAGGTCCACTTGAAAGAAGCTTCCAGGTGGGTTCCTTTGCTGGCCCATTGCTTGCGGTTGAGGGTGGAACGTTCGTAACGGGCCTCGGCAATCCACACGTCAAAAGAGGTGCGATCGGCGGTGTCGGAGGCCGAGAACATTTCGGTTTGGTAGTAGTCGTCAAAGATGCGCCCGCCTTTGCCGGCAAATACCAAGCGGCCCGGGTTGCCCACAGGCAGGCGTACTTGCAGGTCACCAAAGCGCTCGTTGAGCACGATGAACGAGGGGCGCACTTCCTCAAAAAAGGTCGCGAAGCTGCTGAAGTAGTCCCAACGGTTGAACGTGAAACCGGTCTCCAACTGTACCGGCACCCGGCCCGAAATGTCAAACAACACCCGGCCACTTACCGATCCGTAATACTTACCGAAATAACTGTTGGCCATCAACTTGGTGCTGGAACGTCCAAACAGGTTGTAGCGCAGCCCGATGTACCCCGTGTTGATGGGGCGCGAGGAGAAGTTGCCCCCAAAAGTGAGGAAGAGGTCCTTCTCGCGGCGCACATCCAGGTCCAGTACGTAATCGTCGCGCCCCGGAACAGCCATGGCCACCGGGAAGATGGATTCGATGCCCTCATCGGCAAAGGCACGGAAATATGCCGGTTTGAGCTCCTCAAGGCTCAGGTGTTCGGACTTGGGACTCATGAGCTTGCGCACATAGTTGCGTTGAGCGCGCTCGAGTCCGTCGATGCGGATTTCGCTGATCACCAACGGCTTTTGCTTGCTGCGGAACAAGGCACGAAGGGCACTCACATCCTCGGGGCGCTGGCGCCGTGTGACCGCTGCACGGATGCTGTCAAGCTGGAGTTGGGTGGCCAAGTAACCATCGGCAATGGCCTGCCCCGTTTTGTCAAAATCAAACGTGCCCACTGTGGTCTCAGGCTCAACGACGATCATGGTCTCACACAGCAGGTCGTAGTTGCTTTTGGAGCGGATCATGCTCTCGAGCTGCGAGAACAAATCGTCTTCGGTGGGCGATCCGATCGCATCCGACACGTTGCAGCCCAAAATCACATCGGGCAAGAACTCGTCGTACATCAACTGGCTGGGGAAGTTGTCGTACAATCCCCCGTCGAACAACAAGCTTTCGTCCACCTTGATGGGCTTGAGTACAAAAGGAAACGTGGCCGATGCACGCACCGCCACATTCAAGTTGCCACGGTCAAACACCTTGAGTTCCTTTCGCTCCACATCCGAAGCCACGCAGCGGAAGGGCACGAACAAACTGTCAAACTCGTAGCCCGCAGCAGCCGAAGCCGGCGACAACAACTCCATGAGCTTATAATCGAACAACACCGAGTTGAGCAGGTTGGTGGGCAGCGATTGCGAGATGTAGGACCCCGGACCGTACTTGATGGTGATCAGCCCTGCATCCGATTCCCGCTTTTTGAAGTAGAACTGCAGCTGCTCGTCCAACACCCCCTCAGACATCTGCTGGAATTCTGGTGAGCGCGCCATGGAGTCCATCTCGGCCACCGAGTAACCTGCACTGTAGAGCGCCCCTACAATCGCCCCCATGGACGATCCGGTGATGTAGTCAATGGGAATCCCCTCCTCTTCCAGCGCTTTCAAGAACCCGATGTGGGTCATGGCCGTGGCCCCCCCCCCGCTGAGCACGACGCCCACTTTTTGGCTGAACCCGAGTTGGGTGGCCAGCACAAGGCACACTCCGACCATCCACCTTTGGAGTGAAAAGTGAAACGTGGAACGTGGAACGTGAGGTTGGCGGGGCATTGACGTCAAACTTCAGGAAAAAGGGGGTGTGGGTGGATGCGCGGGTGTTGATTTTTGAACGGTGGGTTTTTCATCGGGGGTTTTGTCCAACGAGGCCATGAGCGGAGTAGGTGTCAGCTGCGGCTTTACGTGAGTATAGGCAAGTGCCTGTGCTGGTGTGACAGCGGGCACTTCTTGCGTAACCTGGGAACCGGAGCCCACACAAAGTGTTTAGCTTTGAACACGTCAAACCCACCATCATGGCCGATCTCGCTTGGAAAACCGAAAAAGAGTACGAGGAAATCACCTTCAAAAGCCTCAACGGCGTGGCGCGCATTGCGTTCAACCGCCCCGAGGTGCGCAACGCGTTCACGCCCAAGACCGTGGACGAGCTGTGGGAAGCCCTCATCATCTGCCACGAGAGCCAAGACATTGGCGTGGTGCTCATCACCGGTGAAGGCCCTTCGCCCAAAGACGGCGGTTGGGCGTTTTGTTCAGGCGGCGATCAAAACGTGCGTTCCACCACGGGCTACAAAGGCGAAAACGGCATCAACCGCTTCAACATCTTGGACGTGCAGCGTCAAATCCGCTTCATGAACAAGGTGGTGATCGCTGTGGTCCCCGGCTGGGCCGTGGGCGGCGGACACAGCCTACACGTGGTGTGCGACCTCACCTTGGCCAGCAAGGAGCACGCCATCTTCAAGCAAACCGATGCCGACGTGGCCAGCTTTGACGGCGGCTTTGGCTCGGCCTACCTGGCACGCCAAGTGGGCCAAAAGCGTGCCCGTGAAATCTTCTTCCTGGGCGCGGACTACACGGCGCAAGAAGCCTACGACATGGGGATGGTCAACCGCGTGGTGCCTCACGATAAGTTGGAGCAAACCGCCTACGACTGGGCCCAGGAAATCATGACCAAAAGCCCTACGGCCATCAAGATGCTCAAGTTCGGCTTCAACCTCATCGACGACGGACTGGTGGGCCAACAGGTCTACGCCGGCGAAGCCACCCGCCTGGCCTACGGTACCGCTGAAGCGGTCGAAGGCCGGAATGCCTTCTTGGAGAAGCGGAAGCGGGACTTCAGCAAGTTTCCGAAGTTCCCTTAGGGAAGGTGCAAGTGGAAGGGTTTCGTGCAAGCGAACAGGGAGTGAAAAGTGGGGCGTTGGTGATGGCCTTGCACTAACCGCTTGCACCAAACCCATGCACTAGAACACACTTTTAACGGTATAGCTATGCGCTGTGCGGTTTTGAAACTTCCCCCGTTGCGGCCTGCACTGTGCCGTTAGATTAAGCTGCGATTTGGGTTAAATTAAACAAACCAAACCTCCAAGCGGAGCTATGGCAGCTCACGAGCACTGAGGTTACATCTACTTCGTGAGCCAGCATTGCTCATAGCTTTTGTTGGGCACAGAATTCTTAATTAAGATCCAAAATATTACACCAATCCCTTATCGCTTGTCTATCTGCATTACTAATTGAACTATGGTCAAATTCCGTTGCATTTTGGAACGGTGGGGGCATTGTTAATTCATCCAAAGGATAGTTCTCAAAATGTTGGGTGCATTGAGGTCGGTGACAAGACGTACAAGAGTTCTGAATAGTTGTGGTATGTGGTTGATGAAATTCTGTTCCAATAATAGAATAAGGGTTATTTCCTGTTAATGGAACGAGTAGTTCTGTTGGATTATCTGGATTCATTAATTGGTCAACCGCTGGTGTATGCAAAAAAGGGCTTGCCATATGACAATTCTGACAATTATCAGCAGCTACAACGCTTGGGGTCATCCATGCTTCATTATATCCATTCTCCCCTGGCATTGGGGAATTATTCGGGTCACCACCATCAACTATTGAAAAGAAGCACGTTTCCCCAGTAGAAAGTTTATGTCCAATAACACCCAATCCTCCATCGCGGCAAAAGGTCATGAACACAACATCAGAATTTTCAGAGCCATCTGGATTTAACCCTTGATATCGACCGACTTTATTTCCTGTTTGACAAGCCATACCAAAAGCCCATGGATGGTCACAGTCATTTGGATCCGGACTGCCATTTCCTTCCTCTGTTTCCGGATAAGTTTGGGGAATACCATTTAGAGTACTTGGAACTTCTATCGCGTCAGCGCAACTAAATCTCGGAAGTGGCCCCAAAACAGATTCACATTCATACGCATGGTCAAGTGCAGTCCTCATGCTAATAATGTTTCCGTCACAATCATACCCAAACTGTTCATAATTGCATGAACCATTGTCCACTGTAGCATCTAGGTCGTAATTGCACGCGTTGATGTCCGTACAACCGGATTTGCCAATTGGGTCGTGTTTGCAAGAATTTAAAGCGCCTACCAGGAAAATCCCAAATACCAAGGCCATTATCACTGCTGTCGTATTCATTATCTTAGTTTCCTCTGATTCGTTCGGTCGACTATTGTTCGTACTTCCTACTCTATGATCAGTCTTACCGTTGATACTGTGGATTTCCAAACCACCTCCAAATGGTAAATGCCTGATGGCAGGTCTCCCTTGTTAAGCTCTAAACGTTTTCCTATCACTCTTTCAGATCGATGGATTCTGCCGTTGATATCGTATAAATTGTATTCAATCGGGTTGTCCTTGAACTCGAGTACTGCATGGTCTCTGAAAGGATTAGGGTAAACCAGTACTCGTTTTACTTCGACCTCCTCAATGGATGTGAACGAACAAAATTCTGCACAGTCAACTTCTGTCAGATAATCGCCTTCTCCTGCATCTGTTTGATAACACCCTTGACTACCACAGGACCAAGAATATAAATCCGCACAATTCAGTAATGAACTCAAATCTTGGTTGTTGACAACAAAAGCTACCTCACCTTCCTCTTCTTCTATGAGTAATGTGTCTGCCACCAACACATACGGAATCGACAATGACCCATCAACGTCAGAGATATCAATGAATTCGCCATTGTCAACGTGTGCGAATGTTTCGAACTCATAGCAATCCTCTGGTTGGACTCCGTATGCATAAACGAGACTATCAGCATCAAACAACAAGTAGGTGTCAATCTCCTCCGAATACCATTGTCCTAAATAGCTTTGCGCATTCGCAGTTACAGCAACCGTCATTAGTAAGAGGCAGCTTCCAATTGTTTGTTTCATAATTCAGATATTTTTTCTGCAAGCATAACTGAACCATTACTCCAACAAGGGGTACAGTCAATGAAAACAGTCCTTCTGCTTCTAGATGGACTTTTTTTGAGCCGTTTGGTATTGTAACGGAGTCATTGCCTCATGCTCTTTGAACAAGCTATAAAATGCTGACTTTGAAGAAAACCCAACTTCCATTGCCAATCCCCAAATTGACAATTCGTCAGCCTTTGAAGTTTCCGACAAAGCTTTGAATTTGTCTATACGATAACCGTTGATAAGCTGGTAAAAACTGATTTGCCCACACTCATTTATCAAACGTGATAATTCCTTCTCCTTCAAATCTGCTGCTTCTGATAAATCACGTAAAGTCAATTTTGGCTTGGTGAAGAGTTCTTGTTCCCAAATGAGCTCTTTAATTGCATTAAATCGTTGCATGTCAAAATCAGAGATCATCGACTTCCCCCCGCCACATTGCGGTTCGTTTTCTTTAGGCTTATGACTGTGCTGGCCTGAGATGGGAGCTCTATCTTTTGTTAAATGGGTGGTGCTACTCTTCTCAACTGTGCCGATCATGTCCTTTTCCAAGTTGACATCTCGGGTTTGCTTAAGAATAGTTGTTTCAATGCTTCCTAGATTAGGAACGGTCAATGAAAGCTGTTGCTTGAAGATTCCTGGCTGTGAAAAGCCATTATAAGCAGTCCAGAAAACCATGAATAAGGTTAGGCCTATGGCAAAGGTGTCTATTGCGAATTCAAGAACCTCCATATGCGACAGATCCATGATAAACGTGGATATACTGAATAAATGAACCAGGACATTCAGAGCAAAAATGCTTTTTAACCAGGCAAGCGTTTTATTCTCTATATCCGAATAATAATCGAATATCCTCTTATGGTGGTAACGTAATAGGCTGTACGCATATACCAACAAAGCGATCTCCAAGAAGTAAACGATTGTTTCAAAAATGGTCGTGACACTCTCTTTGAAGAACAATCCATCAGAGTGTATCAATATATTATGGAGAACACCTGGGAGAAAGAGTAGGTAGTGCCATGTTCTGATCTCTTTATTCATTGTTGCCAATAAATAGAGGAACAACAGCGGCAGGCTAAAAAGAAAAGGTTCAACTATGAACAGCGAGACACCTAATTCTTCATTGATCTGGAAATAGGTAAGAAAATCATTACATAAGTTACCTGCAATACTCCAAAAAAATAGTCCAAGAAAGATGTTTGCCCCTCTGTTGTCAGACTTGGCTATAAGGAATAATAGGCCTAAAACCAATGAATTTGAAAGAATGAATCCAGCAGAAAGAAAATAAATCAGTGCATTCAACTCCATAAACCCCTTCAATTATTACTCGTGAAATCAACTTCTAATGTACTCAGTTAACAGTCTTTGAGACTCCTTATTCTGCCCAACTCCTCCCTAAGTCGCTCTCCGTACTCTCTAACATACTTCATGCGGCTTCCATACCAACTAAACACCTCACCATCCACCAAGACGAGTTGAGTATTGGGGAAGCGTGCCTGCAAGGCGGGCAGGTGCTTTTCAGCAAATGAAAACGGCTCTGAAGGGAGCAGAAGTACTTCCGGGTGCGTGGCTTCTAGTTCTGGGTCGGTGAAGGCGGGGTAGCGGGTGGTTTGGACGACGTTTTCAAATCCAAGGCGGGCCAGGATGTCGTGGATGAAGGTGTCGGTGCCGGCGAGTATGAGGGGTGCGTTCCAGACGGCGTATGCGGCGCGTTTGGAGAGTGTGATTGGATTGGGGGCGGATTGCTCCAATTCCGTGTTGAGGGCTGACGCTTTGTCTGCCACTTCCAACAGTTCACCGAGCAGGTGCATCATCTCAATGGCGTCGTCCCAGGTGCGGACATCGCTGGTCCAAACCGGGATGCCGGCTGCGCGGATGGCTTCTACGTCGGCGGCGGCGTTTTCCTCTTTGTTAGCGATGACCAAGTCGGGCTTCAGCGGGAGTAGGCGGTCGAGGTGGACTTGTTTGGTGCCGCCGATGCGGGGTTTGCTGCGGAACCAAGTTTCGGGGCGGACGCAGAATTTGGTGATGCCCACCACGCGGTCTTCGAGCCCCATGTCCCACAACCACTCGGTGATGGAAGGGACCAAAGACACAATCCGCTGCGGCGAGCGGTCAAATGCGAGGGCGATGCCGAGTTGATCGGTGACGTTCACGGGTGCAAGATCGGAATCCGTGTACAGACTACATCGAAACGAAAACCTTGCCCGTTTCAGGGCCCCAGATGCCACTGCGTGATGTAAATTCGCGACCAAACCACTAGAGAACCATGGCCCGATTTCGATCAGGAGTGCTGCACGGCGACGAAGTGCAGGAGTTGCTCCAACACGCCAACGACAACAATTACGCCCTGCCCGCGGTCAACGTGGTGGGCACCAACTCGCTGAACGGCGTATTGGAAACCGCGCGTGAGGTCAACTCACCCGTGATTGTGCAACTCTCCAACGGCGGTGCCCAGTTCTACGCGGGCAAAGGCCTGAGCAACGAGCACCAGCGCGCCACCGTGCTCGGCAGCATCTCGGCCGCACACCACGTACATACCCTCGCTGAGGCGTACGAAGTGCCCGTGATCCTGCACACCGACCACTGCGCCCGCAAACTCTTGCCATGGATCGACGGGTTGTTGGACGCCAGCGAGCGTCACTTTGAAGCTACCGGCCGTCCGCTCTACAGCTCTCACATGATCGACCTGAGTGAGGAGCCTCTCGAAGAAAACATCGCCACGTGTGCCGAGTACCACAAGCGCATGAGCGCCATGGGCATGACCCTGGAAATCGAGCTCGGCGTGACCGGCGGTGAGGAAGACGGCGTGGACAACACCGGCATCGACTCTTCCAAGCTGTACACCCAGCCAGAAGAAGTGGCGTACGCTTACGAGCACCTGAACGCCATCTCGCACCGCTTTACCGTGGCCGCGGCCTTTGGCAACGTGCACGGCGTTTACAAGCCCGGCAACGTGACCCTGACTCCTAAGATCCTCAAGAACTCGCAGGACTACATCCAAGAGAAGTTCGGCACCGGCCACAACCCTGTGAACTTCGTGTTCCACGGCGGCTCAGGCTCAAGCCAAGAACACATCCGCGAGGCCATCGAGTACGGCGCCATCAAGATGAACATCGACACCGACATGCAGTGGGCCTTCCTCAGCGGCGTGCGCGACTACGTAACCGGCAACATCGATTACCTCAACAGCCAAATCGGCAACCCCGACGGCGACGATGTCCCCAACAAGAAATACTACGACCCCCGCAAATGGCTGCGTGTGGCGGAGCAAACGTTTATCGAACGCCTCAAAATGGCCTTCGACGACCTCAACGCTCTGAACCGCAACGCATAGTCCTGGCGGTATAACCCATTGAAAAAGGCTCCGAGTTTCGGGGCCTTTTTTGTTCCCTTGTCGTCACCACTGGTTGGTTCGTGCCGCGTGTACTCGGCGCTACTAGATGAAGACAAACCAGCACTCTGACCGGTCTGGCACCTTCCATCTCTTGCACTCACCGCTTGCACTTCCTCTTGCACTCGAAAATACCTACGCGCTCAATACTTGTACTTGTCCCCCCAAAGCGACTTCAAATAAGCCGCCAACTTACCCTCCGCAGGATTGCTGCCTGGGGTGTAAAAGCGGGTGCCTTTGATCTCCTCGGGGAGGTATTCTTGGGGGGAGAAGCCGCGGTCGTAATCGTGGGAGTACTCATAGTTGCTGCCGTAGCCAAGGTCCTTCATGAGCTTGGTGGGCGCATTGCGGATGTGGAGCGGTACCGACAAGGCGCCGGTTTCGCGCACTTTGGATTGGGCTTCGCCGATGGCTTTGTACGAAGCGTTGCTTTTGGGAGAGGAGGCCAGGTAGATTGCGCATTGGCTCAGCACGATCCGTCCTTCAGGCCAGCCGATGCGTTCGATGGCCTCGAAGGTGGCGGTGGCCAAGAGCAGGGCATTGGGGTTGGCCAAGCCGATGTCTTCAGAGGCCAGAATAACCAAGCGCCGGGCGATGAATTTGGGATCCTCCCCACCCTCCACCATGCGAGCGAGGTAATAGACCGCTGCATTGGGATCCGAGCCGCGGATGGATTTGATAAAGGCCGAAATGACATCGTAGTGTTGTTCGCCGCCTTTGTCGTAGAGGGCCAGGTTTTCTTGGATGGCGTCTGTCACCAGATCATTGGTGATCACCAACGGGTCTTGCGGGTTCATGTTGACCACCAGCTCGAGCGAGTTGAGCAGTTTGCGCGCATCGCCTCCCGAGAGTCGGAAGAGGGCCTCTTCCTCTTGGATATCTATGGTGCGTGCGCGCAGCATCTCGTCCTTTTCCAGCGCTCGGCTGACCAAGGAGCGCATGGCGTCACGGTCAAAGCTTTTCATCACATACACCTGGCTCCGGCTGAGCAGTGCTGAGATGACTTCAAACGACGGGTTTTCGGTGGTGGCGCCGATCAAGGTGATGGTGCCTTTTTCGACTGCGCCCAGCAGTGAGTCCTGTTGGCTTTTGCTGAAGCGGTGGATCTCGTCGATGAACAAGATGGCATTGTTGCCGCCAAACAGCCCTTGGTTCTGGACTTTGGAAATCACCTCGCGGATGTCCTTCACCCCGGAGTTGATGGCCGAAAGCGTGTAAAAGGGCCGGTTGAGTTGGTGCGAAATGATGGTCGCCAAAGTGGTCTTGCCCACCCCAGGCGGTCCCCAGAAAATCATGGAGGGGATGTTGCCGGCCTCAATCGCGCGGCGTAGCACGCTGCCCTCGCCCACCAAATGGTCCTGGCCCATGTAGTCGTCGAGCGTCAAGGGACGCATGCGTTCGGCAAGGGGAGTGGCGGGGGCGTTCATCTCGGGCTTTTCACGAATTTGCGGACTTCGAATCTACTTCAAATCTGCCCTTTCCATGACCCGGTACCGCCTGAGCTTTCCACACCGCCACCGCCAGTTCATCCACTTTGACGCCGAATTTCAAGCCGCCGGCGACACGTTGCATTTGCAATTGCCCGCTTGGCGCCCAGGTCGCTACGAGCTGGGGAACTTCGCCAAAAGCATTCGCGGGTTTGAGGTGACCGACAGCACGGGCCATCCCCTCGCCTACCAAAAGGCCACAAAAGACTTGTGGGTGGTGGATACCCAAGGCACCGATACAGTCAAGCTCAAGTACCAGTTCTCCGCCAACACGCTCAACGCCGGCTCCACCTGGTTGGACGACGAGCAGGTGTACGTCAACCCGGTCAACTGCTTTTTCTACGACGCCAACCACCAAGAAGCGCCGTTTGAAGTGGCGCTGGATCTTCCGGCCTCAACCCCGATCGCTTGCCAGCTCCACCACGAAAACGCTGTGTTGTTTGCCGACAATGTCCAGGAACTGATGGACGCCCCGTTCATCGCTTCCGACAAGCTCCAGCACCGCATGTACGATGTGGGCAGCGAAACCTACCACATCTGGATCATGGGCGAGGTGCGCTTTGACTTGGACCGCTTTGTACGCGAACATGCCGCCTTCACCGCTCCAATGGTGGAGGCCTTTGGCGACATTCCGGTGGAGGACTACCACTTCATGTACCAAGTGCCCCGCTTCCCGGCTCGTCACGGGGTAGAGCACAGTCGTAGCACCGTGATTGCGTTGGGCCCGCATGAGACCTTAGAGAAGGAGGATGCTTACCGCGAGCTCATGGGCATCGCCTGCCACGAACTCTACCACACTTGGAACATCAAGGCCATCCGCCCCGCAGACATGCAGCCCTACGACTTCTCGCGCGAGAATTACAGCGAGCTCGGCTACGTGTGTGAAGGGGTAACCACCTGGTTTGGCGATGAATTCCTGCACCGCTCCGGCGTGTTTGACGATGCTGAATTTGCCAAGCGCGTGGGCCAACTCGTGCAGCGCCACCTCTGGAATGCCGGTCGCTTCAACCTCTCGGTGGCCGAAAGCAGTTGGGACACCTGGCTAGACGGCTATGTGCGTGGTATCCCTTGGCGCAAAGTGAGCATCTACAACGAAGGCGCACTGATCACCTTCATCCTGGACACCCACATCCGCCAAGCCACCAACGGGAAAGCGAGCATGGACAACGTGATGCGTCTGATGTATGAGGAATTTGGGAAAATCGGCAAGGGCTATAACGCCGCCGACTACCGCCGCCTGATCGAACAGGTCAGTGGTACCGACGTGGGCCACATCTTCGACGGCCTCATCTACGGCACCGAGGACTACCTCCCACACCTGAAAGAAGCATTCGCCGCTCGCGGTTGGACGCTCAGCTTGGCCCCCAACAAAAATACCATCTCCGACCACTGCGGCCTGATCATCCACCAAGACAAGATCGAAGGCATCACCCCGAGCGGCCCCGCTGACGCCGCCGGCCTCTGGTATGGCGACCACGTTCTCTCCAGCCATGAACATCCCGCCCACTGGACCCTCAAAATCAAACGCCACGGACGTGAGTTTGAGGTAGACGTCGTCAAGGGTTCGGGGTACTACAACGTTCCGAGCGTAGCACTTGGTTGAAGCAGTAGACTGTTCAGGGCAAGTGGATCGGGAATTAAGCGTGAAAAGAGTGGGGGTTGGGAAGACCTTGCACTATACAATCCCCTCTCCCATGTAACCTTGTAGAATTCCTTGCGTATGCGAGAAAAGACCAACGCACGCGTATGCGAACAATTATCTCTATCCTCCTCTGCATGGCCGTGGTGCTTAGCACTGCCGCGCAATCCGATTCTTCAGCGGTTTCGGAAGCTGCCCCCGTGCAACCTCAAAAGCTGCAGATCAAGCCCTACTTGGGGTTGAGCTACGGCACATTTATGTTTATGGGTGAAATCGGTGGCAACGAAGGTGGGTACCACCCCGGCTCGGCCTCTCCCGGTTACCGCATCAGCCTCACCGCTGACGTCAACGACTACCTGCAAGTGCAGGCCTTTTCCCTGTTTGGGACCGTGACGGTCAACGAGTGGGCCAGCAACTCCCCCTTGAACTTCCAAAGCGAAATCCGATCCACTGGGGTGAATCTCCAGTACAACTTCGGCAACTTTTACGCCCGCAAGCGTGGCTTTTTGCCGTGGGTGACCGTGGGGATCGAAAACATGGAGTTCCTCAGCAAGTCCGACTTGATGGACGCCAATGGGTACTGGTACCACTACTGGGACGACGGCACCATCCGCAACATCGCCCAAGACGCTATGAACAAGGACGACGCCATCCTGCTTTCGCGCGATTACGTGTATGAAACCGACCTACGCGGCCTCAACAGCGAGGGTGCAGGCAACTACCCCGACCGGGTACTTGCCATACCAGTGGGTGCTGGCGTACAATGGAACTGCGGCGACCGCTTTCGCGTGCGCTTGGGTGCCGAAATGCACTTCACCTTCACCGACCGCATCGACAACATTTCAGACCCCGAAGGTCCGATTGCAGCCAACGCGCAAAACGACCACTTCTTGTACACCAACCTGGGGCTGAGCTACGACCTCAACAAAACCCCGAAAGGCCGCGACATGCTGGACCTGCCGGGCGGAACCGATCACGAACTCCTCGCCTTTGAGGACGAAGACGGCGACGGCGATGGTGTTTCGGACTTCTTAGACAAGTGTCCCAAGACCCCAGCCGGCACGCCGGTGGACGAACGCGGTTGCCCGCTCGACGGCGACGGTGATGGCGTGCCCGATTACCTGGACGCCGAGCCCGACACCCCCGCGGGCATCGAAGTCGATGCCGACGGCATTGCGTTGACCGACGACTTCTTCCGCCAACAATGGTTGTTCTGGACCGATTCGATTCCTTGGTACGGTGAGCGCAACTACGATGAAATCCGCATGCGTATGGACTCGGATCCTTCGCACTGGAGCAATACGTACAGCGTTGAGGTGGCCCCACAAGAAGGTGGGCTTACCCAAGCGGAGATCAACCTCCTGCTGAGTTTCAACGATGTGGTTTCCACCACGAAAGACGGCAAAGACGTGTACCTGGTGGGCGCCTACGAGAAACTGCCCGATGCCGTCAAGCGCAAGCTCGAACTCGAGCAGCAAGGCGTGGAAGGTTCGGTATCGCGCGCCAACAATGGCGAGCTGGAAGACATGAGCGAACTCAGCGCGGTCATGGAAGCCCAAATGCGCAGCCAAATGGATGCCAATGCACCGGCCTCCCTGGACGAGCAAGGTGTGTTCTACCGCGTGCAAATGGGCGCCTTTAGAAACGCGTTGAGCGAAAACATCTTCCACAACATCCCCGACGTACTGGCCATCCAAGGTGAGGACGGATTGACCCGTTACACCTCGCAGGGCTACGACAGTTTCAGTGATGCTGCCTCGCGCCGCATGGACCTGCTGGACAAAGGCTTTGACGGTGCGTTCGTGACCGCTTACAAAAACGGCACACGCATCACCCTGGCCGAAGCTGGACTCCACGTGGTGGAAGGCTTCGCGGACCGCACCGACGACGTGGAGAACATGTCCATCGACCCCGACCAGATCACCTTTACTGTAGAGCTGGGCGCATTCGAAGGCACCGTGTCAACCGAGACCATGAACCGCTTCCTGAACCTCGGCGATGTGGAAATCCGCACCCTAGGCGACGGCACCACGCACTTTTTGACTGGTCGCTTCGACACCATCAATGAAGCCGTGGATGCCCTCATCTCAGCGCAAGACGCGGGTATCCAGCAAGCCTCCATCACCGGCTTGTTCAACGATGCACTCATGCCACTGGATGAAGTCCGCAACATGCTCGGGGCCGATCACCCCAAACTGCAACACTAGACTTGCTGCTGCACGCAGGCGTCAATGACCCGACGCCCGTCCAGTGCAGCAGATACGATTCCTCCCGCGAAGCCCGCGCCCTCTCCACACGGATAGAGGCCGCGGGCTTCGGGGTGTTGGAGGGTTTCTTTTTCGCGCGGGATACGCACCGGTGAGCTGGTGCGGGATTCAGGCGCCACGACGATGGCCTCGGGATGGAGGTAGCCTTTGATCTTGCGGTCGAAGGACTTGAAGGCTTCGCGCAAGCGGTTGGCGATGAAAGGCGGCAAGAGCTGGTCTAGACGTACCGGCTCGGTACCGGGTTGGTACGAATTGACCGGAAGGTCCTTGGATGGGCGGCCGGCCACAAAGTCCACCAGGCGCTGTGCGGGTGCGGCTTGGGTAGAACCCGCGGCCTTCCAACAGGCCTGCTCCACCTCGCGCTGGAAGGCTACACCTGCGAGTGGGCCTTTGTCGTGGTGTTGGGGGATGTCTTCCCACTTGACCTCGGTCACAATACCCGAATTGGCAAACGGGTTGTTGCGCTTGGAGGGCGACCAGCCGTTGGTCACCACCTCTTCTTGCTCGGTAGCACAGGGCGCAATGATCCCCCCAGGACACATGCAGAACGAGTACACCCCTGCCCCGTCCACTTGTTGCACCAAGCGGTAGGCTGCCGGCGGCAGGATGTCTCCGCGGTCCGGGCGTTTGTATTGAGAGGCGTCCACCAAGGTCTGCGGGTGCTCGGCCCGCACGCCCAAGGCAAACGGCTTGAATTCGATGGTGAGTCCTTTGCGGTGAAGGAGCTCAAAGATGTCGCGGGCGCTGTGCCCAGTGGCCAGCACCACGTGCTCGGCAGCTACCGTTTTCCCACCAACTTCCAAGCCTACCACACGTCCATCTTCTACCAACAGATCTGTCACGCGCTGTTCAAAATGCACCTGGCCACCGTGGGCCAAAATAGCCTCGCGCATGTGGGCGATGATGCCCGGAAGTTTGTTGGTGCCGATGTGCGGGTGGACGTCAATCAGGATGTCGGTTTCGGCGCCGTGGTCCACCAGGATTTCAAGAATCCGGCGGATGTCACCGCGCTTTTTACTGCGGGTGTACAGCTTGCCGTCGGAATAGGTGCCTGCGCCTCCCTCTCCAAAACAGTAGTTGGAATCAGGATCAACAGTGTGTTGCTTGTGGATGGCTGCCAGGTCTCGGCGACGGGCACGCACGTCTTTGCCGCGCTCCCAAATCACGGGTTTGCGCCCAACCTCCAAGCAACGCAAGGCTGCAAACAAGCCGGCAGGCCCTGCGCCGATGATGTGGATTTCCGGGGCGTTGGAGACGTCTTGATAGACTGCGGGTTCAAGGATGGGATGGATCGCTTCCCCTGCTTCAAACAGTTGTACGCGGAGTTGGTACACCACTTTGCGTTGGCGGGCGTCGATGGAACGGCGTACCACGCGGTGGTGGGCGACCCGGGATTTGCGCCATCCGGCCGCAGCTGAGGCTTGGCTCAGAATGCGTTCGGCGTCGAAGGCGTCTTCCGGGTGCAGGCGAATGTCTACTTCACAAGGCACGGTGCAAAGAAAGGTGCATTTGCCCAATTCTCCCCCAAGGGTATGCGAGTTGAACCGTGTACATTTGCTCGACCCCGACACCAAGTCATGAAGACTCAAACGCCTTTGGCCCTGGCATACGATCCGGCCGACCTCCGCGACGACGAAATGCTGCAACTCTACCGCAGCATGCTCCTGCCCCGCTTGATTGAAGAAAAAATGCTGAGCCAACTGCGGCAAGGCAAGATTTCCAAATGGTTCTCTGGCATGGGCCAAGAAGCCATCTCAGTGGGCGTGGCAAGCGCGCTGGAATCCGACGAATACATCCTGCCCATGCACCGCAACTTGGGCGTATTCACCACCCGTGAGGTGCCCCTGCAACGTTTGTTTGAGCAGTTCCAAGGCAAGGCGGGCGGTTTCACCATGGGGCACGACCGCTCCTTCCACTTTGGCACCAAGGAGCACCACGTCGTGGGCATGATTTCGCACTTGGGCCCTCAGCTGGGCATTGCCGATGGCATCGCGCTGGCCAACAAGCTCAAAGGCGATGGCAAGGCGACGTTTGTGTTTACCGGTGACGGTGGCGCTTCAGAGGGGGACTTCCACGAGGCCATCAACGTGGCCGCTGTGTGGCAATTGCCCGTGATCATCGGCATCGAGAACAATGCGTGGGGCCTGTCTACCCCGTCGCGTGAACAGTTCCGCTGCGAGCACTTTGTGGACAAGGCCAAGGGCTATGGCATTCCAGAAGAGGACGCCATCTTGGTGGACGGCAACAACATTTTGGAGGTCTACACCAAAGTGAAGGCCGCTGCTGAGTCCATCCGTCAGAACCCGCGCCCCATCCTCATGGAGTTCCTCACCTTCCGCATCCGCGGCCACGAGGAAGCCTCGGGCACCAAATACTACCCCGAGGGCATCATCGACCAGTGGGCCACCAAAGACCCGGTTGAGAACTACGAAAACTGGCTGCTGGACAAAAAACTGGTGAACGACACCACCGCCGCCGAACTCCGTGCCAGCATCAAACAAGACATCAACACCGCCCTCAAAGCAGCGCTGGCCCAACCCGAGTTGGAAGCCGATACTGCGCGTGAGTTGGGCGTGGTGTTCAAGGACTTCGATACCCCGGCCACCGCACCGGGCGCAGCGACCCAAGACATGCGCATGATTGACGCGGTCCAGGACGGACTGCGCGAGGCCATGAAAAAGCACGACAACCTGGTGCTCATGGGCCAAGACATCGCCGAATACGGCGGGGTGTTCAAGGTGACCGAGGGGTTTGTAGAAGCCTTTGGCAAGGACCGCGTACGCAACACCCCGCTCTGCGAATCCGCGATTGTGGGTGCCGCACTTGGCCTCTCGATCAAAGGCATGAAGGGCATGATGGAAATGCAGTTCGCCGATTTTGTGACTGTCGGCTTCAACCAAATCGTGAACAACCTGGCCAAACTGCACTACCGCTGGCAAGAAAACGCCGATGTGGTGGTACGCATGCCAACCGGAGCCGGCGTAGGTGCAGGCCCGTTCCACAGCCAAAGCAACGAGGCATGGTTCTTTCATACCCCGGGCCTGAAGATCGCTTACCCGGCTTTCCCGGCCGATGCCAAAGGCCTGCTCATCCGCGCGTTTGAAGACCCCAACCCGGTGATGTTCTTTGAGCACAAAGCCCTGTACCGCAGCGTCAACGCTGATGTTCCTGAAGGTTACTACTCACTAGAGTTTGGTCAAGCCGCCACCGTGCGAGAAGGATCACAAGCCACAGTCGTTACCTACGGCATGGGCGTGCACTGGGCGCTCGATTACGCCAAACAACACCCAGATACTGACCTGGAGATCATCGACCTGCGCACCTTGGCGCCGCTCGATACCGATACGGTCTACGCCTCGGTACGCAAAACCGGACGCGCGCTCGTGTTGCACGAAGATTGCCTGACCGGGGGCATTGGCGGCGAGCTTTCGGCGCTGATCACCGAGCATTGCTTTGAGTCGTTGGACGCGCCGGTGGTGCGCTGCGCAAGTTTGGACACGCCCGTTCCGTTTGCCGTTCCACTGGAGAACGACTTCCTGGCCACCGACCGTTTGGCTACTAAGATTGAAGGGCTGCTGAATTACTGAGCCTCGATGCCTTGCAGCATGGATCCCATGCCTGCGATCATGGTGCCAAACAGCACCAGCCACATGATGGCCACCAGCATCAACAAGCCCGAAAGGCTCAAGCCAACAATGGCGCAAACGCGCCCAGCTTTGAGCGAGCTGACCTGTGAAGGGTTGTACCCCGCGGGGTTCGCCTTGATGGCTGCATAATCATCCCGTGAAATCACCAGGGCAATGGTGCCCATGATCACCCCACCAATGCCGTACACCAGGCAAATGCCGGGCACAATGGAAAGAATACCCAGCACCAAAGCTGCAGTATGATTGCGCAGGGGTTGTTGTCCGGGAGGCGTATCGAGGGTGGAGTTGTGATCGGTCATGGTCAGCAAAGTTTAAAGACAAAGTGGCCCACCTCCAAGGCGGCAACCACCATAAAATTCCATTTGAGAAAGGCTGCGCCCCAACGTGGTTTGAAGGCCAAGTGTACCCCCAGCATGGAAACCATCACCAGCATGGGAATCAACGCTGGGAACAGCGCCACGCTGTCCACCACCTCGCCGCGCAGCAGGTGCACCAAACTGCGCTGCATGCCGCAGGAAGGACAATCCAACCCGGTGGCTTGCTTGAAACTACAAGGGAGCATATGGGACTCGAGCCAAGTGGCCAATTGGGACATGCGGCCAAGGTAGAACATTGTGCGACAAGGGACCTCAGCCACGTTAAGTCTGAAAAGAATCGTACTTTGATAGCTGGCTCTCGCCACTTTTCACCCTCCCGCCTATGGAACGCCAAGATCTTCTCAACGCCATCGAAACGCTTTTAAACGACGCTACCGAACAGTGTTTTCACCACCTGGTGAACCACCCGCAGGAGTCCATGGCCTTGAACGAGATCATCCGTGAAGCCACCCAGGAACGCGCCTACCTGACAGTCAAAGTGGACGCCCACAACTTTGAGCGCGCCTCAGAGGGCGCGCGGGCCCACTACAAGCAAATCAGCAAGGAATTGCACAAAAAAAGCCTGCAACTCATGGGCAGGCTTCAAGACGTTAAGCGGCGTAAATCTAACGTCGCGGGTGACGCTGGTGCTTTTGACGCATAACTTTCGGCGGCTTTTTCATCATTTGCTCGATCTCGCGGATGTCCTTGCTGAGCACCCCGCGCTTGTCCAATTTCTTGGCTTCTTTGATCAGGTTCTTGGCCTCACTCTGGCGGTTTTTGGCCATGGCCACCATCGAGAGTGAAAGCTTGGCAGCGGCCTTGTCGTGGTCGGCGCGCAGGCCCAGATTCAGGGCTCGGCGGAACTGCTTCTCTGCGGGCATCACTTTGCCTTGCTGCATCATCAAGGTCCCGTTGATGAAATGGTAGTAGCCTTGGGACTTCTTCCAGAGCTTTTCGGGGTTGATGCCGTCTACAATCTTCACGGCCTTTTCCAGTTTCTGGCGACGCAGCTGGATCAGCGCCCACAGCAAACGCACCGAGCGCAGCGTAAACACCACCATAATGGCGGTCAACAGCAACATCCAAATGCCGTAGCCCCAAGAGCCGGTGGCAAACAGGTAAACGGTGTAGCCAAAAGCGGCAGCAGAAAGGGCAATTTTGATGATCCGGGTATCCATGCGGTCAGATTGGAGGGCAAATATAGGGCGCACGGACTGCTCCTTTTCCATGGCTGCGTACCTTTCGGGTATGATGTGGAAGCCACTGCAAAGCCTTGAAGACTTGGATGCCGCCGTTGCGGCCAGCCACGACCACCCTGTGGTGCTGTTCAAACACTCTACCCGCTGCTCGGTCAGCGCCATGGCCAAGCGGAGTTTCGAAGCCCAATGGGACCCTGCCCAGCAGGCCGAGGCCTACCTCCTGGATTTGATCACCTACCGGCCCGTGTCCAACGCCATTGCCGAGCGTTTTGAGGTGCGGCATGAGTCTCCTCAAATGCTGGTAATTTCAGATGCTCGCCTACAGTTTCAAGCATCTCATGGGTCGATAACAGCTATTCATCCGAGTATTTCTGGAAAATAAGTACTCTATTTGAGGGCTTACCTAGATTGCCGTGCGTCCTCTGATTCTGACCGTTATGCTGTGTGTGTGCAGTGTGTTTGCCTTTGGGCAATCGCATTCCCTGCACCTCAACACCAACTACCTCATCACCCAAAAACCGGTGTTCGGGTTCGGCTATGCCTTCTCTCCCGATTCTTCACGCAACGCGGTGGGGTGCTCCTTTGAGTTCGGCCGCTTCGACCACAGCGAGACGGGCATCGTGTCCACCGCCGTAGACAAGTATGAGGAGTCAGGCATAGGCTTTCGCCCGGAAGTGCGCCGCTACTTTGGCTACTACGGTACCGAGCAGCGCGGACTGTTCGTCTCTGGCTGGGTGAACTACCGTTTGTTTTACGCCAACCACAGCACCGGACGTGTGAATGACGCCTCGGGTACCCTTGAATACCCGGCAGTAGAATCCAACGCCGGCCGCATGCTGCGCACAGGTGCTCAAATCGGGTACCGCAAAGGCTGCGGGCCCTCGGGCATTTTGGCGGAGGTGGCCGCAGGAGGTGGGTATATCCCCTACTCGACGCTGGGCGCCCCAGCCCCATTCTTCCAACTGGACATCAACCTAGTGGGCTTTTTCAAGACCGCCAAATCTTCTGACGAAGAAGACTACGTTTCCTTTGGGCGTTAGGTCATTGGCACAGGCCTTTGTACTTTTGACGGCTGCCCCACGAGCCCATGAACGTATTCAAGTTTCGCGTCATTGTTGACACCGAAGCGGACGTGTTCCGCGACATTGAAATGGCCACAGATGCCACTTTCCTTGCATTGCACGAGGCGATTCTGCGCGCCTTTGAATGGGAGGAAGGCGAAATGGCGTCCTTCTACCTCAGCAACGAGGATTGGGACAAAGGCCAAGAAATTCCACTCATGGACATGGGCATGCCCGAAAAAAGCGGTACCAGTGTTTCCATGTCCACCACTGCGCTGCGCGATTTGATTTCACGTCCGGACGAGAAGCTCATCTACGTGTACGACTTCTTCCGCATGTGGTGCTTCTACATCGAGTTGCAAACAGTGTCCAAGGCCAAGCCAGGCATACTTTACCCTCGTGTGGCCCTCGCATTTGGCGAAAGTCCAGACTACACCAGCAAAGAAGTGGACCTGTTGGGGGGGTTGCCCGATCTCGGCGACTTGGGCGATTTGGGAGAACCCGCCAAACCCGCCACCGCCAGCAACACCCGCACCGGCGACCCCGAAATCGACCAGTACCTCGACGATTTGGAGGACGAAGGGGGCGGCGAGAATTTCGAATCGCTGGACGACCTCGACGAATTCATCTGATGGCGGCGGACACCCGCACGCTCATTGTTCTTCAAGGACCCACGGCCATTGGCAAAACCGCCTTGGCCATCGATTGGGCCCAGCGTTTGGGCACCCACATCTTGAGTGCTGATTCCCGCCAATTTTTCAAGGAAATGGCCATCGGCACCGCCAAGCCCACCCCAGAAGAATTGTCCCAGGCTCCGCATCACTTTGTGGATTGCATTTCGGTCACCGAGGAATACTCAGCTGGGCAATACGAGCGTGACGTGCTCGCCAAACTCGAAGCTATCTTTCCGGATCACCCCGCAGTCATCCTGGCTGGTGGCTCTGGGTTGTACGTGCAGGCAGTCACCCAAGGACTGGACGACATGCCTGCAGACCTCGACATCCGCGCCGAGCTCATGCACACCTTGGAATCCGAAGGCCTGGCTGTACTTCAAGCCCGTTTGCAGGAGCTCGACCCAGAGCATCACGCCCGCATGGACTTGAACAATCCACAACGCCTCGTGCGCGCATTGGAAGTGTGTTTGGCCACCGGAGAGCCTTATTCCTCTTACCGGAACAAAGCTGCTGCACCTCGCCCGTTTCGCATGATTAAGATCGCCCTCGACGCAGACCGTGATTGGATCTACGAGCGCATCAACCACCGCGTGGATCTCATGCTGGAGGCCGGACTGTTGGAAGAAGTGGAGCGGCTCAAACCGCACTGGCACCTGAATGCCCTCAAAACCGTGGGCTACCGGGAGTTCTTCCCCTACTTCCAAGGCACCTGTTCGCTGGAAGAAGCCGTGGAGACCTTGAAGATGAATACCCGCCGCTTTGCCAAGAAGCAACTCACCTGGCTGCGACGCGACCCCGAGAACCACTGGTTTGACATGAGCGCGCCCGAAGCCATCTACCCCTGGCTCGCCCAGCAACTGGACCTGTGAACAATCCGTGGACGAAACGGTCATGGAAGCACGCCCGTTCTGTTTTCCTTTGTAATACGCGACTGCACCGACTTTGAAGCACTTCGACACCCAATCGGCCACCGACCTGGAATTTGACCTCATCCGGCTCATGCTGCACGACCTGTGCGGCAGCCAGACTGCGCGCGACCGCATGGTGGATTTGGGTCCCATCCGAGCCTTCAAGGACTTGAGCGACGAGCTTGAACGAGTGCACGAGTTTCACACCGTTCGCACCGAAGGGTATAGCTTTCCGCGTGTGCAGTTTGAAGAGTTCCACCAAGACTTGGAACTGCTAGACGTGCCCGACAGCATGCTGAGCCAAGAGGGGTTCGTGCGCATCTACGACGCGTCCAACACGGTCAATGACGTGCTCACGTTCTTCAAAGGCTGCAAAGGGCAATTCCCCGGGCTAGAAGGGTTGCTGGAACACGTGTACCACACCACCGACATCACCCAAGCCATCGACAAGGTCTTTGACCGCCATGGCAAAGTGCGTGATGATGCTTCCCCAGAGCTGGCCGCCATCCGCTCCAGCATGACGCGGGTGCGCCGGGTGATTACGCGGAACTTCAACAAAGTCCTCAAACATTACCGCGATCAAGGATGGCTGGGCGACACCCAGGAAGCCTTCCTGCACGACCGCCGTCTATTGGCCATCAAAAGCACCCACAAACGCCAAGTGCCGGGCATGGCGTTGGGCGCCTCCAAGCAAGGCACACTCACCTACATTGAACCGCAGGAAAACGTCCCGTTCAACCATGAACTGGAAATGCTGCGCGACGATGAGCGCTCTGAAATCAACCGCATCCTACGCGCCCTCACTGCCGAACTGCGCAGCCATGCCCCGCTGATCAAAGGGTACCTCACCCTGCTGATTGAACTGGACGTGCTGCAGGCCAAAACCAAGCTGGCCATCGACATGGAGGCCAGCCTGCCGGGCATCAGCAAAGAACCTGTGGTCGATCTCAAAAACGCCTACCACCCGTTGCTGCTGCTCACCAACCGCAAGGCAGGCTTGCCCACCAAACCCCAATCGGTCAAACTGGAAAAGGGCAGCCGCATGTTGGTGATCTCCGGACCCAACGCCGGCGGTAAAAGCATCACCCTGAAGACCATTGGCCTGTTGCAGGTCATGCTTCAAAGCGGCCTGCTGATCCCGGCAGAACCAAGCTCGACCATGTGCTTCTTCCACGCGGTGCTGTCTGACATCGGCGACAACCAAAGCATCGAAAACCAGCTGAGCACTTACTCCTACCGCCTCAAGCGGATGAAGCACTTTTTGGACGTCGCCAATCCCAAGACCCTGCTCCTGCTGGACGAGTTTGGTACCGGCTCAGACCCAGAGCTGGGCGGCGCACTGGCCGAAGTGTTCTTCGAACGCCTCTACCAAAAAGGCGCATTTGCGGTCATCACTACCCACTACGCCAACATCAAAATGAAGGCGGCCAACCTCAAGAACGCGTTCAACGGCTGCATGCTGTTTGACACCGAGTCCTTGGAACCGCTGTACAAACTGAGCGTGGGCCAACCGGGAAGCTCCTTCACTTTTGAAGTGGCCGAAATCAACGGCATCGCCCCCGAAATCCTTGAAGAAGCCAAAGGCAAACTGGACGGACGCAAGGTGAAGATGGACAAGCTCATTGCCGAGCTCCAAGCCGAGAAGTCCAAGGTGGAAAAGCTCAACAAAGCCGCCCGCCAAGCCGAGCGCAAAGCCAAAGAGGCAGAGGCCGATTACGAGAAGCGTAAGGGTCGCTTTGAGGACCGTCTGGAGACCCAGCAAACCCTCATCGAGCGTAACAACAAGTACTTGGCCAAGGGCAAGAAGATGCACCAGTTTGTCACCAGCTACAACGCCCGCACCAAGAACAAAGAGCTGCTGGAAGAAGTGCGCAAGTATCTGGCCATGGAAAAGGCCAAATACGACGAAGAGCGCAAAACCAAAAAGCTCAAGGAAAAGACCAAGGCCAAAAAGGAACGCACCGCCAAGCGCAAAGCCGACCTGTCCAAAATCGAAGTGGGGTGCACCGTCAAGCTGCGCACCGGCAAACAACGGGGCACAGTGCTGGAAATTGAAGGCAAAACAGCCACAGTGGCCTTCGGCTTTATGAAAACCAAGGTCGACCTCTCCAAACTCGATTACGTGGGTTAACGAAGCAGGGTCACGTGTCCGGTTTCGAACCGCGACTCGTCTTCCCCGCGCAGGCGCAATTTGACTTGCCACACGTACACGTCGTCCTGGGTGTAATGCGTAGCGTTGCCCTTGAAGTCTCCAATCCACACTCCGGCCGGATCGTCGGTCTCATACACCTTGTGGCCCCAGCGGTCGAAGATGGCAAAGTTGTATTCCTCAATCAGGCCAATGCCCGTGAGGATGGGCGAGAACGTGTCGTTCACCCCGTCGTCGTCTGGGGTGAAGGTGTTGGGTACGTAAATGTTGAAGCGGTCGTCGATGTTGAGCGAACGCTGGGTAGAAGCGGTACAACCGTGGATGCTCACCACGGTCAACTCCGGGGTAAAGAACCCGGCCTGCTGGTCCCGCAGTAATTCAATGGTAAAAACACCTATTTAACGCGCTTTATGCGGGATACCTGCCCTAAAGCTCCTCCCCGCAGAATTTGCAGTAGGTGGCGTCGTCGTCGTGCCCCTCCTTGCTGCACGAGGGGCAGCTCTGGGTATTTGAATTGTCGGCTTTGGACATTTCGAGACTGACGATGCCTGTGGGGACCGCAATGATGGCGTAACCGATGATCATGATCAATCCCGCCAAAGCTTGTCCAAGCGCAGTCTGAGGGGCAATATCTCCATAGCCCACAGTGGTCAGGGTGACGATGGCCCAATAGATGCTTCTTGGGATGGACGTGAATCCGTCTTTGGGGTCTTCGATGATGTACATGACCGTACCCATGAGCACGGTGGCCACCAACACCGCGAGTAAGAACACCGCAATCTTAGGTGAGCTGGCCCTGAGCGCGGAACGCAACTGCTTGGCCTGTCGCACAAATCCGAACAACTTCAGCACCCGGAACACCCGCAGCAAGCGCATAATTCGGATGATGCGCAGCGAGCTTTGCCCCAACTGAAACAGCGCCAGATAACTCGGCAAAATGCTCAGCAGGTCCACGATCCCAAAAAAGCTGATGGCATACTTCCAGGGCTTGCGCACCGAAATCAATCGCAGGATGTACTCGATGGTAAAGAAAATCGTAAAGGTCCATTCCAAGACGAACAACCATGTGCTGTATGCATCTGCGATGAGCTGCACACTTTCCAACATGACCACCGCAACCGAGGCCAAAATGACCCACAGCAGCACGATGTCAAAGCGTTTGCCTGCACGGGTGTCTGCCTCGAAAATGATTTCGTGCAAACGGTCTTTCCAAGCGGGTCTCGGTGGCAAGGGATTGGCCATACTGCAAATTGGACGTTTTGCACCCGCCCGAGGTCACCACGCCACGAAGATTATCCGGCCCGGCTTGTGAATACAGGTCAAATCCATTGGGTACCTTGCGCACCGCGAAAACCCAACCTTCACATGAAAAACATCACCGTCATCGGCGCAGGCACCATGGGCAATGGTATTGCGCACGTATTCGCTCAAAGCGGATTTGACGTCACCTTGGTAGACATCTCGGACGCAGCACTCGAAAAGGCGCTCGCCACCATTGGCAAGAACCTGGACCGCATGATCAAAAAAGAACGGATCACCGAGGCCGACAAAGCAGCCACCCTTGGCCGCATCCAAACCAACACCGACTTAGCCACCGGCGTGTCTGCCGCTGACCTCGTGGTAGAGGCCGCCACCGAAAATGTGGACCTCAAACTCAAGATCTTCCGCGACATGGATGCCAACGCCCCCGAAGGCTGCATTCTGTCCACCAACACCTCCTCGATCTCAATCACCAAGATTGCGGCGGTGACCGGCCGTCCGGATCAAGTGATTGGCATGCACTTCATGAACCCCGTTCCGGTGATGAAACTGGTGGAGGTCATACGCGGCTACGCGACTTCAGACGCCACCACCAACACGGTGATGGAGATGAGCAAAAAGCTCGGCAAGGTGCCTGTGGAGGTGAACGACTACCCTGGCTTTGTGGCCAACCGCATCCTGATGCCGATGATCAATGAAGCCATCATCACCCTGCACGAAGGCGTGGCCGGCGTGCAAGAAATCGACACGGTGATGAAGCTTGGCATGGCACACCCCATGGGCCCGCTGCAATTGGCCGACTTCATTGGCTTGGACGTGTGCCTGTCGATTCTGAACGTGTTGTACGACGGACTTGGCAACACCAAGTACGCGCCGTGCCCGCTACTGGTCAACATGGTAATGGCTGGCAAAAAAGGTGTCAAATCAGGCGAAGGGTTCTACGATTGGACCCATGGCACCAAAGACTTGGTAGTCGCGCCTACGTTTGCGTAACGTTCGCTCCCAAATAGACTTTCAAAAAGGCGGCCTCGGTCGCCTTTTTTTTGCTCAGGATCAGCCGGTTGGGCACAAAAAAAAACCGCACCTGGTGGAGCGGCTTTAATATGGTGTGGTTTTGGTTGAGGTTGCTTAGCAAGCGCCGTGAAGATACGACTTCCCCCGACTAACTTCCAAATTCAATCGGCAAAAAGCCGGAAATTAATTGTTGAGCATCACCGGCATCACCAGCATGAGGATGTCCTCATCGGTGTTCTCCGGGTCGGCTGGAAGCAGGATGCCCGCGCGGTTGGGTGCGCTCAAATCCAAGTGCACGCTCTCGGTGGCAATGTTGCCGAGCATGTCCACCAGAAAACGGCTGTTGAATCCGATCTCCATGTCCTCTCCTGCGTAGCTGCAAGTCAGGCGCTCGTTTGCCTCGTTGGCAAAATCGAGGTCCTCTGCAGAGATGCTCAGTTCTGAACCGGTCAGCTTCAGGCGGGCCTGGTGGGTGGTTTTGTTGGCAAAGATGCTCACGCGCTTGATCGACTGCAGCAAATCGGTGCGGCCGATGGTCATGCGGTTGGGGTTGTCGGTAGGGATAACTGCCGAGTAGTTGGGGTACTGCCCTTCGATCAGGCGGCACATCAAGGTCACGCCTTCAAAGGAGAAGCGCGCGTTGCTCTCGGTGTATTCCATAACGATGGGGTCCTCTGAGGTGGCCACTACACCTTTGAGCAGGTTCAGCGGCTTTTTAGGGACGATGAATGAGGCTGCCTTGTCGGCTTTAGCATCGGTGCGGCTGTAGCGTACCAAGCGGTGAGCGTCGGTGGCTACAAAGCGCAGGGAGTCGGTGCCGAGCTCAAAGAAGATTCCGCTCATGACCGGACGCAGCTCATCGTTGCCAGCGGCAAAGAGGGTTTTGCCAATGGCCATGGCCAGCACATCGCCATCCATTTCTACACGACTGGCGGCTTCCATCTCGGGAGAGCGCGGGAATTCGTCCGCATTTTGACCCGTGATCTTGTACTTACCGAAGTCCGAAGAAATCTCCACCCCATACGTTTTGGGATCGATGGTAAAGGTCAACGGTTGCTCTGGAAAGGCTTTGAGCGTGTCGGTCAGCATGCGGGCGGGAATGGCAATCATGCCGTCTTCCTTGGCCTCGATGGCCATGCGGGTGGTCATGGTGGTTTCCAGGTCGGAAGCCGAAATGGCGAGTTCCTTTCCTTGGATCTCGAACAAGAAGTTGTCGAGGATGGGCAGCGTGTTGCTGGAGTTGAGTACCCCACCAACCAATTGGAGTTGCTTGAGCAGGGAAGCACTGTTCACCAGAAATTTCATGGTCTCAGAGTTTGTCTTGGACCGACAAATATAGACGGATGAATTGGGAATCTGCCGGGTGTTTGTGTGCTGTTCACAAATTGTGTCCAACTGTCATTGGGCTGGCCGTGGCATGGGGCTTGCCGCGCGCGTGTTCCACCTCCGCCCCCAACCACCCACCCGTAAATCTCCCCCACCCCAACTCCCCTTGCCGCGTCTACGCGTTTATACCCGTTTGCAAACGCTTCTACCCGTTTCTACGCGCTTCTTAAATACTTCTTACCCGCTTCCTACCGGAGTAGAAACGGGTATACGTGGGTGTACACGGGTAGGTGTATTAGGGATGGGGGAACTTGTGGGTGGTGGGAGGTACGGGCGGTGGGAGGCAAACTGCGCGCATAAAAAAAGCGACAGCCCCTGCTGGAACTGCCGCTCTTCCTGGAATCTACTTTCCCACTAATTCAACTTCACGTAGATGCTGTTGGCTTTGGTCACCTTGCCGTTGACGTCCTGGACCATGATGTCGAAAAACTTGAGCTCGGTGTTCCGGCGGGCGCCGTCCAGCCACGCTTTGATGTCCGAGCCCATACGTCGTCCGTTCACGGCGCGTTCGCGCAGCTGGCCATCCTTGACGTAGGAGACTTTGAATCGCACCACATTCAGCGGCAGTCCGGCGAATTCGAAGTTCTTATCGTACTCAGCCTTGATGCCCCCGAAGGCTTTGAGTTCTGCAAGAGTCAAGCGGCCGTCTTGGTAGATATCGGAGATACGCACCTTGGGATCAGGAAGTGGTCGAGCTCGAAAATCCAGACTTCCAAAGCTGCGCACACTGCCGTCACTCAAGCGGGCCGAAACGTTGACTTGAATGTTGCGATCGGTGCCCGGTTTGAGCTTCGCCACGTATTTGCCCGCACCCACTTTGGAAACGCTATTGCCACCAGTGATGCTCACCACCAGGTTTTCATCGGGAATGCCTGGAACAGATACATCCAACGGGTTGTCCGGACCGATGTACATCACATTCATAGCGGTAGGCGACACCACTGCCGTGGGCTTGGCCGCCAGGTATTCTTGGCGGAACGGGTAGCGGCGGATTTGGCCTTGTTTGTCGGTGATGCGCACCTCGCCTGCGTAGCTGTGCAAGCCCTCGCGGCCGGGCTTGACTTCAAACCGCCCAATGCCATCGGCCACCTCCAGCGGGGTACCCTCCCCGATCAAGTAGCCGCGTTCGTCCACCTCCCCGATCAGCACTTGAGGCTCAGAAGTCGTTGAATATGCGCCCAGAAAAATGTCAGCTTGGTACGCCTCGCCCAGGGTAACGTAGTTGGAAGTGGGGATCACCCGCGCCAGTACCGTGTCCACCGGAATGTCGTCCACCGAAATCTGCGCCAAGAGTCCGTTGAGGGCTGCATATTCCACAGCGCGCACGTCGGCAGCAGTCTTGTGCAGCATGGCTACGCAAGCAGCCAGTGGGGTATCGTAGAAGGTGAAGGTCTCCCAGTCCTCAAACTCCCCGTCCAACTCGCGGTCCGAAAAGTCAAAGGGCGATTCCACGGGTGCCACAGCAGCTACGTCCAGCATGGCGTTGGTCTGCGCCATGTATGCCTCCAAACGTTCGCGCAGTTCGCGGGCAGCGCCTTCGGAGGCATCTTCTTTAGGGCCGATCAGGATACGCGTGGACGCATCGTACTTGTCCAGCTTCTCGGTGAAGCGCAGTTGCAGGGTATCGGCCTCTTCGGGCGTGATGCCTTCTTCCTCTTGCACCAACTGCTTGCGCAAATCGTCGATCCAACCCAGGAGTGCTTCGGACTCCCTGCGGATTTGGGAGGCGCTTTCGAAGAAGGGCCCGGCTTTGGCGGGATCCACGTTGTTGGCAAACTTGAGCTGACCAAACAGCGCGTCGTTGCTCGCCGAATAGGCTTGAAGCGAGCGGGCGTTGCCTTCGTCGAGGGTCACAAACGCGTCGAGCACTTCACGTTGCACATTGAGTGCGAGCATGGCGGTGAGTACCAAGTACATCATGCCAATCATCTTTTGCCGAGGGGATTCTTTCTTGCTTGCCATGGGATTTTGCAGTTTGTGGCGCCGAGCGCCGGTTTCACTCTTCCAATGCGCCAGTCGCATTTCGGAACAGCGAGCAACCTTTCCCCTGTCACACGTGTCTATCTCCCGGAGGCGAAATGCCTATTTTTGACTGAATCCATTGAGACGATGAAAAAACTTGTTGCTGCTTTTGCATTCGCGCTGCTCAGCGCCGGGGCCTTCGCCCAAATCGACGCCAACTTCAACCTTGAAATCACCGGCGAGACTTCGCGTGAGGACCTGATGAACATGCGCACCGAACTGCTGGATAAAGGCTTTGACTTCCGCTACACCCCCCAGTTCGACAACGACCTGAAACTGGTGAGCATCACCGTACACCTGGTGGAACTCGAAGGCGAGCGCAAAGGCTCGTACAAATCCACCCAGCTGCAAGCGGGCCAAGTGGTGCGCTTGATCAACAGCACCGATCCCAACGCAGAGGTTCCTTTCTGCGTCGGCAATTGCCCTGGATAACGGGGGAGCTTACTTCAGACTTTGATCAATCCGGGCGAGTACCCGGTTGACGCCAATACTGTGCCCACATCGGAAATGCCCGAGTGGGCACGCTTTTTTTCCGGTAATGCCGCACGGACGGCAGGCGAGTTCTTCTTCGGTTTCGAGCACAACGGCATCCTTGCCCAAGGGGCCAAAGCCAAAAGCGGGTACCGTGTTGCAAAACAGCGCGGTCACCGGGGCCTCCATGGCTGAGCACAAGTGCAACGGGCCGCTGTCGTTGACCACGTTCATGGCCGCGCCCTGCATCAAGGCCGCACTTTGGAGCAAGCTGAGCTTGCCTGCGAGGTTGCGGACCTGCGGACGGTTGGCCCCCATGGCCTCCAGCTCTTCGCGTTCACCGGGAGCACCCAACAAATAGAAGGTCACCTCTGGCCGGGCATTCATCACCTCTTCCCAATAGGTCGTGGGCCAACGCTTGGTGAACCAGACGCTTGAAGGCGCCAAGCACACGTAAGTACCTTCTTGGTACGTCGCTACCGCCTGGTGGTCCTCATCGCTGGGGTACAGACGCGGCATGGCCGGCACGGTATCGGTCAGGGGGTACACCAATTGGTGGTTGCGTTCTACCTCGTGTGGGCTGCCCGGTTCTGAAGTAATCCGGTGGACCGCAGTATGGGTAAAGCGCCACGAAAAGGGGTTCTGTTTGAAGCCCGCGCGGTACTCGGCTCCTGAAAACCCACACAGCACGCCGCTTGAGGCGTAGCGCTGCAGGGTAATAACCGCGTCGTACTTACGACTGCGAATGGTGCGTAGTAAGCGCCAGAGGTTGCGGTACTTGCCGGACTTCTTGTCCCACACCAACACTTCGTTCAGGTGAGGGTTGCCGTTCAACAGGCTTTGGTTTCCACCGCGCACCACCATGTCCAATTGCGCATCCGGAAACCGGCGGGCGAGTTTTTCCACCACGCCCGTGGCCAAGATCACATCGCCAATGAAGGCGGTTTGTATGACCAGGATGCGCTCCACGCTTACACTGCGATTTGGAAGTCGCGCAAGACTTGGTTGAGGGAGGTTTTGCGATCGGTGCTCTCGGTGCGCTTACCGATGATCAGCGCGCAGCTCACTTGGAATTCACCCGCGGGGAACTGCTTGGGGTAGGTGCCCGGGATCACCACCGAACGTGCAGGCACTTCACCTTTATACGTCACAGGCTCAGGACCAGTGACATCGATGATGTGGGTGGACTTGGTGAGGGTCACGTTGGCCGCAAGCACGGCTTCCTTGCCCACGCGTACCCCTTCCACCACAATACAGCGCGAACCGATGAAGGCCCCGTCCTCCACAATGACCGGAGCGGCTTGCAGGGGTTCGAGCACGCCTCCAATGCCGACGCCTCCGCTCAGGTGCACGCCTTTGCCAATTTGTGCGCAACTGCCCACGGTGGCCCAGGTATCTACCATGGTACCTTCGTCCACATAGGCGCCGATGTTCACATAGCTCGGCATCATCACCACGCCACTCGACACATACGCGCCGTATCGGGCAATGGCATGGGGAACTACACGCACGCCTTTTTCGGCGTAGCCAGTTTTGAGGGCCATCTTATCGTGGAACTCAAACGGTCCCACCTCAATGGTTTCCATGCTGCGTAAAGGAAAGTAGAGCACCACGGCTTTTTTCACCCACTCGTTCACTTGCCAGCCGTCCGCGGTGGGCTCAGCCACACGCAGGCTACCGGAATCAATCAGTTCCAAAACGGCTTCCACGCTGCTGCGAGCAGCTTCCAACTGGGAGCGGTCGTCCCAAGCGCGTTCCACATCCGCGCGCAATGCATCCAAATTCATGCGGCCAAAGATAGACCGATTCCACTCCCCCTCTCCTACCTTTGCGCCGTGGGAAAAATCCTAGCCATTGACTACGGCAACAAGCGCACGGGACTCGCGGTCACCGACGATTTGCAGCTCATCGCCTCCGCTCTGGAGACAGTGCTCACGGCCGATCTGTGGCCGTACCTGAACGCCTACTTCGAGAAAAACCAAGTGGACATTGCCGTCATCGGCGAGCCCAAAGACCTGATGGGCAACCCTACGGACGCTTCCAAAAAGGTGGAAGAATTTGTGGTGGCCTTCTCACGCAAGTACCCCACCATCGAGATCGCGCGCATGGACGAACGGTTCACCAGCAAGCTGGCCGTACAAACCATGGTGCAGGGCGGGATGAAAAAGAAAGACCGCAGAAAAAAGGGGAACGTTGACCGTATTGCGGCCACGCTCATGCTTCAGGATTACCTGAACTACCGCTGAATCAGCGCTTGAACACTTCGATTTCCTTCATGACCTTCACCAAGTCGGTGAATTTGCCATTGAATTTTGTGGCGCGCACCATGTGGTTGTCAATCCAGTGGTAGTTGCCGCCGCGGGGCTTGCCCATAAGCAAGTGGTGGTAGTTGAACTTGTGCTTCTTGAGCCAAGCTTCGGTCACCGCGCGGTGATCCTCGGTACGTGAGGTGAAGAAGGTGATGATGTGGCCGTCGTCGAACCACTTGTTGCAGATCTCCAAGGCATCGGGGAAGGGCTCACAGGTTTCCATGCGCCACGGTTCCTCGTTGGGCACGTCCTCGGTGATGGTGCCGTCAATGTCGATCAGGAAGTTTTTCACCTCCTCGGGGAGGACAGGGCTGATCAGGTTTCCGTGTTCGTCGTGGAGGTCGTGCAAGTCTGCCATCATCGTGCGTTTCCACAAAGATAGCGACCAAAGTGTAGATTCAACACTAAGGTTGAGTAAAGATCAGGTGCAAGTCGGTCGAATGCGTGTCCAGCGCCTCCACAAGCACCTGCGACAGGGCTTCAGCACTGAAGGGCTGGAGTTCCAACACGTTGGTCACGCGCTCCTGAAACACCCCAGCGGGGAACAAAAACTGATGCACATCGTGCAACTGACGCAAGGCCACTTCTGAACGCTGCTTGGCGGCGCGCAGGGCCTTTTTGTTCAAGTTGTCCAAGCCCTTTTCCATCTTGGCCCCTTCCCCTTCCACGCTCGCCTTCAGCGAAGGATCGAAGGCGGCAAAGTCCCCCGCAAGTTGGTCGATGATGGCTTTGATTTGGGCCTTGGCTTGCTCGGTATCCGGCACGTCCAGTCGTTGGGCAATGGTGGCCTCGAGTGCATGCAAGTCTTGGAAGTAGTCGTTCCAGTCCATGCCTAGCTTGCCGTGCTTGCGCAGCACATGCGGCGGCACAACCAAGGTCGAGTGGCGCACGCGCAACAAGGGATAGGGCAATTCAAAGGCGGCAAACACCTCCTTCAATTGCATCCAGTAGCTGATTTCTCCAGGCCCTCCGACGTAGGCGAGGTTGGGGAGAATGGCTTCTTGGTATACCGGGCGCAGCACAACATTGGGGCTGAAGCATTCAGGATGTGCTTCGAGTTCGGCAAGCAGGCCTTCGCGGTTCCAGCTGTGTGGGGTGTCCAGGGCTTGCCATGCATCTCCCTCCTGCACAATGCGGTGGCGCCCGCCGGTGGTCAGGTAAAACAAATTGATGGGGCGCGGGTGCACTTGTCCGTCAAACCCCTGCCCTTTCAAGGCAGCCGTCCGGCGTAAGACGGCCGCTTCGCTCGGGGCATTGAGCAGCTCGCGACGGAGCACGGGAAGGAACAGTCGCTTCAGTGCAGGATCATCGCCGTCGAGCACCACGACTCCGTACTTGCCAAAGGCGTCGAGCACAAGTCTGCGGGTGGCGTCGGCCAACGTACCTTCGCGGTAGTAACGCCCCATGGCTTTGAGCCCCTCACTCCAACGCTCATAGGTGGAATCAGCAGCCCACTCCTCGAACTGGTTGGACAACCCGCGCAGGTCCATTCTGCCTACAGCACCGGTTTGGCGTGCGTTCCAGCGCAGGACTTTCCCGCCTAGGTGAAAGTGGTCCACTTCCGGCAGGTCGTGGTCTTCGCTGGCCATCCAAAACACGGGCACTACAGGGGTTCCCGTAGCGGCTTCGGTGGCCTGAGCCAACCGGACCACAGAGGCAATCTTGGACAAGAAGTACAACGGGCCCGAGGCCAGGCAAAGTTGGTGTCCGGTGGTGATGCACGTGGCGTTCTCCAAGGCCAGTTTGTCCAGCGCAGCGTCCACCTCGGGAGTGGTTTCAAAACCGTGGTGTTGGGCCTTCAACGCCTCCACCAATACACTTCGCGAAGCCGCAGAAAACGTGCGTTCCTGGGTGCGCTTTGCCAGCGTATCTGCAGTACATAAACCTGCGTGAAAATCAGCAAGCGATGCCGGATCAGAAACCAGTTGTTGGATGAGGGAGGGCCAGATGGCGGCGGCCGGGAGGTGGGTCACGGACATGGGCGCAAGTTAGCACAAGCGCGCAGGCGGGACATCAACGCATCAGGTAAACCGTGCCTTGACGTTCGGCAGGGGTCCAATCGTCGCCGGTTTTTTCCAAATAGGCGATTTGCCAGATGTACATGCCCGGTTGGGCCGATTCGCCTTTGGGGGTGCGTCCGTCCCAGCCGGAGGCGGGGTTGTCGGAGTCGTATACGACGTCACCCCAACGCGAGAAGATCTGAAGGTGGTAATCGCGCACTTCGGGGAGGACCGGTGCAAACACGTCGTTGTCCCCGTCTTGGTTGGGCGTGAATGCGTTGGGAATGTAGAACGTAGGCTCCCCGAGTTCACCTTCGGTGGTGGGGTCTTCGCTCTCTTCGCTGCGGTCGTTGTCGGTGTATTCGATGTTTTGCTCAGGGGCGCTGAGCGAGACCAGGTGCACGTCGTCCACAAAGTAGTAGGCCAGTTGCGGTGCGGTGCCGTCTTCGATTTCGATGGTTTTGCCCGCGTCATCTCCAAACACGCCGAAGGTCATGTAGCGGTAAGGCTGTGTGGCGGTAAAGTGGTAGGTCAACTTGACCCAGTCGCGGGAGAACACAACCGTATCCAGCATCGCATTGGGGGTGACGTTGAGCGGTTGGTTGTCCACTTGTGTTGGGGCGCCTACACTCAAGAACAGGCCCAAGTGCGAGGTCTTCAATCCCGAGAGCGAGCCTTCAGTCCAGGTGCCGTTGGACACTTGCAGGGTGAGGCGGTACTCATCTCCTACCACGGCCGCGTCGGTCAGGTGGTTGCAGAGGTACTCGCGGTAGTTGCTGCCGGGAATGCCCGCTGCAGCAAAACCTGCAATGGCACTGCCTTGGAAGGCATCAACCACACCTACTGGGGTGACGGGAATGTCACCAGCCATGGTGCCGGCGTAGTGGAAAAAATCGGGGGAAGCAGAGGCGCTGCCGGCGTTGCTCCACCCGGCCACCAGGTCAATTTGACCAGGCTGGGAAGGGTACGCGGTGCACTGTTCAAAGCTGCCGTTTTTGATTTGTGCCAAGGCGGGAATCACAGTTCCAACAAAGGCCACCAGCAGTGCGTATTTGAGCGCCATTTTCATTGTCTAGCAAAGTACGAAAATCCCGGAGATCAAGGGCTTTACAAAAGTCCAGAAAAGTGAAAAGGGACTCCTTTGAGTCCCTTTTCAACCTTAACCAAAACAACTTGAGATTCTAAGCAGATATCCTTGCAGGAATATGTGACTTAGAGCTACAATGAACTATGAATAAACGCTCTGGTATAATGACGCCTGAAATCTCAATTTGTTGTGTTCCGCTTCTGGTCGTGGCGGAAAATTTTGTTAACCGTGACCGTCACTCCGGCCTGAACCCAGCGCATATCAAAGGGTTCAGCGGTGGTCACCGGGCCAACTACAGGCAGCGAAATAAATCCGCGAATGCCCAGGTGTGACTTCTGATTCATCACCAAACGCACCCCTCCGGTGAGCACCACGTCCAGCTGAAAGGGGCGCGGGGCAATGTCGTCGAGGTCCAAAAACCGGTAGCCGCCATCCTCGTTGAGCAGCACCCAATTGGTGGAGGTCGCATTCAACAGGAAGCGCGTGCGCACGCCGCCCCCGGCCAACCACAAGGTTTTGGAACCGCGCGGCGCGGGAAAACGGGTCAGCAGCTGCAAGGGCACGTCGGCGGTGAGTTGGGAGTAGCTCCCTTTGCGCAGGGACACCGGATCGGTGTACCACTCTTCCCCGATTTCGTAACGGAAGCGGCGAATCTGATTCAGGGCTCCTACTTCCGGAGACTCAAACGCCACCAAGGAATCCCCCAACGCAGACCCCACAAAATAGCGGTTACCTACCGAGGTGTAGCCCAGGAACAGTCCGGTTTCGAACAACCACTTCTCACCAGATTCATACCCAAAGGTCAGCCCGGCTTGAAACGCCACGCGGGCAGAAGTGGGGCGACCAATAAATTCATCGATGGTTTCGAACCCAGCGGTTTGGCTGCTTTGGCTGGCAAGCGTCGCGCCAATGCCCCCTCCTACGCCACCGATGTAACGGCGAATGATACGGCGGTGGCCGGTTTCATCGTCTTGGGGTAGCTCGGTATCACTGGCGGTCACCCGGCGTTCGACCACCACTTGTTTGCCGTCCACAATGATGGTATCGCCTGGGCACGTTGAGAAGGCCTGGCTCAGCAGGGAGCAACAAAAAAGCAACGCTACAAGAGCGCTGCTTTTCCATCCAAGTGGGTTCGGATTGCGGAGCATGGATGGTGTTCCGTTTTATTCTTCTTCGGGTACGGTTACGTGGAATACCAGGCGGATTTCATCGCGGTCGGTATCCTGCAGCTGGTCCCAAATATCCACTTTTCCCCAATAGTTGAGGTCAGCGTTCAAAGCTGGGGTGATGGCTGCGGTTTGTACGAGCACCGGTCCGAGGGTGTGCATGGGGGTGTTGTCCAACGAGGCCATCAGCGGAGCAGGCTTAGGCTGCGGCTTCACGTAAGTATAGGCACGTGCCTGTGCTGGTGTGACAGCGGGCACTTCTTGCGCCACGTGGGTTGGGGCGGTTTGTTCGGGGTAGAACGCCTCCCAGGTCACAGGTGCAGTTTGCTCCAAGGGTTGTACCGGTTGGGCCACCGAGGTGGGCTCGGTCTTCCACCCTGCGCCCAGCAAAAGGCCGGCGCCGCCCAAGAGCAGGGCGAGGTACCATACGTTCAGCGACGTTGCGCTCCAGCGCCAGAAGGCGCCTTTGCCCAATTCGGCATACACCGCTTGTTGCACGCCGGCAGGGGCTTGCGGCGTCCAGCTGGAGAACTGGTCGCGCACCTGGTGCATCAATGGATCTTCACTTCGGTTCGTCATCGTGTTGTAGCGTGTACTTGGCTCAGCTGGATCAATTCCCGCTGCAAATATTTTTTAGCTCTCGAGAGTTGGCTCTTGGACGTGTTGATGTCGATGTCCAGCATCTCGGCAATTTCTTTGTGTTTGTACCCTTCGACCACGTACATGTTGAACACGGTGCGGTAGCCGTCGGGCAGGGCTTGGATACAGGTGAGCAGTTCCTCACGGGTATAGTCGCAATCCCCGGTGTCGTCCACATCGTACTTGGCAAACGTGGGGTCAGTGATGTCCTCTTGGTAGGCGTGCTTCAGGTTCTTGCGGTAACTGGTGATGGCCGTGTTGATCGCAATGCGCCGAATCCAGCCCTCAAAGGACTTGTCCATGCTGTACTTGCCGATGTGGCGGTAAATCTTTACGAAGGTTTCTTGGAGGATGTCTTCGGCCTCTTGGCCGCTGCGGGTGTAGCGCAGACAGACTCCATACAACAGGCCACTGTACTGTCGGTACAGGGCATCTTGTGCACGTCGTTTGCCTTTGCGGCATCCTGCGATGATGTCCTCCAAGTTCTCCATGAAGTGAATGATAGACTGCGTGCCACCAAAAAGAGTTGCACGCCTTCCCTTAAAATACGCAAAGTCAGAAAAGACTTACAGCGCGAAATCGGCTTTGTCCAGCTTGAGCCAGTCCAGGGTGCTGTTGCAGAAGATGTCCTCGAGCAGCGCTTGGCCTTTGGGCTCGTCCTCAATGAACTTGCCGAATTCCAGGTCTCCCAGAGGGAAAGGGTAGTCGGTCCCGAGACACACTTTGCGCGGTCCCATCATTTCCACCACATACTCCAGCATGCGGAAATCGTGGGTGATGCAATCGATCCAAAACTTGCCCAGGTACTCACGCGGGTTGATGGGGTTGTCGATGGCCACCAAGTCGGGGCGGCAGTTGAAGCCGTGCTCAATGCGACCAATGGTGGCCAAGAAAGAGCCCGAGGCGTGCGCAAAGCACATGCGCAAGTCTGGCAACGCCTCCATGAACCCACTGAAAATCATCGAGCAAATGGCACGCGAGGTTTCTGCCGGCATGCCCACCAGCCAGGGCAACCAGTACTTCTCCATCGAAGGTTTGCCCATCATGTTCCACGGGTGCACCAGTACGGCCATGTCCAAGTCTTGGCAGGCTTTGAAGAATTCGAAGAAGCGCGGTTCGCTCAGGTTGAGGTCGTTGATGTTGGACCCGATTTGTACGCCTTTGAAGCCGAGCTCGGTTTTGCAACGCTCGAGCTCTTGGATGGCGAGCTCGGTGTCCTGCATGGGCACGGTGCCCAAACCAATCATGTGCTTGGGGTGCTTGTTGCAATTCTCGGCCAGCTGGTCGTTGAGGAAGCGGGAGATGTCCAATCCATCTGCCGGTCGCGCCCAGTAGCTAAAGAGTACCGGGATGGTGCACACCACTTGCACTTGGGTGTTCCACTCGGCGTATTCGCGGATGCGGGTTTCGGGGTCCCAGCAGTTGGCTTCGATTTCGCGGAAGAATTTCTCCCCTTGCATCATGCGCGCGAATCCTTCTCTGTGGTGGTCGAGGTGGATGAAAGGTCCGTAGCCAAACTTGGTAGTCCAGTCGGGCACGCGGTCCGGCATGATGTGGGTATGCATGTCAATCTTCAGCACGGCAATCGGGTTGGGTCGAGGCAAAGAAACACATTTGGCAGGACAGGTCTAAGGAGGTCAGATTGGCAGACGGACTGACAGGCTGGAGGTGCATCTGGCGGCTGAGTCTGTCAATATTTCGCAGAATCCGGCGTTTGGCCCGTTGGCACATGAATTGACCTAACGCCGACCGAACATTCACGTTAATCAGGACACGAATTCAACACGATATGAGCAAGATCATTGGCATCGACCTCGGAACCACCAACAGCTGCGTTGCCGTTATGGAAGGCAACGAGCCGGTAGTGATCCAAAACAGCGAAGGACGTCGCACCACGCCGTCCATCGTAGCCTTTGTAGACGGTGGCGAGCGTAAAATTGGCGATCCCGCCAAGCGCCAGGCCATCACCAACCCGACCAAGACGGTATACTCCATCAAGCGCTTCATGGGCAACTCCTATGATGAGTCGCAGAAGGAGGCCGACCGCGTACCCTACGACGTGGTTCGCGGTGACAACAATACTCCGCGCGTCAAAATCGACGACCGCCTGTACACCCCGCAGGAAATCTCTGCGATGGTGCTCCAGAAAATGAAAAAGACTGCTGAGGATTACCTCGGCCAAGAAGTAACCGAGGCGGTGATCACCGTTCCCGCGTACTTCAACGATGCCCAACGCCAAGCCACCAAAGAGGCCGGCGAAGTGGCAGGTCTGACCGTAAAACGCATCATCAACGAGCCTACCGCCGCAGCCCTCGCATACGGCCTGGACAAGAAGATGCAAGACCAAAAAATCGCCGTATTCGACCTCGGTGGTGGTACCCACGATGTGAGTATTCTGGAGCTGGGCGACGGCGTATTCGAAGTACTCGCTACCGATGGTGACACCCACTTGGGCGGTGACGACTTCGACCAAGCCATCATCGAATGGTTGGTGCAAGAATTCAAGGACGAAAACGGCGGCCTCGACCTCTCGAAGGACCCCATGGCCCTCCAGCGTCTGAAGGAAGCTGCCGAGAAAGCGAAAATCGAACTCTCGAGCTCGTCTTCTTCGGAGATCAACCTCCCGTACATCATGCCGGTGGACGGCATTCCCAAGCACTTGGTGCGCTCGCTGAGCCGCGCAAAGTTTGAGCAGATCACCGATTCGCTCATCAAGCGCTCCATCGAGCCGTGTGAAGCAGCCCTCAAAGCAGCAGGCCTCAGCAAGTCCGACATCGACGAGGTCATCCTCGTGGGTGGTTCTACCCGTATTCCTGCGGTACAAGACGCGGTGAAGAGCTACTTCGGCAAGGAGCCTTCGAAAGGGGTGAACCCGGACGAGGTGGTTGCCGTAGGCGCTGCCATCCAAGGCGGTGTTCTCACCGGTGAGGTGAAGGACGTTCTCCTATTGGATGTGACCCCGCTCTCACTCGGCATCGAGACCATGGGCGGTGTGTTCACCCGTCTTATTGACGCAAACACCACCATCCCAACCAAGAAGTCTGAGACCTTCTCGACCGCTTCGGACAACCAACCTTCGGTAGAGATCCACGTGCTCCAAGGCGAGCGCTCGATGGCGCAGGACAACCGCACCATTGGCCGCTTCCACCTCGGCGACATTCCACCCGCACCGCGTGGGGTACCTCAAATCGAGGTGACCTTTGACATCGACGCCAACGGCATCATCAACGTAGGCGCCAAGGACAAAGCCACCGGCAAGGAGCAAAGCATCCGCATCGAAGCATCGAGCGGACTGAGCGACGACGAAATCCAACGCATGAAAGCAGAAGCCGAAGCCAACGCCGACGCCGATGCCGCTGCCAAGGAGAAAGCCGACATCGTTAACCAAGCCGACTCGTTGATCTTCCAAACCGACAAGCAACTGAGCGAGTACGGAGACAAGATCCCTGCCGACAAAAAGCAACCGATCGAGGACGCACTCGCGGCCCTCAAGGAAGCCCACAAAACCGGCGAGGTAGATCAAATCAAACCTGCGATGGACTCCTTGAACACAGCCTTCCAAGCTGCGTCTCAAGACATGTACAACGCTGCAAACGCCGAAGGCGGTGCAGAAGGCGCAAGTGCTGACGCTGGCGCCGACACCGGCGGTGGTGATGAAGAAGTGACTGACGTCGACTTCGAAGAAGTCAACGATGAGAAGTAACACGCATTGATCCTATACTGAGAAAGGCCATCGTGAAAGCGATGGCCTTTTTTGTTGTATCGGTTCTATGTCTGTTTGCGTTGCGCTCACGACTGACACTCCTCTCGGGCCATTAGCGACGTTCTGCAACCACCTCGAGCGTGATCGAGGCGACCAGTTGGAGAAAATCCTGCACGTTTGCCCTTCCGCCCTTTCGGCCATCCGCGAGCCCACCTGCACATAGCCACTCTTCACTTTTAACTCCCCCACCACAACGCCCCCCTTGCACTAAAACCTTACGCTTCCACTTGCACTTCATAAAGTCGGTCAGTTCACAATCCCTGGCTTCCATTACACAAGCGCTCACAGTCCGATAGACTTGAAGGAAACGTTTTGGCTTACGTTTGTTTTACCTTCTCCTTGAAAATGCATTCATAATCAACCCCTAGAACTATGCTTAAAGAATTCAAAGACTTTATCAATAAGGGCAACGTCCTTGATCTGGCTGTAGGTTTGATCATGGCCACTTACTTCGGTGCCATCATCAAATCGCTCGTGAACGACATCATCATGCCTCCAGTGGGCAAAATGCTCGGTGGTGTGGATTTCAACGAGCTCAAATACGTGATCAGCGAGGCTGTCATGAACGCTGAGGGTGAAGTTGAAACCGCTGAGGTAGCTGTTAGCTATGGCGCGTTCATCAACACCATCATCACCTTCATTTTGGTGGCGTTCTGTGTGTTCATGGTTGTCAAAGGCTACAACAACATCAAGAAGAAAGAAAAAGAAGCACCGGCCGCACCGCCAGCACCTTCAAACGAAGAAGTATTGCTCGGCGAAATCCGCGACTTGCTCAAGAAATAAGCATTGCATCTTGCAACGATCGCAAAAGCCCGCCCATTCGGCGGGCTTTTCTTTTGCACCCCGAACACAAACGCTTGCTGGAAATGTGACACATTCCGGATAGCTTGACCTTGTCGAGAACTAACTTTGGCAGCCGTTGTTGAACGAGCAGATGAACGTACGGAAAATCAGCCTTCGAGTCTTGGTCGCCATCAGCGGCTTTACCCTGGTCGCCTTTTGGCTGGTCAGCCAATTGGGGTTTGACTATGATTTTGAGAAGTTCTTTCCCAAGGGCGATCCCGAGAGTGATTTCTACTTCGACTTTCGCGAGCACTTTGGCACCGACAACGACTTCATGCTCATTGCCCTGGAGAACGACGCGGGGATTTTTAAGCAGGACTTCCTCACCCGTGCAGACGCCCTGGTAGACAGCCTCGAACAGACCGAGTACATCGAAACGGTGCTCTCCCCAACTCGCTTTCCAGACCACCGCATGGTGTTTGGCTCGCTGGTTAAAAAGGATCTGATTCGCATCAACGAGCCGGAGAACTACGCCATCGACAGCGCACGCGTGTACAGCTTGCCCGGCATTGCTGGGAGCTTTGTTTCGCCCGACGCCAGGGCCATTTGCATTCAGATCCAGCACCAGCATTTCCTGAGTAAGACCGGGTGCGACAGTTTGGCCCATTCGGTCACCCACCTGCTGGACCAGTTTGAGTTCGACGGCGAACACGCCATGGGGCGTGCCATTGGTCAGGGGGTGTATGTGGAGATGATGAAGTGGGAGATGATCCTGTTTGTCAGCCTAAGCATGCTGCTCATTGTGGCCTTCTTGATTGTGGCCTTCCGTTCGGCTTGGGGCGTGTGGGTGCCGTTGACTGTGGTCATGCTGAGCATCACCTGGACCATGGCCATTACCAAACTGCTTGGCCAGGAAATCGACTTGATGATGGCTATCCTGCCCACAATATTGTTCGTGGTGGGCATGAGCGACGTGGTGCACATCCTCAACCGTTACTTCGAAGAATTGCGTGGGGGACAAGAAAAACTGCACGCGCTCAAGGTGGCGTTTAAGGAAGTGGGCATCGCGACCTTTTTGACTTCGCTCACCACGGCCATCGGCTTTTTAACCCTATTGACCTCCACCATTGAGCCCATCCGCAACTTTGGCATCTACACCGCCATTGGTGTGTTTGTGGCCTACCTGCTTGCCTACTCTTTGCTCCCAGCGGTGCTGGTGCTGAGCAAAACTCCCCCCTTGCTTCACGACAAACCCCAAAACGATTTCTGGACCCGCCGCATGCACGCATGGTGCCGTTGGACGCTGCGCAACCGCAAAGGCGTGCTCATCGGATCTGTGGTGGTGTTGGCCTTGGGCGCGTGGGGCACCAGCCGCGTTTACGTAGACAACTACATGCTGGAAGATTTGCGCGATGACCACTTCCTCAAGCAGGAGTTCAAGTACATGTCCGACAAGTTTGCTGGGGTGCGGCCGTTTGAGCTGGCACTTACCTATGACACGGCAACCGTTGATCCCCTTGGAGTGCCGTTCTTGACCTCCATGGAGAAACTCGACAGTTACTTGCAAGCCGAATACGGTGTGGGCAATCTGATGTCTCCGGCGCGCATGGTGCAATTTGCCAACCAAGCACGAAACGGCGGCAACTTGGCATATCTGAACGTGCCCACCGACCCGCGCGACTTGCGTCGACTCACCAAACTCATGGAACGCTCTGGCGAAGGAGGCGTGACCCCGCTGGGCTATTTCATCGATCGCGATAAAGGTTATGTGCGCATTCGCGGGCAAGTGGCTGATACCGGGCGCAAACA
>CAXPZW010000036.1:0-78686 GCA_964221845.1 Luminiphilus sp. | reverse complement strand
GGCACCACAGGATCATTGAATTCGTTGAATACGCGGTCGTTGCCGTCGGTCACATAGTGGCGTGCATTGCCGCGGATGCTGAGCGAGCGCCCTTCGCGGGCGAATTTGCGGGTGTAGCTCAGGTTCCCGCCAGCAGAAAGGATGTCCGAACCGCGGGTGGTGTTGTACGAGCCGCTGGAAATGGGCGTGCCGTCCAGTTCCAAGTTCGCGTTGTTGCCCAGCAGGGTTTCGCCAAAGTCATTCAGGCGCACATTGCCGCTCACGATCAATTGGTTGAGGCTGTCAGGGGTCCATTTGAGCTTCACGTTCCCACGGATGTTCTCGTTGTTGCCACGCTCCTCGGCGGTTTCATTGAAGAGGTAGTCGCTGGCGGCAGTGGTGCCTTGGCCGTCTACCTGCTCGTCCAAGGTGCGGTCTGTGGTGTTGTAGAACGCACTGGATTCCAGCTTGAGTTTTTCTGAGAAGTCGTAGCTGAGGTTTCCCCCGCCTGCGAGGTTGGTGCTGAGTCCCGCGCCGTCGCCAAAGTCCACAGGGATGGGCAAGTCGTCGGGATTGAAGTTGAATCCACCCGCAAACGCGTTTTGGAATCCGCCTGCAAAGTCGATGTAGTCGCCGAAGCCAAAGCCTTGCTTGTTGATGTTGTTGTACATCCCCAGCCCGGCCAGCTGCATTTTGTTGTTGAAGCGGTTGACGGAGAGTTTGGAGTCAAACAAATCGGGGTTGCCCGCGCCGGCCATCACTTCGCCAAAGCCGCCTTTTTTTTTGTCCTCTTTGAGGGTGAGGTTGATGGTCTTTTCACGTTCGCCGTCGTCCACACCGGTGAACTCCGACTCTTCGCTTTGCTTGTCGTATACCTGTACTTTGTCGATGGCATCGGCGGGCAGGTTTTCGGTGGCGATTTTCGCGTCGCCGCCAAAGAACTCCTTGCCATCGACCAGGATTTTACTCACTTCTTCTCCTTGGGCTTTGATGCGCCCGTCTTTGCCCACTTCCACGCCGGGGAGCTGTTTGAGTAGCTTCTCCACGTTGTCGTTGGGCCCAGTGTTGAAGCTGTCGGCGTTGTATTCCACCGTGTCTTCTTTGAACACGATGGGAATGGCTTCGCCCACCACCTCGGCCGCACCCAAGCGTTCGGCGCTGCTTTCGAGTTCGAGGTCACCCAAGGCGAGCACGGGGGTGCCCGGTTGCACGGTAACGGGGGTGCTGTTGGTGTTGAAGCCCATGTACGAGACCTGCACCAAGTAGGCGCCCTCGGGCACGCGGTTGAACACAAAGCGCCCGTCCACATCCGAGAGGGTGAACTGCACCAGCACCGAGTCCGAGGCATTCAGCAGCGCTGCAGTGGCAGAGGGCAGGGGCTGTTTGTCGGGATCTACGGTACGTCCGGAAATGGTGGACTGGGCTGCAGCGCCCAAGCCAAGCAAGCAGCAGAGGAGGGAGAAAAGGAGTTTGTTCATGCTAGTCTTCGATGCGGATCATCATTTGGACGCCGCCACCGCCGCCTTGCATGTCTTCCATGCGTTCTTCTTGGATTTTCTGGAATTCCTCCGAAGAGAGCTTCTTTCCTTTTTTGGGTGTCTTGAGGTCGTCTTCCTCCACCGCGCGAAAGTCAATCGCAGTCGCGGTATAGGTGACCTCTCCGCCTTCCAAGCTGAGCTCCAAAATCAGACCGGGCAACCCGCCCATGCCTTGGGGTCCGGTTGAAACCGGGATTTGAGGCGCAAACCACGCCACCACTTCCGAGGAGTCGAGTACGGTAGTGGCCTCGATCACCAATTGGTCCAGTAAGGCCTTTTGCTGCCCGGTGATTTTCCACGCGAGTTCTTGCGGCGCGCGTTCGATGAGGAATTTCTTGTCCAAGAGCTCGCGCTGCTCGGTCACCTTGCCGGTGGCCACGTCGTGGTGGATGATGTCGTTGCCTTGGTCGGATTCTACCATGATCATCACTCCACCCATACCGTCGCCGGGAGGTGTGGCTTTCTCTTCTTCCACCACATTGCTCATCACAGAGGCTGACGGCGAAAACAAGAGCTGTTTTTTGTTGGTAGGAAGGGTGGCCATGGCGGCCTTGATCTGTTCGGCAATTTCGGGCGGCATGTCCGCAAAGGGATCTTCGCCGCCTTCTTCTTCCACATTTATTTCTGCGTCCAGGTTGAAGGCCTCCTCATAGGTGACCAGACCCGCGTTTTGTTGGGCCAACAGGCCTGCACATACCAGCGCCAGGCAACCGGATAACATCCACTTCATCGATCGTACGGTTTAATAGTTGAAGCCAAAGAAAGCAGGTCCGATTCACAGCTAGCGTTAAAACCCGTGAACAGGTGTTAACCGTCCAATTTTTCCCGCAGTGAATATTGGCTTCACAATCCCAACGGTCTGGCCCGAGATTTGTTTTGGAAAGGCATCCAAACACCTGTCTGCCATGCACGCTCTCCGCGCCCTGTTCCTCCTCTCTGTCCTGGCCTTGTCGAGTTGCGCCTACAACCGCGCCATCCACGACGCCGAAGTCTACGCCGACCACGGCATGCATCATGAATCCTTCATTGCGTACAACCAAGCTTGGTATAGCCGCAGCCGCGCCGAGGCGAAGGTGGGCATGATCCAAGCTGCCGAAAAGCACTTGACCGGATTGGTCCAAGAAGGCCGCGCCGCACTGATGCAAGGCAACACCGACGCCGCCAAAGACGCCTTGCTTCGCGCAGATGCATTCAACCAAAGTGTCTCGCACCTCCAACTCAAGAGTGAAGCCCAACTCCGACGCCTCGAGGCCGACCTCACCCGCACCCGCAAGGAAAACGGATACGCCGCTGCCGAGCAGGCCATGCTTGACCGGCGGTATGATCTGGCGAGAGAACTGCTTCAAGGCTTCTTGCGCGAACACCCCAATCACGAAGAAGCACGCTACTTGCTCTTGCTGTCCGAACTGCACCCTGCTTACGATGCCGGCAAGGCGGCTTTGGAGTCGGGGTTGATTCACCAGGCCTACAACCATTTTCTAGAGGTTACCCGCCGCGATGCACAATTCAAGGATGCGCTGGCGTTGCGCGATTCGTGTTTGCAGATGGGCGCGTTCCGGTTGGCTTTTGTGCCCATTCCACATGCCGGCAACGACACCAAGGTGGAAGCCCAATTGGCCGCCCGCATCCAACAAGCGGTGTTGGACATGGACAACCCCTTTGTACGCTTGCTTGAACGCGAAAACATCGACCACTTGGTGGCCGAACAACAGCAAGGGTTATCGGGATTGTTTGACGAGGATCAAGCCGCACAGGCCGGCAAGTTTGAAGGGGCGGAGTTTGTACTCACCGTTGAACTGTTGAACCGCGAAGTGCGCACCACGCCCCTCGAAACCCAGCACCTGCGCGGCTACATGGGCGAGGACACCAAAAGCGAAAAGGTGCATTACTCGGTGCATCACCGCAACCGCACCTTTGATGCGCGCGTCCGCTTCCAGGTCATCCACAGCGAAACCGGGCAGGTGTTTGCCACCCGCATGGTGCCCTTCCACCACGAAGATGTCTTGGACTACGCCAAATTCAACGGCGACAAGTCCGGGCTGTACCCAGGCCAGTGGACCTGGGCCGTGTTTGGGTCGCGCAACGACGTGGTGTATGTAGACGCCTACGACGAGCTGCAAACCCGCTTGCATGCCCCCAAGCAGTTACCTCCTTTGGGCAGTGTGGAAGTGATGTGGATGGACGTGGTGGCCACCGCTGTGCAAGAGGCCGTGGATGCCCTTGAGCCGGGGCGGCGCTAATCAGTCATGCATAAAACCAGCATGCAGCGCTTCGATCTGCGGCACAAGCAACGCGCGGTCGTCGTTGTGGAGCTGGTGTGAGGACAGGTGCAGACGTTGCGCGTCGGTCCATTGCCGGGCCATGCGTGCTCGAACGGCATCGGCATCCACGCCGTCGCGTTTCATCACGCGTGCGATGCGCACCTGTTCAGGGGCCGAGACCAAGATCACCGCGTCGCAATCCTTGTGCGTTCCTGATTCAAACAAGATGGCCGCCTCGCGGATGAGGTAGGGGAAGTCTTGTTGGGCTTTCCACCGTTTGAAGTCTTCGCCCACGCGCGGGTGTACCAATGCGTTTAAGTCTGCCAGCGCCTCCGGGTTGCCGAAGACTTGTTGCGTCAGGTAGGCCCGGTTCAGGACGTCCCCGGAATAGGTGCCGGAGCCAAAGCGGGCAATGACTGCGCGCTTGAGTTCAGCATCCTCGGTGTAGAGCGCCTTGGCGCGGTCGTCGGCCAGGTAGACCGGCGCGCCGAGTTGGGCAAATACCCGAGCAACAGTGGATTTACCACTGCCAATGCCGCCGGTGAGACCAATGACTTTCACAGAGGCAAGGATACGAATTGCCCCCCGAGTGGGGCAGGGGACGGTGCGGTGCATTCGCTACCTTTGCGGCCGAATTCAACTCCGAACCATGCCTTTGATCGCCCCTTCAGTACTTGCCGCCGACTTCGCCAACCTCCAACGCGACGTGGAAATGATCAACGCCAGCTCTGCGGACTGGTTCCACATCGACATCATGGACGGCATGTTTGTGCCCAACATTTCCTTTGGTATGCCTGTACTGGCCGCGATTCAAAAGCACGCCAAAAAGCCGCTTGACGTGCACTTGATGATTGAGCAGCCCGACCGTTACTTGAGCAACTTTCGTGACTTAGGGTCCGAGGTCTTGACCGTGCACTACGAGGCCTGCACCCACCTGCACCGTACCATCTGTGCGATCAAAGAACTGGGTATGAAGGCAGGCGTAGCCCTCAATCCACACACACCCGTCCACGTCTTGGAAGACGTACTTACCGATGTGGATTTGGTTTGTTTGATGAGCGTAAATCCAGGTTTTGGAGGCCAGTCGTTCATCCCCCGCACTTACGATAAGATTCGCGCCTTGGATGCCATGAAAAAGCAGTTCCAAGCCGAGCACGTCCTTATTGAAATCGACGGTGGATGCGGTCCTAAGAATGCAGCAGACTTGACTGCTGCGGGCGCCAATGTTCTGGTCGCCGGGAGCGCTGTATTCCGAGCCGCAGACCCAGCCGCTGCTGTGCGAGCAATGCAAAGTTAGCCCCCTTGTTTGCTCGCGTTTGCCAGCCACACCTGCGATCAGCGGTGAGACCGCGTTTCTTGCGGCACCTGAGGTGATAAGTCTGCTTATGATGCCATCGTTTTCACGGAATTCGGCTGGGCCGACTGGAGCGTTCAGCACCAGCAATACTTCAGCTCATCCCAACATCTTCCCTTAGCTCGTTATCTAAAACGATACGTTTCCAGATGCGCCCACCAAGGCCATGCAGCAAGCCAGTACATCATGTGCCGAGGGTTGTACTGCACTTTGCTTTACGGCTGCGAAGGGCAACGACGACATGCTCGGTATGCCTGGTGGGTTTGCACACGCACAAACTGCGAGTAGAGTTAAACAACATAATCAGGCAAAAGCCGGTCCGATTGGGCCGGCTTTTGCTGTATTCAGCCGTGCAGCGTTTGATTAAAGGGGAAGGCCCGCTGTTTCCAGCGGGCGTTTCTTTTTTGCCTTGGAACCTGCCGGGCGGGGGAGTACCTTGTGCGCAAAATTCCTCCTATGCGCATCTACTCTTGGAACGTAAACGGCCTGCGCGCCGCGGTCAAAAAAGACTTCAACGGCTCCGTGGAACAGTTCAACCCCGATGTGCTGGGTTTGCAAGAAACCAAGGCCCAAGAAGACCAAGTGCTCGAGGCCTTGGCCGATTTGAAGGGGTACCACGTGTACGCCAACCACGCGGTCAAAAAGGGCTACAGCGGTACGGCCATCCTCTCCAAAGAGGAGCCTGTGCAGGTGCACTGCGATATGGGCGTAGAGGAACACGACCAAGAGGGCCGCATCATTACCGCCGAGTACGACAACCTATACGTGACCAGTGTATACGTGCCCAACTCCAAGCACGGCTTGGTACGCCTTGAGGAGCGCCAGCGTTGGGACCGCGACTTTTGCGCCTACCTCAAAGACCTCGAAGCCCACAAGCCCGTGGTGGTCATGGGGGATTTCAATGTCGCGCACCAAGAGATTGACATTGCCCGTCCCAAGTCCAACTACAACAAGACTCCGGGCTACACCCAGCAGGAAATCGACGGCATGACGCGCTTTTTGGATGCCGGGTTTGTGGACACCTTCCGCAGCCGCCATCCCGAAACCGTGAAGTACAGCTGGTGGAGCTTCCGCGGCGGTGCACGCGAGAAGAATGTGGGCTGGCGTTTGGATTACGTGTTGGCCTCGACGGCACTCGATGCAAAGGTGGAAGAGGCGGTGATCCTCAATGATATCTACGGGTCAGACCATTGCCCAGTGGGCATTCACCTAGCCTAGATCCTTGGGCGCGGCATTGGCGATGCGCCAGGTGGCGTCCACAATTTCGTCCAAGTCCGAAGAAATCAGGATGAGCTGGGAGACCTTCACCAGGTCCATGAAGTAGTCCTTTTGCTGGTAGAAATCGGCGCTGACCTCCATGTTCAGCAAGTGGTAATGCTCCTCAGCTGGGGTGACCAGGAGCAGCATGTACATCTGGCTGTCGGCTTCGTAGCTGATGGTGAGCATCTCGCGCCCCGGGCGGCCAAACGGCACTTCCAAGAAGATGGGGCAGGAGAGGAACTTCACGTCCCAGTAGTCCAAGTACCCCATGGTGAAGAAGGGGTAGAGCCAGTTCTTGTATTCCAAGCCCTTGACTTGAAGCGCTTGGCGCAAGGCGTCGGTGCGCTTCAAGTAGGCGACAGCGGCGGTTTCGGTGGGCTTTTGAACGTCCAGTTTGACCCAGCGCTTGTTGGCGTTGTAGTACTGGTATTGGCCCACCGCCAGTTTGTAGTCAAACGAGCGCGAAGGCTGGAGGACGTAACCTGGGTAGAACCACTTGAGCCCGCGTTGTTGCGCGAATTCGATCTCACGCAGCAGGGTGTATTTGCCCAGGCTGCTGCGGGCGTAGCTGTCTTTGTACACGCAGAGCAGTGAGGCCATGGATTCCTTGCCGAGGTCAAAGAAGCTCGCGGCCACCAATTCGTCGCCGTCAAACACGCACACTTCGTAGGTGTCAAATACCGTAGAGGCAAAGCCACTATTCAGGTAATCCGAGAGGCTGTGGTGGATGAAGCCTTTGAAGCGGTGTTTGTGTTCTTGGTAGAGGGCCTCCTTGCTGTTGTCGATGCGAGCGCGGCGAATTTCAGTGCGGTAACGCTTGCCGCCTCGCGTCAGAAGTTTGCGTTGGCTCTTGCTGGGGGCAAACGTGCGTACATCCAAGCGGATGTTGATCACCGATTGCACGTCGCCTTCCAAACAGAGCATGCCCATTTTGTACAACATCACAGACCCACGAAACCACCCCGAGGCCAGGTACTGGTCGTACCGACTGGGCGAAAGTTTGCGGGGGAAGTAGGTTTGTACAAGCATGCAATTGGTTTACAGCCAGCGCATTACAATATTCAAAAGCTTCTGGCGCCAACCCTTGTATGGCGGGGCAACCAAGAAGTGGTAGTTCACAGGCAAGGTGCTTTTGTGCACCGAGCGCAAGTTCGTAAACGCTTCGAAACCCCACCAGCCGTGTGCCTTGCCAATGCCACTGGCGTTGACCCCACCAAAGGGCAACTCGCGGTGACCAAAGGGCCCCACCGTCAGGTTGATGCCTGTGCTTCCCGCACGGGTGTCCTGCAGCATCTGGTTGATGAACGCGCGCTTTTTGCTGAAGACATAAAAGGCCAGCGGGCGGTCGCGTTCCTCCATGAAGGCCAAGATCTCCTCGGGAGTGGTGTAGCTGCGGATGGGCAGTACAGGCCCAAATATTTCGGTTTGCAGGGCTGGGCTGGAAGGATCGGCATCTACGACTAGGGTGGGAGGGACGTGAGCACCTTGGCTGGCCACCCCAGGCGCGAAGTCCTGCATGGCTGCAGCGTGCTTTTCGTCCACAACGTTGCCGTAGTCCGCGTTGGAGGCCGGGTCGTCTCCGTAGTAGGCGGCCATGGTTTGGTGCATGGCTTGCACAAAGGTGTCCTTGACCGATGCTTCCACCAACACGTAGTCCGGAGCAACGCAGGTTTGGCCGGCGTTGAAGAAGCGGCCCCACGTGATGCGCTGGGCGGCTTGCTTGATGTTCGCCGAGGCGTCCACAATGGCGGGAGACTTTCCGCCCAATTCCAAGGTGACTGAGGTCAGGTGCTGGGCGGCAGCCGCCATCACGATTTTGCCCACTTGGGGCGACCCGGTGAAAAAGATGTGGTGGAACGGCAGACGCAGCAAGTCTTGGCTTTCAGGGACGGCGCCGCCAATAACGGTGACCTCCTCTGGAGGGAAGAGCTCAGAGACCATACGGGCGAGCAGAGCAGTGGTGTGTGGGGTGCGTTCCGAGGGTTTGAGAATGACGCAGTTACCCGCGGCGATGGCACTGACCAGCGGGCCAACGGCCAGGTTCCAAGGGAAATTCCAGGGAGCCATGATCAAACACACGCCTTTGGACTCGCGGCGCACCCAGGCTTTGGTGCCCACCATGGCCAGCGGTGTTTTGACCGGCTCGTCGCGCATCCAGCGGTGGAGTTCGCGGCGGGCGTGGCGGGCTTCGCTCAGGGCCATGTAGGTGTCCGAGAAATCGGTCTCGAAACCGGGCTTTGCAAAGTCGTTGTGGAGGGCCTGTCGGATGTCAGCCTTGTGCTCCAGCATCCAACGCTCAAGGGCTTTGAGCTTGGTTTTGCGAACGCGAGCAGAGGTGTTGCCAACGGTTTTGTAATGCCCCATTTGCAAATCAAACGCGGCCTGGATGGCCGCGGCTTGGGGCGATTGTAAGGCGTGCAGTGTACTGGTCATGGTGAATCGGGACAGGCAAGGTACGACGCTTGAGGCAGTTGGGCGTCCTCGGTCCGCAGCAATTTGCGTGTTAAGGCAACGTTACGCGGCCATGGAAAGTCCTATATTCGGACTGCAAGGAATGAGAGCTCTTTATACGTACATATTCGCATGCACGTTGGGCGTGCTGTTGGCGTGCCCGACCCTGCAAGGACAGGTGGTGATCAACGAAGTGATGGCCGCCAACCAGTCCACCATCATGGATGATTTTTCGGAATTCGACGATTGGATCGAGTTCTACTATCCGGCTGGTTCTTCGCCCGCCATCTTCAACTTGGCCGGCTGCTACCTTACCGACAACCGCAATTGGCTCACCAAGTGGGAGATTCCCGATACCGATTTGGGCAACACCACCATCGTAGCCGGCAACCATTTGCTGTTTTGGATTGACGATGATCCCGAACAAGGCGAGGCCTTTCACGCGCCCTTCAAGCTGAGCGCCGACGGCGAGAAGCTCTACTTGGTGGAGCCCGATGGTCTGACCATCATGGACAGCCTTTGGTTTGATGACATGGCTCCGGATGTGTCTTTGGGTCGCGTGTGCGATGGCTGTGAGGATTGGCAGTACTTTTCGGTGGCTACCCCTGATGAGCCCAATGAGGTACTGGCCCCAGAACCACACACGCTATTCATCAACGAGGTGATGCCCACCAACACGGGCTACTTTGACGACGAAGAAGACGAGTTTGAACCGTGGTTGGAGCTTTACAACCCCTCACTGTTCAACATCAGCCTCGGAGACTTTACCATTGAGGTCGTGGAGACAGGGGAGGTGTTCACTTTTCTCAACGACGACCCTGCGGACACCTACGTGGCCGACGGTGGGCACTACCTACTCTGGTGTGATGGCGAGACCGAAGAAGGCCATGACCACGCAACCTTGAGCTTGCCGCCCGGGGGAGCTTCATTGGTCCTGCGCCGCAGCGACGGTTCGGTGGCTGACACTTACATCTACCCAGGGTTGGCCGACGGCGAGAGCTACGGACGTCAGGCCAGTGGTGACGACTTGAGTGTGGTATTCACGCAACCCACTCCGCGCACTTGGAACGACTTGGTGTTCATCACCCCAGAAGAACTCTATATCAACGAATGGATGCCCGACAACGAAACCGACACGTCCGACGTGGGCGGCGGGCACCCGGATTGGTTTGAGATCTACAACCCCAACCCGTACCCGGTAGACTTGGCAGGCTACTACATCTCGGACAAACACGAGAACCCCACCAAATGGATGGTGCCTTTGGACAACGACAGCACCATCATTGACGCGTGGAGCTGGAAGCTTTTCTGGGCCGACGAAGACGGACTGCAAGGCTGGAACCACACCAGCTTCAAGCTGAAGGACAGCGGAGAGGAACTGGGGATATACAGCCCCGATGGCTTTACCGCTGCCGACGAGGTGGCCTGGAACACCATCACCATTCCCAACGACGTGTCTATGGGCCGCGAAACCGACGGCGCGGAGACCTTGGTTTGGTTCGCAGGAACCACCCCTGAGTATTCCAACAACGGACAGCCCACCAACATCGACGTGCTGGAGCAGGACGACCTGCTGCAGGCCCATCCCAACCCGGTTTCCAGCGTGTTTTACCTGAGTGAGGAAGTCTTTGGAACCGTGTTTACCGTGGACGGCAAATGGGTGCTGGACGTGGTCGAATCCGATCAGATCGACGTTCGCGGTTGGACCCCAGGCTGGTACATGCTTCGTACGACCTCTGGCATGGCGGTGCGGTTTGCGGTGCAATAGCCCGCTGTTCTAAAGGATTTTCAAGAAAAAAGGTGTACTTTTGCGGCCCTCGAAATAGCCAGGGGCGGCACCTGGTAAGTGAAATCCTCTCTCACGTAAGGCCGCCAGTGAGATACAAGTCCTTAAAGCCTCATGGCTGAAGAGAACAACAAACCGGCTGAAAACGCCGAAGAGCAGCCCGCAGTAGAAAACACTGCCTCCGAAGCTGCAACCCCCGAAACCAACGAAGCCCCTGAAGCTGCTGCTGAAGAAGCACCTGCTGCAGACGACAAGGGTGGCGAAGAAGCGCCTAAAGCGCCCAAAGCCCCTGAAGCTCCGCTCTACGCCAACGTAGCACCGGAAGCCTTCGATTGGGAATCGGTAGAAGAAAAAGACGAAGTATACTCTGAAGAAGAGCGCGAGCGACTCAACAAGGTCTACAGCGCCACCCTCACCGACATTGCTGAAAAGCAGGTGACCCGTGGTACTGTTGTAGCCGTTGGTAAGAAAGAAGTCGTGGTCAACATCGGCTACAAGTCCGAAGGTGTGATCTCTGCCTCAGAGTTCCGTTACAACCCCGACCTCAAGGCCGGCGACGAAGTGCCTGTATTCGTACAGCAGCAAGAAGACGCCACTGGCCAGCTGGTTGTATCTCACAAAACCGCACGTATCCACGACGCGTGGATCCGCGTGAACAAGTCACTCACCGACAACGAAGTGATCACCGGTTTTGTGAAGTGCCGCACCAAAGGTGGTCTGATTGTCGACGTGTTCGGCATCGAGGCCTTCCTCCCTGGTTCGCAAATCGATGTGAAGCCTATCCGCGACTACGACATCTACGTAGGCAAGCAGATGGAATTCAAGGTCGTGAAGATCAACAAGGAGTACAAAAACGTGGTGGTCTCGCACAAAGCGCTCATCGAAGCCGAGCTTGAAGAGCAGAAAAAGCAGATCATCAGCTCACTCGAGAAGGGTCAGGTACTGGAAGGTACCGTCAAGAACATCACCTCATACGGTGTGTTCATGGACCTCGGTGGCGTAGACGGTCTGGTGCACATCACCGACCTGTCATGGGGCCGCATCAACCACCCAGAAGAGGTGGTGGAGCTCGACCAGAAGCTGAACGTTGTAATCCTCGATTTCGACGACGACAAGCGCCGCATCGCTTTGGGTCTCAAGCAGCTGACTTCTCACCCATGGGAAGCGCTCGACGAGAAACTGAACGTTGGCGACCAGGTGAAAGGCCGCGTAGTAGTACTGGCCGATTATGGTGCATTCGTAGAGATTGCTCCGGGCGTAGAAGGTTTGATCCACGTATCAGAGATGTCGTGGTCGCAACACCTGCGTAGCGCTCAGGACTTCCTGAAGGTTGGCGATGAGGTAGATGCTGTCATCCTCACCCTCGACCGTGAAGACCGCAAAATGTCACTCGGCATGAAGCAACTGATGCCAGACCCATGGGCTGACATCGAGAACAAGTACCCACCCCAGTCGAAGCACACTGCCAAGATTCGCAACTTCACCAACTTCGGTGTGTTTGTGGAGCTGGAAGAAGGCATCGACGGCCTGATCCACATCTCAGACCTCTCTTGGTCTAAGAAGGTGAAGCACCCGTCGGAGTTCTGCACCATCGGTGACAACATCGAGGTTGTAGTTCTGGAGCTGGACAAGGAGAACCGTCGCCTGAGCCTCGGTCACAAGCAACTCGAGGAGAACCCTTGGGATGTGTTCGAGACCATCTTCTCAAGCGGTTCGGTACACCAAGGTACCGTCGTACGCAAGGAAGGAAGCCAGTTTGTGGTTTCGCTCCCATACGGCGTGGAAGGGTACATCACAGGCAAGCACATGAAGAAAGAGGACGGTGCCAACGCGGACATCGACGAAACCCTCGACTTCGTTGTGATTGAGTTCAACAAGAACGCCAAGCGCATCGTGGTATCGCACCGTCGTACCTACGAAGACGTACCAGAGGCCAAGCCAGAGCGCAAAGAGCGCAAGTCAGGCGGTCAAGGTCGCGGTGTAGCTGCTGTACAGCAGAGCATCCAAAAGACCACTCTGGGAGATCTTGATGTACTCGAGCAGCTCAAAAGCAAAATGGAATCGGCTGACGCCCCCGAAGAAGCCCCCGCTGAGGCACCTGCCGAAGCTGTAGCTGAGGAAGCGCCTGCTGAGGCCGTCGCTGAAGAAGTGGTTGAAACCGCAGAAGCTGCTGCAGAAGAAGCCACCGAGGCTGCTGACGCTGCAGAAGAAGCCGGTGACGATGCCGCTGCCGAAGGCGACACTGCTGCTGACGAAGAAGAAAAGGCCTAACGGTCTGTTCCAAATAGAGAAGGGGGGCTGATTGCCCCCCTTTTTTTGTGCCCTGTCCGCAGTGAGGTGGTGGATAACTGCCCGCCCACAGCACGCACCATTCGGTTATATTTGCCTGCATCCATGAAGCCTGCTACCCTCATCGACCCCCAGCTCTTGGACCTGATCATTGGACGGCTCTGTCACCAACTGATCGAGAACCATGACGACTTCAGCCGATCGGCCGTGGTGGGCATCCAACCCCGCGGCGCTGAATTGGCCGACCGCATTGCTGCCCGCTTGCGCGAAATTGATCCCGCCCTTGGCGTGGATGTCGGCAAGCTGGACATCACCTTCCACCGCGACGATTTCCGCCGCCGGGACGAACCCTTGGCCCCCAATTCCACCGATATCAACTTTTTGGTAGAAGGCAAGCGCGTGATTCTGGTGGACGACGTCCTGTACACCGGACGCACCATCCGCGCGGGCATGGACGCCCTGCTCAGCTTTGGCCGCCCAGAATCGGTAGAATTACTGGTGTTGGTGGACCGCCGTTTTACCCGTCACTTGCCCATCAGTCCTACCTACGTGGGCAAGGCTGTTGATTCATACGACAACCAACGCGTACATGTAGATCTGCAACCTGTCAAAGGCAAAAGCAAGGTCTTGCTATACACCACTTCCGATGAGTAGTCTGAGCGTCAATCACCTGCTGGGCATCAAGGACCTCACCCGTGAGGACCTCGAACTCATTTTCCACACGGCCGAGGAATTTAAGGACGTGATCAACCGTCCCATCAAAAAAGTGCCTTCGCTGCGCGATATCACTGTGGCCAACCTCTTTTTTGAAAACTCCACACGCACCCGCCTCAGCTTTGAGCTGGCCGAAAAGCGCTTGAGTGCAGACGTGGTCAATTTTTCTGCGGGCTCAAGCTCGGTGAAGAAAGGGGAGACCTTGGTCGATACGGTCAACAACATCCTCAGCATGAAGGTGGACATGGTGGTCATGCGTCACCCCAACCCAGGCGCCCCGCATTATTTGAGCACCCAAGTGGACACCGTGATTGTCAACGCCGGTGACGGCACCCACGAGCACCCCACCCAAGCGCTGCTCGATGCGTTTTCGATGCGCGAGCAGCACGGCGACCTCAAAGGCGCACGTGTGGCCATCGTAGGGGACATCAAACACTCCCGCGTAGCGCTCAGTAACATATACTGCCTCAAAAAACTCGGAGCAGAGGTGACCATTTGTGGGCCCACCACGCTCATCCCTAAGCACGCCGAGAGCCTCGGTGTACGCGTCAGTCACAACCTGGACGAAACCCTGAAGTGGTGCGATGTGGCCAACATGCTGCGGATCCAGCTGGAACGCCAAGGTTCTGAAGAAGATGTCAGCTATTTCCCATCTCTGCGTGAGTATTCGATGCAGTTTGGCCTCACCGAAGAACGCTTGGATGCACTGAACAAAAAGATCACCATCATGCACCCAGGCCCCATCAACCGCGGGGTGGAGATCACCAGCGGCATTGCCGATCACACCGACAGCATCATTCTTGACCAGGTGGAGAACGGGGTGGCGGTGCGCATGGCGGTCTTGTACCTGTTGGCGAGCACCATTCGTCGCAACTAAGAATTGATATATTTGTCTCAAACACCCTTGCACACACGATGAAATTCGAAATTGAGAAAAAGGAGAAGGTGGTGGTCGTGATGACCAAAGTGGAGAAACTGGATGCCTTGGTAGCCCCTGAGCTCAAGAGCGAGTTTGTCCTGGTTGCCAAAAACGGCCACAAGAACATCGTGCTGGACATGAGCGATACCCGCTACTGTGATTCCAGCGGTCTGAGCGCAGTGCTCGTAGCCAACCGTCTTTGCCGTGATGCAGGAGGTTCGTTCGTGCTCTGTGGACTTCAGCCCACCGTAGAAAAGCTGATTACCATTTCACAACTCGATTCTGTCCTGAAAATCACGCCTACCCAAAATGAAGCGGTGGATTTGGTGTACATGGACGAAGTAGAGCGTGACCTCTAACCCCACCCCATGAAAAGAATTTTACTCAGCCTCACGGCACTCGTTTTGGTGATTTCTGCTGCAGCCCAGTGCACGCCAGATTACGATTTTGGTGATGATACCTTCCCAGTATATCCCAATCCCACCGCAGGAGAGCAATTTGCCGAAGGCGTGCTCAACGAGCCGTACACGGACGTATTGCACGTGTTGGTTCCTTCCAACGGCTCCGAACTTGTGGATTTGCTGCCACCAGAGTTTGTCGATTTTGCCGCGTTTATTGATGTCGATTCCCTTGCCTTGATTTCGGTGAAAGTGCTTGTGAACGATGTGAACGTCGACATTTCAGAAATTGGCCTTGAGGCCTTGTGCAACAACAATGGCGATTCGCCCAATCCGTGCCATTTTTTGGGTGGCACCCAGTATTGCGCTGCCTTGAGCGGTACTCCAAACACGGCGGGTGAATTCCCTATGAGCGTTGAAGTGGCCCTGTATTTCGACCTCTTTGATTCAGCGCAAGAATTGCCGTATACATTTGTAGACTACACCCTGATCATCAACGAAACTTCAGACAGTGTTTCGGAACTGGCTCAGATGGAAATCGGCGTTGGTCAAAACACGCCGAACCCGGCTTCAGGTGTGACCCGCATCGATTACTCGCTCTCGCAGCCTTCACCGGTGCACTTCAAGGTGACCAACCTGTTGGGCGAAGTGGTGCACGAAGAACACCTCGCTGGCCGCCGTGGCAACAACACCGTTCGCTTTGACGCTTCGGAGTTGAATGCAGGCATCTACCTGTACAGCGTGGCCTCTGGCCAAGCCAAGACCACCAAGCGCATGATCGTGCGCTAAGCGTAACAACAACATTCGAAACCACGCCTCGGCGTGGTTTTTTTTTGATGCGATTTGAACTGACCATACTCGGATGCGGGGCGGCAACGCCCACACTGCGCAGGGGCAATACTGCCCAGCTGCTGAACCTGCACGACCAGTACCTGCTGATCGATTGTGGCGAAGGCACCCAGCTCAAACTGCGCCGCAACCGGTTGAAGTTTCAGCGCATTCACCACATTTTCATTTCGCATTTGCACGGCGATCATTACTTGGGCTTGCCGGGACTGATCAGTTCCATGCACTTGTATGGGCGCACCAAACCGCTGCACATCTACTGCCCAGCGCCGCTGCAGGAGTTGCTCGAGCTCAATTTGCGCTACAGCGACACCTACTTGAATTTTGATTTGGTGTTCCATCAGCACCCCAAGGAAGGCGGCGTCATTTTGGAAGGCAAGCACTATACCGTGGAGGCCTTCCCCATGAAGCACCGCATTGCTTGCCACGGCTTCCGTTTCCAGGAAAAACCCAAGCGTCGCCGGATTGACAAGGCGGCCATCGAGCCGTTGGAGCTGGGCGTGGCCGAGATCATTGCGTTGCGCAAAGGGGAGGACGTGGTGCGCGAGGACGGCACCGAATTGAAGCACTTGGAGTACACCATGGACCCTTACCCAGTCCGTTCGTACGTCTATTGCAGCGATACCGCACCGTTCGAGCGCCAAGTGGGCATTGTTCAAGGCGCAACGCTGTTGTACCACGAGAGCACCTTCTTGCACGAGATGAAGGACCGCGCCAAGTCGACCTTCCACACCACCGCACTGCAAGCAGGTGAGATTGCTGCCAAAGCCGAGGCCCAGTATCTGCTGCTCGGGCACTTTTCCCAGCGGTATGACGATACCTCGTTGTTCAAGGAAGAAGCCCGTGCCGTTTTCCCTGAAACGTACTGTACGCATGACAGCATGCACATGGAGCTCGATGCGTTTGCAAGGCTTGTGATTTCTTCCGGATAGAACACCGGTTCGAAGTCCGTATTTTTGCACCCGTCGAGGGAGGCGCTTTTCAGCGTCGTGAAAGGCCCTCGCACGCCCATCCATGAACCTGCTTCTTGCCGACAGTCAATCCCTCTCCCGATTGGGCCTGCGCACCCTGCTTGCGCAAGTGCCCGGCGTGGATTCGGTCACCGAAGCCGAGGACCAGGACAGCATGTTGGAAGCTTTGGCTTCTGCTCAGGTGGATGTGGTGTTGATCGATTTTACCTCGCAAGGCTTTGGCATCGACAGTGTGGTGGAGATTTCCCGCAACCACCCGCATGTGGGCACCTTGGCCATCACCCCCGACCAAAACGCACGTACCCTTGCCAGCGCTGTACAAGCCGGCGTGCGCAGTTACGTGAAGAAGTCGTGCTCACTGGAGGAAATCATCAATGCCGTATCCGATACCGCCAAGGGCGAACGTTTTTTCTGCGGACAGGTGCTGGACCGCCTGCGCCGCGAGTCGGTGGACCTCGACTCCCTCATCGACAATGACTTTGGCTGCGAACCGGTGGTCATCTCCGAACGCGAATCCGAGATCATCGCCCTGATTGCTGAGGGCATGACGAACACGCAGATCGCTGAGAAGTTGTTTTTGAGTGGACACACTGTGGGTACCCACCGCAAAAACATCATGCAAAAGCTGGGGGTGAACAACACCGCAGCGCTTGTGATGTACGCCGTTAAAACCGGAATGGTCAACCCGAACCGTTTCCTGTTTTCGGCACGGTCCAACTAGCCACGTGTCCAGCGCGCCAAGGAAAACCTGTGGGCCCCCACCCAAACGCGTTAGCCTCGGACCAACTGGCACCGAACACTTAAACCGCGCAGTGCGCAATGAACGCGCTGTGCATTGAACGATGCAGGCATGATATTAGAAGACATGATTGAGATCCAACAGACCCAACAATCGCGCCTAGCAGAACTGGATTTTGAGAACCTCCGTTTTGGACGTGAGTTCTCCGACCACATGGTGGTCATGGATTACCGCGATGGTGCCTGGCAACCGGCCACCATTCGTGCGTATGAGCCACTCAAGTTCGCTCCTGCGATGTCCGCTTTGCACTACGGACAGGCGATTTTCGAAGGCATGAAGGCGTTCCGCAATTCTCGGGATGAAGTCTTCCTCTTTCGCCCAGACGCCAACATTGCGCGTTTCAACATCTCCGCCGAACGCATGTGTATGCCCAAGGTGGACCCCGAACTCTTTCGCCACGCCCTCCACACGCTTGTGGATTTGGACCGCGATTGGATTCCGAATACGAAGAATTCTTCGCTGTACATCCGTCCGTTCATGTTCGCCACCGATGAGTTCATCGGGGTGAAGCCATCGGATACTTACCGCTTTATGGTGTTCACCTGTCCGGTGAATGCCTACTACAAAGGCAACGTCCGTGTCAAAGTGGAGCGCCACTACACCCGTAGTGCTCCCGGTGGAACGGGTTACGCCAAGGCCGCAGGAAACTACGCCGGAGCACTGTACCCTGCCAAGCTCGCACAAGAGCAAGGCTACGACCAGTTGATCTGGACCGATGTTAAGGAGCACAAGTGGATTGAAGAATCCGGCACCATGAACGTGGTGTTCCGCAGCGGCAACAAGGTGTTCAGCCCACCGGTGAGCGATACGATTCTGGACGGCATCACCCGCGACAGCATCATGAAACTCGCTGCCGATTGGGGCTACGACGTGGTACACCGTCCCATCGCTGTGGATGAAATTCAGGACCTGCTCATGGCCGGACAACTCCACGAAGCCTTTGGCGCAGGAACAGCCGCTACGGTAGCGCCGATTGCCACCATCAACATCGACGGTACCGATTATGACTTGCCGCCGATGGAACACTGGGATTTGGCCAACCAGATGACCGCCGAGATGGATGACATCAAGCGCGGCGATGCCCCCGACAAACACGGGTGGAATTATCCTGTGGTCTAGACCGCATTCAAAAACCCGCCAATCCGGCGGGTTTTTTTTGTTTTGTGGAATCGGCACAATTGGTGCATCACAACTGCAGATGAAGCTTTGGACGTTACTCATAGGGATGCTGCTCCCCGCCCTGTGCTTTGCCCAAGAGGTAAAGTGGGAGGGAACAGTGCGCGACGCTGACACTGGTGCACCCTTGCCCTTTGCTACCCTGCGCTTTCAAGGCGAGGACCGCGGAACCGTGAGCAAAGTGGACGGCACCTTTTCATTGAAGCTCCCTACGGATCAAGGGACCCAGCGGGTAGTGGTGTCGGCCTTTAACTACGGCGATTTGACCGTGGCCTTTACGCAAGCTGAATTGGCTGCAGCCGGTGAATCCTTGGAGCAAGACGTGTCGCTGACGGTGCTTGTGATTTCTGTGGGCCCTGCAGAGGTGACCGGAAAGATCGATACCGTTTATGCTGAGCCGGACATGCATGTGGCCGACTTTGTCTTCTTCTCTGGCGGCACGTTGCTACTCACCTTTGAATCCATCAAGCATTTCAAAAGCGAACAGTGGGCCGGAAAAACCCTCTACACTGGTTGCAAATTGGTGTGGTTGGGGTTGGCCAATGAAGTCATCACCCAACGTCGCATCGAGCCCATTTGCATAGAATTCTACCAAGATTACGCCGGTCAGGTGTACCTGCGCACCAAGGACGCCGACTTGATCGTACAGCCTCAAAGCGGGATGATCTTCTTGCACAAACTGCGTAAGGGAGAGTTGGAGAACTACCTGCGCCCCATTGTAGATTCGGTGGACCGCACCTTGTACGTGAGCACCTTTGTGAACGACTACCCAGCGTTTGACTATTACGCCATTGATGTGCGCGATACGACCCGCGTGTTGCTGCATACGGTGGTGGACGAAATCCTCATGGAGCAGTTCCGCAGCGAGTACAAGTGGCTCACGCCGCGCCAAAAGCTCGAAGCCTTCCGCGCCGAGGTGCACTACGGGATCGAAAAGGAGATTGCCGGGGCGTACATCTCGGGCTTTCCCAACAGCATCTACTTTGAGGAATTGTACGCGCCGCTAGTGGTCAGCGACGATACCGTGCGCGTGTTTGACCATTACGCCAACCACATCTACAGCTACGACCACACCCACGCGCTGGTGGACAGCGTGGCCATCGACTACCACATCGGCCGCAAGACGGGCTGGCAGCGCTCTACGCACTTGGATCCCGAGACGGGCGAGGTGTACGTATTGTTTCTGGTGGAAGGCCATCCCGAGCTACGTCGCATCAACCTGCACACCGGAAAGGTGGATGGTGTTTTCCAGCTCACCCACACCTACGCCGAGCACTTGAAAATCAAGAACGGGTTCGTGTATTACACCTACCGTCCGTTTGCTTCGGCACAAACGCGGTACCTCTACAAAGAAGCCATGCCGGAGGTGCTGACGTCCAAAAAACGTTAGCAAGCCTACGAGAATCAAGGGTTTTGCCGTTCTTGTCCCGAAACCCGCCCGCATGGACATCCGTCAACAGCACGCGCAAATCGTCGCCTATACCACCGAAGAGGTGTACTGGCACCTGGCCAACAACCAAGGCCATTTTGGGACCCAAGGGGTGGTGTTGCTGTGCGACCAATTGCTGCAGCGCCGCGAGCCCATCAAGCACGTGACCCAGCATTTTGAGCGCATGTTGAGCAGCCTTTCCACCCGCAAACTCGCCTACATCGAAACCCACGATTACGCCTTCAGCAAAGCGGCGGTACACGTGGCGTTTCGCGAGTTGACCAAGCGCCGCCAAAACACATCGCAGTGGTTCTGGCACGACGGTTCCACGCAACAAGGCCCACTGAACCGCATGCAAATCGAGGCCCGCATCGACCGTGGAGCCATGCAACCTGAGCACATGTTGTGGAAGGAGGGCTGGCCCGAGTGGCGCAAGTTGGAAGACTTGACCTACCTCACCTCCCGGCTTTATTTCCAGCAGGAGAGCGTGCAGCAAGAGCGCATGTATGAGCCTCCTCCGCCGCCACCACCTCCTGGGGGAAACACTACCGGAAGTGGAGCCGGAGCTGGACATCAACGCACGACCGCCCAAAACACCCAATGGGCGCGCCCTGCTCGTCCGGGCAATGAAGGGTTGGTGACGGCGGCAGCCATTTTGTCGTTCATCACAGCTCCTATGTGGCTGGTGATTGCTGTGGTGACCCCGTTCGCCAGCTGGGGCGAAGCAGTAGGTGTATTTCTGCCCATGGCATTTGCACTGTACATGGCAGCGGCAAACATTCCGTATGGCATTGGCTTGCTCAACCGCAGGTATTGGGCCTGGTGGGGAGCACTGGTATCGCATGCCTTGGGCGCCGGATGGATGCTGCTCAAAGTGGCGGTGTACCACGACGGTGGACTGTGGCTCTTTGTCTTGGGCATCGAGGCGGTTCTCGTAACTTTCCTAGCATCGACCAACCACCTATTTGCACAAGACCGATGAAACGCATTGCACTTGCCTTCCTGCTGCTGGCGCCCGTTTGGGTCTTGCCGCGAGCCGAATGTTCGGCCTTTACCTTGGCCGGAAAGTATTTAGCTGCGCGCTTCGCCGCCGATTATAGAGCCCTTGGAATCACCCTCACCAACATCGACCGCGCAGTGCTCGCGGTAGGCGGGGATGTGCGTCCGGTGCGTTGGATGTCGCTCAACATGGGCTTCATTTCCGGCGGCAACTACAACACGAAAATCCCCGCAGGGGTCACCTTCCACTTTGGCGACGATTCGTACGAAGTGGGTGTGGCCTCGCGCGACATGATCACCTTCTTTACAGACAATCAACCAACGGCCTCGCTGTCGGCAGGCTTTTTGCGTTTCCGTTGGTAAAAAATCACGCCTATGTTCAAATCGCGAAATATACTGGCCTCGCTTCTGGGCCTGGTGGTGCTGGCCATCACCGTAGTGGTCCTGCTGGCCATTTGGGAAGTCATTGAAATCAACGTGGAACACTTGCTGCGCAAAGGCCTCTGGTCGGCGTTTACCGTGTTCATTGGTGCGGCCATCATCGTGTTCATTTACAACATGCTGTACCGCACGCCCGTCAAGCCTCCGAAGCCGCCGGGCATGGACAGTTGATTGCACCAAAGACTGAACTTTTTTGGTACGGCTTTGTGATGTTGACAGTCCACCTTTGGATAAACGATCATCCCGTATGAAATTCACCGTCTTTTTTGCAGCCTTGGCCGTGGCATTGGCCGCTTGCGGACAGCAAACCCAAACCGCGGAAACCCAGGCACAACCCTACGTAACTCCACCAGAATTGGAACATTTGGAACAAGCCACCCTGGGAGCGGGATGCTTCTGGTGCGTGGAAGCAGTCTTCCAACGCCTTGAGGGCGTGGAAAAGGTCATCAGCGGCTACTCACAAGGCCCCGTGCTGAACCCGACCTACAAGCAAGTATGCAGCGGCACCACCGGTCACGCCGAGGTGGCCCGCATTTTCTTTGACCCCGAGGTGATCACCTTTGCTGAGATCCTCGAGGTGTTTTGGGAAACCCATGACCCTACGACAACGAACCGTCAGGGCAACGATGTGGGCACCCAATACCGCAGCGGCATTTATTACCACAACGACGAGCAAAAACGCGTAGCAGAGCTGTCTCTGCAGGCCGCCAACGAAAGCGGCGCATGGAGCGCTCCGATTGTGACCGAAGTGGAGGCCATCCACAACTTCTTCCCGGCTGAGGATTACCACCAGAACTACTTCAATGACAACTCCAACCAGCCCTACTGCCGTGCGGTGGTGGCGCCCAAGGTGGATAAGTTCGTCAAGCAGTTCAAGGACAAGCTCAAGGAAGAAGCCAAGGCGGGGAATTAAACCCTGCCCCCTGGGAGCAGTCAGATATCCAAGCGCTGACAACGGGCTCCCAACCCCCACGATTTTACGGGCCTGAGACCGTTCAAAGCGCTACCAAAGTGCTTTGAATGGTCGCTACAGGCGATCCTTGGAGAGGCAGTTTTGGCCCTCTCCCGAGCGGAGTATGCCCTGCCCAAACACATTGAACAGCTTCAGTTGCCGCAGAGGGCACTGAGGATTACGGAGAAAAGAAAATCCCGCCTGGAAGGGCGGGATTTTTTTATGCGGTTGGGCGAGCGGGTTTACTCGTCTTCTTCTTCGAGTTCAGCCAGCTCGGAATCGATGATGTCTTCGATGGTTTTGAGCATGGCTGCATCCAGTTTAGAGTCGGCCTTGGCCTTCTTCTTCATGAACCGGAGCATTTGCTTCTTATGGATCTCATAGGCGATGTACACCGTGTAGTTTTCCCCGTTGAAGTACTTCTCCTCTCCAATCTTGCGCAAGTCGGCGATTTGGGTGTTGGTCACCTCGCGCGCCAGCGATTGGAATTTGTCGTTGACTTCTTCGGAGTTGAGGGTCTCGGTGTCCGAGAAGTATTGGTCGCTGACCACCTTCATGCGGGTTTGCACCTGCTGGGCGATTTCTTTCTTGGCCTGAAGGTCGGCTTTGTTTTTGGCGATGTTGTCGTCCTTGCTTGAGCCCTTGCCCACCGCACGCCAGTAGCGCTTGGTCGATTCGTATTTGCTGCTCGAGAACGGTTCTTTCACCTTATCACCCAGAGGGCTTGAAGAGCCACAGGCCACCATCAGGGCGGCACCGAAGGCCAAAACGAGGAGTCGCATCGATTTCATGGTATCTTGTTTGAGTTGCAAAATGTAACGGAAAAACTGTGCCATACTTGGCCAAACACCCCTCGAGTCCATGCTTTATCTCCACATCATCACCGGTTCTGTGGCCCTGCTGACCGGCTTGTTAGCCCTGGTGCTGCGCAAGGGAAGCGTGCCACACAAGCGGGTGGGCGACGTGTTTTTTGGCGCAATGCTCTTGTGCAGCGGGGCAGGATTGTGGTTGGCCTTGAGCGGTGGAAACCCGTTTCTACTGGCGATTGCGGTGTTCAGCCTGTACTTGACCCTGGCGGGATTCAACGCGCTGTTTGTATTGAGGTCTCCCGCAACGAGAGTGCTTGGCCAGTTGCTCGCCAGTATTATGGCTTTGGGGGTAATTGGGTTTGCAGTAGTGGCCATCGATGCCTTTCAAAACGGCAATGGACTCGCCGGAATACTTTTGACCATGTTCGGAGCACTTGCCGCATTCTTGGTTGTGCAGGACTACCGGTTTTACCGGCACGACAAAGGCAGCGTCATGAGCCAACACATCGGACGCATGGTGGGCGCATGGATTGCCGCGCTGAGTGCCTTTTTGGTGGTCAATCAAACCTTGCAGCCCCCGGTACTCAACTGGGTGGCTCCTCCGGTCATTGGCGTGCCGGTGATCGTGTTCTGGATCCGTAAGTTCACCCGGCCTTAGTCCAAGCCCAGCTCGGTGCGGTAGTGGGCGTCGGCATTGCGATTGAGGTTCCAGTAAGGGGCCTTGATGCGCTTGTTGAGTACGCCAGTGGTGGTCATCACCTCTGCCGAGGGGCCAAAGCCTGAGCGGTAGGTTTCTTCCCAACGTTCGATGGTATGCGGGAATTCAGTGGTGAAGAACAGGGCTAACGAACGCTCAATGTCCTTGTATTCCACCAACAACATGCTTTCGCCTGCGCGGCCGTATTTGGTGGTGATGGTGGCCTTGTACGGTTGGACGGGCAAGTGGCGCAAGCGCAGGAATTGCAGACTCGGGATCAGGTTCACTTCCACTTCGGGTGGAAGTTGATCGGGGCGCAGCAAGCGCACTTCAGACCACAAATCGTCTTCCAACATGCCTGAGGTGAGGGTGGCGTTCTGATCTCCTTCGGACTCAAAGTAGCTCCGCTGTTCAAAGCGGTAGCGGTGGCCTTCTTCCAAATTCATTTGGGTCCACGTGTGCCCGCACCACTCTTGGCTGCTGGTGGTGGCCTTCAACGCCGGCCCGCCGTCCATGGGCGAAAACGTAGAGGTCATCATCGAGTAGGGGTAAATCCCCGTGTTGAAGGTGCGGGTCTGGTTCATCTTCAAGACTTGGACTTCATCCTCACCGCCGCCGTAGTCGAGCTTGACTTGCTTGGACTTGCTGAAGGGTTCGGTCACAAACACAATCACCGCATCGCCTTGGCGCAGTTCGCCGTAGCGGGCTTGGGTGAGGGTGTAGGAGGTGATTTCGGCGTCTCCCGCATACCAATAGCTCCGGATTTGTGCCGGATCGGTAGGGGCAAAAGAAGCCGTTTCTACCGGGGTGGATCGATCGGCATGATTGGAAGGGGTGGGACTAGAACAGGCCGCTAAACCGGCGGTCAGTAAAAGAAGGGGAAGGATTGCGCGCATGGGTCCAATTTACCCAAGCAACAGCTTCAAATCAGGGTTCGTTCACCGTGGTGGCGCACAACAATTGCCAATTGGAGAGCACGTCTTGGGTGGCCACCGGTCCGTTCAGCTTCTGGCGGAAATACACCGAGCCGCCTGTGGCCCGCGGGACCTTGAGGAAATACACGTCGTTTTCATACAACACATACTGCATGTCGGCGGTCAATCCAATCAGCTTGAGGCGCCCGCCCCGCGACAGAAATCCGCTGCGGTTGAAGGTGTGGGTTTCGTTGACCAAGTTGTTGTTGGCCACAAAGGTGTTTTGCCACACGTTGAGCATGAACTGGCGCTGGCGGTAGCGTACCTGGCCGCGGCGGTTCTTCTCGGTAATTTGCAAGGTGCCCGCGCAACTGCACTCAAAGGTCTCCTTGTCCGCACCTTGCGAGAAGGCTGGGGCGGTAAACAAGAGCAAGAGGACAGAAACAAGCAGTGTGCGCATGGGAGCAATTTACATCAGTGAAAGCAAACTGGATGCCAAGCTTGGGAGCACGGACGTGTCAAGGGAATTCACCAAGTGAAACCGACCATCCACAAAGTGAAACGGGGGGTGGTTTGGAGGGGAGTGTTGGGATTGGGAGCTTGCGTGCGGTCGCCCAGAACGGGTGGACGTGAGGAGGTGGCGGGGGCGGCAGGGCCGGCAGCCCACGGGAGGGATCCTGCGCGCAGAGACACAAAAAAAAGAGCCGATGCAAACGCACCGGCTCCTTTCCAAAACAAATCGTTTTAACCCTTACGCATCGCGCGCTTCATCAATCAGTTGAAGCAGGTACTGGCGGTGCGCCTTGGTCATGGTGTTGGGTGACGCTGCGCTCTTCATCATTTTCTCAATGCGGTTGAGCTCGTAGTTGGCCATCGCGCGGGCTTGGTTCGAGTGGCGCGACTTTTCGCCGTCTACGCCAATGAGGCCCTTCACGTACATCACTTGCAGGTTCTGGCGGAACGAGTTCACCTCGGTACGCAAGTCTGCTTTGAAGATGCCGTTGGTCAGGTCGGTCATGTACTCATCCAAGGTATACGTGTTGCCGTAGAGTTGGCTGTCTACAATACGCTGGATCACGTTGGGGTGTACCAAATGGCGCAGGCATTCTGCGTGCGCAGCCATCACACGGTTGTGCAGCTTGGGATCTTGGCTGCGTACAAAGTGATCAAAGCCGCGGCGCTGTGGCAGCAAGTAGTTGTAAATGCCCTCAGCAGCGTCAAACGCGTCAGGTGCGAAAGCGTACTTGGTGAGTGCATCCATAGCCGCTTTTTGGCGCTCTTCGCTTACCGGCTCAAACGGACGGGTGTCGCTGTTTTGCTCAGGCTGCGAACGGTCGTAGTGCACGCCGCCGATCTGGCGGGTCATGATGCGCACTTGGGTGATGTGCTCACCGGTAAGCACGTAGTAGGCGTTGAGCAGCTCTTGGTAGCTCTGGCCTTCGATGGTGTAGGTCTCCTTGATCTTAGGCAACAGCTGGTTCACCAATTGAATGCGCTCCACGCCGTAAGCAACCGGGTCGCTTGAAAGGTCGTAGATGTTCACGTCTGGGTCAAAGCCGCGGCCGGCTGAACGCATGTCGTCGGCGTCGTTACCAAACACCAACTTGGGATCGTTGCTGCGCGAGAGGATTTTAGAGATGCGTGCTTCTTCAGCTGCCGGATCTTCCAGGCCCTCTGAGTAGCCGTACTCGATCACCCAGTGGTCGTAGAACCCGGGCTTGTCATCGTAGTAGAGGGTTTGCTCTTCAGGGTTGAGCGCGTAGTTGATCGAGGGGTACTCCATCACCGAGTTGCACAGGCCTTCTTCGGCGATCTTCTTGGGGTTCTTGATGTCTTCCACCGACTGCAGGGTAGAGGCGCGCATGTTGTGGCTCAGACCCAGCGTGTGACCTACCTCGTGCAGCACCAAGCGGTACAGGCTCTGGCGGGTGAACTCTTCTTGGGCTGCCTTTTCGATGTTCATCGAACGCATGGCGTGCAGGCCAAAGTGCAGGCAGTGCTGCATGTGACCGCCAGCCGCGCAGAAGTGCGGATCGTTGGCAAACTGGTTGTTTTCCATTTCCGCCTCACTTTGGTAGCCGGCCAGGCCGAATACTTCAGTCTTGAACAGGCGGTTGGACACTGCTGCAAATTCCAGCATGATATCAGCACCCAAGATTTCACCGGTACGAGGGTTCACGAAGCTTGGGCCGTAACCGCCGAAGGGAGGTTGAGGCGAAGAGGTCCAACGCAGCACATTGTAGCGGATGTCACCGGCGTCCCAATCGGCATCGTCAGGTTGAATTTTCACCACGACCGCGTTGGTGAAGCCTGCTTTGGCAAAGGCTTCGTTCCAGCGCTCTACACCCGCTTTGATGATGGGGCGGAATTCTTCTGGAGTGGTGTTTTCAATCCAGTAGGTGATGGGCTCCACAGGATCGCTGAGTGGTGCGCCTGGGTCTTTCTTCTCCAGTCGCCAGCGGTGAATCATGTCGCGGTACGGGGTGGCCGAGAACGAAGTCATGTCGTTCACCTGGGTCATGAAGTAGCCCACACGACCATCGTCGCGGCGCGGCTGGTAGCCGTCGTCCGGCATCGAGAGGATGCTGTGTTGGTACTTGATGGAGATGTTGCGTACATCGCCCACAGCTTCAGAGCCACCGCGGCGCGGATTCTTGTTGCTGTATACGTAGGTCACGGTCACCTCTGAATTCTCAGGGTAGTTGTTGATGGCCTCCACGCGCGACTTGCTCTTGCTGAGTTGGCCGAGCAGCGATGGGAACTGCGGGTTGCTCGGAGGCTTTACCATCTGGAAATTCTCGCTGAGGAAAACGCTGCCACCGTCGATCAAGTAGCGGGTCTCGTCGGCGTCCGACGCGTAGATTTTTTCGCTGAGCAGCAGGGGCTCGTTGATGTTGGCCTCGGCGGCTTTGCTGAGGGCGATTTCTTCGTCGAAGTAGAAGTTGGTGTTCATCTGCTTGACCTGCAGCTTGTCGTAGTAACGGTCAAACGAAATGATCTTTTGTCCACGGTAGCTGCCACGGAAGAAGCCGGCTTCTACCACACCATTCTCCACGTGTGAGAAGTAGATGAACTCTTTGCCGAGGTCTTCGGCGTTCACCTCCAGGTAGAGCTTGCCGGTGAGGGTGTCTTGGTGAATGTTGAGCAGGCCTTCGAACGAAGTGCAGCTTTTGAGCACATCGTCAATGTCTTTGACATCGCCTTTGGGCTTCTTTTTTTCAGCTGGGGCTTCGGTGCCTTTCTTGTTTTTCTTCTTGCCGCGCTGTGCGGAGGCTTCTGGAGCGAAACCAACGAAGAGGAGCGCCACGAGTAGTGCGCTCATCCAGTGGATGCGTTTCATCGGGTCTTGAGGTTTTGGATTCAGGTGTTGTACATATCAGCGCACGCAAAGTAGGCAAAGGCTTGTATGGCAGGTGTTAGCGCTTGTGAAAAAGCATGAAGCCGCCCTTTTGAGACCTTCAGCATTCCGAACTTAACGAGTAATTCATGCACCAAGAACGCCACCTTGGGCGGGGAAATCGCGATATTCACACACCTGCAATCGTGGAATGAAACACCTCTTGACCCTGCTGTGTGCCGTTGCTTTTTTGACCGGATCAGCCCAATACAGCGTAGAAACCACTGACTACCAAGGCACTGTGCCGCTGGTCGGGTTTACCGACCACAACGTCTACGTCCTCAATGAGCTTACCACCGACAGCCTGCACCTGGGTTGGAAGTTCATCGACAACACCTGTCCCCCAGAGTGGACCTTTGCCTTATGCGACTTCGGATTTTGTTACGAGGATATTCCACCTTCGGGTGTGATGCAGCCCATCCCCACTGTGGCCGATGGCTTTTTGAAGTTGACCGTTTGGGCCAATGAAGTGGAAGGATCCGGCTCGGTCACCTTCTGGGTGTACGAGGTGGACGACTTTGAAAACTACCAACGTATCACCTTCTGGTTCAACATGGCTCCGGTATCGGTGGCCGAGGTGGACCGCGCTGCGTTCACCGCCTTTCCCAATCCTGCCAACACCACATTGACCGCTTCCAGCCCTGTGCCAGGGGAGTGGCAACTCTTCAACAATCAAGGCCAACTGCTTTTGGACGCTGGCAACCCTGCGGTGTCTTGGAAGGTGGACGTGTCCCAATTGCCTGCGGGCTGGTACACGCTCAAATGCACCCGCGAAGACGGCGTGCACACCGAACCTGTCTTGATCCAACACTAGAAACCTGTAAACCGATATAAGATGCAAGTACGTCTCCTAGCGCTTTTTGCCTTGGTGTGCTGCGTTGGCTTCCTGTCAGCTCAACACGTAACGGTCTTGGATTCCGATGCCACCGGAACGACCCTCAAACTCCACTTGTCCGACACAGACCTTGAGTTCCACAATGTGGAGGTCAACGGCGAAACCACCCAACTGGTGCGCCTGGCCGAAGGCCATCGCCACTTGATTGCCGGGGAGCCAGACGTGGACGGCTTCACCAGCACCATCATCATCAATGACCAAGCCGCCACTTGGGTGGAGGTGCTCGATGCTGAGTACTACGAATTGACCGACGTGAACGTGGCGCCCAGCAAAGGGAACCTCTACCGCAACGTCGACCCGACCACTGTGCCTTACGAGTTTGGCGGTGCATACAGCGCCGATGCGTTCTTCCCCAAGAAGGTGGCCGAACTCCGCACCCCGTTTGTCTACCGCGACTTCCGCGGCCAGACCGTGGATTTTCACCCTGTACAGTACAATGCGGTGACCGGCGTACTGCGCGTGTACACTTCGGTAGAGGTGCGCGTGCACAACGACTTCGACCAAATCGGCGAGAACAACTTCACCCCCAAAGTGCGCACCACCCGCCTGCACGACGACCTCTACGGCCGTCACTTTGCCAACTACGGCCAGTACCGCTACGACGTGGTGGACGAGCTCGGCGGCATCCTGGTGATTGCTCACGACCAGTACATGGAAACCATCCAACCGTGGGTGGATTGGAAAATCCAAAAAGGCCACCACGTGTGGGTGACCGACATCGCCGACATCGGTAACACCATCGAAAACATCCAGGCCCACATCGACGAGATGTACGCCGAGCACGACATCACCTACGTTCAGCTTGTGGGCGATGAAGACCAAGTGACCACCGAGCTGGTGATCAACGGCGGCGGCCCAGGCTTCTGCGACAACTGTTACGGCATGCTGGAAGGCAACGACCACATGCCAGAGGTGATGATTGCCCGTTTCTTGGTGCACAACAACGACGAGCTCGTGCCTGTAATTGCCAAGTCTATTGCATACGAGCGCACACCTGACACCGAGGAAGTATGGGCTTCTACCGGCATCAACATCGGTTCGAACGAAGGCACCGGCATCGGTGACGACGACGAGGCCGATTGGCAGCACAACAACAACCTCAAGCAGGTCATGCTGGACTTCACCTACACCGACGTGTGGGAGATGTACGAAAGCAGCCACGGCGGCGATTCACCCACTCCGGGCGACGAAACGGCCGATCAATCGGGCAACCCGAACTCCTCTGATGTCACCGACATCATCAACACTGGAGCCTCGTTGATCAACTACACCGGTCACGGCTACCACAACGGATTCTCGACTTCAGGTTTCGACGGCGAGGATGCGCTTGCCCTGACCAACACCAAGTCGTGGCCTTACTGGATTGCGGTGGCGTGTTGCGTGGGTGACTTCGACGAAAACGACGGCACCGGCGATTGCTTCGGTGAGAAGTGGTTGAAAGCGACCTACCTCGGTGAGCCTGCGGGCGGCATCGGCGGCTCGTTCTCTTCGGTACTCCAGTCGTGGGCACCTCCCATGGAAGGCCAGGACGAAATGGTCAACCTCATTGCCGAAATCGGCCAACAAGACATCCGCCAAACCTTCGGAGGCATCCACTTCCACGGTTCCATGAGTATGGTAGAAGCCTACGGCGGTGGCGGTGAAGAGATGATGGACACCTGGTGTGTGTTTGGCGACGGTTCTGCCGTGATGCGCACCACCACCCCGGTCAACTTGGCTGTGGTGCACGACCCCACCACCTTCATTGGTGTAGAGGACATCACCATCGAGGCCAACCTCGAAGACGCACTGATCTCACTCACCTTGGACGGTGAAATCATCGGCACCGGCCTGATCGTAGGCGGCGAGGTGACCATCACCCTGACCGAGCCCATCACCGACGTGGTAGACATCACCGTAACCGGTACCGCATTCAACGCGCTCCCTTACGAAGGCATCATCACTGTGCTGCCCCTCGACGGTCCTTGGATCACCGACGACGCGGTAGCCATCGACGACACTGCGGGCAACGGCAACGACCTGGCAGACTACGCCGAGGACGTACTGCTCGACATCAGCCTTGAAAACGTTGGCATCGAGAACGCATACGGCGTAGAAGCCACCCTCACCACCGAAGACGCATTGGTCGTGATCACCGACGATTACCACAACTACGGCGACATCAACGCTTCCAACATGGTGGACGCCATTGGCGGCTACGCGTTCAGCGTGGTAGACGGCGTGGAAGACCAGCACATCGTGAGCTTTGACATGAACGTCACCGACACCGACGGCAACACCTGGACCCCCGGGTTCAACGTGACCTTGAACGCGCCTGAAGTGGACGCTGCCGAGGCGCTGGACGTGGTCGACGCTACTGGCAACGGCAACGGTCGCCTGGACAACAGCGAAACCGCTGACCTGATGATCACCAACCTGAACGAGGGCCACGCGGCCACCGTAGCGGCCACTGGAGAACTGACCACTACCTCACCTTACGTGACGATCAACAACCCATCGGTAGACTTGGGCGTGCTGGCAGAACTCGGCGGCGACGCCATGGCTGCCTTCAGCGTGACTGTAGCCGACGACGCTCCTGACGGAGAAGTGGTTGAATTCGTGTACACCCTCACCGCAGGCGCCTACACCGCTACCCGCACCTACACCGAAGTCCTGAACCTGATCATCGAAGACTGGGAAACCGGTACCGACGAGCTGTTCAGCTGGGCGTACGACGGCGATGCCGATTGGTTCATCACCGGTTCAGAAGTGTACGAAGGCGCTTACGCCATGCAGTCAGGTGACATCAACGACAACAACTCGACCACCCTGCAGATCACCATCGATGTGACCACTGCTGGTCCGGTTGAATTTGCCCGCAAGACCTCTACCGAGGGCAACTACGACTTCCTCTACTTCCGCATCGACGGCGCCATGATGGAGAACTGGTCGGGCGAAAACGACTGGCAAGAGTTCAGCTACAACCTGAGCACTGGCACCCACACCCTGGAGTGGACCTACGAAAAGGACTTCATCGTTTCTTCAGGCGCCGATGCGTGTTGGGTGGATGACATCATCCTGCCTCCGCACAACAGCGTAGTGAGCGTGGTAGAAACCACCACTACCAACGAGGTTGTGCTGTACCCCAACCCTGCACGCGATGAGGTGACTTTGGAATGGAACGGTCACAATGGCGGCCTGGGTACCGTAGAGGTGCGCAACGCCGTGGGCCAGCTCGTGCTGAACACCACCGAGAACTTCAACGCCGGTCAGCACCGCGTGGAGCTGAATGTAGACAGCCTCACCGCAGGCGTTTACTTGGTACGCGTGCTGCAAGACGGCACCCAGCAAACCCTCCGCCTGATTGTGGAGTAAGCGCTGAAAAAAGATTGAGAAGGAGAAGGGCTGCCGGCAGGCGGCCCTTTTTCTTACCCGCCAAATCCGCCCATGCCACCGAGCAGGCCTCGGGCCGTTTTGGCCATTTCCTGGTCGTGCAGGGCGCCGGCTTGTTCCAAGGCGCGGTTGGTGGCCAACAGCACCAAGTCCTGCACTTCTTCGGCGTCGTCCAGCAGGTCTGCGGGGATGTGGATGTCGATAATCACGCGGTTGCCGTTGGCGGTGACTTTCACGCCTTCGGCCTCGCCGGTAACGTGTTGGGTGGCCAATTGGGCCTTGACGGCCTCGTTATGCTGCTGCATGTCTTGCAGCTTGTTCATCAGATTGTCAAACATACCGGTGCAGTTGGGCTGCAAAATTGCGTTTTTTGTCCCGATGTCCACCCTTGATTCCAGAACCGTTCGCATCTACCGTGTGGTCCTTTTGCTGGGATGCACGGCTTTCTTCGTGCTCCAGTGGATCAACGGCCGCGACGGCATGGCCGACTTCCGCGTGTACCACGACGCCGCCGAGGCATGGTTGGCCGGAGGATCTCCATATGGCCAGTGGTTTTTTGTGGAGACCGGCTACTACAAGTATTCCCCGGTGATGCTGGTGCCCTTCATGCCGCTGACGTGGTTGCCGGTCAAGGTGGCCAGCTCTTTGTTTTACTTCGCCATTGTGGCGGTCATGGCGTGGCTGCTGCCGCGTGTGGTGCAGCGCGCCAAGGCGTTGTTCCCCTCTGGTGGTGCACCAGGTTGGGTGTTGCTGGCAGTATTGAGCGCAGTCATGCTAGATCACTTGGTGCACGAGCTGCACCTGGGCAACACCAATTTGCTCTTGCTCGGATTGGGATGGAGCATGTTTGTGCACGTCCGGCGCGGCAAATGGAAGTGGGCCGGCGTGGCCTATGCTTGCATGCTACTGGCCAAGCCACACTTTCTGATTCTGATGCCTTGGCTGGTGATGCGAAAGGAGTTCCGTGTGCTGGGCACAGCAAGCGTAGGGGTAGTGCTAGGCATACTCTTGCCTGCACTGTGGACCGGATGGGGCGAGAACTTGACCTTGTTGCAAGACTGGTACTTGGCCATCCGAGAGCACCAGTCCATGTTGCCCTCGGCCAACACATGGGCGTCCATGAGCGCCGGGGTGATGGGGATCGATTTGCCGGCGCCTACCTGGTTGTTTGCCATCACAGTTGGATTGGCCGCCGCGGGGATTTTCTTCTTACTGCGCCACCACGGCTTGCCCCAGACCGATCACCGCCGCGCATACGTGGAATTCTTCCTGCTCATCAGCCTGATTCCCAACCTGACCAACACCGATACCGAGCATTTCCTCTGGAGTATACCGGTGCTCGCGGGATTGCTAGTGATGCTGCCTTGGTCTCAGGGAAGGCGTTGGTTGTGGGCCATCCTGGGCCTTGCCGCCTTGCCATGGCTGCTCAGCACCCCTGACCTGATCGGCTATGCTGCCGATGAGTGGCTAGACAAAAGCGGGTTGATTGGCGTGAGCAACACCTTCCTGTTGGGCTGGTTTGTGTGGTACGTGCTGCGCCCACCGGCGCACTTGCCCGAACCGGCTATGCACGTACCTGTGTGAATGGGCAGGGGAGCCCTGGCTAGAGTACAACCGTCCCGTTGGCTACTTTGGCGTATTCTTTGTCAATCTACCTGCATGCGAAGCATTCTTCTTCTCGCCGGCCTGTTGGTCTCCCTGACGGTTTGGGCACAACCCGGTCGCAAATTCACCTCCTCGGACAAGAAAGCTGTTAAGGCTTACGAAGAGGCCTTGGCCGCCTACGATTACCAAGACTACGACTTGGCCTTGCTCCATTTGCAAGCCGCTCAAGAACGCGACCCTGAGTTCATCGAGACCTGGATCCTCGCCGGTCAGATCCACAACATGCTCGGGCGCAACACGCAGGCCATTGGTGCCTTGGAAAAGGCCCAGCGCTTGGATCCGTCCTTCTTCCCAACCAATAACTATTATTTGGGCGAACTGTACCTGCTCGAGGCCGACTACCTCACCGCAGCACAGCGTTTTGCGGACTACCTCAAAAGCGGGCCACAACCCGGGATCACGGTAGATCGTGCCTCATTGGGGCTGGAATCGTGCGGGTTTGCCATCGACGCCATGGCCAATCCGGTGCCGTTTGACCCCATCAACCTGGGCCCCGCGGTCAACTCCGAACACAGCGAATACTACCCCAGCATCACCGTGGATGAGGGCCAATTGCTCTTCACCCGTGAAATCCCCAAGAAAGGCGCTCCAGAAGGCCGCGACGAAGACTTTTACCTCAGCACCCGTCCCGCAGATGCGTGGGAGGCAGCATCTCCAGTAGCCGAGGTCAATACCCCCTTGCGCGAAGGCGCTCCTACCTTGGCCCCCGACGGTCAACTCATGTTCTTCACCGCCTGTGCCGTGTACGGCGATTACGGACCGGGACGCGAAGGCTTCGGCAGTTGCGATTTGTTTGTGTGCACCCGTTCAGGCGGCCAGTGGACCCAGCCCCAGAACGTGGGCAGTGCGGTCAATTCCCGCTCATGGGAATCGCAACCCAGCTTTTCGGCCGACGGACGCACGCTCTACTTTGTGCGTGGGTACCGTACACCCAATGGCATTGGCAAGCAAGACATCTTCTACTCGGAGTTGCAGGACAACGGCAGCTGGTCGCAAGCCAAGCCCGTTCCCGGCAAGGTGAACACGCCTTTTGAAGAGGAATCGGTACTCATCCACCCCGACGGCGAAACCCTTTACTTTTCGAGCAACGGGCACCCAGGTATGGGCGGATTGGACATCTACGTCAGCCGCAAGCAAGAGGACGGCACGTGGGGCACGCCCGAAAACCTCGGCTACCCCATCAACACCGCTGGCAGTGAAAACTCGTTGTTGGTGTCTGCCTCGGGTAAAGTGGCCTTCTTCGCCTCGGACCGTGAAGGCGGAATGGGAGGACTCGACCTGTACCAGTTTGAGATGCCCGAGAAGGCGCGCCCGACGCCGGTTACCTACACCCGAGGAACAGTGCTGGACGCCGGTTCCTTCAAAAAGCTCGGCGCCCGTTTTGAATTGATTGACCTCACCACCGGCGAAACCGTGGTGGAAAGCTACAGCGACGACCGCACCGGCGCATTCCTCGTGCCCCTCCCTGTCGGCCGGGATTACGGGTTGAACGTCAGTAAAGCAGGCTACCTCTTCTACAGCGGACACTTCACGCCTGAAGCCACCGCTTCGGGAGAGCCCTATGAGCTGGAGGTCTTGTTGAGCAAGATTCGTCCCGATAGCAAGGCCACGCTCAACAACATCTTCTTTGCCTCGGGCAAGTACGACCTGCTTCCAGCCTCGACCACAGAGCTGGAAAAGCTGGCGGAATTCATGCGTATGAACCCAGGGGTGTCAGTGTCCATTGATGGCCACACTGATAACGTGGGTAGCACCGCCGACAACCAAGTACTCAGCGAAAACCGCGCGAAAGCCGTGGTAGAATACTTGGTGAACAGCGGCATCGAAGCCGGCCGCCTCCAAGCCCGCGGCTTGGGCGAGACCCAACCGGTGGATTCCAACGACACCGAACGGGGCCGTGCCCGCAACCGCCGAACCGAATTCGTGATTACGGGCGTTTGACCTGTTTGCTTTGTGCTTATTGCGGGAATAGGTTGCTGAAATACTCAGTGCTCAAAGGCCAAAAAGCCAGTGGATTGCAAGTAAGCGTTCAAATCGGGATCTAAGGTGCTCACCCCGGCAAGGTATAACGAATCGCCAATCCACCGTAGGCCATGCGCCCGGGGGCTGGATTGAAGAAGCGTCCACCAAAGGCGTTCACCTGCAAGAAGTTGGAGTACAACGTGTTGGTCAAGTTGAGCACGCCTGCATTGGCCGAAACGCTCCACTGCTTCCAGTTGCGGTGGTAGCGCAGTTGCACGTCCACGGTGTTCCATGCAGGGGCCCACGTTTGGTTTTCGTTGTCCACAGGGGTGCGGTCGTTCCAGCGGTGGGTGGCGGTGAGTTCAAAGAGGTTCATCACCCCGTTGTAGTCGTTTGCGTTGAGGTTGCAGCGTAGCGACACTTGATTGGTCCAGGTGAACTGCGGCAGTCCGGGCACAAACTTGTCGGTGAACGACACTTCGCCTTCGCTGAAGGTCACAAAGGTGTAGGTCTGCAACGCGGCCACCGAGCGGCCGTGTACACGCCAGATTTGGCCTTCGTATCCGGTGATGGCCTCGGCAAACGCCTCAAGTCCGCGCAAGTCAATTTCTCCGCCGTTGGTGAAGAGCACTTCATTGGCCGGTAGGATGGCACCTTGCAAACGCGTCCAGTAGGCCGTCAAGCCCAACGGTCGATTCACTTCGCCCAGCATGCTTGCCGAGTTGCGCACCACGCCCACTTCACCGTTGAGGGAGCGCTCAGCAGTAAGCTCAGGGGCAAAGGTGCCGTCTTCGGGATTGACCATTTCAAACAGGGAAGGGGCCGAGGCGCCCAGGCTTCCTTGCGCGTGCCATTGCCAACTGCCGGTTTGCAAACGCATCGAAACGCGAGGCAACACCATGACTCCCGGATCAAAGCGCTGTTGCAGCGAGATCAAGGTGTCGGGCTGCTGGCTTTCGCCGGTGTTGTCGTACACGGTTTGGTTGAGGCTGACTCCAGCGCTGAGCTCCAAGGGGCCGTCGTCGTACTGGGCTTGCAGGAAGGTGGTCCAAGCGGTAGATCGGGTCTCGTTCAGGTACTTGAAGTCGCCCGGATTGCTGTTGACCAGTTCCCACTCATTCAGGAGGTTGTCTTCCAGTTGGAACTCTCCGCCGAGGCTGATTTCCAACCAGCCCGCGCGGCTGCCCACGCTGTCATAGCTGCGGGTGAGCACGCTGCGCGCGCCCCAGCCCTGGGCCTGCTCGTCTTTGTAGCCGTTGAAAAAGGCCGAAGTGCCGTATGGGTTGATCTTGTTGGTGGTGTTGGCGTACACGCTGGTGGTGTTGCGCCACTTGCCTGTATTCCAGATGCGGGCCAGTCCCACGCGGGCACGGGTGCGCTCCACGCGGGTGCCGTTGGCTTCCGCAAAGGCGCGGGCTTGACGCGGGTTTTCGCGTGCGTCTTCCACAGAGATGCCTCCTGGCAACCCCCAGCGCCCCGAGTAGTTCGTGGCGTAAATGCGGTAGCTCACCGTGTCCGAGGCGGCCCAAAAACCGCTCAAGGTCACCTGTTGCTTGTGGTTGAATTCTTGTGCGCGGTAACCGCCGTTTTCTTGGTAGACATGACTCACGCGGAAACGCGCCCGGTCCGAGCCGTACTGCGCCGCCGTTTGGCTGCGCAGGAACCCATATTGACCAACGGTGGCCTCGGTCTTGATGCTGCTGCGCCAAGAGCTGTTGGTGGTGGCTAGCAACACTCCGCCGTTTCCGGGGCCGTACACGCTGCCCGCCGAACCTTTCAGAATGGCCAGCGAGTTGAGGTCGACCACGTCCAGCAATTCCAGCGGGGTAGAACCGTCTGGGGAGGTCAGCGCAATGCCATCCACGTATGCTTTGATGTTACGCACCGCAAATGGGCTGCGCAAGGCGCTTCCACGGATGCTGATGCGACGACTGCCTCCCAGTCCTCGTTCGTCCAGACGCACGCCGGCTTCCAAGTTGACCGCTTGGGCCATGGAGGAGGTCAGCTGACGGTCCCAGTTTTGCCCGCGCAGGATGGAGGTGTTGGCGGCCAATTGCGGCTCGGGCTGTTGGTTTTCGTAGACATTGTACGCATAGATGGTGGGCCAATGCATGGGACCCGGGAACAGGATCACCTCGCTTTTCAAACTCACTGTTAAGTCTGCGGTTGTCTGGGGCATGGGCATGCGGACTTCTTCAAAGCCCAATGATGCGATGACCAGTTCACAGCCAGGGGTTAAAGGCACTTGTGCTACACCGTCAAAGTCGGTTTGAACGCCGTGTGCAAAAACACCGTCGCACTCCACCAATACATTGGCAAAAGCAAGGGGCTCGAGGTTGCCTTCTTCATGGACAAGCAGCCGAAAGGTATCCTGTCCAAACGCACTGAGCCCGCTCAACAGCAGGCCCAGTACACACATCGTTTGGATTGCTCTCATCTAGCGAACCACAAAGGTTTGGGTGGCGGTGCCGAAGGCGCTTTCCGCGCGCACAAAGTATTGGCCTGCCGCCCACGAAGAAGCGTCGAAGGTCATTTGGGTGTCTTCCACGTAGCGTTGGTCCACCACCTTGCCCTCGAAGCTCATCACGGTGAACTTGCCACCGATGAAGCCTTCTTCAAACGCAATGGTGCCGCTGGCGTCTACCGGGTTGGGGAACACGGTTACCGCAGGCGCGTTGCCTTCCAATTCGTTCACCGAAACGTACGACTCGTTCACAAACTCCTTGATGGTGTTGGGACCAGAACCGGGGTAGCCCGGGCCGTTGAGGGCCACGTATACTGCACCGGTGTTTGGGTTCACGCAGATGTCGCGGATGCGCTGGTTGAACTCCGAGAAGTACTGGTCTTCGCTGTCGATGACCGTGCCGTCGTCGTTCATGTGGAGCACGCTCAGGCGCTCGTAGACGCCGCTGAGACCACCGAGTACGGCCATCAACACGCTGTTTTGCCACTCGGGAATGGCTTCGTGGTTGTAGTACTCAATGCCGTTGACCGCCACACATGGGCTCCAGGTTTTCAGGGGCTCGGTGACGTCGTTTTCCTCGCAGAACTCTTGCTCGGCAGAGGTGTTGCACGGACCTTCCACCTCAGGCCAGCCGTAGTTGGCGTCGGGGGTGATGATGTTGAACTCGTCCCAGTTGCTTTGGCCGTGCTCAGAGCTGTAGATCAGTCCGTTGGGGCCCAGACACAAGCCTTGCGCGTTGCGGTGGCCGATGCTGTACACGTAGCTGGTAGGATCGGGGTTGTCGGCGGGGATGCTGCCGTCCAGGTTGAGGCGGAGGGTCTTGCCAGCAATGGTGTTGGGGTTTTGGCTGTGGAAGTCGCCGTCACCCACATCGCCGGTAGTCATCAGCAGGGTGTTGTCTGGAAGCACCAGCACACGCGATCCGTTGTGGATGCCGCCCGCAGGAATGTCGTCGAGGATGACCTCTTCGTCTACCAACTCGGTGCCGTTCCAGGTGAAGCGGCTCAGTTGCTCGCTCCCGGTCCAGGCCGAACCGGTGCAGTACACGATGTACAAGTAAGGATCGGTGTCGAAGTTGGGATGGAGGCACATGCCCAGCATGCCGCCTTCGCCCGAACCGCTGCCCATCACAGACTTTTCGAGGATTTCGGTGTAGGTGCCGGTTTGGGGATCGATGCGGAGCACCTTGCCCGGACGGGTGCTGCACCAAATGTGGTCGTCGGGACCCCAGAGAATTTCCCACGGCAGGTCAATGCCGGTGGCCAAATCGTACTCGGTGAGGGTGGTGCTGCCCACCTCCCAGGTGCCCTCTTGGGCGACCGAAGGCAATGTCAGAACAGCCGCGCAGAGCGCGAGGAAAAAATGCTTCGCTTGCATGCAGGTTCAATTGGTTGGGGTGAAGGTACAGAAATAGACCCGCCGGGCCCGGCCATTGTTCGGCCAAACGTGGGAAGTCTAGCGGCAGGGCGAGCGCTCTGATTCGCGCCGGAACAGGTTCTTGAACCCGCAATAGAACTCGTCCATGGTGTCGAATTCCTCTTGGTACAGCACCCCAACTCCCTGGGTGTATGTGGATTGCGCGGTCGTGGCCACGGCGTAATCGTTGGTTTCGTTGTACACCACAAGGCGAATCTTGCCGTCCTCGGTGATGCTGTACTCGATCTTGATGTCGCCGATGAGGTTGGAGGGATTCTGGTTGGCTTCGTTGCCTTGGCTTACCCCAAAGTTTCCGCTGATGCGCAGGCGGTCGTTGAACAGCTGGGTGGACAGCGCAATGGCAATCTCCTCGTTGGAAATCTCATCCCCCGGGCTGTAGTTGATGCCAATGTCAAAGTCCTCGGAGATGTCACTCAGCCAAAGTCCCATCTGAGAGGACAGCATTTCCAGGGTGTTCACTGCCAAGGCGTTTCCGGCACTTCCCCCGCCATGGTGCGGCGAAACAAACCGCTTCAATACCAGCAGCGAAAAGGCCTGCCGATTCAACTCCTCTTCAGAGCTCAAGATGGAATTGACCCGTGATCGCGTGATGTCGTCCGCAGAGGGCAGCTCAATGTCAAAGTGAATCTCTGGCGTCAACATGTTGCCCTCGAGCTCCATGACCAGGTCGATGGGCGAGCGGTTCTTATAGGCCGCGTTGTTCTCATCTCCGAGCAGGTCGTACAGCGGGGCTTCGAGCTCGTAAATGGCCTCCAGGTTGAGGTCGGCGGCAATGGGGTCGCCGTACCACGCGATGGTGCCGCCTGGGCGCACCGCAAATTCCTTGTTGATCAGGTTTTTGAGTGTGAAGAGGTAGTTGCCTTCCAGCACCTCAATGAGTCCCACCATCTCAAAAGTGCCCAAGGTGGAAATGCTCATCTCCAAATGCCCTTGGCCCCGGCCGCGCATCACGTCGCCCACGGCTTCGTCCAAAATCAGCATGATCTCGGCCTCGGGCGTGATGTCCAGCCCAAAGTTCAGTTCAATGCCTGAGAGGTCTACCGCAGTTTTTTCTTCCTTTTTGTTGGGGTCAATGAAGGTGACAAAGTCTTCGAACTGCACCTCTCCGGTTTCCTCCAAAGGCAGTGCCAACGAGGTGCCTTTACCGCTTTGCAGCTCGATGTCAAAAATCAAGTGGTCTTGGTAGCCCGAGACGTTGATGTAGCCCTGTCCGTAGGCTTTGCCGTAAAATAGGTCGTTGTCCTGCTTGGTGGTGTTCATGCACAGGAAGGGTTCCTCGTCCACAAACAGGGCCAGGTCAAAGTTCCAGTCGGCGAAGTTGTCGTGGATGACGGTGCCCACCAAAAAGCCGTCGTTGTTCTCCTGGTCGTGCACGGTGATGTTGTCCAGGGTGAACATGTCGGGGTAGATCGTGGCCTTCTCGGCAAAGGTGTAGGTGGTGCCCAGGTAGTCCACGCTGACGGTGACCTCGTCAAAATCCAGCTCGCCGTTGAGCAGCGGTTTGTCCGGGTTGCCGGTCACGTGCACGTAACCGGTTGCCGTGCCGTCCAGGTCCGAAACGCCCTCGTCCACAAAGGTGTTGATGAAGTCCAACTCAAAACGGTTGACGGTCATGAGGATGTCCAGCGAGTTTTCTTGGTTTTCGGGGATGTATTGTCCGTTGAACACGAAGGTGTCGAAGTCGTCTTTCTTGAGCTCGCCATTGAGGTAGAGGCGGTCGGTGGTGTTGTCCCAGACACTCTCCACGCACAGATCTCCGATGTCATACCCTTGGAACTCAAACCCGGCCACAATCAGGTCGGAGTTGATCAACTTCTCGTCGTACGGATCGCGGATGGACGCAGTGCCCGACACGTTGCCTTGGATGTCCATGGCGTCGCCCAGGAACGGGTTGATGTTGTCGAGCTCAAACCCGGCCAATTCCACTTCCATCTCTTTGAGCGGATCAGTACTCAGGTCGCCGGCCACGCGCAGGAACTCCGGACCGTCTTGGATGACCATGTTCTCAACGTGAATTTCTTCGGGCGTGTACTGCACCAGCGCGTCGGGGTGGAGGTCCCATGTCCGGCCGTTCAGTTCAATCTCTGAGGCGTTGAACGACAGGTTGAGCGAGTCCGCGGAAACAATCTCCAGCACCGAGTTCAGCTCGCCGGCATGGCCTTCGCGTGTGGTGTTCCAATCGATGTGGGTCAACACCCGAGCTCCTTCACTTTGCGCATCCACTTGCAGGCTATCAAACCCGAGCGCGGGACTCAGGGCCAATCGGTCGGCGTGCAGGTCCATGAGCACGCCTGGGCCAATGCGAGCGATGTCCAGATCGGGACGGATGAACACGATGTCCTGGTAGCGCAGTGAGTCGCTGTGGAGTTGTACGCTGAAGTCGTGGACGTCTTCGTGCAGGTCCAGGTGGAATTGGGTGTCCTGAGCTACGCTCACCTCCGGAAGGAAGAAGCTTTGGACCAAGGTCCAGTCCTTGACCGTGACGTTCAGATCAAAATCTTCATCAGGTTCGCGCACGCCCTGGGGAGCGGGGTAGGTGGGCACCAAATCCGCCAAGATGAATTCCACGGCCAGCGGCAGTTTGTCCAGGTCGATGCGTCCGGTGAGGTCGGCGTCTAGGATGGAAGATTCCAGCGTCAGCTTACGGCCACGGTCGGTGCGCGAGGCGGTCATGTTGACCCGGTCCAAGCGGCATTCGTCCGAGACCGCGCAATAGGTGAGGTCTTCGATCACGTAACTCCCTTCGAGGGTTTTTAGGTCAAACCCGGCGCCGTCCACCGTAGCCTTGCCCGAGAGGCACGAGTACTCAGCGCCTTGGTAGAGGTTGAGTGTTTTGAGGTCGATGTTCCCGATTTCGACCACGAACTGGTATGTAGGACGCTGAGCGGTAAAATCGATTTTTCCGCCAAAGTCCAGGATGCACGCGGGGTCGTCCAGGATCACGTCCCCCTCAAAGAAGTTCTGGCGGTACTGCCCGTTGACCGTGGTGCCGGTGTAGGTGTAACCGTTGAGTCCAAATGCGTCGATGTCGCCCACTACCGTGGCGTCCAAATCGTCGCGGGTGAGTCCGCTGCCGGAGATCACCAAATGGCTGGTGAGGCTGCCCAAGGTCTCGTTGCTGTAGAAGGTGCCCAGGTCAAAGTTGTCGGTGTTCAGGCGGCCTTCGTAGGTGTAGGTGTCTGCGCCTTCTTCCATGTGGATGTCTGCGCGCACCGCACCGATGGCGGTTTTCAAATCTCCATATGCCGCAAAATCAGACAGGAACCCCGTGAAGTTTCCCTCGAACTGCATGTTGCCGAGTTGGGCAAAGTTGGCTGGGGCCTTCAGCTTGTTGCCCGAGGTAAATGGGGGGATGGGGATGGCCTCCAAGTCGCCCTTGTTGGTTTGCACTTGATCAATGGTCAGTGCAATGAAGGTCCGGTCGATTTCGGGCAATCCGGTGAGGTCGCAGTCGCCTTTGAATTGGGAGCGGTTGCCAAAACGCAGGTCCAACTCGCGGATTTTGAGGTTGTTGACCCGGCCGCGGATCTTGCCGCTGAAGTTCAGGGGTTTTTTTAGTCCTTCGAGCGCTTCAGTGAAGTAGGCGAGGTCGCCCATCTCCAGGTGACTTTCGGCAAAGCTGCAATTCATGCGCACCTTGGTTTCGAAGTCTGAGAAGTCCTCCAGCGTCTTGAACTTGAAGGCCAAGCGCCCTTTGAGATCGCTGTTGTTGGTGCGCAGAATGTTGTTGTCCACGATCAACAGCTCGTCATCCATTTGGTACAGCCCGGAGAATTCCTGCAGGTGAAAGCCGCTTTGCTCCAAAGCATGCAGGTGATCGATTTGCGCCGAGATGGAATCGCCCAAGAGCCTGAAATCTTCGGCTTCCAGGTCAACCTGGCTCAACCCCATGTGCATCCAATCGATGCGCGGTGCATCGATGGGGGCCTGGTTGTCGTCGTCCATGCGAAAACGGCCATTGGCAATGCGAATGCGGTTGATTTCCACGCAGGTCTCCGAAGAGTCGGTGCCTTCGGTGGCAAAGTAGCCGGTCAAAAACTGGAGGTTCCAATCGGTGTTGCCCGCGGGTTTGTGCAGGTAGAAGGTGGGGCGGTCCAGTTCGATTTCTTCGATGCGGATGCAGGAGGCGCGCTCCTTGAAATTGAAGCCGTTCATGCGCACCTCGCCGATGTGGGCCAGGGTGTCGCCGGTAAAGTCCTCCACGTAGACGTCGCCCAAAATGGCGTCCGAGAAAAAGTCGGCGTTGACGCTGCCGACGGTCACGCGTGTGCCCAACTCACCGCTCAAGTAGCCCGCAATGCGCTGGGTGGCCCAGGTTTGGCCCCATTCGGTTTGGAGCACACCCCAGACGGCCAATGCCAGCAGCAGCAGCAACAGCAGCAAGTTTCGAAGCCATTTGAGCACGCGTTTCATGCGGGGCGAAGTTAGGGGTTCCACAGCGGCAAGCCGTGTGCCAGTTTGGCCCAGCCTTCAAGGGGCCTTTGTGGAATGACGCAAAAAAAAGCATCCGGTATTTGAACCCCTTTACCAAACACGTGTACGGGGAACCACACACCGATCCTATGCAATCCCAACTTCTCGCATTCCGCTCCTGGCTTTTTGGCGATCCACGCCACTTTCAAATCCTCGCACTCAGCGCCTTTTTGACCTACGGCATTGTAGATCTGGGTTGGGCCGGGCAATGGACAGCATACGCTGCGCTGCTCGGCACCTCGTTCTTGGTGCAAGCCACCGGAATTGTGTGGAAGGGCAAGTCGTGGACTTCGATGAAAAGTGCGGCCATCACCGCATTGGGCCTGTGTTTGCTGTTGAAAGCCAACCAAATCGAGGTCTACATCTTGGCGGCCATGTTGGCCATTGGGAGCAAGTTTTTGCTGCGGGTCGACAAGGTGCACATTTTCAATCCTGCCAACCTGGGCATTGTGGCGGCCATTGTACTCACCGGCGAAGCGTGGATTTCTCCCGGCCAGTGGGGCAGCGGGCCGATGCTGCTGTTCTTCTTTGGTTCCGCAGCCGCCATGGTGCTCTTTCGGGTGGGGCGGGTGGACACCAGTTTGTGGTTCCTGGGCACGTTGGCCTTGTTGGAAATCGCACGCAGCGTCTTGTACCTGGGCTGGACCTTTGATGTACCGCTGCACCGCTTGAGCAACGGAGCCCTGTTGCTCTTCACCTTCTTCATGATCACCGACCCGGTCACCACCCCGCGCCACAAACGTGGACGCATTGTGTGGAGCGTGCTGTTGGCGGTGATCACTTTCGGCGTGAGCCAATTCTACTACGTACACACCGCACCGATTTGGACGCTGTTTTTCCTGACGCCCTTCACGGTGCTGTTCAACCTCATCTGGCGCGGCGAACGCTTCCGTTGGTTCGCGCCCAAACCCGCAACTCAATCCCCAACGTCATGAATCTGAAATCCCTCTTTGCCTTTTTGGGTGCCTTTGGACTGCTGCTGACCGCGGCCGAAGCCCCTGCTTTCTGCGGCTTTTATGTGGCCAAGGCCGACGCCAGCCTGTTCAACAACACCTCCGAGGTCATCTTGGTGCGTGACCAAAACCATTCTGTGATCACCATGAGCTCTGATTTTCAAGGAGACGTGAGTGAGTTTGCCATGGTGGTGCCCGTGCCTGTGGTGCTCAACGAGCAAGACATCCGCGTGGTACGCCCGTGGCTGTTTGACCAACTCAACAACTATAGTGCTCCGCGTCTAGTGGAATACTACGACCACAACCCTTGTCAGCAGTTCGTCAAGAATTACGCCTGGGCCGAGACCCGGACATTGGCCGGAGTAGCCATGATGGACATGATGGTGGAGTTCGAAGAAGACGCTGATTTGGGCGTGACCATTGAGGCGCAATACCTCGTGGGGGAGTACGACATCCTCATCCTCTCGGCCAAGGACTCCAAGGGGCTGAAGACGTGGCTTACTGGCAACGGGTACCAGATTCCCGGGAACGCCCACGAAGTCCTGGATCCCTACATCAAAAACCAACTCAAATTCTTTGTGGTCAAGGTCAACGAGCAGGCCTACGCCAACCTCGGCAGCCAAGGGCTCAGCCCCATCCAAATCACCTACGAGTCGGACCGCTTCATGCTTCCGATCCGCCTGGGCATGGCCAACAGCAAGGGCACCCAGGACATGGTGGTGTATACCCTGACCCGCCAAGGCCGCGTGGAGTGCACCAACTACCGCAACGTGGAAATGCCCACCGGCAACAACATCCCCCTCTTTGTCAAGCCCGATTTTGGCGACTTCTACGTAGACCTGTTTGACCGCCAGTACACCCTCAACGGCCGCAACAGCATCTTTACCGAGTACGCCTGGACGGTGACCCCTTCTTGGGGAGGTATGAAGTGCGACCCGTGTGTGGGACCGCCTCCCATGGAACAGGAATTTGCAGATGCCGGCGTGGACTGGCTCAACAGTGGCGACCCGGTGTTTTTTACCCGCATGCACGTGCGCTACAGCCGCGACAAGTTTCCGCAAGACCTGCAGTTTCAGGTCACCCCCAACAAGCAGCACTACCAAGCACGCTACGTGTTGACCCATTCGGCCTCAGGGGATTTCTCGTGTGAGGATGGCCAGGCTTACCTGCGCACCCAGCGCCAGCGTCGTCAAGACGAGGTGGACAACCTGCAGGCGCTGACCGGCTGGCAACACCACAAGTCCCAGCGCTACATCACCGAGCTCGACCACCTGATGAACGACGCTCCACAAGACACGAACAAAGGAGAGGTGCTGCCCACGGCAGTCCCAGATCTGCCCCCACCACCAAGTGGCCCCGGTGCTGGGATGTGGGTGCTGCTCGGCTTTTTTGCCTTGCTGCTGACCTTGAAGATGTTGGGCCGCCGCACCCTTGCGGCGGGCTGATTTGTTGTTGGACGGACGCCGGGAGGACTGCGGTCCTTCCGGTGCGCCGCTCCTGCAACACTGCGTTTTGGAACGGTTCGAAGACGTCGCCTTTTGGGCGGCGTTTTTGATTTGTCAGAATCAGCCCACACGCCCCTCGGACACCTCCGCACGAACCTCGGCAGGGCTTTTACGAATACATAAGGAAATCGATCAGCGACTCATCGACCACGACCACAACCTCGAAAACATTTCAATCGGGAATTGAACCGCCCGGTTTGAATTCTGATTCCGACTAGAACCATTTGCGCAGAGAGAGAAAGAAGGGAAGATACAGGAGGGAAGAGTGAGAAAGAGCAGGACCAGGGTTGGCCAATTGGCCAACCTTTTCCTGTTTTATAGGCTATTCGCAGGTGGTGCCAAACACGCTGAGGATTTCAAGCAAATCGGCGCTGCCCACCTCGCCGTCGGCGTTGAGGTCTTGTGGGCATGCGGCGGTCAGCACACATGAGCCGTCGTCGACGTTGGCCGCGGGATCGTAGTTGGCCGCGCACACGCTTGTGCACCCGGATACAATCGGCACACAGGCAGCAGCTCCAGCCTCCGAGGTGAATCCTGATGGACAATTGTTGCAAGCGGCACTTCCACCCACCGAAGAGAAGGTGCCAGCTGCACAAGGGATACAGGCCACACCGCCGGAATACGCCATAAAGGTGCCGGGAGGGCAATCTTCGCATGCTTGGCTGCCACTTTCGGGTGCGATTTTACCTGGAGGGCAGGTGTAGCAGAAGGCCGAAGCGGCATCCGAGCTGAAGGTGCCTGGCGGGCAGTCTTGGCATTCCGCTTGACCCACGGTACTGGCAAAGGTGCCTGCGGGGCAGTCTTCACATTCGGGCTCGCCGCCTGTAGAGGCGACTTGGCCCACCGCACACTGCAAGCAGTTGATCTGGCCCTCTTGGTCTTGGAACGTGCCGGCCGCGCACGCCAAGCACTCCACCGCACCCGATATGCTGTTGAACGTTCCTGCTGGGCAAGGAATGCAGGAAGTGGCTCCGGGGTTGGGCTGGTAGGTGCCTGGAGGGCATACCGTACAAGCATTCGATCCGGCTTGGTCTTGGAAGGTGCCAGGAGGGCACGTGGTGCAAGCGATGCCACCGGCTACGTCGGCAAAGGATCCAGGGGGACAATCTTCACATGCTGATGAACCGGTATCGGGAGCGACTTGGCCCTCTGCACAAGCAGTACAGGCGATGGCGCCTTCGGTTGCGCTGCTTGTGCCCAAAGCACATGGCAGGCACGTTATGGCGCCACTGATTGGGTTGTAGGTGCCTGCAGGGCAAGGGATACAAGCTACTGCGCCGGGTTCGGGGCTGTAGAATCCCGGAGGACACACCGAGCAAGCATTGCTTCCTGCCAAGTCTTGGAAGGTCCCGGGTGGGCAATCCAAGCAGGTTTGGCCACCGGTGTCGGCAATGAACGTTCCTGGAGGACAGTCTTCGCAGAGGACCGAACCTTGGCCGGAGGCTACCTGGCCGGGAGCACAGTCGGTGCATGCAATGGCACCTTCGATCGCGCTGGCACTGCCCGCAGCACAAGGGATGCATTCAATGGCACCGGTGACGGGATTGTAGGAGCCTGCAGGGCAAGGGATGCACGCCGCTGCGCCGGGTTCGGGGCTGTAGAATCCCGGAGGACAGAATGAGCAGGCTACGCCTCCCACGACATCATTGAAGGTGCCAGGTGGGCAATCGGTACACGCCTCGGAGCCTGAGGTGCTCGCGAACGTTCCTTGAGGACACGCCTCGCAAAACAAGGTTGTTCCGTCGGAGAAAGTACCGGCGGGGCATTCTTCGCAGCCTCCGGTAGAACTGTAGAAAAAGCCAGGGGTGCAGAAAAAGATGCAGGAGCCGTCGTCTTCTTCGGCGCCGGGATCGTAGTTGAAAGCGTTGGGGTAGGTGCAGCCCGGGGTGGCCTGGGACCAAGCCGCAGGAGCGGCCAGCAGCAACGCACAGGCTGCCATCAAGAGAATTCGCATGGTTGTCGATTTAAGCAGGGCTGAAGTTAGCCTTCACCCAATCCCAAAACAAAAAAAGCCGCTCCCATTGCGGAAGCGGCCTTGCGAACCGAAGATTCGGTCAAGGATCAGTAGTAGATGTTGCGACGCACCTTGGCCACATACTTGGCCAGGCGGATCACCTGCTTGGTGTAGCCAAACTCATTGTCGTACCACACGTACAGCACCACATTGTTGCCGTCTTGCGATACGATGGTGGCAGGGCTGTCAAACACTGAGCAGCATTCGTTGCCGATGATGTCGTTGCTCACCAGCTCCTCGTTGATGGAGTAGTGGATTTGGTTAACCAAGTCGCCTTGCAGCGCCGCAGCTTTGAGTGAACCGAGCAGTTCCTCGCGCTCCACGGACTTGCCGAGGGTCAGGTTGAGGATGGCCAGTGAGCCGTTGGGCGTAGGTACGCGTACAGCGTTGGCGGTCAGTTTGCCGTCGAGGTCTGGAATCACTTTGGTTACGGCCTTGCCTGCACCTGTTTCGGTGATCACCATGTTCACAGCTGCAGAGCGTCCACGACGGTGCTTCTTGTGCATGTTGTCCAGCAGGTTCTGGTCGTTGGTGTAGGCGTGCACGGTTTCGATGTGGCCGTGTTGGATGCCGTAGGTGTCTTCGATCACCTTCAACACAGGGCTGATGGCGTTGGTGGTGCAGCTGGCTGCCGAGTACACGTCCTCTTGTTCGATGTTGAGGTCGCGGTGGTTGATGCCGTATACAATGTTGGGCACGCCTTTGCCTGGTGCAGTGAGGATCACCTTTTCGGCGCCTTTGCTCTTGAGGTGTAGCGAGAGGGCCTCGCGGTCGCGGAACACACCAGTGTTGTCCACAATCAGGGCGTTGTTGATGCCGTATTGGGTGTAGTCGATCTCAGAAGGGTCGTTTGCGGCGATCATTTGCACGCGTTGGCCGTTGATCAACAGGCATTGTTGGTCGTAGTCCACTTGGATGGAACCGGCAAACTCACCGTGCACCGAATCGTTGGCGAGCAAACCTGCGCGCTTCTCGAGGATGGTCTCGTCCACCTTGCGGGTCACGATGGCCTTGAGGCGCAATTGCTGGCCTTTACCGGCTTGTTTGATGAGCTCACGTGCGCACAGGCGACCGATGCGGCCAAAGCCGTAGAGGACTACGTCACGTGGTTCGAGGCTGTCACCGCCGTCGTTGAGGAAGTTGCCGAGCTTGTCCTCGAGGAAGTCGGTTTTGTTGTTGAAACGGTCGCGCTCGGCCAACCACTCTGCAGAGAGTTTGCCGATGTCAATCTTGGCCGGAGCCAAGTCCATTTGGTAGATGTGGTCGGCGAGTTCGGCGCTGTCGAAGACCGAAATCGGCTTGCCCACCACCTCAGCTGCGTAGCTGTGCAAACGCAGGATGTCTGAGGTGTTCACGTCCACTAGGTGGTTGCGGAACAGGACCAGTTCAATGGATTTTTCAAGCAGCAGTTTGCCGATGCAGTGTTGCAGGTCTACCGCTGCGCGCTGTTGGTTCACGAATACTTCCAGTTCGTTGCTGTAAGTCTGTGAGGCGGTTGAAACAGCCATGGGGAGATTTTAATAAAAGATTGAATTTCAAACAGTTAGGCGGGTCATTGTCGCCAAACTTGCCGCAAAAGTACGATTGTCTGAAGTAAGTGGTGTGGGAGAAGGGCTAGGAGCGGTGTGAGAGTTGTCAACGGTGGGATGAAATCGGCAAGGCATTCGTGTAGAGGTACCGTTCACCAAACGGGGTGCTTTGGGCTTGGAGATGGGGGAGGAGAGGGCAGAATTTTGGGACTCTACTGGCGGCGGCGGTGGGGTGGGGCGGTGGGGCCCCACAGGCGGAAGCTGCGTCCCATTCATCCGATCCATCATCACCGAATTCCATCCCCGTATCTCCCCCCCCATGAACCTCGATCAACCGCATTACGCCGTCATCTTTACCGCCCACAAATCCGAAATCACCGAGGAGTACAAGGCCATGTCTGCAGCGCTCGATGCCGCCATCCAGCAGTCACCGGGCTACCTCGGTCAAGATCACAAGGGCGACCACACCACCATCACCATCAGTTACTGGAAAGACTTGGAATCCATCCAAATCTGGCGCCAGCACAGCGAACACTTGGTCGCGCAGCAAAAAGGAAAACAGGAATGGTACGATTGGTACAACGTGCGGATCTGCAAAGTGGAGCGGGCCTACCGGTTTGAGCGTACCCTGGGGTCCACCACGGCGTAGAGCACATCCACCAGCAGGTTGATCACCACAAAGGTGGCCGCGATCAGAATCACCGCGCCCATCACCACCGGCATGTCGTTTTGTTCCAGGGCTGAGTAGGTGGTCAGTCCCAACCCTCTCCAGCCGAACACAAACTCCACGAACACGGCTCCGGCAAGCATGCTGGCAAACCAGCCGCTAACCGCAGTAATCACAGGGTTCAACGCATTGCGCACGCCGTGAACCAGCACCACGCGCCACTCACTGAGCCCTTTTGCCCGGGCGGTGCGGATGTAGTCTTGGCTGAGCACTTCCAACAGCGCATTGCGCATCAGCTGCACCACCACCGCCAAGGGGCGAATGCCCAACGTAATGGCCGGAAGCAGCACATTTTCCCACGCCAGATAAGGCCCTTCCCACACGTCCACTTCCAACAGCGAACCACTCATGGATAGCCCGGTGCCCGGCAACCGGATGGTGCCCGTATTCCAACCCAACGCGCTGCCTACGATCCAAACCGCCACTCCGGCAAGCACACCTACCAGTGTCCCACTGAGCACCGAAACCTGTCGGCCTTGACGCTTGGCAAACCAAGTACCCAGCGCAAACAACAATCCCAATGCAAAAGGAAGGGCAGGCAGCGTCGTGGTCTCGTACCACACCCAACCGCCGAGCCACGCCATGAGCATGGCCATAAAGAACGACGGTCCGCTCATGCCAAGCGCCGCCAATACCAAAGCCAACCGGTCAAACAAAGAGCCCGGCCTGACGGCCGCAAGCGTGCCCAGTCCAATGCCCAAGACAAGTGCAATGGTGATGGCCACCAACGCCAACAACGCCGTGCCTGGAATCGCCTCGCCCAGCACCGCACTTACCGAGCGGTCAGTCACGAACGAGCGCCCGAGGTAGGGCGACTTCAAGTACAGCGCACGGGCCTCGGTAAAACCGATGAGTTTGACTCCAGCATAGCTGTCGTCAAAGTGCAACCGGCTTTCGGGGAAATTCGGGTTGTGGATGGACAGGGGAGACAGGTCGTTGAGAAACAGCAGGTAGCGCTGCCCCGTGCCCAAGTCCAAGTTGTATTTGCGTCGGATGGCCTGCTTGACCTCTTCGGAGGTGTTCTCGCTCACCAGGTTTTCGACCGGATCGGCGCCCAACGAGAAGATGGCGAACACCAAGGTCACCACCCCCAGCAACACGCTGAGGCCCAAGCCCAGTTTGCGCAGCAGGTCTTTCATGCCTTAGGGGATGAGGTCGCCTTTGACATCTTCCCAAGCGGGCACATCCCGCCACGCCCATTTCTTCACGACAGTACCGCGGTTGAGCAGCACCAGTCCCGGGTTGGAGCGCACGATGATCTTCATTTCAATCTGGTCGGCCACCAAGAAGGGGTAGGCCGCTTGGTGCGCATGACGGAACGTCTCTGCTTCGTCGTAGCCCGCGTTGGACATGCCGTAGAACGAGACGCCCGCCGCCTCGGCCGCTTGGGCCAACGCGTTGAGTTCAGGTTGCGTGCCCACCGAAGCAGTGTTCAAGTCTTTGGAAATGTGCAGGAACACCCACTCAGCATCCAATATGGACTCCAACATAGGCTCGCCGTCGTAGTTCTCTGGAGCCAAGTCCACAATGTTGGGTTCCACGCCCTCGCTGAGGGTGATGGATTTGCCTTCGTAGCTCACATTCTCGTAGGTGTTCTTGAACCACGGCTCGTTGTAAATCTTCAGCCAATCGGTGCTGAGTACGATGGTGTCGGCGCCGGTTTTTGTGTTGCGGAAGGTGAACTCAGTGGCAAGTTCTGGGGCGCGCAATCCAGCACGTGCGGCGGCGGCTGGCAGCGCGTCAATGCTGTCTTGTTTTGCTTGACCTGAGAGGCCCAGGATTTGGCTGGCCTTGCCGCGTAGTGCAATGGCCACATCAGGGTTCACGGCGTCGAACTCCTTCAACCAGGCATCCACCGCGGACTTGTCGCCGTCGGTGAGCTTGTCGGACAGGGTTTGCACCAAACCGTCCACATCCAGCATTTGGATGGCGACGTTGTTGCCTTCGGCGTAGGGACGGTAATCTTTCAGTGGCAAGTGCGAGAGGGTGTACCACTGCACCGCACCGGTGATCACCAGTATGGCCGCCGCCATGAACCACTCTTTGTAAGGGGAGCTGCTGCGGCGCTTGATGGCAGTAGTGGCCAAGTAACACACCGCGGTAAACAGCACGGGCCAGAGCCAATCCAACCACGTCATGCAGAACCACATGAGCACCCCTAGGGAGCCGGCAAACAGGTAAATGTCTTCTTGTTTGGTGTTGAGCTGGATGCGTCCCATCAGCGCCCAAATCAAGATGGGAAACAGGAAGATGCAGATGATCCAATCCTTGGCGTAGGACTCGCAGGCCTTGAGTGGGATGGCATTTCCGAAGCACCCACATTCCAATACACATTGGTTGGGTATGGTTTCCTCGACTTCAACGCCGGCGTCGTTGACCATCATCACTGTGGTGGTGCCGTCTGGATCGCAGTTGCACGTATACCCCGTGAGCACTGTGAAAAACACCATCATAACCGCCGAAAGGATGGTGGTCAGTTTGGGCAATGCGCCCACCACCAGCGCCACGCCGAGCAGGATTTCCGCGATGGAAACAAAGATTCCAAGACCCATGCCGTACTCGTCCAAGAAGGCCAAGTTGAAGGCGCCGGGTTCGGCATACTCTTGCAGTTTGTAGTAGAAACCGAGGGCGTCATTGACCTTGATCAGGCCGGAAATGATGAACAGGGAACCCACCAACACGCGGCAGATGTACACGAGGAATTTCATACGTCAAACAGATAGGTGCGCCGCTAAATTCAGCGACGGGTTGGCTCAAAAGTAGAGTTTAACCAACAGATAACAGCCCGGCCGGTTCCCCTCGCCGGCCAGGGCTGGCTTTACTCCGAAACGAAGGCCGCGGTGTTGGGCGCGATGCCTGCGTCGTGGGTGGTGATCAGTGCGCCGGAAGCATCGTAAACCTCAACGGTGCTGGCGTTCTGAAAGTCCGGGTAAGGGGCAGCCCAGAGGTAGCCGGTGGTGGGGTCTACATCCAAGCTGTAGAAGTTGCCTTCCACCAATGCCGTGAGCGAGCCCGTGGTTGGAGCGATGGTCTGCAAGCCGTTGAGTGCCACCACAAGCACCCCAGCAGGAGTCTTCGCCAAATGCGTGGGGTGATCACCTTCTTCGCCCACTTGATGGTTGTGTGAGATGGAGAGATCACTGCCCGAGATTTCGGTCAAGCGGGCCGGGGTGTGACCGGTGACTTCCCAGCTGTCGTTGTAGAGCGTCTCGCCTTTGCTGAGTACCCAGAAGTCGCCGTTGCCGTCCACTTCGATGTCTACCGGTCGGTCGCCTACCTCAATGGTTTGTACAAGTACATCGTTACTCAAGTCAAACACAGAAACGGTGTTGTCGGTGCCAAAGCCGCCGCTGTTGCACACCACCAAGAATTGGTCGTTGGTAGCCATACGCTCAGGGCCTGAACCCACTTGCGAGGTCCATTCGATCTGGCCTGCTGCGCCGTCAAGCGCGCTCACTTCACCGGCACCTGAGCCGTTGGAAACGTAGACGGTACCGTCGGCATCCGCGCAGAAGTCACGCGGGTAATCAAAACCGGTCAGGGTGTGCAGGCGCTCACCCGAGCTCAGGTCGATGACCTCGATCTTTTGGCTGCCGTTCACCGCGATGTAGCCCAGGCCGTTGTGGGTGAAGATGGACTGGGCCACGTCGCCCAAGGGTTGGCCGTTCACAGATTCAAAAATGCCATTGCGCACGGAGCCGTCATCGGCCAAGAAAGTGAGCGATGCGTTGTTGTTGCCGAAGCCGCCTTCGTTGGCGATCCACACGCCGGGGCCCAGAGGCGTATCGGTGCAGATGACAGGATCTTCCTCTTTGGCGCAGCTGGCAAACAAGGTGGCCACCAGCGCCAGCAGGAATAGAGGTTTCAATACAGGGAACACAGCAGGTTGATTTGAAGGACCCGCCCCGGCATGGGATAGCCGTACACGAGTCGGTAGTGGGTATTCAAAAGGTTGCGCACCTCGGCTTCGAGGCGCAGTTGGTTTCGGAAGGTGTGGCCCAGCCCTAAGTCGACCAGGACAAAACCATCGACGTCGGCCACGTCCTCCAAGGCGGTGTTTTGGGCCGATTGGGACTGTACGGCCAGGAACACATCGCCCCAGTCCTGTTGCCATTCGGCGTGCAGGTTGACCATCAAGGCGGGCAGGAAGGGAGCAGGAGTCCAGCCTCCTGCTTCGTCTTGTACCTCGCCATGTTGGCCGGTCAGGTTGAGTTTGATGGCAAGTGGACCCTGCTTGAAGTTTCCACGCAACACCAGCGCGGCGTGTCGGGCGTGGTCTTGGTTGATGGGGGTCCAGGCGTTTTGTTCCCCGTCGAAGATCCAGGCGATGGCGTTGAACAAGCGGCGGCCGTTGAGTTCAATGCCATAGCTGAAATGCGGTCCTTGTTGGGTGCGGGCCAAAGCAAGGGTCCATCCGCGCTCGGGCAACAAGTCGGGATTGCCTCCAGGATTCCAGTAGCGTTCGTTGAAGTCCGGCAAGCGACTGCGGTGACCGATTTGGATACGCGACACTGGTGAAAAGCGGTTGCGCCGGCGAAGGTCGTTGTCGTACGTCACGGTGATTTGGGGGAGTCTGCGGGGAGCCACCACGTACATGCCCGTCACGTTCAGGTTCCGAACCTTGCTCCAATCGAACCCGATGAGCGGGCGGTATTCGGTGCGGTTGCCGTGGTTGGTACTGGCGATGCTGCGGCGCGACAAACGGGTGAATAGACGCAGTTCTTGCGCGTCCAATTGCTTCCAGCCACGAAGCACGGTTTGATGGGTGGGAATGTCCGACAAGACTTCTACATCACACGTGTCGCACGTGCGGTAGTCGTAGCCAAAGTGCTCCACGCCGTGGGCCAGGCTGATTTCCCAGGGCCGGTCGCCAATGCGTTTGAGCACTGCCGAGGAGCGCAGGCCCGCTTCGCGCTGGTCGGCGTGGGCAGTGCCGTAGCTGCCTTCGGTAGGAGGGACCTGCAAGGTGCGTCCGAAGGCCCACCCTTGCACCCGCAACACCAAGTCGCCTGAGAGTGCGCGGGTCCAGCCGTGCATCACGTGGGCCATACGGTGGTTGTTGAACCCTTGGGTCTCGGTGGGGTGCCCGGGCTTGAACTGGTCTTGAAACTCAAACCGGTTGTTGGCCCAAGTGAGGTGTAAGGCGGTTTCGGACCGGCCGTTTTGGGCTCCTTGGGTACGCAGGGCCAAACCGGCTGTGGTGTTTTCCAAGGAGTTCCCAGTCCATGCTGCGCGCAAACGTGGGGCCGAAGCTTGGGGGGAGAGTTGCACGGCTCCGGCAATGGCGCCGTCCGGAGCAAAGTCCGCCGTTGGCAGTCGCGAGAAGGTGGCGCCCGGGAACAAGAATGCGGGCAAAAGCGACAGGTCCGCGCTGCCCAAGGTCAGGCTGTTGATCTCGAGACCTTGCCAGTAGACCGCCACGTGATCGGGCGAAAATCCGCCCACGCGCAGTTGCTGGCTTTGCCCAGACGCACCGGTGGCCCGCAAGTTCCAGCCTTGTCGAGCAAGCAGGGTTCCCAGGCTTGTGCCTCTGCTGGCGCGCGCATCCAAGGAGTCGGGACGCTGCAGTCCCTCAATGTTCAGCTCCTGGGTGGTCACAGAAGCACTCCCGAATTGGATTTGACCGCACAGCGGCAGAACACATGCCCACGCACCCACATACAGAAGGAGTCGCAACATGGTGATAGTGTTGTTCCGTTTGTTCCCGAACGGAGGACACGGCAACTCGGGCAGGTCTTCTGACTTCGTGCCGCTCTGAGGCTGCCTTCCCGTTTCCGGTGGCTGTGTGGCCTGAGCGTGTGTACACGTTACAGCTGCGGGTACAGTTCCGGATTTACACCGGATTCCCATTTTCACCTCCCGCCGCCGAAGGGCAGGGGAGACACCTGAGTCGGGGCAAAAGTAGTTTTTTGTGGCATTGAACTTGCCCTTGGCAGGATTGTCATTTACCCATGCATACACTGCTTGCCCTTGTCATAGCAACCTCGGCGTTCTTTGCAACGCCTGCCGACACCCACACGGTGACTGTGGTGGTGGAAGGGGTGCGCAGTGCCGAAGGTATCGTGGGCATCGGCCTGTACGACGCCGATTCTCCTTGGCCCGACAAGCCCATCCACTTTGCCCAAGCCTCCAAAGTGGAGGGCCAATCTTCTTACACCTTGGTGTTGACCGATATTCCCACGGGTACCTATGCGGTGAGCGTGTTGGACGACTTGAATGCCAACAACGAGATGGACACCAACCTGTTTGGCTGGCCGCAAGAAGGGTTTGCCTTCTCCAACAACAAAGCACCCACCTTACTCGGGGCGCCTTCCTTCAAGGAGTGCGCGTTTGAGGTCAAGAGCGATACCCGCCAGACCCTCTCTTTGATTTACTTCTGAGGCGGATTTCACCGCGATTTACGGATGCTATGAGCCATGGACAGAACTGTTTGTGGCCAAGGGTGATATGAGTCACATTTGGAACGAGCATTCCACCGTAAATTTGCGCCATCAATCACCCGATCATGAACATCGATCAAATATATACCGGGTGCCTTGCCCAAGGCGCCTACTACATTGAGTCTAACGGAGAGGCCGCCATCATCGACCCCTTGCGAGAGACCGCACCGTATTTGGAAAAAGCCGCTGCCGATGGTGCGGAAATCAAGTACATTTTCGAGACCCACTTCCACGCCGACTTCGTGAGCGGTCACGTGGATTTGGCCCGCAAGACCGGCGCCACCATCGTGTACGGCCCAAACGCCCACACCGAATTTGACACCCTGAACGCCACCGACGGCCAGGAATTCAAGGTGGGGGACGTCACCATCGTCGCCATCCATACTCCGGGACATACCATGGAGTCGACCACCTACTTGTTGCGCGATGAAAACGGGAAAGACCACGCCATTTTCTCAGGCGATACCCTGTTCATTGGCGATGTAGGTCGTCCGGACCTTGCCCAGAAGCTCGGTGCGTTGACCACCTCCGATTTGGCCGGGTTCCTCTTTGACTCGCTGCGCGGAAAAATCATGACCCTGGCCGACGACGTACTCGTGTATCCCGGTCACGGTGCAGGTTCAGCCTGTGGCAAGAACATGAGCAAGGAAACCTGGGACACCCTGGGCAACCAAAAAGCCAACAACTACGCCCTGCGCGCAGACATGACCCGTGAGGAGTTCATCGCCGAGGTCACCGACGGACTGATGCCTCCGCCCCAATACTTTGCCAAGAATGCGGCCATGAACAAACAGGGCATCGACAGCCTGGACACCATCATGGAGCGTGGCAATGTTGCCTTGGATGTGGACGCGTTTGAAGCCATGGCCAACCACGAAGGCGCACTGGTGCTCGACACGCGCACGCCCCAAGAGTTCTCGGCAGGTCACGTGCCCAGCAGCATTTTCATTGGTGTGGACGGCAACTTTGCCCCATGGGTAGGCGCCCTGATCAAGGACCTCCAACAACCCATCGTATTTGTAGCCCCGGAAGGCCGTGAGGAAGAAGTGGTGACCCGCCTCAGCCGCGTGGGCTACGACAATACACTCGGGTTCCTCCAAGGCGGCATCGACGCTTGGAAGGCCGCAGGTAAAGAAGTAGGCAACGTAGAGGACATCACCGCCGATCAACTCGCCGAGCGCATGGAAACCGAGATCGACATCCTGGATGTACGCAAGCCCGGAGAGTTCTCGGGTGAGCACATCGATGGCGCGGTCAACCTGCCCCTGGATTACATCAACGACAACATGGAAAAGATCGAAGACGGTAAAACCTACCACTTGCACTGCGCAGGCGGTTACCGCTCAGTGATCTTTGCCAGCATCCTCAAAGCACGCGGGTACCACAACCTGGTGAACGTGCTCGGTGGGTGGAAAGCCATTGAACAAGTAGACCGCATTCCGCGCACAGACTTTGTGTGCCCGTCTACCCTGAAGTAAGCACTCCTTTTGGCCTTTGACTATGATTGAGTTTATCTCTCAGCCCTGGCCGTGGTACGTGTCCGGGCCGCTGATCACCCTGACCATGGCAATTCTGCTGTTCAGCGGACGCCGTTTTGGGATCAGCAGCAACTTGCAAACCCTGTGCGCCATGGGCGGCTGCGGCAAAGTGGCCGACTACTTCAAGATCGACTGGAAGAAGAACGTCTGGAACCTGGTGTTTGTCTCGGGAACCATCATTGGTGGATTCTTGGCCAGCACTTACTTGGCCTCAGACGCCCCGGTAGACTTGAACCCCGCCACCGTCGAAAGCTTGGCCGAATACGGCATCACCCCGCAAACCAACGAAGCACTGCCCACCGGCGTGTTTAGCTGGGAAAACCTCGGCACGCCGCAAGGACTCATCATGTTGCTCTTGGGCGGATTCTTGGTGGGCTTTGGTGTGCGTTACGCCAACGGCTGCACCTCGGGCCACGCCATCTCAGGGCTGAGCAACTTGCAATTGCCCTCGCTCATTGCCGTCATAGGCTTTTTCACCGGAGGACTGATCATGACCTGGCTCATCCTTCCTCACCTGCTCAACCTGTAAGCCATGAAGTACTTCAAGTTTCTTTTGATCGGTGTCTTTTTTGGCATCCTGATGACCAAGAGCGAGGCCATTTCGTGGTACCGCATTTACGAGATGTTCCGCTTTGAGAGCTTCCACATGTACGGCATCATCGGTGCCGCCGTGGTGCTCGGAGCCGCGTTTGTGTTTCTCGCGCGCAAAAACGAATGGAAGAGTGCCGACGGCCAACCGTTCCAACTCTACGAATACCCCAAGACCTGGAAGCGCTACTTCTTTGGAGGCACTTTGTTTGGATTGGGATGGGCAATGACCGGAGCGTGTCCAGGACCATTGTTTGTACTGGTCGGCAACGGGTACCTGCCCATTCTGGTGGTGATTGCCGGCGCCTTGATCGGAACCATCGTCTACGGCCTGCTGGCCGACAAACTGCCCAACTAGGCCGTGCCCAAACGCAGGTTGCCGTAGCGTGCTTTGACGCCTGCGGCAACCAGCAACGCGCCCAAGGTGGTGGCCATCAGGTACACCCACAATTGGGAAACATCCCCCGAAGCCACTGCAGGCCCGAGTGATCGGGCGGGATTCATAGACGCCCCGCAGTAAGGACCAACCAGCCACGCTTCCAGCCCAACGGTGGCGCCCACAATGGTGGCCACCCATTTGCGCCGCGCCTCGGTGTGGATGGCAAAGTAGATGCTGCCCATCAGCACAATGGTCAGCCCCAATTCCAATCCGAACCCATAGGTCCAGTGCCCTTCAAAGGAGGTCATGCCGTAACGCTCTACCTGTGGCCACATCACCACGTGGGTGCAGCTGGCCGCAAGGGCGCCCGAGCATTGAGCAAGCATGTAGGGAAGAACCCGGTTCCAAGGAAGGTCGCCAGAGTAGGCAAAGGCCAGGGTGACTGCAGGGTTGATGTGCGCGCCGCTGGAAGAACCCAGCAGACGGATCATGGCCCATACGACCAACCCGAACACGACCCCAATCCCAAAGGCGCCCAGCCCGCCGTACAGGCTGTCCAAAACGGCAGCACCGGGTCCCAAGAACACCAACAAATAGGTGCCCACGAACTCAGCGAGGTACGCACGGGAAGCGGCAGGAGCGGCCATGGCGGCGAAAATACTCCTGCTCATCGTAAGGATACGTTAAGGGAACACTACCAAATCGGCCTAGTCCTTGGGACGGCCCTTCCACATGCGTCCAAAACAGGTGCAGTGCGGGCCAAGGTGCCAGGCTTCCAAGCGGGCCTTGGAGGTAGCAGGCATCCCCGGGAGCATGGGCAAGCGCTCGCCAAAACCCAGGGTGATGTGCGGTACGTAGGCCGCTTCAGTAAAGCCGTTGACGTAAGCCACGGCACGGTCCGAGATGTCTTCGCCGGCAAAATGGTCCGCGGTACACGGGCCGGTGTGGAATTCAGCCAGCACACGGGCAACCTCGGCTTGGAGGGCCATCAGCTCCTCGGTTGGGGTCACTTTTAGCCACCAAGTGGTGTGGTCTGGGTGGACTTGCGGGGCCACTTCATCAGGCAGCAAACGCAGGTCTTCGGGTACCGGGGGGAGCGCCGCATACAGTTCTTTGAGGCGCTTCAAGGGCACCACCCCCATGGCGAGGGTAACATGAGGCACACTTGTTTCGCCAAAAACCAAGTTGTTTGCATCTTCAGGCAAAAGAGCGTTGATGGCGTCGCACCATTCCAGCCAACGGGTGTTGGGGATCAGGGCGAGGTTGACGGCTACCGCCGGTTCAGCGTTTGCTTGCATGCTGCTAAATTCGACAACATGAAACGATTCTCCATCTTTTTGACCCTGCTGGCCTTCATGGCTTGCGGCGCACCCTCTGCGCAAGACAACACCGACGCCATTTCTCACATCAGCATTGCCCAGGCCGACGGCCTTACCGATGAAGGCTTGGTGGTCTTGGATGTACGCACCCCCGGCGAATTCAATGACGGTCACCTGCCAGATGCGGTCAACATCGATTGGATGGGCGACAACTTTGACACGCAAGTGCAAGCGCAAATCCAAAAGGATACTCCCATTCTGCTGTACTGCCAGTCTGGCGGCCGCAGTGCCAAAGCCGTGGCCAAATTGGAGGCCTTGGGGTACACCAAGATCTACCACATGCACGAGGGCTACAGCGGCTGGGCGTCCGAGCATAAGGGCCATTAACACGGTTTAACTGCGCATCGCAACAGCTCGGGGATTTCGTGGCGTTAACTTTGATGGATAGGGACTACAACCCATTCCAACGCGATGCACAGTATGAAAAAACTACTTGGACTTTTCGTGGTTGCCGCAGTCGGAGGAACAGCTGCCGCAGCCCTCACCTTGCACTTCTCAGGCAAGGAAACCGTCATTGTTGAACAACCCGTTCAGGCCGCCACGTGGCCCGTGCGAACGGCCTCGCCTACAGGTGCGCCTGCACCGGTAGACTTTACCGTAGCTGCGGCCAAGACCGTGGATGCGGTGGTGCACGTCAAAACCGCCACCGAGGTGGAGGCCATCGACAACCCGTGGTTTGAATTCTTCGGGTACGAGTCTGAATCCCAGATCCAGCAAGGGTCGGGTTCGGGGGTGATCATTTCGCCCAACGGCTACATCGTCACCAACAACCACGTGATCGAAGGCGCCACCGAAATTGAGATCTCACTCAACGACAACCGCACCTTTTCAGCCGAAGTCATCGGCGCAGACCCGGCCACCGATTTGGCCCTGCTTAAAGTGGACGAAGACGCCCTACCAGTGGTGGGCTTCGGAGACAGCGATGAGGTACAGGTGGGCGAGTGGGTGCTTGCCGTGGGCAACCCGTTTGACTTGACCTCAACGGTCACCGCGGGCATTGTGAGCGCCAAGGCGCGTAACATCAACCTGCTGCGCCCCGACATCAACCGCGACATTTTCCCCATTGAATCCTTCATCCAAACCGACGCGGCCGTGAATCCCGGCAACAGCGGCGGCGCACTGGTAAACGCCTCGGGCGAGCTGGTGGGCATCAACACCGCCATTGCCTCACGCACAGGATCCTTCAGCGGTTACTCGTTTGCAGTGCCGGTGTCGATTGTGGAGAAGGTCACCAAAGACCTCATGGAATACGGCATGGTGCAACGTGCCTTCATTGGCGTGAGCATCGGCAACGTCAACCAAGCCATTGCCGAAGATTTGGGCATGGATGAGGTTTCAGGCGTGTACGTCACCGGCCTGACCGAAGGCGGCGCTGCGGGCAATGCGGGCATCGAAGCCGGCGATGTGATCATCGGGGTGGAAGGCCGCAAGGTCACCAACGTGCCTGAGCTCCAAGAAGAAATCAGCAAATACCGCCCTGGCGATGAGGTCAGCGTCAGCCTCTGGCGCGGCAGCAAGGTGCGCAAGGTCAACGTTACCTTACGCAACCGCCAAGGCAACGAAGACTTGGTCATGGCCCCCACCGAACGCGAGGTGGAAGACATCTTGGCTGCGGACTTTGAAGCCGTTTCTGCCGAAGAGGCCCGCAACTTGGGCATCCGCGGCGGGGCCAAGGTGGCCGAGCTACGCGATGGAAAACTGCGCAACAGCGGCGTACGCGCCAACTTCATTATCACGAAGGTGGACGGCGAAGCAGTGAGTTCCCCCGAAGACCTCAACCGGATCCTGGCCGACAAACAAGGCGGTGTATTGCTGGAAGGTGTGTACCCCAACGGCCAAAAAGCCTACTACGGATTCGGGTTGTGATGCCCTACCGTTAGACTCCCTCAATTGGAAAGAGCCGTCCCTGATTGGGGCGGCTTTTTTTATGCCTGCAACCCGCTATCGGAATTGTTCCACATCCGATGCCAACGCGTTCTCACAGCCCTGAACGGCAAGCAAGTGTGCGAGCACACCTTCAGCGCATTGCCTGCCGGTTTTCACGAGCCGTCGCTATCGGGATTAACTGCCGGGCCGTGCCACTTGCAATGCACCTCGGGCGCGTTGAACCTGATGACCCGCAAAATGTTGCTGGGCGAATAGGCAAATACACATTCTTAACACCAACCCATGCCGGAGCCGCTACCTTTGTGGCTCCGGCATGTTGTTTTCCTATAAGGCACGAATGACTTACTACCGGTTGGTGCGCAAAGCCCGCCAGTTGTATGATCCCGATCCCAAGCGGCTCCAGCAGCTTGTGGGGTTGGCAGAGCCTTTGTTCCCGGTACTCAGCCCACTTCCCAAAGGCGTCAAACTTTCCAAAGGCGAAGTGGCCGGTGTGGACTGCGAACGCTTGATTCCGGCTGAGCTCAAGGCTCCTGCCATGCGTCTGCTGTTTTTGCATGGAGGCGCGTTCGTCTTTGGTTCGCCCAAGACCCACCGGTCCATGGCCGGGTACTTGACCCGAGAATTGGGCTGCGAAGCCGTGGTGCCGGCCTATCAGTTGGCGCCCAAAGCCCAGTATCCACAGCAATTGGAAGAGGTGCTTGCGGTGTACCGAGCCTTGTTGGATGAAGGACTCCCCGTGGTGGTAGCTGGCGACAGCGCTGGGGGCAACTTGGCCTTGGCGTTGACACACCGCATCTTGGGCGAAGGCCTGCATGAGCCGCAATCCTTGTTGCTGTTCAGCCCTTGGTTGGATTTGCGCGATACGTCCGCAGCCGCGGTGGAGAATAAGGAGGAAGACAGCCTCTTCAACGCCTACGACATGCGCCAATACGCCGGACTCTATGCCGGAGATGCCCGTGCAGATCAGGCCGGCATCAGCCCCATCCTGGGTCCGGTAGATGAATTGCCTGCGGTATTCCTGCAAGGTGCCCTCAACGAATTCCTCTGGCCTGATTTTGAGGCCTGGGCCGGGCGGTTGGAAACCGAAGGTGGCCAGTTTGAGTACGACCGCGAAGAGGTGGCTTTCCATTCCTGGCAACTCTTTCCTCTGTATTCTGGTCAAGCACGCGCCTCATTGGAACGGGCCGCTCAGTTCGTTCGCCGTACTTTGCGCACCGCTGTCGTAACCAAATAGCTGTGACCTTATCGTTTGCGCTGTACGCCGAAGATTTCGTCGCGTACCAACTGTACGCAGGCCTTTCCAGCCCCCAACATGCCCGTAGAATCATACTGATGCGCTGGGTGATGGGAGGCATTGCGTTGGCCATCGGTGTGGCCGGTCTGCTGCTCGGAGCAGGGGCGTCTGCCTTGATAGGGCTGGTGTTTGGTGCGGCGCTCATGCTGTTTTAACCCATGTATGCCAAGGCTCGTTACCGGAGCCACTACACCAAGCACGTAAACGACCATTATGTCACGCGTTTTGGTCAAACTGCCACCCTTGTGTTCGGCGAAGAGATTGAGGTGCGCGACGCCACATCGGTCAGTACGCTGCACTGGAGCAAAGTGGTTGGTACGGTGGAAACCGCAGAGCACGTGTTTGTGCGCTTGGACATCGGCGGGGTCCTGATTCTCCCCAAGGCCCGCATCGAAGTGTTGCCAGAGGTACGCAAGCTACTCATGGACATCGGCATAGGCATCCAACACGTCATCGCGCCGCTTGCTTTCCAAATGGGGATTTACCGAGACCGCCTTGATCCAAGAAGGCTAGCGATGTTGGAGCCGCATTTCTACTCCGGAAGGCGGAATTGCCCTGACAACGGCTCGTTTGCGCTTGCGCTATTGGACCAAAGAAGACCATGGGCGAGTCATGGAAATGAACGGTAACCCGCAAGTCATGCGGCATTTTCCGGAAGTCGAAACCCCAGAGCAGATTGCACATTGGTTGGACCGCGTGCGGTCGGGACAAGTGTTGGACGGATTCACCTATTTCTGCGCGGAGTTGCAGGAGACTGGAGCGTTTGTTGGCTGCCTTGGCCTGGCCGAACAGCGCAAGTAGTACCCGTATCATCCGTGTGTGGATTTGGGGTGGCGATTGCTGCCTGAACACTGGGGGAAAGGACTGGCAACCGAAGGCGCCAAGGCCTGTTTGGACTTTGCTTGGGACACGCTGGGACTCAAACGCGTACGTGCCTTTTGCCCGGTGGTCAATACCTCCTCGGAGGGCGTGATGTTGCGCTTGGGCATGGAGAAATTGGGTACCTTTCAACACCCGGCGCTCGTGGATCATCCACACATCAGCCGCGTCGTGGCTTACGAAATGATTCGCCCTGCATGAAAGCCCTTGCCCTTGTTGGAGGGGTGCTGCTGTTGGCCCTGACCAGTTGGGGACAAGACCACACCGCTGCCATCCGCCACCACCAGGATTCGCTCAACACCAAGTTTGCCAATCCCGAAACCTCTCCGTTGACCGAAGAAGCCGTCAAGACCTTTGAGGCGCTTGCGTTTTACCCCATCGACCAGGCCTACCGGGTGGAGGCGCGTTTTGAGCGGTACGAAAACCCCGAGACGGTGCTGTTTGCCACCACCACCGACCGCCAACCTGAATACAAGGTGTACGCCAAGTTGACCTTTACCTTGGCGGGGCAAGAGCACTCCCTCAACATCTACCAAAACGTCCGCCTGAGCCAAATGCCCCAGTACCGAGACTACCTCTTTTTGCCGTTCAACGACCTGACCAACGGCGACGGGAGCTACGGAGGAGGACGCTACCTGGACCTGCGCATCCCCAAAGGCGACACCCTTGTGCTCGATTTCAACAAGTGCTACAACCCCTACTGCGCGTACAACCACAAGTATTCGTGCCCCATTCCTCCCGACGGACAGTACGTGCCCGTGGCCATTGAAGCGGGCGTAAAAGCCCCTGAAAAACACTGATATGCAAGGCTTCTGGAACAACTTCTGGGGACGGTTCTTGGTGTTTCTCGCGCTGTTCGCAGGCGGGTTGGCCATTGGCGGACTGTTCACCAATGCAGGCGTCAATTCGGATTGGTACCAAAACGCCAACCAAGCGCCGTGGACGCCTCCGGGCTGGGTGTTTGGTGCGGCGTGGTCGCTGATTGCGGTCACCTTCTCGGTGTACATGGCCGGGGCAATTGCGCGGGCGAGCAAACCGGCTGTATTGTGGCGCGCGTTTGCAGTGCAGTGGGTGTTGAACGTGGGCTGGAACCCGGTGTTCTTCCACTTCCGCCAAGTGCTATTGGGGCTGGTGGTGATTGCTGCGCTTGCGGTTCTGGTGTACTGGTTTTTGCTGGGCACACGCAAGCAAACCGCACCGTTCAACTGGGCGGTCTTTCCCTATGCCATTTGGATCACCATTGCCGTGAGCCTCAACGCATACATCTGGTTGCAGAACTGAGTACCTTCGCGGTTCACTTTTGTCCATGGATCAACCTGCAGGCATTCGCATCAACAAGTTTCTGAGTGAGATTGGCTACTGCTCGCGCCGCGCGGCGGACAAGCTGATTGAGCAGCGACGCGTCAAAATCAACGGCCAAGTGCCCGAGATGGGCACGCGCGTGACCAAGCAGGATGAGGTTACCGTGGACGGCAAAGTGGTCTCCGGCGGTACCAAAGAAGAGCGCGTGTACTTGGCCTTTCACAAACCGGTGGGCATTGTGTGCACCACCGATACCCGGGTGGAAAAGGACAATATCATCGACTATATCGGGTACCCCACGCGCATCTTTCCCATTGGTCGCTTGGACAAGCCCAGCGAAGGGTTGATCTTTTTGACCAACGACGGCGACATCGTCAACAAAATCCTGCGCGCCCGAAATGGGCACGAGAAGGAATACCAAGTGGTGGTCAACAAGCCCATCACCAAAAGCTTCATCCGCGGCATGGCCGGTGGCGTACCCATCTTGGACACGGTCACCCGCAAATGCAAGGTCACCCAAACCAGCACCTACGGCTTTACCATTGTGTTGACCCAAGGGCTCAACCGCCAGATCCGCCGGATGTGCGAGTACTTTGGGTACAACGTGCAACGCCTCAAGCGCGTGCGCATCATGAACGTGGAGTTGGACGTGCCCGCCGGCAAGTACCGTGACCTCACCCAAGCAGAATTGGACGAAATCGAACGACTGGTATCGGCCTCTTCCAAAACAGAGGATGCGAGCTATTTGGATGAGCCGCGCACAGAACGCCCTGCGCAAGCCTCACGTCCTCATCGCACCTCGCGACCTGCTTCGAGTGCAGGCCCACGACGCAGCGGACCTCGTGGACAATCGGGCAGCTCGCGCGGTGGAAACCAAAGCGGCAATGGGGGCGGCTTCAAAGGCCGTGGTCGTGGGGGCAGCAAGCCTTCAGGGCGTCCACCTCGTCGCAGGTAGCCCTCTATAAAAAAGATGAGCTCTGCCAATCAGCAGAGCCCAAGCCTTGGAATCAACGAAGTTTCTGGTTCAGGCAAGCCGTTGCTTGCAAGCGGAGAACCGGAATGTTCTTGGGAAGTGATCTCCCAGTGCAAAGAAGGGAGATGGGCTTGGCATAGAGGTGAAGCCCGGGTTACGGCTGGGTCACCAAACCTCCCCGCGTGTTAACCCTGGTTGCCTCCTGTGTTGCCTCCGGCATGACCGCGTCCACGCCCTTTGCCGCCACGACGGCGGTTGTTGCGACGTTTGTTGCTAGGCTTATTGGACTTGGGCGTATTGCCTTCGCTTTTAGGTTGCTCTCCGCCTCCGTCCTTCTTTTTGCCCTTGTTGCGGTTTTGCTGCTTTTTGACAAAGTTCTGGTTGGCTTTGATCTGTTTCAGTTCTTCTTCGGTCAAAGCGGGGGCTGTGCCCACCTCAAACCCGGGAACTTCACTCCGATCGAGCTTCAATCCGGTCAGTTTTTCGATGTCTTGCAGGTATTCCAACTCGTCTTCCGAGCAGAACGAAATGGCTTCGCCTCCCGCACCCGCGCGGCCGGTGCGGCCAATGCGGTGCACGTAGGCTTCGGGTTCGTTGGGCAGGTCCAAGTTGAGTACGTAGGGCAGCAGTGGAATGTCCAAGCCGCGGGCGGCAATGTCGGTGGCCACCAGGATGCGCACTTTGCCGTCTTTGAAGCCCTTCAGGGCTGCGGTACGTGCGTTTTGGGTTTTGTCGCCGTGGATGGCTGCGGCTGAGATTTTCTTGCGCGTGAGCTGCTGTGCCAGGCGGTTGGCGCCGTGCTTGGTGCGGGTGAAAATCAGGGCTTGCTGCCAGTTGTCTTCTTTGATCAGGTGGATGGCCAACTTGCGTTTGTTGCGCTTGTCTACGCGGATCACGCGCTGGTTGATGAGCTCAACCGTGGTGTTCTCCGGGGTGGCTTCCACCACTACAGGCTTGTACATGAATCCCTTGGCCAGCTCCTTGATTTCCTTGCTAAAGGTGGCCGAGAACAGCAAATTCTGACGGTTCTCTGGCATCATGGCCAGGATCTTTCGGATTTCGCGGATGAAGCCCATGTCCAGCATGCGGTCGGCCTCGTCGAGCACCATAAACTCCAGATCGTTGAGGAACACTTCTCCTTGGCTCTCCAAATCGAGCAGACGCCCGGGTGTCGCCACCAGAATGTCCACGCCCTTACGCAGTTTTTGGACTTGCGGGTTTTGGTTGACCCCGCCAAAAATCACGGTGGACTTGAGGTCCACGTGCTTGCTGTAGGCCAAGATGTTGTCTTGGATCTGTGCGGCCAGCTCTCGGGTAGGAGTCAGGATCATCGCACGTGTGCGGCGGTAGCCTTGCGGAATCTCATCGGAAAGGATGTCGATCATGGGCAAGGTGAAGCCCGCAGTTTTACCCGTCCCGGTTTGCGCCGAGGCGATCACGTCCTTCCCATCGAGAATCTCGGGGATGGCTTTGGCTTGGATAGGAGAGGGTTCGGTGTAGCCTTTCTCGGCTACGGCCTTGAGCACGGGCGCTTTGAGGCCCAGGTCGGAAAAGGTCATGCTTGATTGATCATCGGCCGGACGCTTTCCGGCGGTGCTAAAGTAGGGCGAATCCTTCCAGCTATGCGGAGTCTGACGCGCAGGTTCTCCGTGAGAAATGAACACAAGGTCTCGGGCAGAATTTGTTACTTCAAGTCATGCGCTATTTTCTCCTGATATCCCTGCTGCTGAGTACCGCTTACGTGCACGCGCAGCTCGCCCCATCGACACCCGCCCCGTTGCTGGCCCACCTACTGGAGGTCAACGTTGAGTGGCAAAGCGTGGCCCCTACTGCTGCATTGCAGGTTGAAACCACCTTCGCCGACGAGAACGCGCGCATTGCGGCCCACCTGAATCTGGTGTCGGATCAGGTGGAGCAGGCCCACTCCAGCTCTACCGTTGTTGCAGACCTGATGGCCCAATTGCGTGACTATGCCAATGCGCAAACCTTCCCCATCAACATCGCTGTTCTGCACCGCCAACCGGTCTTCATTGACCCTCGAGGAGTGGCCTGCGCTGTGGGGCACCATACGCCGCGAACGGTTTGTGAAGATCCAGCCCTGATCAGAGTTGGTCGAGGGCGGCTCGAATGATGGCGCAGGCTGCGTCAATCTCTTCGTCCGAAATCACCAGAGGCGGAGCTAGACGGAAGGCCTCGGGGCAGGAGAGGAACCAAAAGCCAATCACCCCGTGCTCCAAGCAGTATTCAACCACTTGCTGCACGGCTTCCGGTGAGGCCAACTCCACGGCCATAAACAATCCCGCTTGTCGGAACTCTACCACTTGCTTGTGGTCACCCAAATGCTCTCTGAAGCGGCGTCCTTTGCGCGACACACCGGGGATGATGTAGCCCCGTTCCAATTCCAAGAGTCCGGCGTTGACCGCGGCGCAGATCACCGGGTGCCCGCCAAAGGTGGTGATGTGGCCGAGCATCGGGTCGTGGGTGAATTGTTCCATCAACCCGCGTCCAGCCACCAATGCGCCCACCGGCATGCCTGCACCCAGGGCTTTGCCCAAGGTCAAGGCGTCGGGCTCAATGCCGTATTGCTCAAAGGCAAACCAGCTTCCGGTGCGTCCCAAGCCGCACTGGATCTCATCCAAGATCAGCAGCGCGCCCACCTCGGTACAACGCGTCCGCAACGCTTTCATCCAGTTGGCGTCGGGGATGCGAATGCCTGCATCGCCTTGGATGGTCTCAAGCAGCACGCCTGCGGTGCGTTCGGTGATGTGTTTCAGGGCCGCAAAATCGTTCAGCCGAATGTGTCGAATATCAGGGAGCAGAGGGCGAAAGGCGTATTTCTTTTGCTCGTTTCCACTGAGGGCAAGTGCGCCTGTGGTGCCACCGTGGTAACCGCCATCGAAGGCGACCATCTCTGTGCGTCCCGTCACACGGCGGGCGAGTTTGAGCGCGGCTTCGTTGGCTTCGGCGCCTGAGTTGACAAAGTAGACGGTGTCCAAGCTGCTCGGGAGCAAGCGTGTCAAGGTAGCCGCTGCCTGGGATTGGGCCGATTGCAGGTACTCGCCGTAGACCATCACGTGCATGTGCTGGTCCACTTGGTGCTTGATGGCCGCGCGTACTTCGGGGTTGCCGTGCCCCAGAGCGCTCACGCCCACGCCGCTGATCAGGTCCATGTACCGTTTGCCCTCGGGGGTGTAGAGGTAGATGCCCTCCGCCCGCTCGATTTCCAGTCCGATCGGGTAGGGGGTGGTTTGGGCCAGGTGGCGGTCAAACAGGGCGTTGCTTTCCACTGCGATTTGGTCAGGGTTCGGGGTAGACCCGCACTTCGTCCACAAAGATCCACGGTTTTCCGCCCGCACCCAAATGCCAGTCGGGGATCACGTCCATGCCGTCGGCCACCACTTGGACGTAGCGAGCGGTGACCGCTCCGCCGTAGCTCATCAACGCGTCCACACGTACGTCCATGTGTTGAACGGTGTAGTCGTCCTTGGGTACCGCAATTTCATGCCACCCGAAAGACTTCCAGTTTTCGCCGTCATCAGAAGTAAAGACCTCCACCTTCTCTGGGTAAAAGATCCAAGGCTTGGCGTCTTGCAACACGCCCAATTCAACATGTTGAACCGGACGGGGTTCTTTCAAATCCAGCACCATTTCCACATCGGTGCCCCAGTAGCCTTGCCACTCGCCTGTGCGGAAATCGTCGCCGCCTTTGAGTCCGTCGTTCAGCGCGCCTGGGCCGCCGGCGGTGTATTGGTTGTCGTATTGACTAAGCAGTTCAAGGTCAAACGAGGGGCGATGGTGGTAACCCTCTGCGAACACTTTGGCGCTTTCGGTTCCGGATTTGGTCATGAAATCCCGGTAGGCATATGCCTCCACGGTGGCACGTTTACCTGTGAGCCAAAAGGCACCGTTGTAAGGCACATATCCCCCCGACTCGTCCGCCAAGCTGCTTGCAACGGGGGATCCAAGTTCCCATTTGCCATGTGTGCTGGCGATTTCAAAACCGTAGGCCCGTACAAAGATTTGCGCGTTTGGATCAGGACAAGAGATGGTGACCAGGACGCGGTCTTCATACACGCGATCCATGTTGATCACGGGCACTGGGACGTAGGCCTTGGTCAGGTTGGACGCCGGCCTGTGTTCCATGCCCCATTGGGTATTGGGCGCATCGCCCAGTTCAAACGCGAGCGTTCCACCACCGGCCAATTCCGCATGGCTGATCCATGAACGTTTGAGCTCCTGACCGTTGAAAGTGACGCGCTGCACATAGGGTTTGCCTGGATGATCAGCGGTGATCAACAGGGTGTCGCCACCCACCAGCATCTGTGCTGAGGCAAACAGTGGCGCTCCCAACACATACTCCGGCGAAGCGGGGTTGACCGGGTACAGGCCCAGACTGCTCAGCACATACCACGAGCTCATTTGGCCGCAGTCCTCGTTGCCGCAAAGGCCGTCGGGCTGGTCGGTGTATAGTTCATTGAGGATGCGGTGCACCAGTGCGGTGGATTTGTGGGGCTTGCCCAAGTAGTGGTACAGCCAGGCCATGTGGTGGCTGGGTTCGTTGCCGTGGGCGTACTGCCCAATGAGTCCGGTGATGTCGGCTTGGTGGCGGCCGGTGGTGTTTTCCTCGGCCACAAACAGGCTGTCGAGCAGGCCTTCGTACCGTTCCGCACCACCTACGTGGGCAATGTGCCCTTCAATGTCGTGGGGCACAAAAAAGCTGTACTGGTAGCTGTTGGCTTCGGTGAAGTTGAAATTGACCTCGTACGGGTCAAAGTTCCCGGCCCAGCCGCCGTTGCGTCGGGGTTGGGCAAAGCCGCTTTGGGGGTTGATGATGTTGCGGTAGTGCAAGGCGCGGCGGTAAAAACGCTCGGCGGTTTCCTGTTCGCCCAAGGCCTCGGCAAAGCGGGCAATGCACCAGTCGTTGTAGGCATACTCCAGTCCTTTGGACACCGATTCATGTTCCACCTCTGCAGGGATGAAGCCTTGCTCGGCAAAGGCCGGCTTGCCCAAGTGCGCGCTGTCTGCGATTTGGACCATCGCCTCCAGGGCGAGGTTGTGATCAAATTGGTCGATGCCTTTGAAGTAGGCATCCACTATGACAGGCACGCTGTGGTAGCCGATCATGCATCCGGTGTAGTTGCCGCTTAGCTCCCAAATGGGCAGCTGGCCGCCTTGTTGGTACATGCGCAAGAACGTTTGGATGAAGTCATGGGTGCGCTCGGGTTCGGTCAGGGTGAACTGGGGGTGGGTGGCGCGGAAGGTGTCCCAGAGCGAGAAGATGGTGTAGTGGTCGGTGCCGTCGCCTTCGTGGATTTGGAGGTCGGTGCCGCGGTAGGTGCCGCTCACGTCCGAAGCCAGGTTGGGAACCGTGTTCGAGTGGTACAGGGCCGAGTAGAAGTTGCGCTGCTGCTCAGCGGTTCCGCCTGAGACCTCCACCTTGCCGAGTTGGGCGTCCCACGCCGCTTCGGCCTCGCGTTGGTATTGCGCAAAATCCCAGTGTGGAGCTTCTGCCAGCAGGTTCTCGTAGGCGGCTTGGGTACTGGTAAAACTCAACCCCACTTTGATGGTGAGTTCGCGTGCGTCTTTTTGAAACACCAGCGGGAAAACGGGCACGTATTCCACGGTTTGCTCTTCTTGGCCGGTTTCCTCGTTGAAGGTTTGCTCGATCACCTCGTAGGTCTGGTCCAGCCATTCAAAGGGCTCGGAGAATTGGGCCACGAAGTACACGTGCTGTTCCTGCGCCCAGTTTTTTGAAATGCGGTGTCCCACCACCAAACTGTCGCCTTGAGGAAAGAGGCTGTATTCGATGAGCTCGTCTCGGTGGGCCATGTCGATGAACAGGGTGAGGCTGTCCTCGGCGTTTTCCAGAGCGTAGTGGTGAATGCCCACACGCGGAGTGGTGGTGAGTTGGACGCGCATGTTGTGGTCGTCCAAGGTGACTGCGTAGTAGCCGGCGTGCGCGGTTTCGTTTTCCTTTTGGAAGAGAGATGAATAGCGTTCCCCCCAGTTGTTCCCGGTCTTGGTTTGGGAGTTGGTGGGCGCAAACAGGATGTCGCCATAGTCGCTCACACCGGTACCTTGCAGGTGGGTGTGACTGAACCCGAAAATGACCGAGTCGGTGTAGTGGTAACCGCCGCAGCCGTCCCAGCCTTCCAGGCGGGTATCGGGGCTGAGTTGAACCATACCGAACGGTGCTGTTGCCCCGGGATAGGTGTGTCCGTGGCCTCCTGTGCCAATGAACGGATCGACCCGCAGGTGCAGGGGATAACCTTCTACTCTGGAAATGCCTTCAGGACGAATGGGGGAGCAGGCCACAATCAAGGTCAGCACTGCTAGCAAGGGCAGGAATAAGCGCATGCGGTTCACGTTGGGTGCCGCAAGATACCGTTAAATGCTAGCGGGTACAGACCTTGCAATCGGCCCGGTTGTGGATGCCAAAATGCAGCACGGCTGGCTTGGCGGGTTTGATGTCGGTTTCGTAGGCTGTGCGCTGGTTTTCGGTGAGGATGCGCAGCAGGGCGAGTTCGCGTTCTTCCTTCAAATCCTTCTTCTCTTGGGATTTGATGGAGACACGCATGGTGATCTCCTTTTCCGAGGCGTCGCTGGCCTCGATGCGGTCGATGTCGGCTTGGAGGAGTTGCAAGGCCTGGTTGCAGGTGACGTAGAGGCTGTCCACTTGCGCAGCCTGGTCATGAGAGAGGCCCAGTTCTTGCTTGAGTTTGGCTACAAAACGGGCATCGCGTTCTGGCAGTGCGGTTTGCGCCGAGCAAACACTCACAAACGCGCAACAGAGCGTTAATGCAGCCAGTGTATTTTTGAGCCTATTCATTTCAATCAAAGGTAGCCAAATCCATGGGCGTCAAATCAACAATCATGCTAATTTCAGCGGCAGTACTGACCGCTGTGAGCACAACCATCCACGCACAAAACGCCGAATGGCAAGCCGCACTTGACGGCTTTCTCAATGACCCCGCCCTCAAGGGCGCTTCGGTCGGTTTTGTGGCGCTTGAAACCGGAGGCGCCGACACGTACGAGGTGGCCCATCAACCTGAAACGGTGTTGGTGCCGGCCAGCTCGCAAAAGGCGTTGACCTGTGCCACGGCGCTCGAAGTGCTTTCGCCTAAGTACCGCTTCAGCACCAACCTGGCGTACCGCGGAACCATCACCGACGGCGTACTCCAAGGAGACTTGTTCATCGTGGGCGGCGGCGATCCTGCTTTGGGCAGTCCTCGTTTTCCTACCCAATACGAAGGCTTCTTGGCCCAATGGGGACAGGCCATCCAAGACGCGGGCATCCAACGCGTGGAGGGCACCATCATCGTAGACCAAGACTTCTTCGACGCCGAAGTGGTGACCGGCTCTACCGCCGTGGCCGATGCGGGCAACTACTACGCGGGCGGTGCGCATGCACTCAACTACAAAGACAACCGATACACCATCACCTTTTCGTCTTCGGACAAGGATGGGGGGCTCACCCAAGTGCGCAGCACCGAACCTGCAGTTGGCCTGCTCAAGCTCAAGAACGAAGTACGCGCTTCCAACATCAACGCTGACAACGCCTACATCTACGCCATTCCAGGAGAGCATCACCACGTGATCCGAGGCACCATTCCCAAGGGGCAAGATGCATTCACCATCAAGGGCGCCATCCCACAGCCGGGCTTGGTACTCGCTACCGAACTGGAAGAATGGTTGGAGGAAGCAGGTGTGACCCTCAAGGAAAACCCCACCACCAAGGACCGAGTACGCGATTTGCGCCGCTTGGACGGGATGGCCATTGAACTGGCCAACGTGCAGTCGCCCAAACTCGCCGAGTTGGTCAAGGTCACCTTGCACGACAGCGACAACAGCTACGCCGACAACCTGCTCAAAATGCTGGGCAAAAAGGTATACGGGGAAGGCAGCTACGCCAAAGGCGCCCTTGCAGTGGCCGACCATTGGGAGTCCCGCCTGAGCTACCCAGAAGGCATGCTGCTCGCCGACGGCAGCGGCCTCTCACGCCTCAACGGGCTGTCGACCTCACAATTGGCAGAGGTGTGTGCACTGCTGGATCCCGAACTGCGCGATGCCTTTGACGCCGGGCTTAAGCCGGTAGGGGGTAATGCCCGCATCCAGGCCAAGTCAGGCACGATTTCGCGCGTGAAGAGCTACACCGGGTACTTCACCACAGCGGGCGGAACGCAGTATGCGTTCAGCTTTATCGTCAACAATTTTTCAGGATCGAGCGCCGACATGCGCAAACGCATGGGGCGCTTGTTGGACAGCCTTTCGCGCCTCTAGCCTTAGGCTTTCAGACCAATTTCGCGCAAACGCTCATCGAGGTATTCGCCGGCGGTGATGGGGGCGTATTGCGCCGACTCGCCTTCGGGAATGCAGTTTTCCAAGCAGTCCAGCTTCATGTCTGAGCGCGGGTGAAGGAAGAACGGGATGCTGTAACGCGAGGTGTGCCATTTTTCACGCGGCGGATTCACCACGCGGTGAGTGGTGCTGCGCAGGCGGTTGTTGGTCAAGCGCTGCAGCATGTCGCCCACGTTGACAACGATGTGATCGGGCAGGGCGGTGACGCTCACCCATTCTCCAGCTTTGTTCAGCACTTGCAAGCCGTCGGCCGAAGCGCCGATCAACAAAGTGATCAGGTTGATGTCCTCATGTTGGCCCGCACGTACAGCGCTGTCGGGCTCCTGAGTAATGGGCGGGTAATGGATGGGACGCAGGATGCTGTTGCCGTGGCGCATCTTGTTGTCAAAGTAGGTTTCCTCGAGTCCGAGGTGGATGGCGATGGCGCGCAGCATGTAGCGGCCGGTTTCCTCAAACTTGCGGTAGGCACGCATGCCCACTTGGTGCATGTGTGGGAGTTCGCTGACTTCCACGTTGTCTGGGTATAGGTCGCCGATGGGGTCGCCGTCTTCTACCTCTTGGCCAAAGTGCCAGAACTCCTTGAGGTCGGCGGCTTTGGAGTCCTTGGCGTGTTCGCGACCGAAGGACACATATCCGCGCTGACCGGCGAGTTCAGGAATCTCGTAACCGAGCTTGGTTTCTACCGGAAGTTGGAAGAATTCCTGCACGGTGCTGTATAGCTGTTCCTGGAGTTCAGGGTCGATGGCGTGGTTACGCACGGCCACAAACCCAATGGTTTCATAGGCCTGGCCAAGTTGATTGATAAAGGCCTGTTTGCGAGCGGGATCGCCTGAAGTGAAGTCCGCGAGGTCTACCGCGGGAATGCCTTGAACACCGTCCATGTTTGCGAGATTTTGGGACTACGAAGTTTCCGAAATCCCGCGAATGATCAAAGGTCTGGGCAAAAAAAAACCACACCGAGGTGTGGTTCTTAGTTGTTAGTCAGTCGAATCAGATGACGTCCAGCACGTCTGGACGGTCGTTGCGTTTCTTTTCCAACTTGATGAGGTAGGTCACTTCATCCATGACGAATCGAAGGGCCCGATACACTTCATTCCGGGTGGGGATGCGAAAGTCAAAGGCGACATGATCGTACCCGTCCGGATACTGCTCAGCCAGTGCGTTCTGCACCGTTCGTGGCAGTTTCTCAAAACTCACAATGCGGTTTTCCATAACAATTCTAAGTGTCGATGCCGTTTACCGATGTCGTTTAGAAAAGGTTGCGGTGAGGGTAAGAATTTTGTGTTACCAACCCCAGATTTCTGTTTGACTTGAACGTCAGTAACGGGGTGAAACTGACGATCTATTTGCTCAAATCGACCAGGTACAAAGTGAGGGGTCTGGGGCTTGGATGCAGGGGTGTGGTGGGGGAGATTTGTGGGGTCGATGCCTGAGAAAGGCGGGCGCTGGGAGCAGCGCCCTGCGATTGAGCGGTGGAGGCGGGGTGGGGACGGTGGGGCCCGCGCAGCGGGAAGTTGAGTCTCGGCTAAAAATGAATTGTGACGGCTTTCGAGCCGCTATTTCATCCCCCGCTCCTTCTTGATCTGCTCATACGCCTCCTGCACCTTGATGAACTTTTCCTGCGCGGCTTTCTGGTGTTCAGGCCCCAGGTCCGAGACCTTGTCGGGGTGGTACTTGTTGGCCATGCGGCGGTAGGCGCGCTTGACTTCGGTGTCGTTGGCCTTGGCGTCAATTTCGAGTACGGTGTAGGCGTCGGCCACGTCCTTGTAGAACATGGCTTCGATCGACGCGTAGTCCTTTTGGCTGATGCCAAGGTAAGCGGCGATTTGCTTGAGCAGGTCCACCTCGCGCTGGTCCACGTGGCCATCTGCTTGGGCAATGCCAAAGAGGTACTGGAGCAACTGCAAGCGCATGGGATGCTGCATCAAGTACTTGATCTGCATGCACACCTGGCGCACAGGGATGTCTTTTTTCAGGAGTTCCTTGAGAATGCCGATTTGCTCTGCGGCCACCGCGTCACCAAACTGCTGGGAAAAGAACTTGCGGATGTAGTCCAACTCGGATTTGAGGTGCTTGCCGTCGGCTTTCATCACCGCGGCGCTCAGCACCATGAGGCTGGCCGCAAAGTCCTGCGCAGAGGTGCGGTGGCGCTGGTCTGCGTAGCGGCGTCGGTAATCTTCGTCAAAGCGACCGCTGCCTCCGCCATAAGCGCGTGCATCGCCGTCGTTGCCCCGATCGAACATCGAGCCCAAGGCGTAGCCAATCAAGGCCCCAATCGGGCCACCTGCAAATGC
>CAXPZW010000035.1:0-14124 GCA_964221845.1 Luminiphilus sp. | reverse complement strand
CGTAGCTGATTTCAGGCAAACCCACCAGGGTGTAAAACCCGTTGAGCTTGAGTTCATTGCGCTCGGCAGGCAAGACTTCTTTCCCGCGGAGTTGCACTTCAGCCATCACGGCCAACAAGGGGAGCAGAAGCGTTTTCAGAGATTTAGAAACAGCCATGAATCAGGATCCGAATCGGCGGCCAATGCAAAAGCCCAAGCGCGGGTAGCCTGCTCCCAGGTCATCTGAATTGGAGAAGTTGCGTCCGCCTCCCGCGTATACTTCACCGACCCAGCCACCGTCAGAAATCAGCTTGTAGCCCAGTGCAAAACCGACCCCTGCACCCGTGAGGTTGCGCCTATCCCACACCCCATCGTCATTGCGGTAACCGTCTTCCATGATGTACACCGACGCGAGGCTCTCGATGAACAAACCCGCCGCTGGCTTTTTGCTGAAGAACCAGCGGTAGTAGGGGCTGATGCCGCCTTTCCACTCTGTGTCAGGATCAGCGCCAATGGTAAGCGAGACGCCAAAGGAAGTTTCTTCGTTGATGATGCGTTCGTAGCTGATTTCAGGCAAACCCACCAGGGTGTAAAACCCGTTGAGCTTGAGTTCGTTGCGCAGGAGCTGCGGCTCGGTTTGCGCTGAAAGGCCAGTGCCCATGAGGGCGATCAACGCGATGACAATCCATGTCTTCATGATGCGGGATGTTTGGTGTGCATGCATCCAATACTAAGCCAAAATCGGAGAGGTTGCCTGAAGTGCTGCGTGCAAGATCACCGCAGCCTTGCCAATCTACCCTTACGGTCTTCGCCATTGCCTCTGCCCTGACTACCTTTGCGGCATGACTCCCAACCAGACCGTTGCGTTTCACACCCTGGGCTGCAAACTGAACTTTTCAGAAACCAGCACCATTGCCCGCCAACTGGCCGATGCCGGCTTTGCCCGCGTGGACCTCAGCGCGCGTCCCGATGTGGTGGTGATCAACACCTGCAGTGTCACCGAAAACGCCAACCGCAAATGCCGCGAAGTGGTGCGCCGTGCGATGCGTGTCAACCCTGAGTCGTACGTGGCAGTCATCGGCTGTTATGCCCAACTGAAACCCGCAGAAATTGCGGCGATCCCGGGCGTAGATGTGGTATTGGGGGCCAACGAGAAATTCGATCTGCCCGGCTATTTGGGCGATCTGGAAAAAAAGGAGTCTGGAGAGTACTTCACCCGCGAGATCAAAGAAACCAAGGCCTTTGTGCCGGGCTTCTCCATTGGCGATCGCACCCGCAGTTTTTTGAAAGTGCAGGACGGTTGCAACTACTTCTGCGCGTTTTGCACCATCCCCTTGGCCCGTGGACGCAGCCGCAGCGCCACCATCGAAGAAACCCTGGTCGAGGCCCGCAAACTGGCCGACAGCCATGTGCGCGAAGTGGTGCTGACCGGGGTGAACATCGGCGACTTTGGCACACCCAACGGCGAGACCTTCCTGGACCTGTGCAAGGAGCTCGACCAACTTGAAGGCATCGACCGTTTCCGCATCTCCTCCATCGAGCCCAACCTGCTCTCGGATGAGATCATTGACTTTGTGGCCACCAGCAAGCGCTTTGCTCCGCATTTCCACATCCCCCTCCAGTCGGGATCGGACGCGATTCTCAAGCGCATGCGCCGCCGTTACCTGACCGACCTTTATGCCTCGCGCATCGCACACATCAAGCGTGTGATGCCGCAAGCCGCCATCGGTGTGGACGTCATCGTGGGCTTTCCCGGAGAGACCGACCAGGAGTTCAACACCACCTTAGAGTTTTTGACTGGGCTGGACGTGACCTATTTCCACGTCTTCACCTACTCCGAGCGCCCCAATACGACTGCGGTGCGCATGGACGGTGTGGTGCCCGTGGAAGTGCGCCAGGCGCGCAACAAACAGCTGCGTATGCTGTCTTCCAAGAAACGCTATGCCTTCTACCAATCCCAGTTGGAACAGTCCCGTACCGTGCTCTTTGAAGCCCAGGAAGACGAAGGCTGGATGCACGGATTTACCGACAACTACGTCAAGGTGCGCACCCCGTACGATGCCGGTTTGGTAAATCAACTTGTTTCCTGTTCTTTGACCAAAATTGTGCCCGACGGCATGATGGATGTCCAACTCGGCGAACGCTTGTAATCCCCCGCGATGTACCCAACCCTGTACCACGCTTTTTACGACCTCTTTGGGGTTGACTGGCCAGCATTGAAGCTGGTGAACAGCTTTGGATTCTTTGTGGCCCTCGCCTTTTTGGCCGCCTCGGCCCTGCTCACCCGAGAGCTCAAGCGCAAGAGTGCCGAAGGGATCCTTCCGGTGGAAAAGCGCAAGCGCATCATCGGCAAGCCCGCCTCCATTTCAGACATCGCGTTCAACGCCGGGATGGGGTTCATTTTTGGGTGGAAGATCATCTACCTGCTGCTCAACGCCGGCGAGCTCTTCACTGGCAACAGCCGTCCAACTGACTTCATCTTCTCAGGCGACGGCTACCCCATTTTGGGTTTGCTCTTGGGCGCCGGGTTTGGCGTGTGGCGCTGGTGGACCGGCAACAAAAACAAGCTCGACCAACCCCGCGAGGAGGTTGTGGACTACCACAAATGGGAGTACACCGGCAACATCACCCTGGTGGCAGCCATTGGCGGCATTACCGGCGCCAAGTTTTTCCACCTGTTTGAGAATCCCGACGAGTTCATGATGTTCTTCCGCGAACCCAGCGTGGACAACTTCCTCAGCGGATTGACCATTTACGGCGGACTCATCATTGGCGGATTGGCCGTGTGGCTCTACGCCCGCAGCGTGAAGATTCCCATGGGCCATTTGTGCGATGCCACTGCACCTGGATTGATCCTGGCCTATGGTATCGGACGCATCGGTTGCCAAGTTTCGGGCGACGGTGACTGGGGCATTGCCAACACCGCGGCCAAACCGGGCTGGATTCCCGAATGGCTCTGGAGCTACCGCTACCCCAACAACGTCAACGCCGTGCGCTTCGAAAATCCGGATGGCGGCTATGCCGGAAAGCTCATCCCCAAAGTGGACCCCACGTGCGATGCACCGGTCTGCGAAGGCATCATCGACGGGCAAGTGGTGGACATTTACGAAGGCTACGGCACCTACCTGGATCCCGGCGTATTCCCCACTCCGGTGTATGAAACCGCCATGGCACTGGCCATATTCGGCATCCTTTGGGCCCTGCGTAAGCGCTTCAAGGCACCTCTTTTGTTGTTTGCAGCCTACTTGATGTTCAATGGTATTGAGCGCTTTTTCATTGAGAAAATCCGCGTGAACAACAAGATGGATTTCTTGGGCAAGGAGATTACCCAAGCCGAACTCATTTCTACCGTCTTTTTCCTGTGCGGACTGGCCCTGTTCCTGTTCATCTGGCTCCGCCGCGACCACTACGCCTCCAAGTATGGACCCGATCGCTTTAAAGCGCCTGCAAACGCAGGTGGAGCAACTGAGTCGTGACACCGGCCGCTGGATGGCCGACCAACGCGTGTCTGCCGACCAAATTGACACCAAGACCCCGGGCAACCTGGTGAGCTTTGTGGACCGCGAAAGCGAGCGCCGCTTGGTGGAAGGACTGAGCAAACTGCTGCCCGAAGCCGGTTTCATTGCCGAAGAAGGCACTGGCACTCCCGGCCCCACCCTCAATTGGATCATCGATCCGCTGGACGGTACCACCAACTACTTGCATGAACTGCCCGCTTACGCCACCTCGGTAGCGTTGCACGACGGACAAGAGTTGTTGCTCGGTGTGGTCTTCAACCCGGCCACTGACGAACTCTTCTCGGCTGCCAAAAGGCAAGGCTGCACCTTGAATGGTCAGCCCATTCACGTCAGCACGACACCTGCGTTGCCAGACACCTTGTTGGCCACAGGATTCCCGTTTGACGAGTTTCATTTCGAGCCCGAGTACATGCAGGCTTTTCGCGCGTTTTGCAAGTGCACCCGGGGACAGCGCCGCTTTGGAAGTGCAGCCCTGGATTTGGCGTACGTAGCCGCCGGACGCTACGGGGGGTACTGGGAATACAGCCTGCACTCGTGGGATGTGGCCGCTGGCATTTTGCTGGTGCGCGAAGCCGGAGGCACTGTGACTGCCTTTGATCAAGCCGCAGATCCGGTGAAAGGCCAGAGCATTGTGGCCTCCAACACCGCCTTGCATCCAGCCATGGTGGAAGTCCTGCAATCGGCATTTTCTGCGCTGCCCAGCTGATGTGAGTTGGGTTTCCCACCCTTTACCGGATTTAAATCGGGTGGATGGGGCAACTATTGAACATATTTCGGCGTGTTCGTCTTACACCATTGGTAGAGCAGATTATTATATTGAAGCAACTTCATTAGACGTGAACCTTCGTTTGGCCTTTTTCTGTGTGAGCGTCTTGTGCTCGTTGACTGCGTACACGCAACTGCAGGACGGGTGCTTCTATTCTGTGCCCACCGGACCAAACTTTGAGAATTCAGACGCGCTCGGCAACGCCGGCATTTCCAAAGCAGACATGATCAAGTACCAAGACGGCGGATGGGCCGGATTGGATCCTGGGGTCACCAACAATGTCACGGTTGCACCACCCGTAGCGTGCGACGGCATCAAAGCCATCTTCTTTCGTGTACCGGCTGGCGCAACCACCGGGCAGGCTGTGGCCTTCCGTTTGGACGATGCTTTGAGCACGGGCGAAAACGTGGTGGTCCCCTTCACCTACATCAGCCACGGATTTGGCGCAACCGGTTCCTTCCAGCCCCGCATCTACACCAGCGACACCCCAGAGCTGTTTAACGCAGACGGGATTGTGCAGGCCACCTACGTCACCACCATGGCAGGCGCAGGTCCGGCGTGGTCTACCAACTACTTGAATTTCACGGCAGCTGCCGGTCAGAACGGCCACCAATGGCTCATCTTCTACGCCAACATCAGCTCAGGAGTCCTGATGAACTTGTGTCAAGACGACATCCAACCCCAAACTTGGGAAGGCGGGGACTTCGTGGTGGAGGCGTGTGCTGGAGAAACCGTCACCATCGGTCCAGGAGGCAGCAATGAGCTTAACTACGACTGGTCCAACGGCGGCAGCACTCCGTTCATCAACGTGTCGAGCAGCGGCTTTTACTACCTCTCGGTGGACAACACCTGCGAGGAAGTGCTGGGCTCTTGGGAAGTCATCTTACACGAAGAACCCTACCTCCTGCCCGAACAAGTGCCTGAAGAACCCTTGCTCATTTGCGCCGAAGACTCAGTGCTCATGACCCTCGAAGGCTGGAATGCTGAGGCCCTGTGGCCCGACGGCTCCATGGGCACCGAGTGGTGGGCCAGCGAGGAAGGCGAATTCAGCGTCACCATCATCGATGATTGCTTCACGGTGGTGGAACCTTTGGCGGTGGATTTCGACACCATTCCCACAGTAGACTTGGGCCCGGACATCGCCATTTGTGAAGACGAGTTCTACACCTGGGACGTGACCTACCCCGGTTCGCTGACCACGTACGAGTGGCAAAACGGCAGCACCGAACCCACCTATACACGCGACTTTGAAGGCGTGGTGTCGGTCACCCTCACCAGTCCGTGTGGCACTGCCTACGACGAGGTGTTCCTGGAAGTCTCCGTAGAACCCGGCGACCTCTTCCCCAGCCTGCACGAAGTGTGCTTTGGCCGCTCGCAATACCTAGATGTCAGCGACATCGAAGGCACCTACCAATGGAACACTGGCGAAACCACTGGCGCCATAGACACCCAATACTCCGGTACCATTTCGGTGACCATCTGGGACGACGATTACTGTTGGGTGGTTTCCGATTCCACACGCATTGTCCCCATCGATTGCGAATGCCCCATTTGGGTGCCCAATGCCTTCACCCCCGACGGCGACGACCTGAATGAGGTCTTCCAACCCGTGTTTGAGTGTGCGCCGTACGACTTCAACTTGTCGGTCATCGACCGCTGGGGACGTACCGTTTACAAGATGCGCAACCCGGAAGAAGGCTGGGACGGCAAAGTCGACGGACGCGTCTTGCAAGAAGGCGTCTACAACTGGCACCTCTTCTACCGCGAGACCTACGACGGCATCCCGATCACCCGGACCGGTACGGTGTGGATGGTGATTGGGGGGTGATGTCGGCTTCGCGAGCACTTTGATTCGGTTGGAATGAACCCGAACATCTACCCGCTTCCCTCCCCGATAACGCGGCTTGGAATTCAAACTTCATAGTGGGATCCAAAAAATGCCTTGGGTGGGGCCCTTCGCGCGGGTGCGAACTTTGGTTATGAGGCACCGGCACCGCTCCCACCCATTCCGTACTTTTGCCGTCCGCTTCATTCAGCGTTTATTCCATGTTTGAGAATCTACAGGACAAATTCGAACGGGCCTTCAAAGTCCTCAAAGGACAAGGACAGGTCACCGAAATCAACATTGCCGAAACCGCGAAGGAAATCCGCCGGGCCCTGCTCGATGCGGATGTGAGCTACAAGACGGCCAAGGAATTCACCAACCGCGTCAAGGAAAAGGCCCTCGGCCAAGACGTGATCAACGCCCTCAAACCAGGCCAACTCCTGGTGAAGATCACCCACGAAGAGCTCACCACGCTCATGGGTGGCGAAGAGGCGCCACTCAACTACCAGGGCAACCCTGGGGTGATCCTGATGTCCGGCCTCCAAGGTTCGGGTAAGACCACCTTCTCGGGCAAGCTGGCCAACTACCTCAAGACCAAGCAACGCAAGCGCCCCTTGCTGGTGGCCTGTGACGTATACCGACCTGCGGCAATTGACCAGCTCCACGTGGTGGGCGAGTCGATTGGTGTGGAGGTGTTCTCCGAACGTGGCAACACCGACCCGGTGAGCATTGCCACCAACGCGATTGCCTACGCCAAGCAAAACGGCTTCAACGTGGTCATCGTCGATACCGCCGGTCGTTTGGCCGTGGACGAGGCGATGATGGATGAGATCGAGCGCGTCAAAGCGGCGATCACCCCTACCGAGACCTTGTTCGTGGTGGACGCCATGACCGGTCAGGATGCGGTCAACACCGCCAAGACCTTCAACGAGCGTTTGGACTTTGACGGGGTCATCCTCACCAAGCTCGACGGTGACACCCGCGGTGGTGCTGCCCTCTCGATCCGCTCGGTAGTAGAGAAGCCCATCAAGTTTGTGGGTACAGGCGAGAAGATGGACGCACTCGACGTGTTCTACCCCAAGCGTATGTCCGACCGGATCTTGGGCATGGGCGACGTGGTGTCACTCGTGGAACGCGCCCAAGAGCAGTTCGACGAAGAGAAAGCCAAGCGCCTCCAATTGCGCCTCCAAAAGAACCAGTTTGACTTTGAGGATTTCCTCGATCAGATTTCCCAGATCAAGAAGATGGGGAACATGAAGGACCTCATGGGCATGATTCCTGGCATGCGTAAGGCCATGAAAGGCGTGGAGATTGACGACGATGCATTCAAAGGCATCGAAGCCATTATCCATTCGATGACCATCCACGAGCGCCGCAACCCGCAGGTGATCAACAGCAGCCGCAAGCAACGCATTGCCGCCGGTTCGGGCACCACAGTGCAGGACGTGAACAAGCTCCTGAAGCAATTCGAAGAAACGCGTAAAATGATGAAGATGATGACCAACAAGTCCGCCATGCAAGGCATGATGGGACGCATGCCGGGTCGTCGTCGCTAATCTTTAACTCCCCTCCCATGCAACTGCTCGACGGCAAAGCCACTTCCAACGCCATCAAAGAAGAAATCGCAGCACTGGTCGCCGAGCGCGTGGCTGCGGGTCAAAAACGCCCTCACTTGGCCGCCGTGCTGGTGGGCGACGATGGCGCCTCTCAAACCTACGTGGCCTCCAAGGTGAAGGCCTGCGAGAAATGCGGGTTTCAATCGACCCTTGTACGCATGGGATCCGAAACCACCCAGGAAGAACTCCTGGCAGCGGTAGACAAGCTCAACAACGATCCGCAGATCGACGGATTCATTGTGCAGCTTCCCCTGCCCAAACACATTGACGAGCAAGCCGTGATTGAAGCCGTGGCGCCTGAAAAGGACGTAGATGGCTTCCACCCTTCATCGGTAGGCAAAATGGTGCTGAACCTGCCCACCTTCTTGCCCGCCACCCCTTACGGCATAATGCAACTGCTCGAGCGCTACGAGGTGGAAACCTCAGGCAAGCACTGCGTGGTCATTGGCCGCAGCCACATTGTAGGCTCACCCATGAGCATCCTGCTGGCCCGCAACACCAATCCTGGCAACTGTACGGTAACCATTACCCACAGCCGTACTCAAAACCTCGAAGAAATCTGCCGCCAAGCGGACATCATTGTGGTGGCTTTGGGCAAGCCAGAGTTCCTCAAAGCAGACATGGTCAAGGACGGCGCAGTGATCGTGGACGTGGGCATCACCCGCGTGCCCGACGAGACCGCCAAACGCGGCTACCGCATTGTGGGCGACGTGGCCTTTGACGAGGTGGCCCCCAAGTCCAGCTACATCACCCCTGTTCCGGGTGGCGTGGGCCCCATGACCATTGCGTCGCTGCTCAAAAACACCCTCCAAGCCGCCGAAGGCAAAGTTCCTGTGCATGCCTAACACGCACGAGCACTGGATGCAGCGCTGCTTGCAGCTCGCTGCCCAAGGACTCGGCCCTGCCGCCCCCAATCCTTTGGTGGGCTGCGTGATCGTACACCAAGACCGCATCATCGGCGAGGGGTACCACACCCGTGCGGGCCAAGCCCACGCCGAGGTAGAAGCGCTGCGCAGCGTCACCGAACCCCACCTGCTGGCAGAATCCACCATGTACGTCAACCTGGAACCGTGCGCCCACCAAGGCCGCACGCCGGCATGTGCACCGCAAGTGGTCCAAGCAGGTATTTCCAAGGTGGTCATTGCCAACCGGGATCCGTTTGATCAGGTCGACGGCAAAGGCATCGCCATCCTCAAAGCTGCCGGCATTGAAGTGGTGACCGGAGTTTTGGAAGAAGAAGGCCGGTGGCTCAACCGCCGGTTTTTTACCCAAGTCACACAGCAACGTCCATACATCATCCTGAAATGGGCCCAAAGCCCCGATGGATTCATCGCTCCCGAGGACGACCCTGCTGGAACAGTGCATTGGATCACCGCGCCCGAAACCCAGTCCATCACACACCGCTGGCGCGCCGAAGAATCAGCCATTTTGGTAGGCGCAGGCACGGTCCTGAAAGACAATCCTTCCTTGACTACGCGCGCAGCGGCAGGCGGACACCCGATGCGCGTTGTGTTGGACGACCGAGCGCAAACACCTGCGGATGCTGCAGTGTACACCTCAACCGGAGACCACCTGCTGGTGCATGCTCCCGGGATGAGCGTTGACAACCGCAACGGCTTGGCATTGGAACGCGCTGCGGACTTCTTGCCCGAATTGCTCACGGCCCTGGACCAAAGAGGCGTGCAAAGTGTCATCGTTGAAGGAGGACGGCAAGTGCTCGATGCATTCATCGAAGCGGGATTGTGGGACGAGGCGCGCATCTGGACGGGGGCACATGCACTTCGTGGAGGCACCCCAGCCCCTGCCCTTCAAGGCCGTGAAATCTCCTCCGCAGTCTACGGCGTGGATTCGCTTTCCGTACGTTTGCCGCTGTGATCTGGCTCGTACTTAGCATCCTGTCGTCCACCATCATCATGTTGCTGTTCCGCGGCTTTGCCAATTGGCGTGTGCCCGTATTTCCAGCAATTGTGGTGAACTACGCCGTGGCCTTTGGCTGCGGATGGGTGCTGTTTGCAGACACCTACTCCCCGTTGGACTTGTTCCAAATGGAATGGACCCGGTGGCTGCTGCTGCTGGGCGCCCTGTTCATTGTGATCTTCAACCTCATGGCCCGTGTGGCGCAAACCCTGGGGGTCAGCGTGAGCTCCATTGCCGCCAAGATGTCCATGGTCCTGCCCATCACCGTGTTCTTGATCATCGACCCCGACGACCGTTTGACCCTGTGGAAAGCGCTGGGCATCGCTTGCGCATTGGCAGGCGTGGTGTTGGTCAGCCTCAAACCCGAACGCCGCGGTTCGTGGATCCAATGGTTGGGACTTCCTGTGCTGGTGTTGTTGGGAAGCGGCGTGATTGAACTTGTCCTGGGCTGGTACAGCGAATCGGTGCATGTGACTTCCGATGCCGACAGTTACGTATTGAGCTCCACCCCGTTCTTGGGGGCGCTGATGCTGGGAGGAACCGTGTTGCTTGTCAATCAAGTGCGCGGCAAAGGGGTTTCTGGCGGACGCTGGCTTGTGGGAGGCCTGGTGTTGGGTGCGGTCAACTTCGTGTCCATCTTGGCACTTGTCAAGGCCATCCAAAGCGGCGTGCTGGAGAAGTCTGCCTTGTTTCCGGTCAACAACGTGGGGATCGTGTTGCTGAGCGCTGCGCTTTCGGCAGTGTTGTTTCGCGAGGCGTTCAGCCGGCAAAACCTGGCCGGGCTGGCCTTGGGCATTCTTGCCATTGTGCTGTTGGCGCTTCCGGCCGGCTGAACTAGCTTGCAGGCATGAAGACCGCAGTGGATGTAGCCGTGCTCACCGACTCCCGGTGGACCAACCCGAACGAAAACGATCCTTACCACGCCAACCTCTATTTGGAGGACCGCTTGGTAGTAGAGGCATTGCAGCGCAAAGGCCTGAAGGTGATTCGCGTGGCGTGGGATGATCAGGAGGTGGATTGGAATACCGTCTCAGCGGTCATCTTCCGTTCCACGTGGGACTACGCCGAACGCTTTGATGAATTCCAAGCGTGGCTCCAAGCATTGCCCGCGTCCACCCGTTGCATCAACTCCCGCCAGATCCTGGACTGGAACAGCAACAAGCGCTACCTCACAGAACTGGAAGCCAAAGGCATTCCGGTACCGCCTACCGCATTTGTGGAGCAGGGCGATGCGCCTTCACTGGCTACGCTCTGCACCAATCACGGCTGGACCGACGTGGTCATCAAACCCATTGTGGGCGCAGGTGGCATCGACACCTTCCGACTCAACAGCTCCGAATGGGAGGGCTTTGAAGCGCAGTGGCAAAACCTCTGCCACAAGCGCGCCATGATGGTGCAGGAGACCCAAGAAAAGATTGTGACCGAGGGTGAGTGGTCCTTCATGCTCATGGGCGAGACGGTGACCCACGCCATCCTCAAACGCGCCAAGACCGGCGAGTTTCGGGTACAAGACGACTTTGGTGGTACGGTCCACGCATGGGAAATGACACCGGAACAAACGGCCTTTGCCGAGCGCGTGGCGCGCGTGATGGATCCCGTGCCGGTGTACACCCGTGTGGATGCCTTTACCGACAACCAGGGCCAATTGGCTGTGGGAGAACTCGAGTTGATTGAGCCCGAGTTGTGGTTCCGCTTTTGTCCCGAGGCGGCCGACGTATTGGCCGAAGTGGTCGTTGAACGCTATTTCTAACGCTTGTCCTGTACGGTAGGCATCACCAAGTCAAAGCTGCCTTTGAGCGTGATGGGGGTGCTTTCGTTCTTGTCGCTGAGCGAGTAGCCGGTGCCGTCAAAATCCAATGAAACCGCGCCGGTAGCCGGATCTACAGATTTGATGCGCACGGTTCCCTTTTTCATGGTCACGTGTTTTTCGCCGCTTTGGCCACAGTTCAACACGTTGACCACGGCCTGAGGTTCGGCGCTGCGCACGCTGCCCATGGCCGTATAGTTGCCCGTATAATCCGCGCTGGCCACATTGCGGAAACCGATCAGTACCGTGCGCTGACTGTTGTACTCACTCAAACGCACAGTCAAGTGATCCGGCCCCAAACCAAGCATCGAAGTGCGCGATTCCAATGAAGCAAAGGCCACCTCGCGTCCGTTCATGGTGAAGCTGGCACCCGAATCGGTAGCGGTGGCGCCTCGGATTTGCTGTGGCTGGTTGGCTGGAGGCTGTGGTGCACGTGGAGCGGGCGCTTCGGCGTCGGGCGCAGGTTGGCGCATGGGCGCTTCCTTGGGCGTTTCAGAACAGGCCACCAAGGCCAGGGCCGCAAGGACAGAAAGGAACAGGCGTTTCATCGCAAAGGTTTGCACAATGATACGCAACCTGGCCCTGAGCCCCGAGGCAATAAACGCCCGCCCGGAGGCACGGTCACGTTTCGTGACAAAACTTCGGGGCTGGCAGGCCCGAGGCGATCAAAATGTCACAGCCACCACGCCTGTTTGGGACAAGCTGTCAGGAATTGCGCTGTGGCATCCAGATTGTTCTGACGTTACCGTCAACCCAGAATACCATTCGACCGATGCAACAAGGCACGATCAACGTACAGACCGAAAACATCTTTCCCATCATCAAGCAGTTCCTGTATTCAGATCAGGAGATTTTCCTGCGTGAATTGGTGGCCAACGCGGTAGACGCGACCCAGAAAGTAAAAACCCTCAAAACCCTCGGCGAGGTGCGCACCGACTTGGACAAACTCCAGGTGGAAGTCATCCTCGACCAAGAAGCCGGCACCATCACCGTTCGCGACAACGGGATCGGCATGACCGGCGAAGAGGTGGATAAATACATCAACCAAATCGCCTTCTCGGGCGCCGAGGAGTTCGTGGAGAAATACAAGGACAAAGCCGACCAGATCATCGGTCACTTTGGACTGGGTTTCTACTCGGCCTTTATGGTGGCCGACAAAGTGGAGCTCATCACGCGCTCACAACAGCCCAACTCGGTGCCTGTGGTGTGGACCTGTGACGGTTCGCCCAACTTCACCCTGGAGGAGACCCAGAAGAAGACCAAGGGTACTGATGTCGTCCTCCACGTGAGCGAAGACGCCAAGGAGTTCCTCGAGCAAGGCCGACTGGCTGAGATCCTGAATACCTACTGCAAGTTCCTGCCCGTCCCTGTGAAATTCGGCACCAAGACCGAATGGATCGACAGCCCCACCGGCGAGAAGGACGAAGAAGGCAATCTCAAGCGCGAAAGCCTCGAAGTCGACAACATCATCAACAACACCGAGCCCGCCTGGCTGAAGAAGCCCGCGGACCTCGAAGATGAGGACTACAAGACCTTCTACCGCGAGCTGTACCCCATGCAGTTTGAGGATCCGCTCTTCCACATTCACCTGAACGTGGACTACCCGTTCAACCTGACCGGCATTCTGTTCTTCCCCCGCCTCAAAGAGAACGTGGAGGTGCAGAAAAACAAGATCAACCTCTACTCCAACCAGGTCTTCATCACCGACAACGTGGAGAACATCGTCCCTGAGTTCCTGACCCTGCTGCACGGGGTGATCGACTCACCGGACATCCCACTGAACGTGTCGCGCTCATACCTGCAGGCCGACAGCAACGTGAAGAAGATTTCCTCACACATCACCAAAAAAGTGGCCGACAAGCTGGGCAGCATGTTCAAGCAAGACCGCGCCGATTTTGAGGAAAAGTGGGACGACATCAAGGTCTTCATCGAATACGGCATGCTCACCGAAGACAAGTTCTACGAGAAGGCCGAGAAGTTCCTGCTGCTCAAAAACACCGAGGGCGAATGCTTCACGTGGGACGAATATGTGGAGAAGGTCAAGCCCCTACAGACCGACAAGAACGACAAGGTCAAATTCCTGTACGCTGCGCACGCTGAGGGCCAACACGGCTTTATCCAAGCGGCCAAAGCCCGCGGATACGATGTCCTGCTGCTCGAAGGTCCATTGGCATCGCACCTGATCAGCAAGCTCGAGAGCAAGCACACCGACGTGCAGTTTGCTCGCGTGGATGCTGACACCCTCGACAAACTCATCGAGAAGGAAGGCGCACTGGACTCCAAACTGACCGAAGACCAGGAAAAGCAACTCGCACCTGTGTTTGAAGCCGGCGTGGAAACACCCACCTTCAACGTGCAGTTTGCCGCCATGGGTGAAGAAGAAGCCCCTGTGGTCATCACCCAAAGCGAATTCATGCGCCGCATGAAGGAGCAGCAAATGGCCGGCGGTGGCGGAATGTTTGGCCACATGCCCGACAGCTACAACCTGGTGGTCAACGGCAACCACGCCCTGGTGCAACGCATTTTGGACGAAGGCGACGCGGACCAACAAAAGGCCCTGGCCAAACAAGCCATTGATTTGGCGAAATTGGCCCAAGGCATGCTTGTGGGCGAAGAACTCACCCACTTCATCAACCGATCGCTATCACTTATTTAATTCTCGCTACACATGGCATACGAAAAGACTGGTAAAGGTG
>CAXPZW010000034.1:0-24315 GCA_964221845.1 Luminiphilus sp. | reverse complement strand
ATCCAGCTCTTGAAGGATGTCTTGGATGGTTTGTCCTTCTTCAAGGACGAATTCTTGGGTTTGGGTTTCTTCCTGGCCGTTCACGCTTTTGCGGATTTGAACGGTGGCTTTGGTCGCAGACTGCGCCGTCAGGAGTGAAGCCGGCAGCATTGCCAGCAGGGTCAATGCCCACATACGGGCCAGCACCTTTGTCATGGTATGTGATTTTGAGATCATCAGCAACCCAAAAGTACGCGGCAACCTCTGCGGGCGCTGTTAATGAACTTCAAAGTCTGTTAACGCTGAGATTTGCAAACGCTAGAAACCCTTGAAAAATCAGGGTTCTGGGAGGGTGGGTGTCTTAAAAAAGGGGATTTGCGACACCGGAATCACGTGCACATCGGTGTAGTACGCGTGCAAAATGTCCCGAAAATCCTGTCCGCGCTCTGCCCGGCGGATGGCTCCTTGCTGGCACATGCCCACCCCGTGACCAAAGCCGCGCCCTACGAGTACAGTCTCGCTCCCTTCTTGGTGCACACTGAACCAACAGGACCGCAACTTCAGGTCTGCCCGCACCTCGGTGAGCTTGATGCGCGCAGAATCCTGGGTGAAGTACATGGTCTTGTCGGCGGGTTGCCAATTGGGACCGTAGTTGAGGGTGTCGGGCAAGGTGACGCCAGGGCTCGATTTGCGCTTGAGGTACGCGTCCCAGTCGGCGGTGGGCAGGCGTTTTTCCCAATGGCTGGAAGGCATGCTGAGGCAAAAAGTGTCTTCTACCGCAGTCAAGTAGGGCAGCGGCTTGCTCCATACATAGCCTGAAGAAACAGTTTGTCCGCCGCAATTGGCGTGAAAGGCGGCGGTGATGAGCTCGATGTCTGCATCCACAATCACCAGGCCCTGGGTGGCTTTGGATGCGGTGGGGATCAGGTCGTCGTAGCGGGCGGTGCCGTGGTACACTTGACAGTGCACTTGGTCACATAAATGAAATCCCTGCTTCTCATGGCGTTTCTTGTTGCCCAAGGCGTAAGTGCGTGAGATCACCGCCTGGGCTTTGTAGAACTCCAGTTCACGGCCGCGGCCGGTTTCGGCTTCCACCACGCCGGCCACGTAGCGCTCCACGTCGAGTTGGTTGATGAGGACCAGTTTGCCGCGGTAATGGCGCACGACCAAACTGCCGGAGTACGGTTGACGTTTGGCGCCGGACAACCCGGGCTTCAATTGGAAGGTGCAAACGCCCGTGCGCGCGCGAAACTCCACTTTATGGGTGCCGTTCCAGGTGTGTCCCGCGTCGGAGACCAGGACGCCGCGCACGGTGTTGGCAGTCAAGTGTAGTGGAGCGATTACGGTGCCCTTGGAGATGCCGTCCACCAGTACATCAAAGGTGCCTGAAATCAAGCTTGCAGAAGCTTCGGTGAATTGGAGGCCTTGGTACAGCCCAATGCGCACGGTCTCTTGCCCGCAAACCACAGCTTGCAGCCCCAACCACACCAACATCACGCTCCACCACCGTTTCATCCTTCCAAAATCAATTGGGCTGCCCGCGCCGAAGCACCCGGACCGCCGAGTTGTTGGTGCAGCTGTTGCAAGTCCTGTTCCATTTGGGCGTGTCTGCGCCCACCGGGCAGGATTTCCTCCAAAGCCTTTGCAGCAGAATCCACGTTGCACGCGTGCTGAATGAGCTCACGCACCACTTCGCGGTCCATAATGAGGTTGACCAGCGAGATGTACTTGATCTTCACCAACCGCTTGGCAATGGCGTAGGAGATGGGGCTGCCTTTGTAGAGCACGGCTTCAGGCAAACCATGCAGCGCAGCCTCAAGGGTTGCCGTGCCGCTGGTGACCAGTCCTGCGGTGGCCGATTTGAACAACCCGTAGGTTTGGCCAAACACCAGTTTCACGTTGGACCCTCTGAGTTGCGGATAGTCCGCTTCGGTCTTGCTCGGTGCGCCGGCCACCACGAACTGGTAGTCCGGGAAGCGCTGGGCCACGCCCAACATCACCGGAAGCATGCGTTCAATTTCTTGTTTGCGGCTGCCGGGAAGCAGGGCAATCACGGGCTTGTCGCCAAGTCCTGAAAGGGCAGGGGCCTGGTCGGCTTCAATGGCGTCCAACAGCGGGTGCCCCACAAAGGCCACCTCTACGCCGCGCTCGCCGTACCACTGCTGTTCAAAGGGCAGGATGACCAGCATCTGGTCCACAAAGGCTTGGATTTGCTTGATGCGACCGGCCTTCCACGCCCACAGTTGCGGGCTGATGTAGTACACCACTTTGATGCCTTTTTCCTTGGCCCACTTGGCCATGCGCAGGTTGAAGCCCGGGTAGTCGATCAAAATCAACATGTCGGGATCAAAGGCTTCGATGTCGGCCTTGCAGGTTTTGAAATTGCGGGCAATGGTGCGGATGTTCATCAGCACTTCCACAAAGCCCATGAAGGCCAACTCGCGGTAATGCTTGGTGACCTCCACGCCGGCATCAGACATGAGGTCGCCGCCCCAGCCGCGCAGGTGCAGGTCGGGGGATTGCGCTTTGAGGGCGCGCGCGAGGTTGCCGCCGTGCAAGTCGCCGCTGGCTTCGCCGGCTATGAGGTAGGCCTTCATCGGGACCAAAGGTTTGCAATTGTGCGGTGGTGTCGCACGGGTGGGTGGGGGTTTTATCAACGCATTTCGGCGCACTATTTGGACGCTTGTGGAAAACCGAGTGTCCTACCGGTGCAGGCAGGTGTTCAGGGTCCATAACTTTTGGCCGTGCGAACCCGTTGTGCAAACGGGCTGAATTGCCGCATGCCCACACGCATGTCAGACTGCTTCGGACACCTGCTTTTGCTCGGATAATGCACTTTGGAACCACACCTATACGAATCCACCCCATGAGACTCAAGCCTGCGCTTGTTCTGCTTTTCTTGTGTGTGATTTCGGGCGGTCTGCTCGCCCAGTCGCGCAAATCCTTCACCCACGAACCCGAGGCCTTCGTCAAGGAGCTCTCCGACATGCTCAACGCGTCCCGCAAAAAGGTGGGCAAGCAGTTTGTGGAAGACGAATTTGGCCCGGTGTTCCTCGGCTTGGAATACTCAGACGCCATGCGCAAAACCGCCTACGCTATGGGCGATGCCATGCTCAAGGCTAAAATGCGGGCGTATCCGGAGTTTGAGGCCTACCTGCGCTTCCTGATCGCATTCCCCACCAGTGGCCGCAGCGAATCTGACTTCAGCAATTGGCACGTGGTGGCCACCAGCTTGCTCGAAAACCGCAAGCAGAAAAAGTACTTCGACGACTTCGTGCTCAACTCCGCCTTGCTCTACGGCGAGGGGGTGTTCTACAAATCCGCCTCGGTCACGTGGCGCTCCACTAACCGGGACTTTGAAATCACGGTAGACAGCCTGCCCAAGGTGATCTTCCAAGGGGGCGATTTGATTTGTGAGGCCAAGGGCGACAGTTCGGTGGTACGGGGCACAACAGGCACCTTCTTCCCAACCCTTGAGCGCTGGTACGGCACCGGAGGCCGGGTGACTTGGGAGCGTGCCGACTTTGACCCTGAAAAGACCTACGCTGAATTCCAGGATTACGAAATCCGCATCAAAGGCTCTACCTACAGTATCGATTCGGTCCTGTTTTACAACGAGTTCTTCTCTGAGCCGCTCAAAGGGCAGTTGAAAGAAAAGGTACTCGCCGGCAAGCAGGGAGAACGGGCTTCGTACCCGCGGTTTGAGTCCTACAACAAGCGTCTGCAGATCCGCAACATTTTCCCCGGCGTGCATTACGACGGTGGATTTACCATGGCGGGTAACCGCTTGGCGGGCACGGGATCCATTGAAGAGCCTGCACAACTCAGTATCGATCGGGAAGGGCAGCCGTTCTTCTCGGCCAACAGCTTGGAATTCTCCATCCGTGCCACCCGTATCAGTTCAGACCACAGTACGGGCTTGTTCATTTTGGAAGAGGATACCATCGCCCATCCGGACCTCAACCTCAAGTTCGACCAGAAAACCCGGGAGCTGACGCTGCTACGCACCGAGGAAGGACTCTCCAAATCGCCCTACACCAACACCTACCACAACATTGACATGTACTTCGAGGCGCTGTATTGGCGCATCGACGACCCGCTGATGGAGCTCGGCAACCTGCGCGGCACTTCCCAGACCTACGCTGCGTTTGAGTCCAATGACTTTTACAAGGACTTGCGCTACGATGCGCTCATGGGGATCGGGCAAACCCACCCGCTCATAGAGGTGAGGAACCACGCCAGGAGCGCGGGGAGTGACGTGTTCCCGTTGGAAAACCTGGCCTTTGACCTCCGAACCAGCGCCGAGAACCTGCACCCACTCATGATCGACTTGGCCAACAAAGGGTTTGTGGAGTACGACCTCAACACCCGCATGGTCACCGTCACCCAAAAGCTGCACGACACCTTGGCGCGCAACGCCGGGCGCATGGATTACGACGTGATCCAGTTCAGCTCAGACGCCCGCACTGGGGTGAATGCCCAACTCAACCTGCTCAACAACAGCCTGTTTTTGCGTGGGGTGCAGAAGATCCAGCTCTCGGATTCGCAGGACGTGCGCATCTACCCGGCCAAGGAGGAGGTGATCCTCAAGAAGAACCGGGACTTCAAGTTCTCGGGCCGCATTTGGGCGGGTAACTTCGAGTTCATGGGCAAGGAGTTTCACTTCGATTACGATGCGTTCTTGATTGATTTGGTGAACGTGGATTCCTGCCGCATTTACGTGGAGGACACCGAAGACATTGAGGACAGCTACGGCAACAAACGAAAGCTGCGCGTGAAGAACGTGCTGGAAGACGTGGCCGGCACCCTCAAGATCGACGCACCCACCAACAAGTCCGGGCTCAGCGCCGAGAAGTATTCGCAGTACCCCATCTTCGAGTCCACCAAGAACTCGTACGTCTACTACGACAATGTCAACATCCAAAACGGGTTGTACGAGCGCGACAACTTCTACTACCAAATCCAGCCGTTCACCATCGACTCGCTGGACAACTTCTCCAAGGCAGACTTGGCTTTCAACGGGACGCTCGTTTCCGGAGGCATCTTCCCCGACATCGAACGTCCGCTGACCTTGATGGAAGACCTTTCACTCGGCTTTGATATGACCACCTCCGACGGCGGGCTGCCCATGTACGGCGGCAAGGCGGACTTCACGGCCAACGTCACCCTGGATTACGACGGCCTGCACGGCGACGGCAAGCTCAACTACCTCACCAGCGAGGCCACCTCGGAATACTTCCGCTTTTTCCCTGACAGTACCACGGGCCAGACCAACAGTTATGTCAACACCATGAAGAAAGGGCCGCCCGAGATTCCCAAGGCGGCTGCGGAAATTGTGGACTTGGGCTTTTATCCGAAAGCCGACTTGTTGACCGCTCAATCCGACGCCGAGGACATCCGATTCTTCGAAAATGAAGCCACCCTCGCTGGGCGATTGTACTTACAGCCCTCTGGCATGACCGGGCGCGGCACCATGTCGTTCTCAGGCGCAGAATTGGACTCCGAGAAGTTTGACTACACCATGCGGAAGATCTTTGCAGACACTTCGGACTTCCGCCTCAACCAGTCTGCTGGCGAAGACAACCTGGCCTTCAAAACCACGAACGTCAATGCCGAAATCGACTTCGACGAACGCACCGGTATGTTCAAGTCGAATGGGGGAGAGACCAAGGTGGAATTCCCCATCAACCAGTACATCTGTTTTATGGATGAGTTCAAGTGGTTCATGGACGCCAACGACATGGAGCTGAGCTCATCGCGCAAGGTCACCGATGACTTTGTGATCGACACCTCTGAAGACCAAGCGCGCAGCAACTTCTTCAGCATCAACCAATTCCAGGACAGCCTCAACTTCTTGTCGCCCAAAGCGATTTACGACATCGACAACTCGGTCATCCAATGCGACAAGATCAAGTACATCGCCGTAGCGGATGCCAAGATCCAACCCGATTCGGGCAAGGTGGTGATCCGCAAGCGCGCCAAGATGGACCCGCTGGCCAATGCAGAAGTGGTGGCCAACTACGTGACGCAATACCACCGTATCTTCAACGCGGATCTGGAGATTGAAGGGCGCCTCAGCTACTTTGGCGAGGGCGACTACACCTACAAAGACGAGGCAGAGAAGGAATTCATCATCCACTTGCAACAAGTTAAGGTGGACACCTCCTTTCAGACCATTGGCAACGGTATGATTGCCGAAGACGACGGGTTTGCCATCAGTCCCTTCTTTGAGTACTACGGCAAGTTCAACCTGGAATCCAACGAAAAGAACCTCTTCTTCGAAGGCGGCACACGCATCCTGCACACCTGTGAATTTATGGAGCGTTCGTGGTTTAAGTTTGCCTCGCGCATTGACCCGATGGACGTCTTCATCCCCGTGGACAGCACCCTGCGCAGCATGGGCGCCGAGAAGCTTGGGGTAGGTGTGATGGTGGCCGACGATACGCCGATGGAGCTCTATCCGGCCTTCCTCTCCCGCAAGAAGGACAGGCAAGACGAAGGGCTGATTGAATCCCTCGGCTTCCTCACCTACGACAAGAAAGACAAAGCGTACAAGGTGGGCTCCAAAGAAAAGATCGCCCAACCCGACCTGCCCGGCGACCTGATTGTGCTCGACACCGAATCCTGCCTGATTACCGGTGACGGCCAGATCGACCTCCAAGCCGACTTTGGTCTGCTCTCTGCGGACCCTATCGGTTCGGTGACCAACGATGGACTCAAGACCGAAACGAATATTGAGGGCACCCTTGCACTTGACTTTCCGCTGGATGAAAGTCTCACCAAGCATATCCTCAAGGAAATGAGCGAGAGCTCCAACCTGAGCCCGGTGGACATCGGCAACACCCAATACGAAAAGGCCATCCGTGAACTCATGGGCTTGGAAGCCTCCGACAAGGTGATCACCAAGCTTAACATCGACGGTACCCTCAAGAAGATTCCCGAGGAGCTGCAAGCCACCTTCTTCTTTGCCGATGTCAAATGGCAATGGAACGATGTGGACGAGGCCTACCAAAGCGTGGGCAAGCTCGGCATCGGTTCGGTAGGGAAGGACCAGGTGTTCCGCTACATCAACGGCAAGGTCGAAGTCAGCAAATCCCGCGGTAAGGAAGTGTTCCGCATGTACCTGGAAATCGACCCCAGCCAGTGGTACTACTTCGAATACAGCGCCGCCACCAAGATCATGATGATCAGCTCATCGGACCTCGAGTTCATGACCCTGCTCACCGAGATCAAGGACGACAAGCGCAAGGTGAAAGAAGGCAAGCTGACCTTTACCTACCAGAGCCTTATTAGCAAGGCGAAGCGGAATAAGTTTATTGAGCGTTTTCCGGAGTTCGAGTAGGCTTAGTGCAAGGGGTTAGTGGAAGTGCAAGTGCAAGGGGGCATTTGTGCTGAGGTGAATGTAAAATGGGATGGGTCTTTAGCTGGTCGTCTGGTGTTGCCAATTTGCTGGTGAAACCTTTGCTATCATGGGTTCTGCCATTTCTGAATTCGTAAATGCACGGTGGTTAAATGCATGGCTTGGTGCACTCCAGGTAAGATCGAACACCACCGAGTTCCCCTGCAAATCGGGTGTTGCCATTGTGCATTCCCCAACCTGCAAATAGCCACCATGTGCTAGCCCGTCGCGTATACTCGACACAACCCGTTGGAGAACCCCCTGCACCATCGACCATCTGCCACGTCACCTCCTGCAAATAGCCACTCTTCACTTTTCACTTTTAACTCCCTTGCACTAAATCCTAGCACTTCCACTAACCACTGAGCCAGTCGTAACCATAGACAAACTCCTCCCGTTGGATAGGATGGTTCTGTTGGTACACGGCTGCCTGTTTATACATTCAGCCAGCCACTGACAAGGGCCAGAAAACAATTCAATACCTTTTATCGGATATCTCACAGGTATGCGAGCACTTACACTCCTGCTCCTGCTGTGTGGTTTGTTTTTGCAGACCCATGCACAGGTAGGCGCAGAACATTCAGGCCTGAATACCCAGGCTGCTGAGCTCTTTGCTGCCGGCAAGTATGCGGAGGCGTTGCCTTTGTATTCCCAGCTGGTGAGCCTGTATCCGCGTGATGCGGAGCTCAATTATCGCTTTGGCACCTGCGCCCTGTTGGGCGGCGAGGAAAAGGCCACGGCCATCAAACACCTCAATTTCGGAGCACGTAAGGGCGGGCCAGTGGAGGCCTGGTACTACCTGGGCCTGGCGCACCACCGCAACTACGACTTTCAGGCGGCAGAGGAGGCGTACATCACCTTCCAACGCAAAGCCGACAACAAGGTGGAGTTCCAATTCCCGGTTGCACGCCAGATGGACATGTGCCGCAACGGCAAGGGATTGCTGTCGAGCATTACCGATGTGGTGGTGTTGGACAAAACCGAGTCTGCGGCCAAGGAGTTCTTCCGCTTTTACGACATGACCGGCATTGGCGGCAAGATCCTCGCCACGCCAGAAGACCTCCAGACCAAGACCGACCGCAAGGAAGGCCACGTGGGGGTGATCCACTTCCCGAAAGGGTCGAATGTGATTTACTTCTCGAGCTACGGTTCGAGCACCAAAACCGGCAAGGACATCTACCAGGCCACCATCCTCGACGGCGAGTTCATCGACGTGAATAAGGTGGAAGGGCCGGTGAACACTGGCTTTGACGAGGACTTTCCGTTCATGCACCCCGATGGCGAAACTCTGTACTTCGCTTCGAAGGGCCACAACTCCATGGGTGGGTACGACATCTTCATGTGCAAGCTGGACAAGACCACCGGTACTTGGTTGCCCCCTGTGAACTTGGACTTTGCCATCAACACCCCAGACGACGACCTGTTCTACGTGGCCGACTCGCTGAATCAGCGCGCCTTTTTTGCCTCAGCGCGTTCAAGCGCACAGTCGCAATTGCACGTGTACGAAGTATTGGTGCAAGGCATTCCGGTGAACCTGATCTTCCTGCAGGGCACCTTCCTGAACGAATTGCCCGAGGGCTCTCGAAAAGCCAAGATTGAAATCGTGGATGAGCTGACCGGGCGTCCAGTGGCCCAAACCACCACTGACCCTGTAACCGGGGAGTACCTGTTTAGCATGCCCAAGTCGGGGCTGTACCAAGTACGCGTGGAGGCCGAGTCGAGCCTGTACCGCCACGAAGGACAAATCGAGTTGCCCATGGTGGATGCCTCGGTGGCCTTCAAGCAAGAATTGAAACTGATCGATGAATCCGGCCAAGAGAAGCTGATCATCAACAACCACTTTGACACCCCGCTGGATGTGGACATTGCCGCACTCAGCCAAGAATACCTCCGTGGGTCTGCCGCCCTGGACATCAACGCAAGCGACGAGCGCATTGCAGAAGCACAGGCTTCTGGCGATCGCAACAACGGTGCTGTGCTGGACACCGGCGCCCAACCACATTGGGGTGCAGGCTTCCCACAAGACCAAACCCTGGAAGAAGTCTTTGCCGACGCCCGCGCTCAAGCCGATGTGCTTGAACAGGAAGCCGCAGGACTGGACGCTCTTGCGCTCGAAGCTCGCAGCTTGAGCGCCTTCCAAGTGCAACAAGCCGAAGAGGCGGTGAACAACGCCCGCGAGGTGTGGGCCGGTGCCGATCCTGCTGACCGCGATCAGTATATGGCCACCGTTAAGGCCTATTCCCAGGCGCTGAAAGCGGCAGATGATGCCAAGCTGGAAGCTGAGGCTGCCCTGGAGACGGCACGTGCTCTGGAACAGTACGCAGGCGACAAACGCCAAGAGGCCACCGACGTTCGCACCCACATGGACACGGCCGAACAGGCCTGGGCCGCGGGCGATGGCAATGCAGCTACCGAAGCCCTACGCTGGGAAAAGGACCGCCAAAACGACCTCGCCGATGGCGAAGCGACGCCTTCCAGCGATGACCGCGAAAAGGCCTACCAACTGCAACAAAAGCAACTGGAAATCCTCGACGACCTGAGTGCCAACAACAGCACCTTTGACAAGCGCAAGCGTGACCAGCGCCGTTTGGAGGAGGAGTTGGCAGCCAGCCCCAATAAGGCTCGTCAAAAAGAAATCGAAGCCGAGCTCGAGACCTTGGCCGTTGAACTGGACGACCTGCAAGCCACCATCGACGACGAAAAACACCGCGTCACCAAGCTGTCTGCCCAAGAACTGACCTTGCTGCGCAAAGCGGCGTTGTTTGATGCGTTACGAGACGGTTCAGCCGAGTTCCCAGAAGGGTTTGATCCGTCAGCTGTGCCCGCGGGTACCGTGGCTGACGACCTGCGCAACCTGGAGCGCGACATTGCCGGGCTGGAGCGCAACAACGATGTGTTGATTGCCCTGGCTTCGGAAGAGACCATCAAAACCCGCAACGACATTTCGCGCATGCCGGCATTGCAAGCCCGTGCGGAATCCTTGGGTATCCCCATTCAGCTGAGTGCCGAATTGCGCACCCAAGCACAGCCTTACCTGGAAGGGTGGGACGGTGAGCCTGGCAGCTACCAACGCCGCACCGGTCTGGAGATGATCCAGCGCACTGCCCGTCAACAGCAACGCGTGCTGGACATGGTTGCCCCTGAAATTCAAGACGCCGAGCAAGCCGCCGCATTGACTGAAGAGCAAGAGGCCCTCGAAACCTTGCTCTCGACGTTGGACCGCCAGCTGAACCTGATGCCACTGGAAACCTTGGCTGCGCGTGAGTTGGATGTGGTTGCCGCTGCATCGCTGGTCATGCCAGACTTTGACCAGCGCCGTCAGCTGATTGTGCAAGAGTCGCAGAGCGATTTGGAACGCAGCATCCGCGAGCAAGCCCTGCGCACCCAAGTGAGTGATGCCCTGGAAGCAGAGCTGGTGTCCACCCAGCAAGCCCTGCTGAACACCGACGACGCCATGGCCCAAAACGGCCTTGCCCAAGAAATCGAAGACCTCAAAGCCGGACTCTTGGCTGTCAACGGATCTACCGAAGACATCACTAACATGAAGGCCGCCTACGAATCGGAGTCTGCCGCCATTGTGGCCTCTGACGAAATCTTCCGCGAGAAGATGGGCGAGCAAATCCGTTTGGGCGAGCGTTACCGCGATGCCCTGATGGCCTCACGCACCGAACGCACCAACGCACTGAACCGCACTGCTGACCCCGAGCTGCGCGCAGCCATCCAAACCGGCATCGATTCATTGGATGCCGAGTTGGCCGCCACCGAAGCCCGACTGACCACCTACAGCACAGACTTGGAGAACGCGCTGCAAGTGGCAGAAGGAGAGGGCCTGAGTGCTGCCGGCACTGGAGCGGAATCCTCAGGTGCTACCGACACTGCAGAAGCTTCGGGTCAGAATCCTTCTTCTCAACCTGAAACCGCAGCAGATACGAGCGAACAGGAGGAAGGTACTGTAGAAACGCAACCTGCCGGTGAAGGTGCTGAGGATGCTACATCGACATCTATCACGTCTGATGAAGGCGATTCAACCACCGATTCAGCCGACGCGGAAACAGGTACAACCGCAGAAACTTCGGATGCAGGCGTTCCAACTGAAACGGACACTCAAGAAGAAGCAGGCGAGGGCACTACTGAACTGGATGCAGGCAGCGAACAAGGCTCCGTCTCGTCAACAAACACTGCATCCTCAGAAACCACCCAAACCGCTGAAGTTGAGCAAGCTTCCGGTGATTTGGAAGGATCAGAAGCAGCACCCACCAATGTACTCACCCGCGAGGAAGCCCTGCTGCTCACCACCACGATTTACCCCAGCTTTGACCAGGCGATTCGCAGCGCGGTGAGCAACAACGATGACGATGAGGCCAACCGCCTTCTAAACGAATTGGACGACCGCGTAACCCGCGAAATCGCCGAGCAGGAAGGCCTGCGTGTGGCGCTCGATGATCCGTTTTTGCACCAAGAAATCGATGCAGAGATCCAAGATTTGTCTTCGCTCCAAGCGTTTGCCCGCGAGGGACTGGAAGTGGTCGGCAATGAAGGCGCCCAAGCGTTGGACCTGCCAGGCAGCACCGTACCGGTAGTTGAAACAGCAGCCGTCGAAAGCACACCAACACCATCTGCCCTTGCACGTGCAACAGGCATGGCCAGCAACGGTATTGACCAAGCTCGCGAAGCCCGCAGCTTCCTGGAGGACCCCATCTACGAGAACTACGATGCGGTTGAAGCTCTGCGCGCCGAAGTGGGCGTGATGCGCATGGACTTGCGTGCAGAAGACCGCAAGTCCAAGCAAAAAGCGCTTGAAAAGGACATCGCCAAAAAAGAAGCCGATCTGGCCAAAGAGGAGCTGACCTATCAAGCTCGTGTGGCCCAAGAAGCCCAGGTGGTGTACGCCAACAACAACACCCAACTCGACAGCCTTGAAGCTGTATTTGCCGAGCAACTGGCCTTTGTGACTTCCCGCCAGGAGTCGGTGGCACTGTACCGCTCTGACGCACAGCTGAAGATGGACGAAGCCGCCAAGCTGCGTGCCCAAGCCACTGAGACCAAAGACGACGTAGAACGCAATGGACTACTCAATGCAGCACTCGGCCTGGAGGTCCAAGCCATGGAACTCCAAGAGGACGCCATGGAGGTGTTTGTGCCGTTCGAGGGCATGTTGGACAGCCCCGAAGAAATCATCGTGGACGCCACTCCTGCGAATGCGGATGCTTCGGAAGTAGATGCAACATCCACCGAAACCAGCACCGAAACAGCCGACACGTCTGCTTCAGAAACCGGAACCGAAAGCGTAGCGGTAGAAACCCCAGCATTCATTCCTGTGGATGTGGTTCCGTATGAGCCGGTGGAGGTGACCGCTTCTGTAAACGACTGGGCCCGCGACAATGGCATTGCACCAGAAGCACTGGAGTCCTTGGCAGGCAGCCCAGAGTTGGTGCCGGTCAACCAAGCCTTTGAAAACGTCCGCGTGGCCGAAAACGAAGTAAACGCCTTGCGCCGTGAGCGTGCCACCCTGCAAGCAGAAGTGAACACGTTCCGCAGCGCATTGGCCGGTGAAGATTTGGATGCGGATACGCGCGCCACGCTTGAAGCCGACGCTGCCGCCGCAGAAACCCAGCTCCGCGAAACCGAAGTCGCGATCGAAAGCGCTGAAGGCCGCCTGGAACGTTACCAAGAGGAAGCCTTCTTGGCCTTGGCCGATGCCGACATTGCAGCGCGTGCTGAAGCAGCCACTGCTGAGGAAACTGCCTCGCAGCCAGCAGCCGAAACAGCAGGGGAGGAGGCAACCACTACTCCTGAGATCCCTGCCAACGTAGCGGCCGAATTGCCCGCGACACCGCCGGCAGCACCCGAAGCCCTGCTGGCCATGCCCGAGGTCCTCGAGCAACCCGTGTTTGCACTGGTTGAAACTCCGCTTTACAGCGAATCGCGCAGCATTCCCATCAACACCGCTCGCCCTGCTGGTGTGGTGTACTGCGTGCAGGTAGGAGCTTACCGTAACGCCATCCCACAAGACCTGTTTGCTGAATTCGCCCCGATCTACGGCGATAAGCTGCAGAACGGCATCACCCGTTACACCGCGGGTCTGTTCCTGCAGTACGCCAACGCAGATCAGGCCAAGAAGGCCATCCGCGAACTGGGTTACAAAGACGCATTCGTAGTAGCTTACCGCGACGGTGAGCGCGTATCCCTGCGTGATGCACGCGAGGCTACCGGTGACACCGGTCCTGTGGCCGCAACCCCATTGCCTACCCAGCCACGCAGCTCGGACGCGGTAGAAACTTCGCCAGCCACAAACACTGCGTCCAGCGGCGATGCTGCTACAGGTTCAGAAAGCGAGACATCTGCAGCCACTACGACCTCACAAGGGGCCACCGCTGAAGAAGTCCTGGAAGCGCAGCCTACTTACAACGTTTCACCAGGTGCCGCTTTGGCCACACCAGTGGAAGCACTGGAAGGGGTGTTCTTTACCGTGCAAGTGGGCGTGTACAGCAAGCCCGTCAGCGCAGCCGACCTGCGCAACATTGACCCACTGAACACCGAGCTGCTGGACGGCGGTCGCATCCGCTACACCACCGGCCAATACGCCAACTTGGGTGAAGCTTCGCTGCGCAAAGACCAAATCCGTGCACGCGGCATTGCCGATGCGTTTGTGACGGCCTATGTCAACGGCAAGCGCGTATCGGTGTCTGAAGCACGCCAATCATTGGAAGGCGGTCAGGCCGCTCCGGTGGAGTCTACCGTAACTCCTCCAGCAACCGACGAAGCGCCCGTCACCGGATACGAAGTAATCATTGGCAGCTTCCGCGATGAGATTCCCGCCGAGGTCGCGCAAGCGATGTTGTTCTTGGAAGGCGAATACGGCATTCGCCAACGCCAGGTAGACGCCCGCACCGAGTACTACACCGAAGCTGTGGCTACCCGTGACCAGGCTGAGGCCATCCGCGATGCCTTCCGCAAGCGTGGGGTAGACGGTTTGCTCATCCAACCCATTCGATGATTCGCCTACTTCCCGTATAGGAATCGTCTGAACCGGCCCCGCACGTGCAACCGCGAATGGGGCCAGTGCGTATTTTAGGGGAGCCACGCACACTGTGGTATCATGAAAGCCCGCTCTATGTTCCTGACCGGAAAACACGTTCTCGTTGTCGAAGACAACCTGCTCAACTTGATGGTGGTCAAGGCCCTTCTCATGCGCTGGGGAGCCCAAGTGACCCACGCCAACAATGGGCAGGAGTGTTTGGATATTGCAGCGAAACAGGGCTTTGATCTGATTCTGATGGACATCATGATGCCGGTCATGGACGGGCTCACGGCTTCTAAAACCCTGCGAGAGCGTGCCTGCGAAGTGCCCATCCTGGCACTGACCGCCACCATCATGGAGGACGAGGCCAAGACCATCCTGGCCAGCGGAATGAACGATTTTCTCCTGAAGCCTTTTCGCCCCGATGACCTGGAGGCGAAGATCCGCGATTACATGCCCGCAGCCTGATCGGCCTGTTGGGCGGCTGCCACTTTTTCGTTGAGCAGCTCCACCATTTGTTTGGACGTGTTGTTGAAGTATCGCTTGGTGCGGTAGCTGCTGACCCATTGCACGCCTCTGATGGCGTTGGTCAAAAAGATCTCATCGGCCACCAGCAGGTTTTGCGGGCTCAGTGAGCACTCGTACACCTTGATGCCGTGTTCGATGGCCAGGTTGATGATGTTCATGCGCATGATACCGCCCACAGGGCCGTCTTCCAAGCCAGGGGTGTACAGCACGCCATTGCTCACCAAGAACAAGTTGGAGCTTGAGGCTTCAATGATGCCCGAGCGGTAATTCTGGATGAGGGCGTCGTCCCAATTCATTTCTCGGGCGTAGAGGCTCGCCATCACATACACGTTGCAGTTCACCGTCTTGAACACCGAGAGCTTGTCCACGGCCTTTTTCAGGTCGGGGTAGAGGTCGATGTCTTTGCCTTCTGTGTTGAGCCTGTACGGATTGTGTTCAAACGGCACCACCTGGATAAACAGGTCCATGGCGTTGGACGAAGGGAGGTACGTGCCGCCCGGTTCACGAGAAACCGTGGCGCGGATGCGGCCACCTTCGGTGATTTTGTTGCGCTCCAGCAGGGTTTGCAACGTGTCCTTGAAGTGCTGCAGCGTGAAGCTCTCGGGCACATGGATGTGCATGGCCTTGGCCGTGTCCAACATGCGCTGGTAGTGGTGATCCACAAAAACCGCCTTGCCATTGATGGCCCGGATGCTTTCAAAGTAGCCGTCACCAAAGCAGAATGCGCGGTGGTTGGCAGGAATCACACCGCCTTCTGCGGTCAACCAATTTTCGTTGTGGAAGTAGGTGGGCATGTCAAGGGAGTTGTTGGACCACCGGGAGCAAGGGGTCGTTGGTCTTGATCAAAATGCCGTTCACGCCTAACGGCGATCCCGAATCCAAATCGCGTTGCTTGTCGCCCACAATGTAGCTGTGGGTGGGGGAGATGCCGTGCTTGGCCAGCGCCCGCTCGATCATCATAGACCCGGGCTTGCGCATGAGCGATTCGCCGTAATCGGGATGGGAGGGGGCGTAGTAAATGTCGGTGAGGGTGATGCCGTGCTTGGCCAACTCTACCTGGAACCAATCGTGGATTTCGTGCACCTGCTCATGCCCGTACAAGCCTTTGGCAATGCCGCCCTGGTTGGTGATGAGCACCAACAAGTACCCTTTGTCTTGGGCAAGTTTGAGTGCTTCGTACACGGTGGGGAGCACGGTAAACTCTTCCAGGCTCTTGGTGTAGTCGCCGGGGTCGTGGTTGATCACGCCGTCGCGGTCCAGAAACAGGGCTTTGCGGTGCATAGGTGGCAGGTTGCGTGCAAGTTATGAAGGTTCACCGGGACCACAGGTGCACGGATGCTCGAAACTTCGGACCGGCTGTTGTGGAAAACATTGTTGATTGCGCAGTTCAAATCGGCCTCAGAGCAAGGAGGATTCCGTTGAGCTTTACCCCGTTATCACTTCGAGTACGGCAGCTGCAACCCAATACGCATGGCCGGACCGAACACCTTTCTCGACCGCACTTCCGCACTGCCGTTTACCGGAGCAGAACTCTGTATGGAGTTTCGCGAAGGCGGAATCTTGCACCACTACAACATCGATTCGCGTTCCAACCTGTTGGGCATTCCACCGTCATCGGCGGTAGGTGTTCCGTTGGAGGAACTGGACTTGGAGCCTGGCCTGCTGCGCTTGGCCACGCAGGCCTTCAAGCAAGTGGGCCTAACGGGAGCCACCGTCAGCTACACCGTCAAGCTCCCCCACCTGTCTGAAGGGTACGAGGTGATGGTGCGTGTGGTACCTATGCGTCAAGAGGGCAACCTGGACATGCATTACTTGGTGGTCAACCATGTGCGCACCGTAAATCGTCCACAGTCCGAGCATGCGCCCGATTGGGCCAGCATCTATGGGCAATCCAACGACGTGGTCTTTGTGCTCAACCAACACTACCGCGTAGAATTTGCCAATGCCCACGAAGGCACCAGCTTCCCAGGAGTGGAGTTAGGATCCAAGTTGATCCAGGCCCTCGAACCTGAATCCCGCGCCTTGTTTACCTTGAGTTTGGAGCGCAGCCTCCATGAATTCCGGGCACTGCAGTTTGAATACATGCGCACCGATGGTCAGGTGCCCCGCTGGTTCTCGGTCAACATCAATCCGGTGCGCATGGAGCGCGATCCTTACTTGGTGGTGGCCTTGCGCGAGACGTCTTGGATGAAAAGCCAACTCATTGCCCTTGAGCAAGAGGTGCAGGTGTACCAGTCGGTCATGAGTGAAAACAAGGCCGCTGTAGTAGCGCTTGATGAAAGCGGCAACGTTGTCTATGCCAACAGCGAGGCCAAAGACGTACCGGGACTGCTTCCAAACGGCCCGTTGGTGGCCATCGCCAACGCTTCGGTGATTGTGCTGGATCCTCATAGACACGTCTCGCTCAATGCCGAGACCTTGCCTTTTGCCGCCGCCTTGGCCGGTCAGCATACTGAGCCGGTGGAAGTGGAATGGGCCCATCCCGCCTCAGGAAAAAGCGAAACATACATGCTTTCGGTCCAACCCAATCGCCAGCAAAGCGCTGAGAGTGGAGGAGCCCTTGTGTTCTTCCAGCCCGTGAGTGAACAACGTTTGGCCGAGCAGGCTAAGCTCTCCACTTATCAGACCATGAGCCAGCTGGTGCATACCGTCAGCCACGACTTTCGTGTACCGATCAACAACATGGTCAACCTCTGTGCGCTCGCCAAACACCCTAGCCAAGCCGACCGCCGTGACCAGCTACTGGACCGGATGGACGCTGCAGCACGCCAACTCAAAGAACAACTGGACGGACTCATGACCTTGGTCCGCAACGGCGGTAATACCCAAAACACGGTCGACCTCTGCCGATTCAAAGACGTATGGAAAGCGGTCCACGAAGACCTCAAGGACCTCAAAGACGAGCGTAGCGCCTTGGTGCGGGCCTACTTTGAGCCTTGTCCAGAGGTTCGCTTCAATGCCGCTCAACTGCGCAGCATCTTGTTCAATTTGGTCAGCAACGCCCTCAAGTACAGCAGCCCAGACCGCCAACCTCGTGTAGAAATCACCAGCCACAATCACCAAGGATTTGTGGTGCTGACCGTGCGCGACAATGGCTTGGGCATGGACCTGAGCAAGCACGAAAACGACTTGTGGGCACCCTTCCGACGCATCCACCAAAATGCGCAAGGCAAGGGGCTAGGCATGGCACTCATTCGTAATGTGGTCGAACAATCCGGCGGACGCATTGAGGTGGAAAGCACGCTGGGTCAGGGTACAACGTTCTATGTGTACCTGAAAAACATCGGGGCAGCCGCGGGCCAATACGCGCTGTTTTAAGCGATACGAGTGCCGTTGGGAACAACCTTGTCGGTAGCCAGAAGCACAACCCCACCTTCATCCAATGCCCCGGTGACCAGGCATTCGCTCATGAAGGGGCCAATCTGCTTGGGTGGGAAATTCACCACAGCGATAACTTGACGCCCCACCAAAGATTCCGGCATATAGTGATCGGTGATTTGTGCGCTGGTTTTGCGCGTGCCCAAATCGGGACCAAAATCCACCCAAAGCTGGTAGGCCGGTTTACGCGCTTCAGGGAAGGGGCGGGCTTGTAGCACAGTGCCTACACGCAAGTCGATTTTGGCAAAGTCGTTCCAGGTGATGAAGTCCATGATCGAAAGTTTTGCACGGCCGCAGCCGCTCTGTGCGAAGTTTACAACCTTTGCGGCACCCAACAACCGCCATGAACCCATTGAATTTGGACGGCTTCGCACCCCTCTCGTTTGAAGAGTGGGCCGCCAAAGCCACCGCCGACCTCCGTGGAACCGCCCTGGTATCCCTCGACTGGGAAATCGAACCGGGCTGGTCCCTTGGCCCATACCTCACCGAGCACAACCACAACCAGCAGTGGGTCAAGCCCGAAGGCTTCACACCCAACAGCTGGGAGGTCAGTCAACGCATTGACGTTCAGGATGTAGCAAAGGGTAACGGAGCCCTGATGCAAGCGCTTCAAGGCGGATGCAGCCACTTGGCGTTGTCGGTTCCTGCCGGATTTTCAGACTGGGCAAACCTGTTGGAAGGCGTGCACTTGGGCATGATTACCCTTGAAGTGCTGACTTCAGATCTCGCATGCTGCGCTGCTGTCATGGACTACTTGGGTGGACTCGAAACAGCACCTCAATGCCGGCCGGTTTTTCACCTTGACCCCAAGGTCTGGCACCCAGCGTTCCAAGGTTGGGCGGCGAGTTGTCCGCTTGGTCGTTGGGTGGCCGCGAAATCCAGTGCCGGCACCATGCGCGGCCAGCTGGAAGAAGTGGCACATCAGACCCAAGCATGTTTCAGCGCGGCACAAGCAGCTGGTGCAAACGTGGACGAGGCCAGCGCGCGCATTTCGTGGCACCTGCAGTGTGGCACCCTGTACTTTCCTGAACTGGCCAAGGTGCGTGCAGCGCGTAGCGTATATGCTGCGGTTGCGCAGTCTTTTGCGCCTCAACACGCGTGCTCACTGATCCCAAGATTGCACGTTCACAATGCTCCATGGCCGGAGGATGAAGACGCGCACAACCAACTCCTTCGCGCCACCACCATAGGAATGGCTGCAGTATCGGCTGGTTCTGATGTGTTGCGATTGGACCGCTTTTCAGAAGACGCAAAAGATCTCGAGTTGGGCGATGCCCTCGCCAGAAACATCCAGCATTTGCTGGGGCAAGAGAGCTTCTTTGACCAAGTGCAAGACTTGGCAGCGGGCAGCCACTACGTGGAGGCGCTTACTGGAAGCTTGCTTCACCTAGTGCTGGGCAGACTTGGTCTGCAAGTGCCTGACCAAGGGCTGGAACGCAAGCCGGTGGCTACCACCACACTGACCGGCGACGTGCAAGTGCAAAACCGCTACCCAGAGGCCGCTCTGAGTGGTGCGGATCACCGCGGCTTCGGCGCTGGCATTGCGCCCTACCTGCGTGGCCCATACAGCACTATGTACACCGGCCGTCCGTGGACCGTGCGTCAATACGCCGGGTTCAGTACTGCCGAAAAGTCCAATGCTTTTTACCGCCGCAACTTGGCTGCAGGTCAAAAGGGGTTGAGCGTGGCCTTTGATTTGGCCACCCACCGCGGCTACAACAGCGATCATGCCCGGGTAAAAGGGGACGTAGGCAAGGCTGGGGTAGCTGTAGATTCGATTTTGGACATGAATGTCCTGTTCGACCAGATTCCGTTAGACAAGATGTCGGTATCGATGACCATGAACGGGGCGGTGATTCCAGTGATGGCCTTCTACATTGTTGCCGCAGAAGAGCAGGGCGTAGCTCCAGAACAGCTGGCCGGCACCATCCAGAACGACATCCTCAAAGAATTCATGGTGCGCAACACCTACATCTACCCACCCGGGGCGAGTATGCGCATCATCGCGGACATTTTCCGCTACACCTCGGCCAACATGCCGCGGTTCAACAGCATTTCCATCTCGGGCTACCACATGCACGAGGCAGGCGCTCCTGCCGACCTGGAAGTGGCCTACACCCTGGCCGACGGGCTCGAGTACATCCGCGCAGGACTGGAAGCCGGGTTGGCCATCGATGATTTTGCGCCGCGCCTCAGTTTCTTCTGGGGCATCGGTATGAACCATTATGTGGAAGTGGCCAAAATGCGCGCTGCACGTATCCTGTGGGCGCACTTGGTCAAGCAATTTGACCCGCAAAACCCCAAGTCAATGGCGCTGCGTACGCACTGCCAAACCTCGGGCTGGAGCTTGACCGAGCAAGGTCCGTTCAACAACGTGGCCCGCACCTGCATTGAAGCCATGGCTGCGGCATTGGGCGGCACCCAGTCGCTCCACACCAATTCCTTGGACGAGGCCATTGCCTTGCCCACCGACTTTTCGGCGCGCATTGCACGGAACACCCAGCTGTACATCCAGAAGGAAACCGGCATCACCAAAGCCATCGACCCTTGGGCGGGCTCGGAGTACGTAGAGAGCCTCACCAGCCAAATCCTGCACAAGGCCTGGGCGCACATCCAAGAAATTGAAGAGCTCGGCGGCATGGCGGCGGCCATTGAGAACGGCCTGCCCAAACTGCGCATCGAAGAAGCGGCTGCCCGCAAGCAAGCTCGCATTGATACAGGTGCAGACAAGATCATCGGGGTCAACCTGTTCCCCGACAACACCACGCCAGACATCGACATCCTCGAGGTCGACAACACCGCAGTACGCGAGGCTCAAGCCGCGCGCCTGCAGCAGTTGCGTGGTGAGCGAGACGAGGCTGCGTGCCAAGCAGCACTCAAGCATTTGGCAGACATTGCCGCAGGAGCCGCAGGCAATTTGCTGGATGCTGCTGTGGAATGCGCACGAAAACGTGCCTCGCTCGGTGAGATTTCAGACGCCATGGAGGCCACCTTTGGCCGCTACACCGCCCGCATCCAATCTGTTTCGGGCATATACGCTTCAGAAACCATGCAAACCCCTGACTTTACCACTGCCCAGGAGAAGGCCAATACATTTGCCGGAATCGACGGACGACGTCCACGCATCATGGTGGCCAAAATGGGGCAAGATGGTCACGACCGTGGCGCCAAGGTGATTGCTTCAAGTTTTGCCGACATTGGGTTTGACGTGGACATAGGCCCGCTGTTTCAAACGCCCGAGGAGGCCGCCAAACAAGCCGTAGAGAACGACGTACACGTACTCGGGGTATCCAGCCTGGCAGCCGGGCACAAAACCCTCATCCCTGAGGTGATAGCGGCGTTGAAGAGCTATGATCGCGAAGACATCCTTGTGGTGGCCGGCGGAGTCATCCCGCAGCAGGACTACCAAGCGCTTTACGATATGGGCGTGAGTTTGATCTTTGGCCCAGGCACCAACATCTCCAAGGCAGCAGCCAGCATCTTGGACGTGATGATTGCTCAGTATTCCTAAACCCCATGCGGGCGGTAGGTTTTGCACGTACCGTCGGTGTAGAACACCACAATGGATTCCACCTGTTTGTCTGCTGGTGAGGTGGGAGAGGCCTGTCCTGGTTGCTCGGGTAGCCCGAATTGAGGTGTGGGTCGGTCCGTCTCGAGCATGGTTCCGGTGCCGTGCAACAACCAGGCGTGACGCACCTCGGGATAGGCCTCGGTCAATCGGGTAATGAAGTCCAAACTCGGCTTGTTTCTCCCACTCAGGATATGCCCAATCCCAGAGCGTTGCACCCCCAGTTTGTCAGCAAGCATTTTGGGGGTCAGTGCCTTGTGTGCCATGAGGGCTTCGATGCGTTCGCGTAGCATGCTACAAATGTAGCACACCTGTTTCTGCTACAGTTGTAAACGATTGCAAAAGGGAGAGGCTGGCTGCCTACGGCACTTCAAGTGATTCAGTTATCTTATTGACATACAAAAGGATAAGTCTAGATCTAAGCGCTTGAAATGAAAAGCACGATTAGGTCTTAAACAAATGTAGCACCTGAATCCAACTGAGTGCCTTTCAGGAATACATCTGTAGCCATCCGGCGTTTGCCTTGCAGTTGAAGCATGCGGATTTCGACGGCGTGATCGCCGCACCCTACCCACATGCGATCGCGCTGAATGCGCACAGTTCCGGGGGGCAATTTTTGGGTGTCGTCTGGTCGGGTTTCATGCACCTTGACCAACTTTCCGTCTAACTCGGTCCATGCGCCCGGAAACGGGTTCATGCCGCGCACTTTGTTGTGCACGTGTTGGGCGGTGGTGCTCCAATCGATCCGAGCATCGTCCTTCCAGATTTTGGGCGCATGGCGAAAGGTGTCTCGCGCATGCGGCCATTCGGATTGAGGGATGGGATTGGCTTGGCCTGCTGCGATCTTGTCCACGGTTTGCACCAGCAGCTTGGCGCCCTCCACCATCATGCGATCGTGTACGTCACCTGTGGTGTCGTTGGGGCCGATGTCCAATGTGAGCTGGTCGATGATGCCTCCAGTGTCAATCTCATGGGCGAGTTGGAAGGTGGTAGCGCCGGTTTGGGTGTCGCCATTGATGACGGCCCAGTGGATGGGGGCTGCGCCACGGTAATCCGGAAGCAGAGAGCCGTGCAGGTTGATGGTGCCTTGCGGCGGCATGTCCCACACCACCTCGGGCAACATGCGAAAGGCCACCACCACAAACAGATCTGCATTCCAGCCGCGCAGGTCTTCCAAGAATTCCGGGTTCTTGAGCTTTGGGGGCTGCATCAAGGGGAGGTCGTGCTTCAGGGCAGATTCCTTCACCGCCGATGCACGCAGCTTGTGACCGCGCCCTGCAGGACGGTCGGGTGCGGTGATGACACCCACCACTTCGTGCGAAGAGGCGACCAAGGCTTCCAGCGAAGCCACGGCAAAATCAGGGGTTCCCATAAACACAATGCGCATAGCGGTCAAATTTGATGGTGTTGCCAAGGGCGCTTCCACAAAAAGGTCACGCTCGACAAGGCGATGAATCCGAAGTACAGCCAATCGTTCATCCAAATGCGTTGGATGGGTTGGGGCCATACTTGGGTGATCAAGGTGGCCACGGTCAAGAACAGTGCCGTAGCGATCAGCTCGATGGTCATGGCCACACGGGTTTTGCCCGCGCCTTCGATCACGTTGATGAATACACTTGAGAAGGTCGCCAAGAACATGGCTACCAAAACGATCTTCATCGACCCCACCGTGCCTTCTACGATCTCTGGATCATCGGTAAACAGGTGAACGATGGTCTCAGGGTATAGCCACATGCCGTGCGACAGCAGCAGCCAACCGCACCAATTCAGCACCAGCAGCCGCACAATCGTGCGTTTGAGGTCGTGTTGACGACGTTCGGCGATGAGGGTGGAGATGTAAGTCTTGGCGGCCTGACCAATACCCATCATGGCCACAAACATCAGCACGTACATGTTGCGAATGATGTGCGAGGTGTTTAGGGCAGCCTCGCCCAACCGTTCGATCAAAAAGAAGAAGATGGTGAAGGTGGTCAGCGCTGCAAACTGCTGGATGGCAATGGGCGTGCTGACCTTGAGCAACTGCTTCCGCAAGGCTTTGGGCGTGCGTTTAGGGTCTTGTTCAAGGGTGGCTTCTCTGCATGAGCGCAGGTAGCTGTCACGGCGTGCGTAAGTGCCGATGAACACCAGCGCCAATGCTTCAGCGCACAAGGTGGCCCAGGCCGCGCCTTCGATTCCTAAGGCGGGCAGTCCCCAATGCCCGAAGATGAGGGCGTAGTCCAAGGCGATGTTCACCACCGCCATGAGCAACGTGGTATACAACAGTATGTTCGTGCGTGCAGCGCCCATGTAAAAGGCCAACACCGCTGCACCCGCGGGGTATACCAAGAAGCCCAGCATGCGAATCCCAAAGAAGTCTTGCATGAGCCCCGAGAGCTCGGAGTCTTCGATGGCGGCGGTGAACACGCCATAGCACAGCGCCAAACACACACCGAGCAGCAGCAC
>CAXPZW010000033.1:0-41836 GCA_964221845.1 Luminiphilus sp. | reverse complement strand
AATAACGACAATTCGATTGGGACCTCTGATCTATTGGAATTACTTGCGGCATTTGGTACTGCATGTCCATGATAGTGTGATCCTGCTAAAACGAATGAGAACCCTGAGCAATTGCTCGGGGTTTTTCTTACACCCTTAAACTGTATAGGATTGATACTGGAGTATTCCGTGATCTAGTTTATCGTACCTCGGTGCTCAACCTCCCAGAAATGCCTCATCAAGCTGGGGATGCGGTCAAGACTTTTTTCTTTTTCGGCTCTTTCTCAAATACTCATTTAGAATCGATCAGAAAAAGAAAAAGCCTGGCGCAAAGCGCAGGCTTTCTTTTCGATTGTGGGCGATGCTGGATTCGAACCAGCGACCCCCTGCTTGTAAGGCAGGTGCTCTGAACCAACTGAGCTAATCGCCCTTGTTCTATTCGAACGGGGCTGCAAATATACGTGGTTGATTGATTGTGGCAAGAGGAGGGTGGAAAAAATTAGGGGCGGGGTAGAGGATGAGGTGGAGGGTGCTGCGGACCTCGGCGTTGTGGCGGCGGGCGTGGGTCCAGGTGTTGACTTCGGATTGAAGTCGAACGCATACCAAGCAGTAGCGGATTGTGGGTGTGACAGACCGGCTAAAAAAGTTGAAGAATCACCGGGTGTGCTGTACATTGAAACCACAACCGGATGACCATGCATTGCCTACGCCCATTTTGTTTCCTGCTTTTGGTTTGCATCAGTTTGGCGCCCTCAGCCCAAACCCCCACTTGGGCAGAAGACATCGCTCCGCTCGTCTACGAAAACTGTTCTCATTGTCACCACCAAGGGCAAGTGGCGCCGTTTTCACTCATGTCTTACGAAGACGCAGCCAACAACGCGCTCAGCATGTACACGGCCATGTTCACCGGCCACATGCCACCTTGGCCTGCGGATCCGGACTACCGGCACTTTGTGGGGGAGACTGTGGTGACCGATGAAGAGGTAGCCATGCTCTTGGAATGGTTGGAAGAAGGCCTGCCTTATGGCGATCCATTGCTGGAGCCTGAGGCCCCTGAATTTGAGGACGGCGGCACCCTCTTGCATGCGATAGACTTCGTGGCGGCCATCGAACCCTACACCCTCCAATCCAACAACGAAGAGTACCGTTGGTTTGTCATTCCCACCGATTTTGAAGAGACCAAGTACATCCAAGCCATTGAGGTGTTTGCGGGGCTTCCAGAGGCCGTGCACCATGCGGATATCCATGTGGACGCCACCGGCAATTCAGCGGCCTTGGACGCACTGGACCCGTTGCCCGGTTTCAATGGCAGCACGGGTTGGTTGAGCTCCACGGCTTACGTCAACGCGTGGCAACCCGGCGCCGGACCGGCGCGCTTCCCGGACAATTGGGGCATTGCCCTGCCACCCGGGGCAGACTTGGTGATCGAGATCCATTACGGCCCTGGCTTCGGCGAAGAAATCGACCAGACGTACATGAACTTGGAATTTGTGGACGACGCGGCCAACGTGCGACCGGTCTCGGTAGGCTGGTTGCTCAGTTCAGCGGACATGACCAATGGGCCGCTCATCATCCCCCCCAATGAAGTCAGCACCTTTTACCAAGAGGACACCCCGTTTTGGTCGGACAAATCCCTGATTGCCATCTGCCCCCACCAGCACCTGCTGGGCGATTCCTACAAGGTGTGGATGGAGACGCCCGCCGGCGACAGCATTCCGCTGATTGACATTCCCGAGTGGCAATTCCACTGGCAGTTCTACTACACCTTTCTGAATCCTCAAAAGCTGCCGGCGGGGAGCACGCTCAAGTCTGAGGCCACTTACGACAACACCGCTTCCAACCCCCTCAACCCCAACAGTCCACCGGTAACAGTATACGACGGCGCGCTCACCACCGATGAGATGCTGCTGACCTATTTCATTTATGCGGATTACCAAGAAGGCGACGAAGACATCAACCTCGACCCGAGTTTGAGTGTGGAAGAATCGGAGGCCAACTTGGGGTGGGACGTATATCCCAATCCCACCACCGACCAGCTGCGCGTGGATTTTCCCACGGGGATTCCAGGAGCGGATGTGGTGCTCACAGATGCTGCAGGCAAGATTGCGCTGGAAGCCCACATCCAACCGGGTCAACCCTTGGACGTACAGGCCTTGCCCGCTGGCGTGTACCATGTCCGTTTGCGCGCAGCGCACCGCATGTACACCAGTACGTTGATCAAACACTAATCAGCCGAAAATGCCCGAAGCATGGGTGAGCAACCCGCCATGGTGCGCGCCCCAAACCAGGGTCACCGCAGCCCCGGTGAGTGCCAAGGTGTAGAGCCACCCCCATTGCTTGCGCTGGAAGAACCACGACACTACGATCAACCCTGTAGTCACGTACCCCAAGATGGCGTGTGGCCCAATGTGCGCCTCATCCCATGTGCCACCCAAGTGGTGGATGAAGCCGGTTGCCGTGGCCAACACCGTAGCCACCGCAGCCAGTGGCACGAGTACCTGTTCCACGCGGCCGGCCACAAAGATGCGCTTGAACCCCATGCGGTAGGCCAACATGCCCCACGCAACCAAAATCAAGGCCACAGGAAAGTGAAGCAACAACAGGTGGAAGTTTCCGACGACGGTCATATCCGCGAAGCTAAGCCCAGACCGATTGCAGCGCAACCCGTTTGCGTTTAGTTGTCAATCGCCCACCTCCGAGGCCATCCTCCAAACCCCTACATTTGCCCTGCACGGGTCATTAGCTCAGTTGGTTTAGAGCGCTGCCTTGACAGGGCAGAGGTCACTGGTTCGAATCCAGTATGACCCACAACCGGTAGAAAGCCGGCTCCTTTGGAGCTGGCTTTTTTTGTGTCCCTCCCCGAGTCCAAGTCTGTAGGACTTGAGGGAGGAGAGGGACACAAAAAAAGCCTCCAGCCCGCGCAGCGGGATGCGGCTTTCGGGGTTGAGCACCAAGGTCCCGGATTTCTGGATCACGACGCAGGAGTAACCCAGTATCATCGACCCACCACTACTGCAAAACGCCCCATCACCCCGCGCCAGCACGTGCTACAACCTCTCGGTCCAGACAGCCACCGCCCATCACCCCGCGCCAGCGAGTGCCACAACCCTCTGAGCATCTCCGACTACCGCCCGAAAACCTACCAGAGAAACAAAGCCCACCGCCCATCACCCCGCGCCAGCGAGTGCCCCCACCTCTCGATCTAACTCAGCTACCGTCCATCACCCCGCGCCAGCGAGTGCCACAACCCTCTGAATATCTCCGACTACCGCCCGAAAACCTACCAGAGAAACAAAGCCCACCACCGCCCCTTCCGCCCCGCCCCAGCCACCGCCAGCCACGTTCGCCCACCTCCCCATTCCCCATAGCCTCACCCATATCAACCTCGAAAAACCTAAATTCGCCCTATGACCCTCCAACAACTCGAATACGTCCTGGCCGTAGACCAACACCGCCATTTCACCACCGCCGCCGAGGCGTGTTACGTGACCCAGCCCACCTTGAGTGTGGCCATTAAAAAGTTGGAGGAGGAAATCGGTGTCATCCTCTTTGACCGCCAATCCAAACCCATTGCGCCCACCCCTGCAGGCGAGCAGATCATCATCAAGATGCGTCAGATCCTGCACGAGGTGGACCAACTCAAAGCCTGGGTGTCTTCCGAAACCGAATCGCTGCAAGGCACCTTCACCCTGGGCGTGATTCCGACGCTGGCGCCTTACATCTTGCCGCTGTTTGTCCAATCCTTCTCCGAAAGCTTTCCGCAGACCCACTTGATCATCAAGGAGCTGCAAACCGCTCAGATCATCGAAGGGCTTAAAACAGGGAAGGTGGACGTGGGACTTTTGGTGACCCCATTGGAAGATGCCTCCATCCGCGAGGTGCCGGTGTACTACGAGCCGTTCATGCTCTACGCCCAACCCGATCACCGGCTGATGGAAGACGGCGTATTGACTCCGGGCACCCTTCCTCCGAGCGATATGCTTGTGTTGGGAGAGGGGCATTGCTTCCGCAGTCAAATGCTGGCCATTTGCGAGCGCCCTTCGGTGGGCGCGCAACACCGCTTTGAATACGAGAGCGGTTCGATTGAAGCCCTAAAGGCCTTTGTGCAGCGTGGGGTGGGCTACACCTTGGTGCCCGAGCTGGCGATTGATTCGGCCAAAGATGCCACGCACTCCCGCCGTTTCGAGGATCCCCAGCCGGTACGGGAAGTGAGCTTGGCCGTGCACCGCAGCTTCACCCGCGAGGCGGTGCTTGAAAACCTACGGGCAGCCATTGCCGATGCGGTGCCGGATCGCTTTCAACTCGCGGCCCAATACACCCGTGTCAAGTGGCGCTGATCGCCTAACTTTAACCTGACCCATGCTGAGTAAAAAAGCCCAATATGCCTTTCACGCGCTGAGCTACCTGGTAGAACGCGCCGAAGAAGGTCCCGTCCTGATCTCCAAGATTGCCGAAGAAAAAGGCATCTCTCAAAAATTCCTGGAAGCCATCCTGCTGGAGCTTAAGCGCGGTGGCATCCTCGGCTCCAAAAAAGGAAAGGGGGGAGGTTACTACCTGATCAAGGACCCCAACGAAGTGCCCTTGGCCCGCGTCATCCGCTTGATTGACGGGCCCATCGCCCTGTTGCCCTGCGTGAGTCTCAACTACTACGAGCGCTGCGACACCTGCGATGAAGGCACCTGCGGATTGCACAATGTCATGGCCGAAGTGCGCGACGCCAACCTCAAGATTCTGGAGAACAAAACCCTCGCAGACATCCAGCGCAGCGGCCTTTCTGCGTAAAAATCTATAAAACCTACTAACTCGGTAGGATAAAAGAATTACCTTTGCGGGTATGTTGCTGGATCGCTACATCTCGCACCGCATTTCCCAGGCACGCAAGCCTGCGGACAAAGGCCGTTTGGTGGCCGTGCTCAAAACCGTCTCGTGGCGGATTGTGGGCACGCTCGACACCATCGTGATCAGCTACCTGCTGACCGGCACCTTGGAGGTGGCCGTTCAAATCGGTGGGGTTGAAGTGATCTCCAAAATGATCTTGTACTACCTGCACGAGCGCGCTTGGATGCGCTGGTCAAAATCCTAACAGGCCATGTTGGACGCATTGCAAGCATCACTTCCCCAGTCTCCCGCAGCGGCGCTGGCGGAAATCGCCGCCCGTTTTCCCGGCAAGGTTACGTTCACCACTTCGTTGGGTGAAGAGGACCAGGCCATCACCCACCTCATTGCCACCCACAACTTGCCCATCCGCATCGTGACCTTGGACACCGGACGTCTGTTCCCGGAGTCCTACGATCTGTTGTCGCGTACACGCAGCAAGTACAAGGTGGACATCGACGTGTTTGCCCCCGACACTGAAGCAGTGCAGACCTTCGTGAATACCCATGGTATCAACGCGTTCTACAACAGCGTTGAACTGCGCAAAGGGTGTTGCGGGGTGCGTAAGATTGAACCACTGCGCCGATCATTGGCAGGTGCGCAAGTCTGGGTCACCGGACTGCGAGCGGCCCAGAGCGACAACCGTGCAGATCTTCCGCGTGTGGAGGAAGATGCGCTTACCGGACTGATCAAATTTCACCCGCTGCTGGCTTGGGACGACGCCCATCTGCGCGGGTACCTCGGTGAACACAACGTGCCTGTCAACCCGCTGCACAAGCAAGGGTTTGTCAGCATCGGATGTGCCCCGTGCACACGCGCCATTGAAGAAGGAGAACACCCCAGGGCAGGTCGCTGGTGGTGGGAGCAGAGTAAGAAAGAGTGCGGCCTGCACCAACATTGAGATTCCTGACCTATGCAATACCCGTTTCCCCGTGAGTTGGAAGCCGAAGCCATCCACATCATTCGCGAAACCTACGCGCAGTTTGACCGTCCGGTCCTGCTGTTCAGTGGAGGCAAAGACAGCATCACCCTGGTCCACCTGATTCGCAAGGCGTTTCACCCAGGTCGTGTGCCGTTTCCATTGATGCACATTGACACCGGCCACAACTTCCCCGAGGCCCTCGAATTTCGCGACAACATGGTGCGCGAGTACGAACTCGAATTGATCGTGGCCAGCGTGGAGGATTCCATCCGTGTAAAAGGATTGGTGGAAGAGACCGGCGCCTATGCCAGCCGCAACAGTCTGCAGTCGGTTACGTTGCTGGATGCCATTGCCGAACACCGCTTTGATGCCTGCATTGGAGGGGCCCGCCGCGACGAGGAAAAGGCGCGCGCCAAGGAGCGTGTGTTCTCGGTGCGTGATGATTTTGGGGGATGGGACGCCAGTCGTCAGCGCCCCGAGGTGTTTGACATGCTCAATGGCCGCATTCAGCCGGGTGAAAACGTCCGCGTGTTCCCGCTTTCCAACTGGACCGAGATGGACGTGTGGAACTACATCCGCGAAGAAAACATGGCCATTCCCTCGCTCTACTTCGCCCACAAGCGCGAGGTATTCCAGCGGGACGGACTGGTCTGGCCCGCCAGCGAGGTGGTGCACCGCAACCCCGACGAAGCCGTGTCCACCGAATGGGTCCGCTTCCGCACCGTGGGCGACATGACCTGCACCGCTGCGGTGTTCTCTGAGGCCACCTCGGTGGAAGACGTGATGGCCGAAATCGGCCGCGCCGAGATCTCAGAACGCGGCGCTAGAATCGACGACAAGCGAAGTGAAGCCGCCATGGAGCTTCGCAAACAAAACGGATACTTCTAATGCATTTGCTTCGCATTGCCACCTCCGGAAGCGTGGATGACGGGAAAAGCACCCTCATCGGACGCCTGCTATACGAAACCGGCCAAGTGCCCGCCGACCGCCTCGCCGAAATCGAGGAGCGTTCGCGCCGCCACGGCCTGGACTACACCGACCTCTCGCTGCTCACCGACGGCCTGATTGCCGAACGCGAACAAGGCATCACCATTGACGTGGCCCACATTTACTTCAGTACAGACCAGCGCAAGTACATCATTGCCGACACCCCCGGACACGAGGAGTACACCCGCAACATGGTCACCGGTGCTTCGCAATCCCACGCGGCCATCGTGCTGGTGGATGCACGCAACGGTGTAGTGCGCCAAACCAAACGCCACCTGTACATCTCCAGCATGTTGGACCTTCCCCACTTGGTGGTGGCGGTCAACAAAATGGACCTGGTGAACTACGACCCCTCGGTGTTCCAACGCCTGCAGGAAGAACTCCGTGGATTGGCACAGCAGTTTGGCTACAAAGGCGCGCTGCACTTTGTGCCGATTTCGGCGCTCAAGGGCGATGGCGTAACCCAAATCACCGAGCCGCTTCGCTGGTACGAAGGCGCACCGCTGTTGGACATTTTGGAAAGCCTTGAGTTGCCGGATCGCGAGGAAGGTGCTGCACGTTTTCAGGTGCAAACTGTACTGCGTCCACACCGCGAAGGGCTGGAAGACTACCGCGGGTACGCCGGTATTTTGTCTTCGGGCAAACTGCGCAAGGGGCAAAAGCTCTACGTCAACGGCCAAGGTGTGCCGGTCACCGTGGAAGCACTCGAGCAATGGGGCAACCCGTTGGAAGAAACCGGTCCCAACCGCGCAGTCACGCTGCACTTGGAAGAGGATGTGGATTTGCCGCGCGGCGCCTGGCTACTCGGTGACCCCAAACCCAGCATTCGTGACCTGCAAGCACGCGTGACTTGGTTGGATGAGGCACCGCTCAACCCTCAGGTGCGTTACGTGCTTCAACACGGCACCGCAGAGGTGGCGTGTAAAGTAGATGCGGTGGACACCGTGCTGGACATGGATGCGCTGCAACCCAAGGTGTCGCGTCAAGTGGCCATGAACGATGTGGCGCGCATTCGCCTCAAGACCCAACGCCCCATTGTGGCGGGAGATTACCGTTTTGGTGAGGCCGGTGGCGCCTTTGTGTTGGTGGATCCACAAACCCGGGCTACGGTGGCAGCTGGATTGCTAGGTGTCGGAGAATCAGGCGTGTAAAAAAATGTTGCTGTCCGTTGATCACTTTGTGGTGGGGATGTGAGCGACAGATCGACCTGGGGTCTATTTTAGAACATCCTTTTACGGTTGTCGTGAAGCTTGAATCCCTCAATCCCAAAGAGCGTGTTGCCTACGTGTTTCGCAAAGGCAAATTGCTACGTACCGAAGAATGCGCCGGCAAAATGACCGCCGTGTTCCGCATTGACAACGCCGATGTCCGCGTCCACTACCCCACCGACGAATGGGAGGAGACGCGCTTCGAGTACCTCACCTGAGTTTGCTGACTCTTCCACCGCTGGGAGTCGCCTGCTGACAAACGGGTGGATGTAGGGCTGCCTACACCCTCTGTACTCCCCAGATTGGTCGACCCCACGTAAGGCGCTTTTTTGGTTTCGCGCAGTGCTCGAAACGCTGAAACAGAGCAACAATGGGTCTGTTAGCCCCAGGTACGCGATCACATTTTCCCAAACGGCATTCAAGGCCTCGGAGCATATTCCGGGGCTTTTTTGTGCATTTTCGCTGGCATGAGCTGGCACCGCATCCAATCGGCCTTGAAATACGTCTTGCGCGCGCAGGGGCCGTACCGTTTGCATTCGCCCTTTGTGTTTGGGTTGCAGCAGCACGTGTTCGACAAAAAACACCACCACTACGATTTTGATTGGCTCTCGGCCTTGCGCGAGGAATTGGAGCAAGACGACCAGGTCCTGCACATTGAAGACCATGGCGCGGGTTCCACCTCGGGCGCAGGGAATGAGCGTTCGGTCAAAAGCATCGCCGGACGCAGCGTCAAACGCCAGAAGTACGCCGAATTCCTGTACCGCTTGGTTGACCATATGCAGCCGGGGGCCATGTTAGAACTGGGCACGAGTTTGGGATTGACCACGCTTTACCTGCATCGGGCATGCCCGGGCGCACGTTGTGTCTCCATGGAAGGGGCACCCGCTTTGGTGGAGTTTGCCACGGGATTGCACGCCGCTGTGGGGGCGGGCATTGAAGTGGTAGAAGGACCGTTCGAGCAGACGTTGCCTGCCACCGTCGGAAAGGCAAAGTGGGATTTTGTGTTTGTGGACGGCAACCACCGCAAGGAGGCAACGCTGAAGGCGGTGAAGCTACTCACCCCGCATTTGGGTGAGGTGGCCGTTGTGGTCATCGACGATATCTATTGGTCGCGCGGCATGACCGAAGCCTGGGATGAATTGAGAAAGCGCGAACAGTTCGCGCTTTCGATCGATGTCTTTGAAATGGGCATCCTCTTTATGGGCCTGCCCATGGCCAAGCAGCATTTTGTGCTGCGCTATTGATAAGGCTGCGCTCTTGACAGCGGTTTCCAAGGTGCTCTTCAGGAATCCCAGCAGTTCAGTGCTGAGGGCCGAATACAAGAGAGCCTCCCGTCGGTGCAGGGCGTGTCAGAGCGCGTTTCAGTTAATTCTGATTGTTGGTCCTCCCATGAATTAACGAATCGTTTAGGATTGCCGGAAAGAGGTATTGCTATCTTGCGTCCACCAATTAATCTGAACATGAAAAAGTGGATGTTTACCGCCGTGCTCTGCCTCCCGTTGGCGCTCATGGCGCAAAACCGTGGCGGCGCAACGCCTCCCAATGCGCGAAGTGCAAATAAAACAGCAGCTACCATCGCAGGTGGCGGCGTAAAAAACCTCTGTGCAGAAGTGCTGATCACCGACCGCGGTGGCATGACTTCGGTGGTGATCGATTTTGGCGCTGCGCCAGAAATCACGTTCGCCAACGACAAAATGGTCAAGTCGAACGTCAAAGCGCTCAAAGCATCGCGTTTCACCAATCCGGTAGATGCGCTCAACGCACTCACCCAGTTGGGTTTTGACGTGGCAGGCAGCTACCAAACCGGTGTGGGCAACAGCAACACCACTCACATCATCCTGACCAAACCAGGAGCGATGGGTCAACCGGCCAAGTCCGACAGCGCAGATCCTGCGGAAGGAGGTGCCACCACCCCGGGCGACGAGAAAAAACGCAAGTAGTCTCCCTACAATACTGAGCCCGGCTTTGTGCCGGGCTTTTTTTTGCCCCTACTTTTGAGCCATGGCATCGGTATCTCGCATCCAACGCACGCGCATCGTGGTGGCCGTATTGGCCGGCTACGTCATGCTGCAGTTTGTGTGGTGGGCCATCAGCTTGCAGCGCTTCAACACCCAATTGCGTGAAGCGCATTCCGGGCAAGGGCCATCCCTGACGCCCGAGCAAGCTGAAGCCGAGTACACTCAGCGCCTGTGGATGATTTTTGGCGAGGGCTCGGTGTTCTTCTTGCTGCTACTGGGCGGCATGGCACTGCTGCTCCGCTACCTGAGGCGTGAGGGTGCGTTTCAAAACCGCCAGTCGGAGTTTTTGGCCATGTTCACCCACGAACTCAAATCGCCCATTGCCAGCATTCGTTTGGCGTTGCAGACCCTCTCGCGGGATCGCGCCAAACCCGAAGCCCGTGCCGCACTGTACGAAGCCGCGGAAGAAGAAACCCGCCGCCTGGAAGGCCTGACCGATAAAATCCTCCAATCCAGCCGCTTGTCGTTGGAGAAACACCTGTGGGCCCAAGCCCCGGTGGACCTCAGCGCGTTGTGCAATGACGCACTTGCCCGCATCCGGCTGCGACCTGATGGTGCTGCCTTTGCTGGTCAAGTGGATGCTGAGGTCTGGGTCAAAGGCGATGCAGTGGCCCTGGATTCGGTGGTGACCAACCTGATGGAGAACGCCCTGTTGCACACTCCTCCGGGCACGCCGCGGGGACTCACCTTGACCACCCGCGAAGGGCTGTGCACCTTGGAAGTCTTCGACCATGGTACTGGTGTGCCCGATGCGGATAAAGCCAAAATCTTCCGCCGCTTTGTGCGCCGTGCGCCTGAAGGCGTGCGTCCGCAAAAGGGCAGTGGGTTGGGCTTGTTCCTCGTGAGAGGTTTGGTAGAATTGCACGGCGGTACACTCCGCCTCGAAGACAACTCGCCCTCTGGGGCCCGATTTATCATACACCTGCAGACGCTCAATCATGGCTAAACACGTAGCACTTGTCATCCTCGATGGTTGGGGCAATGGCGCCACCGACAACACCAACGCCATTCATATGGCCCACACCCCGGTGATGGACGCCTTGCTCGGCAAGTACCCCAATGCCACGCTGCGCACCGACGGTGAATACGTAGGTCTGCCCGAGGGCCAAATGGGCAACTCAGAGGTAGGACACATGAACATTGGCGCAGGGCGCGTCGTGTACCAAGACTTGCTGCGCATCCACCGCGCGGTAGAGAGCGGAGAATTTACGGCCAACCCCACGCTGCAAGCGGCGGTGAAGCACGCCGTGGAAGGCAGCGGACGCCTGCACTTGATGGGCCTGTTGGGCACCGGTGGCGTGCACGCGCACCAGAGCCACCTCAAAGCATTGGTAGACGTTGCCCAGGCTGCGGGCGTGCGTGAAATCTGCATCCACGCCTTTACCGACGGTCGCGATACCGACCCTCAATCGGGACGTCCCTTCATGGCCGATTTGGAGACCCACTTGGAAGGGACCGCCGCCAAGGTGGTGTCTGTGGTCGGACGCTACTTTGCCATGGACCGCGACAAGCGTTGGGAACGCGTGGCCAAAGCCTGGAACTTGCTGGTGAAAGGAAAAGGCGCCTTAGCCAACACCGCCGACGAGGTGTTTGCTGAGAGCTACGCTGCGGGCATTACCGATGAGTTCATCGAACCTGCTGTGGTGGGCGATCCTACACAGGGCCGCATCCAGGAGAACGACGCGGTGGTGTGCTTCAACTTCCGCACCGACCGTTGCCGCGAGATTACCATGGCGCTTACCCAAGAGGATTTTGCTGATCACGGCATGCACACCATGCCCTTGCATTACGTGACCATGACCCGTTACGACGACGGCTTCAAAGGCGTACATGTAGCGTTCGACAAAGAGAACTTGACCCAGACCTTGGGCGAGGTGGTCAGCGCAGCCGGATTGACCCAGCTCCGCTTGGCCGAAACCGAAAAGTACCCGCACGTCACCTTCTTTTTCTCCGGTGGTCGCGAAGAACCGTTCGAAGGCGAATCGCGCCTGATGGCCAACTCCCCCAAAGTGGCCACCTACGACCTGCAGCCCGAAATGAGCATTGGCCCGCTGGTAGATCAGCTGCTCCCACACCTGCGTGAGCACAAACCCAATTTCATCTGCTTGAACTTTGCCAACCCAGACATGGTGGGCCACACCGGCGTGTTTGAAGCTGTGGTTAAAGCCTGCGAAGCCACCGATGCTGCGCTTGGTCGTGTGATGGAAACCGGGCTTGAGTTGGGCTACAGCTTCATCGTCATTGCCGACCACGGCAACGCCGATAAAGTGGTCAACCCCGACGGCTCACCAAACACCGCGCACACCACACATCCGGTGCCGGTTGTGGTGGTGGATGGCGCAGTCAAGCGCGTGCAGGACGGCAAGCTCGCCGATGTGGCGCCTACCGTCTTGAAGCTGCTGGGCGTTGCCCAACCTGCGGAAATGACAGGAAGTGCGTTGGTCTGAGCGCTTAATCGCGCAGGATCATCACGTAGCCCGAGTAGTTCTCGCCATCTGATCGCTCGAACACCCAGTAGTACGTGCCTTGGGACAGGTCAGAGCCGCCCATGTCCACACCGTTCCACTCGTTTTGGTAATCTTCGGCTTCGTACACCACGTTGCCCCAGCGGTTGAATACCGTCAAGCGGCTGCCTGGGAAACCGGCCAACCCGTCGATCACAAAGAAGTCGTTGGAGGCGTCCGTGTTGCCCGGGGTAAACACGTTGGGCACTTCTGTGTCGCACGCAATCCATTCCACGTCCACGCTGAGGTTCTGGCCGCAATCGTCAGAAGCGCTGAGGGTGTAGGTGCCCTCTACGGTGCCGCCAAACGAGTTGTCGGCATTGGCGTACACGCCAGCGTTGTCGTATGCGAGTACTACGGGATCCACACCACCTGAGAACAAGGGCACGGTTTCAATGCCCAAGCAATACCATTCTTCCGGATCGGTCAAGGTGAGTAGTGCGCCGTCTTCCACCACAAAGTTGGCGGTCGATGACTGGCCACATTGGTCCGAGACTGACACCGAGTAGCTGTTGCCCTCGCCGTAGTTGAACGATGCCGAAGCGCCAGAAGTGTTGTTGGACCACGCATAGCTATACGGAGCATAACCGCCCGATACATCCGCCGTGACTGATTCTGACCCGCCGGGACAAATGAAGATGTCCTCAGTGCTGACTTCCACTGGCGTGAGGTCGATCAAGTACAGGATGGCGCTAGAGGTATCGGTATCACCACATCCGTTGGTGTAGACGTAGGTGATTTCGATGGTCTCGTCGCCTTCGTCTTGGCCGTCGAAAATGGGATTGATTTCCAATTCGAAGGTGCCGTCAAAGTCGGGGCCAATCACGATGTAGTCGTCGATGGATTCATAGTCCACGCCGTTGGTGGCTGAACCGCCCACGTTGTAGTACAGGGTGTCTGAGTCCAGGGCATCGGTATTGATGGTAAACACGAATGCGCCGTCCACGCAGCCCTCGAGGATGGTGGCGGTGGGCAGGTCTACGCCGCCGGTCACGTTGGCCTCGCCGCTGATGGCCGCGGGGTTGTTGGAGGTAAACGAGCCCGACTCCAGCACTACAATGGATTCCAACGCGGTGTCGGTACCGTCGGCGATGGCCAGCTTGATGTGGTAGGTTTCACCACAGATCACCTGGGCCGACGCGGTGAGCTTCACGGTAAAGCCGTTGATCTCGATGTCGGTGTTGGACGGGTTGTCGATGTAGTACTCGTCGTAGCTGTTGGGGTTCACCGAAGAAATGGTGATGGGCAGCGGAGGATCTGTTTCGGGTACCTCGGCAATGTTGATGGCGCCGTCGGGGAAACCGCCCGGCGAATCGTAGGGGCCAGAAAGGCCAGGCCCCGAGAGCAGGAACGCAAAAATGTCGTTGTACTGCGAGTTGATCCAAGTCAGGTACTCGTCTGAACCAAAGCTGTAGTTGAAGCTGATGGAATCTCCGGTGGCCACAAAGTCAAACTCAAGCACCGCCAAGTCGTTGACCGAGCCCACGGTAAAGGTCTGCCCAATGAGCGGGGGTACACTGTTGGCGATGTCCAGCAGGTCTTGGTCGCCGCTGACGCCTTCGCCAAAGGGCACGGTTTCGTCGGGGAAGTTTTGGTCGCTGTTGGCGGCGTGGTCGCAGGAGAGCACAAGGCCTTCTTCAATCGGAAAAATGGTGCCTGCGCCGTTGGTCATGTGACCAATCTGGATGTCGGCACCAATAAAGGTGACGTTGGAGGCCTCAATGCCCTCACCCAGCAGAATGTCGTTGACGTATTCTTCGGGAGTGAGGCCTACCGAAATGGCGACTTGGGCAGAAGCGTGATTGGCCACCATGATTGCGGCCAAGAATGCATAACGTAAGACTGACGGCATAGTCAATTGAATTTCAGTGCTTTGGTTGATTTCCGAGGCTTGAGGCGCTTACCTGTCCCGAGAAACTCAATGTTTGGACAAGGTACGAATTCCCCATAAGGGCTAAATTTCTGCAAGCATGCCAACTACGGACGTTCTGGAGCCGGGATGCTGCACAAGGATTGGGGGGAACAGAATAAAAAAGGGGCATTGCTCTGGTTAGATGCATCTGAGGAAGAAAAGGTTGTCCGTACGCTACAGCTGCGAATAATTCAACGCTGTACCAAGGCATGGACGCCGGTTCAGTTTGTGAGAAGGAAAAAACGTTAACCCTCCTTTGGTGGCTTCTGGGCCGGTTATATTTGTGGCATGAGCGCCTTGATCGAAGTTCGTGACATCAAAAAGATTTACCGCTTGGGCACCCAGGTGGTGAAGGCGCTCAACGGGGTGTCCCTCGACATCCAGCGCGGGGAGTTTGTGGCGCTCATGGGTCCTTCGGGTTCAGGCAAATCCACATTGATGAACATCCTCGGCTGTCTGGATACGCCAAGTGTGGGCACCTACCACCTCAATGGTCCGGATGTGTCCAAGCTCACCGACGACGAGCTCGCCGCCATCCGCAACGAGGAAATCGGGTTTGTTTTCCAAACCTTCAACCTGCTCCCGCGTTACACCGCTTTGGACAACGTCTCGCTGCCCTTGATTTACAAAGGCGTCAGCAAAAGCGAACGCCAAGCTCGCGGCCGCGAAGTGTTGGAACTCGTGGGCCTCGGCGACCGCATGGACCACAAGCCCAACGAGCTCAGCGGTGGTCAGCGCCAGCGTGTGGCTGTAGCTCGCGCCCTGGTGAACAAACCCTCGCTCATCTTGGCCGATGAGCCCACCGGTAACCTGGACACCAAAACCAGTTATGAGATCATGGCCCTGTTCGATGAAATCCACCGCCAAGGCAACACCTTGCTGCTGGTGACCCACGAGGAGGACATCGCTCAGCACGCCCACCGCATCATCCGCTTGCGCGACGGGGTGGTGGAAACCGACCAGATCAATCCCAATCCCACCTCCGCGCAACCGGCCCAAAGCCCTGCATAAGCGGATTTTTCTTCGTTTTTTTGCGAGTTCAAATTCCACTGCGATGGACCGTATTGTCTCGCTTCTTGATCCCGCCCACGTGGGCCGCACTGTTACTGTTCATGGATGGGTACGCACCTTCCGGAACAACCGGTTTTTGGCCGTGAACGACGGTTCGTGCATCCAAAACCTCCAACTTGTGGTGGATCACGAAAACACGGATGAAACGCTGCTCAAGCGCTTGACCACCGGCACTTCGGTGTGCGCCACCGGAGAATTGGTCGAGAGCCAAGGCAAGGGGCAGGCCACCGAAGTCAACGTGATCAGCTTGGAGGTCCTCGGCGATTCCGACCCCGAAGTGTTCCCCATCCAAATGAAGAAGCACAGCATGGAGTTTCTGCGTGAGAAGGCGCACCTGCGCTTCCGCACCAGCACCTTCAGCGCCGTGTTCCGCATCCGTCACGCCATGACCTATGCGGTGCACGACTTCTTCCACCAGCGCGGGTTCTACAACATCCACACCCCCATTGTCACTGCTTCCGATGCGGAAGGGGCAGGGGAGATGTTCCGTGTGACCACCCTCGACCCTAAGTCTCCACCCCTCACCGAGGAGGGCGAAGTGGACTTCAAACAAGACTTCTTTGGCAAGGAGACCAACCTGACCGTTTCGGGCCAACTCGAAGCCGAACTCGCGGCTTTGGCACTGGGGCAGGTGTATACCTTTGGTCCCACTTTCCGCGCCGAAAACTCCAACACCTCGCGACACTTGGCCGAGTTCTGGATGATTGAGCCTGAGGTGGCCTTCTGCGACCTGCAAGGCGACGCCGACCTGGCGGAGGACTTCCTCAAGCACCTGCTCAACTATGCGCTCACCCATTGCCGCGCAGACCTGGAGTTCCTCCACAACAAGGAGGTCCAAGACGAAAAGTCCAAGCCCCAAGCCGAGCGCAACGAGCTCAACCTGATCGAGCGCCTGGAGTTTGTGGTCAACAACCCGTTCGAGCGCATCACCTACACCGAGGCCATCGACCTGCTGCGCAACTCCAAGCCGTTCAAGAAGAAAAAATTCAAGTACCCGGTGGAGTGGGGCATCGACCTGCAGAGCGAACACGAGCGCTGGTTGGTGGAGAAGCACTTTAAAAAGCCCGTGGTCATCACCGACTACCCCGCCGGCATCAAGGCGTTCTACATGCGCGCCAACGACGACGGCAAGACTGTAGCGGCCATGGACGTGCTGGTGCCCGGCATTGGCGAAATCATCGGTGGCAGCCAGCGCGAGGAGCGTTTGGACGTGCTCAAAAAGAAATGCGCAGACTTCAACATTCCTGAGGAACACGTGTGGTGGTACCTGGAGTCGCGTCAGTTTGGTTCGGTGCCGCACGCGGGCTTCGGATTGGGCTTTGAGCGCCTGATCATGTTTGTGACAGGCATGACCAACATCCGCGACGTGATTCCTTTCCCACGCACGCCACAAAACGCTGAATTCTGATCGTTATCTTGAACCCAAACAGGTTCGGCACGCTTTTTTCGTTAGCCTAGACCCATACAGACCGAATTTAGACCATGCTCAAGCAAACCATCCAACAGAAGCTCCTCCAGAAACTGTCTCCGCAGCAGATCCAGCTCATGAAGCTGTTGCAGGTGCCTACGGTGGAATTGGAGGCGCGCATCAAGGAGGAACTTGAGGTCAACCCCGCCCTCGAAGAAGGGCGCGAGACGGTCGAAGATGAGGTCTACGGCGACCAGGTGGAAGACACCTCACCGTCGGAGAACGAAACCGATTTCGACATCAACGACTACCTGTCGGACGACGATACCCCCGATTACAAGCTCTCGGTCCGCAACAAAGGCGTGGACCAAGACGAAAAGGACATTCCGCTGGGCGGCGGCAAAACCTTCCAGGAATTGCTGCTGAGCCAACTGGGCCTGCGTGTGACCGACGACAAGCAGCGCGTCATCGCCGAAACCCTCATCGGCAACTTGGACGATGCTGGCTACCTGCGCCGCGACCTGCAAGCCATCGTCAACGACTTGGCCTTCACCCAAAACGTGATGGCCGATGTGCAGGAGCTTGAAGAGGCCTTGCGACTGATTCAAGACTTTGACCCGCCCGGTGTGGGTGCCCGCGATTTGCAGGAATGCTTGCTCATCCAGCTGCGACGCCTGGAAAACCGCGACGAATACACCGAGATCGCCGAGCGCATGGTGGAACACCACTTTGAGGAGTTCACCAAAAAGCACTACTCCAAAATCATGAAGCGCTTGGATGTGGAAGAGGACGTGCTCAAGGAAGCCATCGACGAGGTGATCAAGCTCAACCCCAAGCCCGGCAACTCCCGCAGTGATACCGCGCGCCCCGTGCAGCACGTGGTGCCCGATTTCTTGCTGGTGGTGGACGGCGACGAGCTGCAAATCCAACTCAACCAACGCAACGCCCCTGAGCTGCGTGTGAGCCGTCAATACCGCGAGATGCTCGAAGGCTACGCACAATCGGCCAAAAAAGACAAGTCGCAGAAGGACGCGGTGATGTTTGTGAAGCAAAAGATCGATGCGGCCAAATGGTTCATCGATGCCATCCGTCAGCGCCAGCAAACCCTGATGCTGACCATCAACGCCATTGTGGATTACCAGCGCGAGTACTTCCTCAGTGGGGACGAAACCAACCTGCGTCCGATGATCCTCAAGGACATCGCCGAAATCGTGCAGATGGACATTTCCACCATCAGCCGGGTGGCCAACAGCAAGTACATCCAAACCCCGTACGGGACGTTCTTGCTCAAAAGCTTCTTCTCAGAGTCACTCTCGACCGATTCGGGTGAGGAGGTGAGCACCCGCGAGGTGAAAAAGATCTTGCAGGACGCCATCGACGCCGAAGACAAACGCAAGCCCCTGACCGACGAAAAGTTGGCCAACCTGCTCAAGAGCAAGGGCTACAACATTGCCCGACGTACCGTGGCCAAATACCGCGAGCAGCTGGACATCCCCGTGGCACGCCTCCGCAAGGAACTGTAACATGCCGCGATCGGTTGCCCTGTTTTTCTCCTACGTTTTTCACCCGCTGTGGATGCCGCTGATGGTGTTCTTGGTGGCCTATGGGCTGGATCCTTACATCCTGTTCAAGCCCGAGCTGTTCGCACTGGTGGTGGGCGTGTTGATCATCAACACCGTGGCCCCAGGCATCAGTTTGGTGTTCATGATGCGCATGGGCATGATCACCTCCGCCGAGATCTACGACCGGCGTGAACGGGTGCTGCCCTTCATCCTCATCCTGTTCTACTTTGTGCTGGCCTACGCTATCCTGCGCTACAAGGTGGGCGGCTGGGAGCCGATCGTGATGAGCATGTTCACCGCTCTACTACTCTCTGTAGGCGCGGCCTTTGTGATTACGTTTTGGTGGAAAATCAGCATCCACAGCTTGTCCCAGGGCGGCATGGTGGGTACGCTGGTGGCCCTCTCGGGATTGCACAGCATCAACCTGTTGCCGTGGATCATTGGGGCGGTGGTGATTGCGGCGCTTGTGGCCACCTCACGCATGGTGCTCAAGGCCCATACCCCCAGCCAAACCTACGTGGGTTTTGCGCTGTCTTGCCTGATCCACGTGGTGTGCTTGCGCTACGGTTTCTACCTTTAACGCATGTCTCTGTCTAAGAATAGGGCCGGTGCAATAGCGGCCAGTTGTCTGGCCATTGTGGTGGCCACGAGTTGTTGTTGGGTGCCGGCGTTGATGGCCCTGTTTGGCGGCGCGGCAGGTGTTTTTGGTGCCGGACAGTCAAGTGGGGTCTTGCAAGGTGTGTTTTTGGTGCTGGTCGTCGCGAGTGTGTGTTTTGCAGTTTGGAAACTCAACAAACTCTGGAAGTCTAATCGCGTCGAGCTTAATTCAGTGGTGACCTGTCCCCATTGTAGCGTTTCTGCTCACGAACGTATGCCTGAAAATGCTTGTCAATTCTTCTATGAGTGCACCGGATGCGGCGAAATTCTCAAGCCCATCCCAGGGGATTGTTGCGTGTACTGCAGCTACGGTACGGTCAAGTGCCCCCCAATTCAAAAGGGCGAGGACTGCTGTTGAAAGGCAGAGCTACAGGATCAACCAGGCAATCCCCACAGAGACCGGCACCAACTCGGTGCCTTTCCCCTCCTGAATGATGGGCGTCAAGGAGTAAAATCCGCACACGGCCAAGCTTCCAAATCCCACGCGCGCAGTCAGTCCGTAACGCAGCGGTTGGAATTGCTCAACACCGTAAAACTTGCGCTTGCCGTGGTCGTCGATGGTTTTGGTGTGCACGTTGATGGCATAACCAATGCGCGCACCAATGGCCATGTTGAACTGCGGCCCGATGGACTCAGGGTCGGCTTGAAACTCCCACGTGTCGCGCTCTTTGCGCTTGCCAGTACGAATGCGGAGTTCGATGGGGATCTCCAAGTAGTTGCAGCTCAGCTTGTTCTTTTGGAAGGAGTATCCCGGGTCAAAGGTCTCGAGGTTGCTGAAGACCTCGGTGCCTACCGTGTCGGTCACAAACTCCCCGTTGGAGTGCACGTTGTGCGAAGAGAAGCCGTAGCCCCACGCAAACGAAAACGCGCTCTTGCCCAAGTCGTAGTCGGTCATGATGTAGGCCGAGAGGCCCGGGCTGTATGGGCGCAACTCCACGCCATCTGGCAGGTCCAACCAGGTGTCGTTGGTGAACATCACCACAAACCGGTCTTGGGTGGTGGGGGTGGTGAGTAGCCCGTCAAATTGGGCCCATCCGAGCACTGAGCTGCAGAGCAGCGCAAAAGTCACGGCAAGTCTCATGCTTCGCGGGGGATTTCGTTGAGGCGTTGTTGCCAGTTCCAGGCATCGCGCATGGCGTCGTCCAAGCTGTAGGCCGTTTGCCAGCCGAGTTGGGTGGTGGCCTTTTCGTTGCCAGCAAAGATTTTTTCTACGTCTCCTGGACGTCGCGGGCCAATGGTGTAGTTCAAGGCGGTTTCCGAAACGCGCTCAAAGCTTTGGATCACCTCCAGTACGGTGTTCCCACGTCCAGTCCCCAGGTTGAAGGTTTCGCATTGACCCGATTGGCCGGCCATCCAGTCCAGGGCTTTGACGTGCGCCGCGGCCAGGTCCATCACGTGGATGTAGTCGCGGATGCAGGTGCCGTCGGGGGTGTCGTAGTCGTTGCCAAACACGGTGAGCGACTCGCGCAGGCCCGCCGCGGTTTGGGTGATGTAGGGCACCAGGTTTTCAGGGACCCCCAAGGGCAATTCGCCAATGCGTCCGGACGGGTGGGCGCCAATGGGGTTGAAGTAGCGCAGCAGCACTGAATTGAAGTCCTCTGTGGAAACCGATACGTCGCGCAACACCTGTTCACACACTTGTTTGGTGTAGCCGTACGGCGAGTTTGCGGGTTGCAGCGGGGTGCTTTCGGTCACGGGCAATTGGTCGGGCTGGCCGTAGACCGTGCAGGAGCTGGAGAAGACCAAATGCTGACACCCAAACGCTTGCATGTGCTCCACCAAGGTCACCAGCGATCCGATGTTGTTGCGGTAGTACTTCAGCGGTTCGCGGACCGATTCGCCCACAGCTTTGTTGGCTGCAAAGTGGATCACGCCAAACACGTCGCCCTCGGTTTCGAAGATGTGATTGAGTGCTGTGGGGTCACCGCAGTCGGCTTCATACAACTGGAATTCGCGGCCGCAAATGGCCTCGAGTTGTTCGGGCACGGTGCGTTCGCTGTTGCTGAAGTCGTCGACGATTACCGGGTCGTAACCGGCTTCGTGTAACATGACTACGGTGTGTGAGCCAATGAAGCCGGCCCCGCCGGTCACCAAGATTTTGCGCATAGTGGCATGGTTTAGCGTGGGTCGCCACGAAAATAAGCCGATTGGCACACATCGGAATGGTCTGACACACAGATGGGAACGCTGCTCGCGACCCTCTCATTGGCAGCCGCGTAGGAGAGATCAAACCAAAATTCCAAAATGAGTCATCCGATCGTGTTGTTGTTGGACCGCTACGAAGCAAACGCCTCGGCCGTCCGTGAAGTCCTGACCCATCTGGAAGCCCAGCGCATCATCTCGGTGCAGTACATCAAGCGCAACGCCTTGAGCTTTGCCGCCGATGTGAGCCCCGAACCCAGCGCTTTGCTCATGTACCTGGACCGCTCTGAATTGGTGTCGGTGATGTTCACCGAAAACGCCTACTTGTTGAAGCTCTTTGCCGCCGGCCGCTGGTCGCTCGGACGCAGCTTCCGCAGCAGTAATGTGACCCGCGCTGGCCAAGAAGAGGCCCTGGACCTGATCGGCTTTTTGGCCGAAGTGCTCAATACCAGTGAGTACAACCTCTGCGTCGACAACTAACTATGAAACAGTGTTTTTGGCCGATGACTTCCGGCTGCTTGCCGATTAAATCTACCGAACCTGTAACATTCTTCGACGAAACCAAGTATAATATCTACAACTAACCTAGCCTATCACAAAACATGAATCCTGAAAACGTGGAAAAGCTTTTCGACCTATCGTACCTGAACCAGATATTCCAGGGCAACAAAGAGATGATCTCGAACATCATCTCGCTGTTCCTTGACCAGGTTCCCGGGTACATTGACGAAATGCGGGCATGCGTGGAGAGAGACGATCTCCATTCGCTACACCCGTTGGCCCACAAAGCCAAGAGTTCCATTGCGATGCTCGGCATCAAAACCATGGAAACCAAGATCCTCAAGATCGAGTTCGACAGCAAGCACCAACAAAACATGGACGAGTTGTCCCAGCTGGTCAACCAAGTCAGCTCTGAGTGCGACATCGTACTGGATCAATTGCGCGCCCAACAGAGCGCCGCGTAACACCATACTGTCAACAAAACGTGAAGCCGCATGCCTGAGAGCATGCGGCTTTTTTTGTTTGCCACGGGCGCATTGGGCATCTTTGGCCTGCGAGCCCGAAGATGCACTATCAGACGGCGACCGACACTGCGCACGGCAGAAGGGGGGGCAAACTTGGAAAGTCCCAACCCCTGAACACCATGCGTACCAAATCAACCATCCTCATGCACCCCGGCATTCCAGCCGCTGAACGCGATCGACAACTGGCCCTGTTTACCCAGGGTGTAGCGCCCACCCGCTTGGAGCGCGCCTGCACGCCTGGCGACGGCATCCTGCAGTTGGAGCGTCCCGAAGACTGGGCCGCCAGCTACCGACAAGCTGCTGTGGATGTGGTCAAGTTTGTGCCCGCTTCGGGCGCGGCGAGTCGCATGTTTAAGCACGTGTTTGGGTATCCAGACAACGCGCAAGAGCCGCTCATCAAAGAACTCCTAGTCCGCTTTCGCGAGCTGCCGTTTTATCCAGTGCTCAAAGCCCGCATGGAGGCCCAAGGCCAATTGCTGGACGAGTGGATGAACACCGGTCGCTGGGAAGACGTGTTGGACGCTATGGTTGGTCCGCACGGATTGGGTTACGGGCGCCTGCCCAAAGGCTTGGTGCATTTCCACGCCAGTGAGGACCAGGTGCTCACCGCCTTTGAAGAGCATTTGTTTGAAGGCGTGCAGTACGCTCAAAAGAACGGGCGGGTACGCATCCACTTTACCGTGCCTGCGGCCCACCAAAAAACCATCGAAGCCCACGTGGCCGAACGTATCAATGGCCTGAGCAAACAGGCTGCATTTGACATCAGCTATTCGGTCCAGTTCCCGCACACCGATACGGTATGTGTGGACCTGAACAACGCACTGGTCACCGACGAAAACGGCCAGCCCTTTTACCGTCCTGGCGGCCACGGCGCGCTCATCCACAACCTGGCCGAGGTGAACGCCGATGTGATTTTCATCAAAAACATAGACAACGTCCAACCAGCCCACCTGCGCACCGATACCGTGTTGTACAAGGAGGCCTTGGCGGGCATGTTACTTGAGATCAAAGCCCTCTTTGACCAAGCGCTGCGGGGCGATGTGCCCTCCGACCAAGCCTTGGAATGGCTGGCGCGCATGGGGCACGATGTGAATGCCCTCGATGAGGCAGGCGTGCGCAAGGCTATGGATCGCCCCTTGCGTATTTGCGGCATGGTCCGCAACGAAGGCGAGCCCGGCGGCGGCCCGTTTTGGGTCAAACAACCCAGCGGTGCAGTTACCGCTCAAATTGTGGAAAAGGCGCAGATCGACACCTCAGATCCGGCGCAAGCCGCACTCGTGTCAGATGCCACGCACTTCAACCCTGTGGACTTGGTGTGCAGCACGCGCCGCTACACCGGCAATCCGTATCACCTCACCGATTTTGTGGATCTACAAACCAGTTTCATCACCCAGAAGTCCATCGGTGGTCGTCCGGTCAAAGCCTTGGAGCATCCGGGCCTTTGGAACGGCGCCATGGCAGGTTGGAACACGGTGTTTGTGGAGGTGCCCATCACCACCTTTTCTCCGGTCAAAACCGTCAACGATTTGCTGCGCACGCAGCACCAATCGAACTAGGCGAACCCCGATTTTCGTCCAACAAAAAAGCCCGCATGTAGCGGGCTTTTTTGTTGCAGGGGGGGAAGGGGATACTAGCGGCGGTATACGCTGTCGACCACCAATGCATGGTCGTTCACGATGCGCACCGAGTAGTATTCTTGGTCGTTGTCGTTGGGGGTGAGGAAGAACACTTCGGTGCCCGCGGTGGGGCTGTTGAAGTTGCGTTCCTCTACCATTTGGCCGAGGACGTTGAACAGGCCAACGGTTACGTTGCCTTCGAGGTCTTCTTGCAGGGTGACTTTCACGCCGGCTTGGGCTTCCAAGGGCGCCACGTCAACCGCCACCTCAGAGTGTTCGGGTTGTTCGTCGTAGGGCCATGCGGCGTCCAGGCCGGAGTCGTCGTTGTCGGTCACAAAGGCCATGAAGCTGAGGTTGGCGTCCTGCACTTGGTGTGCATGGCGGAACTCGCCCACAAAAAAGCTGCGGTTGCGGATCACGTGCATGTCCACTTGCTGGGACTCCGAGCATTCGATGAAGAACTCGTACTCGCGACCGGCTTTCACCTCCAGGTTGCCGAATTCGGCGGTGAGGGTGCGTTGGCGTTCGGGGTGGTTACTCAACTCAGCGGCGCCCAAAAAGTCGCCGGATTGACGTTCGAAGATGTACACGGGCACGCCGGTTTCGGCCTGCAGGATTTCTCCTTGGAACCAGATGGACTCCAGGTCACCGGTGTAGCAACTTGAGAAGGTTTGTGACCAAGCGCCCTCGGCCAGCATTTCTATGCCGTTGTACTTGGGCTGTGCCACCGAGCAGGCGTGCTCAGGCGCGGTGCCCCCGGTACTCCAGGTGCGCAAAACAGGGCTGGCTGCGCGCGTTTCGAGGTCGTAAATCTTTTGGGGGTTGACGCCTACTTCAAAGGCAAGGTCGCCGCGGAAGCGTGCGTGGTTTACGGTCAGTTCGCCCTCGTCGTACACATCGAGTCCACTGTATTGGAACGACATGGCACGTCCTTCGGGGATGTCCACTTCCAGGAAGTACTCACGCTCGGCATTCACCGGGATGTTGCGTGAGAGGGAAAAGACGGTGCTGTACGCATCTTCACTGCCAGGGATGACCCCTTGCTGTTGGTGGATGAGCGTTTGGATGCCGTTGTCCATTTCGTACACTTTCAAGCGTGCTCCAAACGAGGTGGTCGAAGCGCTTTGCGCACCGATGGCTACGTATTCCAGGATGCCGCTTTGGCAAGGCATGAACATTTGGGTGATGGCACCCCCGTTGAGGGTGAATTGGTCGTCGGCCTGCCACTGCTGTAGGGTGCAGCCGTGATCTTCGGCGGCGAGCAGCGAGGTGCTCACCATGCAGGCCATCAGGGCCAGGAGGGTAGAAATTCTCATGACGAAAGCATTGTTTTCACTTCGGTTGAACGGGAATCCCGTAAAAAGGTTCCTCGTCGGCCGGGTCCACTTGCATGTTAGCCTAGACTGATGCCCTACATTTTGCGCGAATTGGATTTATTCTGACGGGGGCTTCTTGCTGTTGGTTCTGCTTGATTCTGATTCAGGAACCCGTTGGAGAAAGCAGCCATTGCCAAAGCCCAAAAGGAAGGGGACGATTTTATGGCCGGCGCCGAGGCACGCGCCGACAAGGTGATCGAAGAAGCGGAGTCGAAGTAATCAGCGGAAGTCCTCCAGCTGTAAGCGCTGGGTGCAGAAGTCGGTTTCCTCGCCTTCCACATTGGAGCACACCGCTATGGTTCGTCCAGCGGTGAGTGCGGGTGCTAGCAACTCCCGAAACCATTCCACGCCTTGGCGGTCCAGGTTGGCCGTGGGCTCGTCCAACAGCAACAGCGGTGCGCCGCCAGCGATGGCCAAGTACAGCTTCACGCGTTGGCGCATGCCACTGGAGAACGAGCTCAGCGGTTTGCCCAAGTGTGCATCCAAACCCATATGTTCAGCAGCGCTCTCGCTGCCCACGAAACCAGGAATAGGGCGCAGTGCATGGTGGAATTCTACAGTTTCGGCCAGGGTCATGGCGCCGTGCAATTCCAAGTGAGGGCTTGCGATGGCCACGTGTTTCCAGACGTATTCCCGCTTGACAGGGGCGCCCTCCAGGGCATAGGAGACGGTGCCTTGGGTAGGGGTGAGGTAGCCCGACACAATCTGCATCAGGGTAGATTTGCCCGAGCCGTTGTGGCCCAAGATGGCCAACGGAGCATCCGGGCGCAGGTGGGCGTCCAGGTTGCGGTACAACCACTGGCGCTGGAAGCGCTTGCCGATCTGCGCGAGGGTGACTTCCAAGTTGGGTTAGAAAGGGCCGCGGATGATGCCCTTGTCGCTCATGCGGATGAATTGCAGCACGTAATCCTTTTCCTCCGATGACGGCAGTTCGGCGTCGGCGGCTTTGAGCGCTTGGGTGATGTTGTTGTTGTGCACGTAAATGGCGCGGTACAGGTCTTCGATGGCGGTGATGGCCTCGTTGCTGAATCCGCGTCGACGCAGGCCAATGGTGTTGACCCCTGCAAACGAAAGCGGTTCACGCGCGGCCTTTACAAACGGCGGCACGTTCTTGCGCACCAACGATCCTCCGGCCAAAAAGCTGTGTTTGCCCACCCGCACAAATTGCTGGATGGCCACCACGCCTTCGATCACCACGTTGTCTTCCACTACTACGTGCCCGGCAATGTTGGCCGAGTTGGCAATGATGCAGTGATTGCCGATGTGCGCGTCGTGCGCAATGTGGGTGTAGGCCATCAGCAAGCTGTGGTTGCCCACCACGGTTTTCCACTTGTCGCTCGTGCCGCGGTTGATGGTGCAGCATTCGCGGATGGTGGTGTGGTCGCCTATTTCGGCGGTGGTTTGCTCGCCGTCGTACTTGAGGTCTTGCGGAATGGCGCTGATCACCGCTCCGGGGAAGATGCGGCAGTTGCTGCCAATGCGGGCACCGTCCATGATGCTCACGTTGGGTCCGATCCACGTGTTTTCTCCGATGACCACGTCAGCGGCAATGCTGGTGAAGGCCCCCACGGTGGTTCCTGCGCCGATTTGGGCGTCGGGGTGGATGGCACTCATGGGGTGAATGTCCTGGGTTGTGGTTGCGCTCATTTTGCGATTTCCTCTTGGGGTTTGGGCGCTTTGTCCTTGACCACTTGGGCCAGCATTTCGGCCTCAGAGACCACCTTGCCGTTCACATAAGCCTTGCCGCTCATGTGTACCAAGCCGCGGCGCATGGGCGATTCCAAAGTCAGGTGGAACACCACGGTGTCGCCGGGAATCACTTTTTGCTTGAAGCGCACGTTGTCGATTTTCATGAAGTAGGTGGAGTAGTATTCGGGCTCCTCCACTTTCGACAACGCAAAAATGCCGCCACACTGTGCCATGGCCTCAATCTGAAGCACGCCAGGCATCACCGGGTTGCCCGGGAAGTGCCCTTGGAAGAACGGCTCGTTCATGGTCACATTCTTCACGCCCACGATGTCGTCCTCGCCGATCTCCATGATTTTGTCCACCAACAAGAACGGGTAGCGGTGCGGCAGCATACGCTCGATGTCGTTGATGTCATACAGCGGCGTTTGGGTCAAATCCCATTGCTTGGCCGCCTTCTTTTGATCGCGGTGGTAGTTCTTGAGCATCTTGGCAAACTCAGTGTTGCCAAAGTGCCCTGGGCGCGCGGCCAGAATATGTCCGCGGATGAACTTGCCCACCAGGGCCAAGTCGCCCACGATGTCCAGCAGTTTGTGGCGCGCGGGTTCGTTTTCAAACTTGAGCTTGGTGGTGTTGAGCACGCCTTGACCCTCCACCTTGACCTCCAGGTCTTCCTTGCCCAGCAGTTTGAGTATGTCTTTGATTTCTTGGTCGGTGTATTCGCGCTCGGCGAGTACGACCGCGTTGTCCAACGAGCCGCCTTTGATCAGGCCGGCGCGGGCCAGCTGCTCCAGCTCGCGCAAGAACACGAAGGTGCGGCACGGGGCAATCTCGTCGATGAAGTGGTCCAGCATGTACATGCTCGCGTGCTGGGTGCCGAGCACGGGTGAGTTGTAATCCACCATCACCGTCAGACGGAATTCGCCGCCGTTGGAGGGGACAGCCAACATCTCAATGCCGCGTTCTTCGTCTTCGTAAGTGAGGTTTTCTTTCAGCCACAGGAAATCGCGCTCGGCGTCCTGCTCTTCAATGCCGGCCTGGTTGATGGCCTCCACAAACGGGAGCGAGCTGCCATCGAGAATGGGCACCTCTGGGCCGTCAATGTCAATGCGAGCGTTGTCGATCAATGAGCCATAAATGGCCGCGAGCAAGTGCTCGGTGGTGTTGACCTCAGCGCCGCTTTGGGCGAGGGTGGTGCCGCGATTGGTGGCCACCACGTTGTCGGGGTCGGCCTTGATGGTGGGGGCACCTTCGAGGTCGGTGCGGCAAAAGATGTAGCCGGTATTGGCTTCGGCCGGATGGATGGTGACGGTCACCGAAGCACCGGTGTGCAGGCCAATGCCGCTCAGTTGAACGGGCGCCTTGAGGGTGCGCTGGTTATCGATGTTCATCGGGTTAAGGATTGGACGGATCAGTCGCCGGACTGCCGTTGGTCAAGTTCTTTGCTGATTTGGGCCAATTCGCGCTGCATCTCAGGCAGGTTGCGGAATCCAATGTACGCTTTCTTGAACTGTACAATAGGGATGGCCGGCGAGCCTTGCACCACTGTGCCGGGCTCTTTGATGCTGGACGCAATGCCGGATTGCGCTGCGATTTTCACCTCGTCTGCGATGGTGATGTGTCCCACGATGCCGACTTGGCCGCCGATCATGCAGTTGCGCCCGATTTTGGTGGAGCCTGCAATGCCGGTTTGCGCAGCGATGACGGTGTTTTCACCGATCTCTACGTTGTGGGCCACTTGGATGAGGTTGTCGAGTTTGACGCCGCGCCCGATGCGGGTGGCGCCCAAGGTGGCGCGGTCCACGATGGTACCCGCACCAATGTCTACGTGGTCTTCAATAATCACGGTGCCAATCTGCGGCACCTTGGCGTAGTTGCCTTCGGAGTTGGGGGTAAAGCCAAAGCCGTCGGAGCCAATGATGGCCCCGGGGTGGATGGTGCAGTGCTCGCCAATGTTGCAGCGGTGCATTACCTGCGCTCCTTGCAGCAGCTGGGTGCCTTTGCCAATGCGCGATGCGGGGCCCACATTTACATTGCCGTGGATGCGCACGCCGTCCTCGATGATCGCTTGCTTGCCAATGGAGGCGTTGGGGCCGATGTACACGTCCTTGCCGATTTGGGCCGAAGGGTCTATGGCCGCGCTGGGGTGGATGCCGGGCGGTTCCTGAAACAACTGCTCGTACATGGCCAGCAACTTGGCGAAGCATTCGCGCGGGTCGGCTACACGCACCAGGGTCAGGGTTTCGGGCAGGGGCTGTTCGGCCACAAAGCTGTCGGCCACAATGGCCACCGAAGCTCCTGTGCTGTAAATGTGCGGGGTGTACTTAGGATTGGAAAGGAAGGTGATGGTGCCGGGGCGCCCTTCTTCGATTTTCGAAAGGTCAGAAACGGCGGAATCGGGGTTCCCTTCTACGGTTCCCCCCAGAATCTCAGCAATCTGGTTGGCGGAAAATTGCATCGGGTCAAAAGTACAACATTGGCCCTGCGTCAAAGGCCTTTGCGGCCAACTTAAACACACCGGTTTGTGGGCATCCTCAGATCTGTCCAGTCTTTTTCAGTTCGAGGTACTTGTTGACCGTGTTGATCGACAAGTCCTCGGGACGCGTGAGGATGGTTTGAATGCCGTATTTGCGCAGCTTGGAGACCATCTGTTTTTTCTCCTGCACCAGCTTTTCGGCGATGGTTTGGGTGTAGATGTCTTGGATGAATTCTGCGCGCTTACGGGTGTAGTCTTGCAGTTCGGTGTTTTCGAACACCATGCACACCAGCAGGTGCTGGTGGTTGATCTTTTGCAGCACCGGCAAGGCGCGTTCCATGGCGTAAATGCTCTCGAAGTTCAAGTACACAAACACCAGGCTGCGGCTCTTGATCACGTTTTTGGTGGCGCGGTACAGCAGGTCGTAGTTGGCCTCCATGGCGTGCTCCTTCTCGTTGTAGAGCGCGGCCAGGATCTTGCGCAAATGCACCGGCGATTTGTCGGCCTTGATGGTGCTGCCAATCTTGTTGGAGTAGGAGATGAGCCCCACCTTGTCGTGCTTTTTGAGCGCGATGTTGGAGATCACTAAGCTGGTGTTGATGGCGTAGTCCAACAGGCTCAACCCGTTGAACGGCATGTACATGCTGCGGCTTTTGTCGATGATGGAGTATACCTGCTGGCTGCGCTCGTCCTCGTACTGGTTGACCATGAGGCTGTGGTGGCGGCTGGTGGCCTTCCAGTTGATCGAGCGCACATCGTCGCCTTGCACGTAGCTCTTGATCTGCTCAAACTCGTAGCTGTGGCCCAAGCGCCGCACCTTCTTGATGCCTTGGATGGTGGCGGTCTTGGCAAACGCGATCAGCTCGTACTTCTTCATTTGGATGACTGACGGGTAGGTGGGCACCATTTGCGGAGTGCCCAGCACATGCCGCCTCGAAGCCAGCCCGAGTGGGGTTTTGGCCAGCACATTGATGTGGCCAAACAGGTATTCGCCACGGGTGGTGGGGCGCACGTCGTAGTTGAGCGTGCGGGTCTCGCCCGGGGCCATGCGGAAATCCATGTGAAAGTCCCGCTCTTGGAATTGGCGCGGGAGTTCGTCGTACACCTCCACGTGCAGCGGCAAGTTGCCGGTGTGGGTCAGGTGGACTTTGAGGGTGTTGAGGTCGCCGAGGGAAAACAGCTTGGGCACATCGCGCTGGGCGCTGAACCCGCCTCTGAGGGGAAACAGCATGAAGGTGTCCACTAACGTGGCCACCAGCACAAGCAGCAGCAACCCATGTGCAAACGGCAGCATTTCGGGGTAAGGGAAGGCCAGGATGTAGGCCAGCACCACTGCGCTTGCGGCCAAAAAGAACCGCAAGGTCAGGTGCAGCCCGCGGGCCACTTCACGCCATGTTTCCAGCAGCCGCATCAACGGGGAATTTCTACCGTGTTGATGATGTCAGTGATGATCTCTTCCACGGTAGTGCCTTCCATCTCACGTTCGTGCGAGATGATCACGCGGTGGTTGAGTACCGCGATGCTCACGTCCTTGATGTCGTCGGGCGTCACAAAGTCGCGTCCGCGGATGGCGGCCATGGCTTTGGAGGCCTTCAGGATGCTCAGCGACGCACGCGGCGAAGCGCCCAAGAACAAGTCGCCGTTGTTGCGGGTGTTGTTCACCACCGCGGCGATGTAGTCCGAAAGCTCGGGTTTGATGTACACCTGTTGGATGATGGCTTGGCCTTGTGCAATGCGCTCGGGGGTGATTACTGGCTTGACCTCGTTCATCTGGCTGATGTTGAAGTCGTTCTCGAAGCGGCGCAGGATCTGGCGCTCTTCCTCCAGCGAGGGGTACTCCAAGCGGATGCGGAAAATGAAGCGGTCCAACTGCGCCTCGGGCAACGCGTAGGTGCCTTCTTGCTCCACCGGGTTTTGGGTGGCAATCACCAGGAACGGGTTGTCCATGGGGTAGGTGGTACCGTCGTAGGTGAGTTGACGCTCTTCCATGACTTCCATGAGTGCCGCTTGAGTCTTGGCCGGCGCACGGTTGATCTCATCGATCAACACGATGCTGGCGAAGATGGGGCCCTTCTTGAAGTGGAACTCGCTGTCCTTCATGTTGAACACCGAAGTACCGGTCACATCGGTGGGCATCAAATCCGGGGTGAATTGGATGCGGCTGAACGGTGCGTCAATGGCGCGTGCCATCAATTTGGCAGTCAGGGTTTTGGCGATGCCCGGCAGGCCTTCCAGCAGGCAGTGTCCGCCTACGTAGGTGGCAGCCATGAGCATTTCCACCAGGTTTTCCTGGCCCACAAGTACCTTCGACAGGGCTTCTTGCACATCGGACACAGCCTCTTGCACTGGGCTCACGTCTACGGCCTTTTGGGTGCGGATGTCGTCGGCGATGGAAGGGGCGGGAGCAGCCGGTTCTGAGGCGACTGCGGGTTCAGGCACGTAGTCCTGGGCGGGCGGAGGTGGCGGGGTGGCCGGGTCCGGCTGCCTGGTGGGCTGGTCCTGGGAAGCATCCGGCGCATGGCCCGGATTGGGGGCGCCTTGGCCTTCCGGCTGCGCTTCGGGGTTGGGCTTGTTTTCTTCCATCATTTGCAGTTTTGATAAAACGATTCCAATTGTTTGTGGAACGTGACCAGCAACGCGTTGTCCACGTTGAAAATCACTGTCAGTTCGCGGTAAGTGTCCATCATGGCGCTGAGCTGGGCTTCGGGCACATTGGACTTGATGGCCACGCGTTTGGCGTAGGCCTGCATGTCTTCGGGTTCTTTCCCTGCGGCGCGGAGGCCATAGCGCTCCAGCACAAAGGCCTGGAACAACTTCATCTTCAACAGCCCGAGCTTGCGGTGGTCGCGCTGGTTGAGGTACAGCTGGGAAATCACTTCAGAGAATTCGATCGAGGTGTTGGCCCGGCTCTCCAGCACGGGGATGGCGCGCTGCTTGCGGCGCATGCCAAACAGGATGTACAGCAAAATGAAGAGCAGCAAGGTGTAGAAGGCCGCGCGCAATGCGGGTTCACTCTGAATGAAGGAGAGGGCGCCGTCCCGTGTGCGCGGTTGGCGTGGTTCGGGGTCGGAGTAGCTGCGGGTGCGGTTGTCTTCGTCCCAAATCAGGGTCCCGGGCTCCAAATGACTCAGCAGTTCGCGGGCGTGTTCGAAGCCACGCTCGTCCAACAAAAAGTAGTTGGTGAAGGCCTCCGGAGTGGTGTGCAGGTAGAAGCTGCCCTGGCCAAAGGGCACCTCAATGAGGTTGGTGAAGCCGCTTTCGCGGTTGGTGTCAAAGGAGCTGATCTCTGGCGCGTATTCCTGGTTGGCCAGCTCAGAGTCGTGGAAGTAACACCATTCGTGGTCCCACACCTCGTTGTAGTAGAGCCACTTCATTTCCTGCTCCTTGCCATCGCCATAGGGGACGTAGATGCTCGTGTCGCTGGTCACGTGCAGGTAGTCCCACACGTCCCAATTGCTGGCGTGGTCTTCGTTGATGTAGTAGCTCGGCTCGTATTGGTAAAAGAGCGTGTCAAACAGCGGCCAATTGAAGCGTTTGGAGCTGATAAATGCGGTGTTGCCTTCCCCCACAAAGTCCAACAGCCAATCCAGTTCCATGCTGTCCAGCCAAAGGGTACGCCCGCAAAAGAAGTAGCTCGCCGGACCGTTTACCTCCAAGGAGTCCATCACGTGGTAAATCGTGTCGCGTACTGCCACCAAGTCGTCGCCTTTGTGGTGCTCAAGCATTTTGTAGAGCACCTGGCCGCCGTAGGGTTGCGCACTCTCGGGGTAATAGCTCTCGCCCCAGGAATACTGGTTGGCGTCGTCCTCCAGGATGAAGGGCAGGGCAACCAAGAGCCCCACAAGCGCCACTGCGGCAATGATAATGAAGACCTTCCCTCTGCTCATCGCTTTTGGAGTTGCTTGAGGAAGTGATCAAACGAAGGGCTGATGCGGCGGTACACCTGTTGGTCGATCTCGGTGTCGCCGTACCAAATGACCTCAAAGAGGTAGGTGAGCTTGCGGAAATCCCCGTGCTCAGGACGTTTGCGCATCTCGCGCACGTAGTCGAAGTTGGTTTTGTCGCGCTTCCAGGTGATCCACTGGTTTTCACTCAGAGCCTTGATGGCCATCAGGTAGTACACCCGTACAGCGGCTTTGAAATTGCTCTCCTCCAAGGCCATACGCAGGTAGCCTTCAAGTTCGGTTTCGTGGATGTGTTCTTCGAGTTCTTCAAAGCTGTAGGCGTGTTCGCCGTCGCCGTCTTTGATGCGCGAGCGACCGCTGCCTTGGGCGCGGTTCACCAAGAACACCAGCAGGTAGGCCAAACCAATGATCACCACCCCAAACAAGATGGCGGTGCCCAACTCACCCAAGCCCGGAATGGTCCAATCCCAATCGGGGGCTTGGTAGTCATCTGCGGGCGGCGTGTATTCAGGTTCTGCGGGTTCGGGCGGTTCGGGGCGCACAATGTCGCCGTAGTCCAGTCCTTCGACGGCCTGTTCCCACGACTCGCGGGACAAGGTGTCGGTTGCTGCAGATTGGGCGTCTGTTCCAAGGCTGAGCGCGGTAGCCAGCAGCAGCAAGGCGCTACTCTTTCTCCAGTCCATAGGCTTTGCTTCGGAACTGAATGGCCCCGATGCGTGCACGCAAGTGCTTGGCTTCGGAAATCTCCAGCAGGTTGTAGTAAAACAGGTGGTACCCAAACACAATGAGTGGGAAGGTCAGGCTCATGACAAAGAATGCGAAGGCTACAAACAGCAGGTAGGCCAGCGTTTCAGAGGCCATCCAGGACTGCACCCAAAAGGTCTCCACCAGTTGGAAGATGAAGAACCACAGAATGCTGGTGGTGCTCATCAAGGCAATCCAGGGTATCGACAGGCTCACCCAAAACAGCCCCAGTTTGCGGCCAAAGGAGCCGCCCACCAGTTTGAATGTGCGGCCCATGGCCACCAAGAAGTAAGTGCCTTCAATATTGGCCGTAGCATAGATGGTCAGGATGATGGGGTAGGTGAAAATGGCGATCAAAAAGGCCAAGAACATGGCGCCATCATTCCAGTCCGCGTTGATAAACCAAGGCGCAAGCAGGAGCGAAACAGCGGTAAACGCATTCGCAATCCACACGCCTTTGAACGGCACGCGGCCGCCGGTTTTGGTTTTCAAAAAGGTCCACGTAGCCCCGGCAAGCACCAGGGTCCCTACCAACGAAATGGGCACAAACAACAAGGGCTCATAGTCCAGGCTGAACAAGTGCCCCACCTCGTTCCAAGGCCACACGATGTCGAAGATGAAGAACACGCCCAAAAAGCCCCATTCAGAGATCCAGTCCAGCTCAGCCCCAAAAATCAGTAAGTACCCCGCTGCGGTGGCCACACCTCCAATCAAGGCGGTGCGCACCAATTGACGCAACCCGTGCTTGTAAAAGGCAAACACCTCGGTGAAGATCTTGCCGTTGGTTTTGACCGTGGTGTAGTCGATGTCATAGTCGCGCTCGGCTTGGAGTTGGTCGTCTTCGAGCGATTTGATCAGACCCCGGCGGTTGCGCCACCACGGGTAGATCACAAAGTAACCCAGCACAATGGCCAGGCTGACCAGGACCAGCATCAGGCGTATGGCAAAAGGCGCTTCGGTGTGGCGGGTGATCCAGGATTCGATGAAGGCCGCAATCAGCAAAAATGCCGTGCACGGAATCATGAGCATCACGCCTCTGCGCGCAGCCAATACCAAGCTCTGTAGCCTATGGTAGCTGCGGGGGAAGAGGATGCCTCCTCCCAACGTAAGCCCGGCCGCGCCGGAGAGCACAATCATGGATAACTCAAGGGTGCCGTGGAGCATGACCACCGTGGAGAATTCGGTCAAGAGCCCCCTTGCCGCAAAAAAGTGCATGAACGCGCCAAACATGATCCCGTTGGTCATCATCACCCAGGCACTGCCCACGCCAGCGAGTAGCCCGAGCACAAATACCATGAAGCAGATCCGGATGTTGTTCCACGCGATTTGGAAGAACATCTCCATGGCGTGTTCGTCTTTGTAGACGGCAAAGGGGTCGTCGTTTTCGACGTTGCTTTCGCTCATCTCCACGTACCCGTCGCCCATGATGATGGCGCAAAAGTCCTCGTTGTACATGCTCGACACGTAGCCGATGATGGTGCTGAGCACAAAGATGATGGCCGCCCAAAGCATGGCTTTGCGCACATGCCACAGGGTATCTGGCAGGCGCGACACCCAAAAAGTCTTAAACGGGCTGACCTTGGAGCGTTTTGAGCGGTAAATGTTCTGGAAAACGGTCTGTGCAATGCCGTTGAGGTACACGCGTACCGAGCGGTTGGGATAATACGTGCGGGAATAGGAGAGGTCGTCAGTGACTTCGATAAACAGGTCTGAAAGCTTCTCAGGGTCCTTGTTTTCAGCGCCGATCAATCGCTCAAATTCTTCCCACTTCTCCCGGTTCTGGCGAATGAAATCGGTTTCCCGCATCTTAGTTGTAACATTGCAGTTGAGCGAAAATACAAGATTCGCCCTACCATGCGCACCATCGATATCCGCACCACTCAGAACGTGACCATCACCTACGAATTGGCCCTGGTGCGCGACCGCATTTTTGCCTTTCTGATCGATGTGATTGCCCTGCTGGTGACCATCGGAATCTTGGTGTTCATCTTCGAAATGCTCGGCGGTTGGAGCCGCGATTTGGAAACCGCGTTTTACTTCCTGGTCATCCTCCCGGTCTTCCTGTTTTACACCCTGGTGTTTGAGTTTTTAGCCAACGGCCGCACCCTCGGGAAAATGGCGTTGCAGCTCAAAGTGGTTAAACTTGACGGCACCCAACTCCAGTTTGGGGATTACATGCTGCGCTGGGTGTTTCGCATGATCGACATCTGGGGCACGTTTGGCGCGCTTGCCGGCATTGTGGCCTCCAGTAGCGACCACGGCCAACGCCTCGGTGGATTGGTCTCGAACAGCACTGTGGTGCGCCTCAAGCCTAAGCTATACGTGCGTTTGAGCGACATTCTCAAGATCAATAGTCTGGACAATTACGAGCCGCAATTCCCTGCGGTACGCAACTTCCGCGAGTCGGACATGCTGCTCATGAAGCAGACCTTGGAGCGGTACTACCGGTTCAAAAACGACGCGCACAAAAAGGCGGTGGTGGAACTCAGCGTCAAGGCCAGCGAAGTGCTCGGTCTGCCTGAGGTGCCCGAACGCAAGATTGCGTTCGTGAAAACCCTGATCAAAGACTACATTGTCCTTACCCGTTAAATCGGGTTTTAAGTACGGCTTTTACCTGCTCGGGTGAGGCCACCACATCACGCACAGCTTCTCCCGGTTCCTTGACCAGAACAAAGCGCATTTCAGTGCCGTTATTCTTCTTGTCGTGCAGCATGGCTTCGAGGCATGCATCCATTTGTTTTTCAGAGAGTTGAACGGAGTCGAATGCGCCGTTTACTTCCTGTAAAATGCGGTCTCGGGTCGATGTGTTTACCACTCCCAATTCCACCCCCAAATCGGCTTCTGAAACAAGGCCCCAAGCCACTGCATGGCCGTGGCTTATTGGGGTGCCTGCGTCCAACAAAACCGACTCGATTCCGTGGCCAATGGTGTGGCCCAAATTGAGGTGTTTTCTGAGGCCTGATTCGCGTTCGTCCTGGTCTACGATGGCTTGCTTGAATTGTGCAGAGGCCGCCACCAACGGACCAATGCCTTCCGCATCACGTGTGGTACTGGTAAGCGCGTCCAGTGCAGCAGGTCCTTCGAGCAATGCGTGTTTGAGCATCTCGGCGTAGCCTGAGGTGAGTTGGTCTGCGGGAAGTGACTGCAAGAAAGCCGGGCAAAGACACACCGCTTCGGCTTGGTAAAAAGTGCCCACTTGGTTCTTGGCGTGGCCCAGGTTGATGCCGGTTTTGCCACCCACAGCTGCGTCCACCATCCCCAGCAAACTGGTGGGGATGTGAATGGCCGCAATCCCACGTTTGTAGGTGGATGCAATGAATCCGCCCAGGTCGGTGACCACCCCGCCACCGAGGGAGATGAGCACGCAATTGCGGTCGGCGTGCAGTTCCAAAAGGGTGTGCCAGAGGCCGTTGACCACGTCCAGGTCTTTGGAGGATTCTCCGGGTTCCACTTCCAGGATTTCGATGTCACCGAGGGGGTCAATGAGTTCAGGCCAACAGTGCTCGAGGCAGTTGGAGTCGGTGAGCAAGAATGCCCGGCGCCCGGCGAGTTGGGTGGAGAGGAAGTCGCGGAGGTGGCCGAAGGCGGGGAAGTGGTGGATCATGGGTGCGAAGATCGGGGAGGGGGAGGGAAAAGTGAAGAGTGAGAAGTGAAAAGTGGGAGGGGAGGAGTGCAAGTGGAAGTGCAAGGGGTTAGTGCAAGGGAGTTAAATGTGAAAAGTGGCTATTTGCAGGGGGAGGGTGTTTGGGGGGGCGCCAGGACGATGGAGTAGGAGTTCCTCCAACTGGTCAAGTCGAGTACACGCGACTTGGGTTGGTCTGTGCGCGGTGGTTGGAGGTTTGTTGGGGATGTTCGGGGGGTGGTGGCGCTCGCTGGCGCGTGGCGAAGGTGGTTTTTTGGTCGCGGGATGCGAGGCTTTTTTAGCGGGCGGTAGTTGTGGATGTTCGGGGAGTTGTAGCGCTCGCTGGCGCGTGGCGAACATGCTTTTTTGGTCGCGGGACGCGACTGGGGGAGTGGGGCTTTTTTTCGGGCAGTAGGAGGGACTAGCACTTGCGTGCCAATAGCAGCGAGGATTACGCTTTGCGTGATCCAAACGGGCGTGACAATGACACCACAAAGCCCACCGCGAGCTTGGCTCGCGACGGGTTTTTTATTGGGCGGAAACGCTCGATTGAACTCGGCATTTCCGCCCAACAAAAAACCCGCGCCAGAGGCGCGGGCTTTGTTACCGTCGTTGTGGTGCTACCAGGATTCGAACCGGGGACACATGGATTTTCAATCCATTGCTCTACCAACTGAGCTATAGCACCGTTTGGAAGCGGACGGCAAAAGTAGCATAAATCTGATTTTGTGTGCAAGTGATTGGGTGAAAAGTTGTGGTGGGTGGTAGGGCAGCGGGGGAGTTGGATGATCGACTGCTCTGCGATTCGTCCCGAGAGCGGTGTTTACACCGTGCGAACCCTTCTAGCACTGAACACGTCGTTCAGAAGCTGATCGTGAATACATAGGCGCTTGCCTAGGTGTTATAAGAATTGAAGGGGCTGCCAATGGGCGGCGGCTCTGTCAAGAAAAGGTGTGGTGAATGTGACTGTGAACAAACTGCTGCGTCTCCAAATCATGTGCTCACTACACCTCTGATTCACGGTATGGACGAAAGCATTCAAAATTACGATGAAACGCAGAATTAATTCGACTGCTACAAAAGAGGGTTGCGGAGATTCACGCCTTTTACTACTTTTGCCCTGCTTGTTAAAGACATTCTAATTCTTAACCTGAAGGGCGATGGTCCTTCAAATTGCCTAATTGCCTAATTGCCTTATTATGGGAACACGTTTATTCACCCTGGTCGCGGCACTCTTGTGTTGTGGCCTGGCTTGGGGTCAGCCTGATGCCGGTGGGTGCACCGACATTGCCGCGTGCAACTACGACAGCAGTGCTACCAACGACGACGGTACATGTACCTACCCGGGATGTACCGACTCCTCTGCTTGCAACTACGACGCTTCTGCGGGCTGCGACGACAGCTCTTGCGTTCTTCCTGATGCTACCGGAGCATGCGACTGCTTCTTGGATTGTGCCGCAGACCTGACCATCGAGTGTGGCGACAGCGTCGATCCTGAAAACACAGGTTCACCCATTGTCAGCGGAGGCTGCGAAGGCGAAGCGGGTCTGTCCTACGTTGATGAGGTCAGCGGTGACGACTGTGAACAAATCATCACCCGTACGTGGTCTCTCTTCTTCGAGGATCAGCCCATTGCGGAATGTGTCCAAATCATTACCGTGGTAGATTCAGAGGGTCCAGTATTCTTGGAAACGCCTGCGGATCTCACTCTTGAGTGCATTGAAGACGTACCTGCGCCAGCAGAGTGCATCGCTGAAGACGCCTGCACCTCTGTGGTGGACACCGAAATCTTCACCTCTGAGACCGGTACTCCGCTCGACTCGTGCGCGCTTGTGACTGCGATTGGTCCGGGTCCGGACTGGTCGATCTGGCTGCCACTGGGCGACGAGGTTGCTCCTTCTCCTTACTGGAGCTTCTCAGAAGTGGGCTACTTCATCAGCTACGACGACGGCACCGCACACCTGTACGGTGACGTTGTAAACAATGGTGATGCTGCCTTGGGCGTCTACCTCGATGTTTGGTTCGAGAACGCGGCTGACTGGACCACTTGGTCTGATCTGGGCCGTTGGTACAAAGACGACCTCGGCTTGGCTGCTGCTGGCGGCAACCTGTGGGAGACTTGGACCTATTACGAGTTGGTCAACGGTTTCTCAACTGTGACCGGTACTTCGGGTCTGAGCGGAACCGTTGAACTCTACCACATGCCTGTCGATTACTTCTTCGGCTTCCAGTGTGGTGAGGCGGCCAACGTTAAAAACGGCAACGAAGGTTTGTCAGGTTGGTTCACCTTCGAGGGAACCATGAACGGCATGGATGTTTCCGGAAACGGCGACATCAACGTGGACAAAGAATGTGTGGAGGTTCCACTGAGCACTTGTCCGAACGACAACGAATTCACCTACTTCTGGCGTGCAGAGGATGCTTGTGGCAACGCTTCAATCATCTCGCAAATCATCACCGTGGAGGACACTACTGCTCCTGAGGTGCTGAACTGTCCAGAAGACATCACCGTTGAGTGCGATGCGCTTGACACCCTTCCAAACGCAGACGAGCAGACCGCTGGCATCGAGGCCACCGACAACTGCGACAACAGCACTGTGACCATCACCTACGAAGGCGAGTTCCCAGGTGAGGGCATGGTCGGTGATTGCGAGTACACCTTGCTGCGCCGCTGGCGTGTGGAGGATGAGTGTGACAACTTCACCATCTGCGTGCAGACCATTACTGTACAAGACACCACTGCCCCTGAACTGGAGATCGCGGCTGACGTAACCATCGAGTGTGACCAGGAAGTACCTGCAGCGGCTTGGACTGCTTCAGACAACTGCTCTGAGATCACCGAAGAGGTAACCGAGGTGACTGTAGAAGGCGACTGTCCGAACAACTACACCATCGAGCGTACCTACTCTGTGACCGACGCTTGTGGCAACAACACCTCTGCGACCCAGATCATCACCGTACAGGACACCACTGCTCCTGTATTCGATGATTACCCTGTGACCTTGACCGTGGACTGTGGCGATTTGGACAGCGTTGAGCCGTTGACCGCTACCGACAACTGCGACGAGGAAGTCACGATCGAAGTGGAAACCACTGACGGTTCAGGTGGCTGCCCAGGCACCATCGTCTATGAGTACACCGCTACTGATGACTGCGGCAACTCCACCTCAGCTACTCAGTTCGTTACCCTCACCGATACCGAAGCCCCTGTGATCAACAATCCAGAGGACATGATGATCGAGTGTGACGAGGTGGGCGACCTGCCCGATCCGAACACCATCGAGGTGACCGACAACTGCGACGAGGAAGTGACCGTAACTTTCGAAGAAATCATCACCGAGGGCTTCTGTGAGGATCAATACACCATTACTTGGACTTGGACTGCGGAGGACGATTGTGAAAACATCACCACCGCCACCACCACCATCACCGTTTCGGACACCACTGCTCCCACTTGGGTAGAAGGCACCCTGCCCGCAGACGTGACCGTAGAATGCTCGGATGAGCTCCCAGCTGTGGGCATGCCAGAGGCAGAAGACAACTGTGACGACGAAGTGGAGATCGAGGTGACCGAGGAAATCATTCCTGGCGATTGCCCGAACAACTACGTGATCCAACGCATCTACCGCGGTTTCGACAACTGTGGCAACCAAGTGATCTACGCACAGGAGATCACCGTGCAGGACACCACTGCTCCAGAACTGGAGATCGCCGAGGACGTGACCGTAGAGTGTGACCAGGAGATCCCAGCAGCTGCATGGGAAGCTTCTGACAACTGTTCAGAAGAACTGATCGAAGAAGTAACCGAGGTAATTGTCGACGGCGACTGCCCGAACAACTACACCATCGAGCGCACCTACTCGGTGACCGACGAGTGTGGCAACAACACTTCTGCTACCCAAATCATCACCGTACAAGACACCACTGCTCCTGAGCTCGAGATTGCTGAGGACATGACCATCGAGTGCGACCAAGATGTGCCAGCTCCCGAGTGGACTTCGGCTGACAACTGTAGCGACACCAACGACGAGGTTTCAGAAGAAATCATCGAAGGCGAGTGTCCACAGGAGTACACCCTGATCCGCACCTACACAGTGACCGACCTGTGCGGCAACAGCACTTCGGCGACTCAAACCATCAC
>CAXPZW010000032.1:0-229600 GCA_964221845.1 Luminiphilus sp. | reverse complement strand
GTGGTCCACGTGGCGTCAAAGCCGTAGTACTGGCAGTTGTCCGGCGCACCAGCGCTCAGCTTCATCGTAGACGTACCGTCTTGCAGCGCCTCGCCCGCTTCAGAGGAGAAGTTCCACTGGGTCTGCGCATCGCAGTCCGACAGTTCCACGGCCTCACCCGCATTGGTGTAGCCCGACAGCGTCCAAGCGCCCACAATCTGATCGGTTTTCCCACCGCCACCGCAAGACACGAGTGCACATGCAGCCAGCAGCAGGGTTGTAGCGTAGAAGAGTTTCATAGAGAGAAATGTGTTGGTTTGTTTGAAAGCGGTTGGGTAGAAAGTGTGCCGGGAAGGTTCAAAGAAATGTTCGTGTTTTGGGGAGTGTTTTCAGAGGATCACAAGGTACATGAACCTCGGAACTGGAATGTCTTATCGTCCTGCTCAACGTCGAGCATACTCGACGCCACCAGGTGTAGGAAACCGCCGATCTATCCCCCCTTGCACAAACCCCTTGCACTTCCACTTGCACTAGTATCCAAACATGCCGTCCTTTGCCCCCCACAAAAAACATCCCCATGGCGGCAAAGTCCGGAGACACCGTAGCGGTGCATTACACAGGAAAATTGGAAAGCGGTGAAATCTTCGATTCTTCGGAGGGCAAGGATCCGTTGAAGTTCACCCTTGGTGCGGGCCAGATGATCCCCGGTTTTGACAAGGGCGTGCACGGCATGGAAGTGGACGAGTCCAAGACCATTCACATTCCCGCGGCAGAAGCCTACGGCGAGCACCGTGCGGAGATGGTTCAACCCGTTCCCAAAAGCCAACTCCCGGCCGACATGGAGCCCGAGCCCGGCATGCGCCTGTACTCACAGATGCCTACCGGCGAGCAGATTCCATTGCTGGTGACCGAAGTCAACGACGATCACATCGTAGTCGATGCCAACCACCAATTGGCGGGCAAGGACTTGATCTTTGATGTGAAGCTCGTGAGCTTGGGGTAATCCCCGTTTGCTTGGGGTTGTGGCGCCTTGGTGTTACAACTCCAACTCCATTTCTACTTGTTCGATAAACACCTCCAACCCCACGGAGGTCAAGAACTCCATCACGTGCTGCGCGCGCTTGTCCACGTTGATGATGGAGAGGGTATGCCCAAATTTCTGGGTCCAGAAGTGAAGCAGTGCTTGGGCAATGCCTTGACGCCGGTGCTCAGGATGCACAGCTATCTGATGTGTTCTTTGGTTGGTCGGATGGGCGATGAGGTAACCAACGTGCTGGCCTTCGAGGAATGCGCCTAGCACCTTGAGATCGGCTTGTGTGGCGTCTAACACATGCGGAGCGTTTTGCCAGGTAGGCAGGACGTCTGCAGAAGGGAGGAGGGTTGGCCAATCCAACGCGTCTAGTTCCCGCACTTCTACTTGAGCATTGTAGCGCTTCAGCTGCACTTCGCCCTTGAAACACGCCTCTTCGCGCAGGGCTTGGAAGCCACTGCGCTCATAAGACTTGATGGCCGGAATGTTTTGGGAAATGACTTCCAGGATGACCCGGTCTACGCCATGGGCCTTGAGCACCGGAATCGCGTGGGCATACATCTGCGCGGTCAACCCTTGGCCCCGGTATTCCGGAATCACACCCGGTTCCGCCGTTGTACACCGTGCGCCTACCGTCCACCGTATCCATTCCGTGCAGCATGAAGCCCACCAACCGGTCTCCGTCAAACGCGCCTACCGACAGCGCTGGGCTGTTTTTGTCTGCCCGCATCTTGGCCAGCAGCTGCGCCGGTCAGGTGGAAGGGCAGGTAGTAATCGGCAAAGGCGGTGTTGAAGGTGTGGAGCAGGGTGGAGGTGAGAGTGGATTGGAGGTGGGTGAAGTGCATGGTGTGCACAAAGAAGGTGGTCTACGCTACGCAGATCACCCCTTCTTCACCTTCACCGCAACCATCCCCTTGGGTCCTTTCTCGACTTCGAAGGAAACGACGTCGTTCTCTTCGGGCTCGTCGTCGCAGTTGGAGATGTGGACGAAGAACTTCTCACCCGAGCCTTTCCCCTTGATGAAGCCAAAGCCTTTGTCGTGGTTGAATAAGTCGATCACGCCGGTGCGCACAGGATCGATGTCCGCTTGCTTTTCGCGTTTGGGGACGCCGAGCACGATGTCTTCGGCCTTGATTTCGATCTTCTTGGTGGGATCCGGCGGGGTGTCGGTGGTGTTGCCGTACTCGTCGACGTAGGCAATCATATTTTCAAACCCAGATACCTTGGGTTGGGCCTTGCGCTCGGCGCGCTTGGCGGCTTTTTCTTCGCGCTTTTTCTGGCGCTTTTTCTCGCGTTCTTTTTTACTGAAGGAGTCTTGTGATCTTCCCATAAGTGGTTTTTTGCGCTGTGTTCCGGACTGCTGCCATGGTTTGTGTGCAGCATGCTTCCGGCCTGAGCGCGGTGTGTTTGTATTGATGAGGCCATGCGGCCTGAGGTGGTAGGCGCGTTCCTCGGGGTTACTAATCCAACTTAAAAGAGCGTGCCTTGTTCGCCGGGGTGCCATCTCGTCAGGTGGGCCTTCGTCCAAGAAGTCTTTGAGATTCAAGAGCGCTACGCAATCATGCTGTCTAAGCACAAGCAGCGGTCACTCCAGAACCTATGCAAGATACAGGATGCCCAGCGACAAGTGAGCGTTTGCCGCAGGTAGTTGTACACACAGGCCATCAACGAAGCGTGATTGCGCGGATTTACAGCTGATTAGCGCTGGTCAAAGACCACTTCAATCGCTGTTTCACCGTCTTCGTCAAACTCCACCACGCGGTTGGGTGGTTCTTCCAGCTCAAACTGGTATCCGTTCAGCACGCATTTGAATTCAACGCCCAAGTACGGCGTGTCCAGCTCGACCGAACCGGTGTAGATGCCGTCCTGGTCGGAGAGGAGGGATTCAATTCTTTGTGGATTTGCAATTTGATTACTCATGAAAAAGAAAGAAGTCTCCAATGAAATCCCCACCGCTTTCAATTCAAAACAAAATTGAATTAATTTGTGTGAAACAACTTTTAAAGACTACACCCATGTCCATCTTTGGATCCAACGACCAGCCCACCGGCAAAACCAAGAAAGTCCAACTCGAACTTCCTGAAGAAGTGATCGCCGCCCTCACCGCTAAAGCGGAAAAGGAAGGCCTCACCCTGGAGCAGTACGCCGCCAAGAGCGTTGAAAAGAACGCCCCCAAGGCCGCACAGTCCCTTCCAGAGACCTTGGTGGTCAAGCTCACCCTGCACGAGCGCTGGTTGCTCCAATGCCTCAAGAAGCTCCATTCCGGAGATGAGAATCCGCTGCGCTTCGTACTCCTGGAATCGTTCAAAGGCAAACCGGAAGTGTGGAAGCAGATTGAAAAGGACGGCAAGGCGCTTTCCCCAGCCAAGTTCAGCGAAGGGCGTGGGAAGAAGTCAAAGGCGTTGAGTGATTACCACGATCAGGTGCGGGTGAAGAGCAATCGTGGGCGTAAGGCGAAGGGGTAGGAAGGGCTACAAACGGCAGGAGACTCTCCACTTGACCAGACGACTGTTGATCGGGTTGGTCGATGTTTGAGGAGTTGTGTTTGGTTGCAACGTTTACGTATATGAAACGTTTGGCATTACGAGGCACTGTCCTGTCAAGTTACAAATGCCTTTGATACGAGATGATACCCTTGATAACCCACTGACTGCCAAATTTTTTATGTACGATGTTAGCGGTTCGGCTTTTATTTGTTTTATGCAAACCGCTTATTAGTTGTAGTAGAAAACATAAAATTTGTGCTCTTCATTATATTCTAAATTGATTTTCAATATTCCACCACCTTCTAAATATGCTTTCCATTCTGTATCTGAAACAATCACGTACTTTTTGTTATAGGCTTCCACTTGCCCATTTAAATATGGAATTTCATTAATTATTTGCATACAAAAATTTGAGAGTCCTGATTCCTTGTCGAAATAGTAAAAAAAAGTCCCATAATACATAAATGCACTTATGTATTTCTCTCCATCATCTGTATATCCAACTTCAAAAGTTTTTTCAGAATGTAAATCTCTAATTTCTTTTTCGGTTGAACCCAAATGTGCTTGTGCCTTTCCAATCAATGGAAGTATTACGATTATTAAGAAAATTAACTTTTTCATTTTGCTTGTTGTTATTTATTGCTAATTTGAAAGTTAGTTATTTGATTATTTGAAGTTTGGTGCGCAACCTAAATTTCCATTGTATGGCTGAATGTATTCCCAAAATGATTTTCCCGCACTATTCATATAATTCAGAGAATAATTAAGCTTGGTATTTGAGCCAACTTGATAGATATATTCTGAGCAACTGTAAGAATATTCTTTTTTGAAACATACAATTGCAAAATGGAGTGTTTTGTAGTCAATGGTCATTTGATAAAAGGTCACCTTTGAAATTGCGTCACTATTGTAGCTTGTATATGTCGTTCCATAGCCACCTTCTTTTTTCACGTACTCCATAATTTCATCACAGGACTGTCCTTGCACATAAGTTGTCATCAATGCTATGACGAATAATGAAATTACATTTTTCATTTTTTTATTTTTATTTTTTACTCTATTCGTTTTTCAGTTTCCTTGTCTGTTGTCGTGTCGTTCTAAGCTGACCGCTAACTAGTTTATAAGAAAACCCCACAGTGACTTTTACATCCCTCTGCGGGAAGTAAATCAACTCAAGTGTGCTTTACACCTCCAAAGTGGTAGTGCAAAGCAATGGTGTTTAGCAATCCTCAATTTACAGAATATCGAAGGGACTTTGGATTGCCCCCAGGGTATGATTGCTGACATGCGCGTAGATCTCAGTGGTCTTGCTGGAACTGTGGCCCAGTAGTACTTGGATGATACGTAGGTCTGTTCCTTTTTCCATCAGATGCGTGGCGTATGAATGGCGCAAAGTATGGAGGGTCACTTTCTTTCCTTTGGCTACGCCCGAATGGCGTACGGCGCGTTTGAGGATGTTAGACATACTCGAGGCGCTATAGGGTTTGTCAGGGACAGGTCCTTCAAAGAGGTAGGTCTGGGGTTTCTCGTTTTGATAATGCGTGCGAAGTTGTTGAAGTAGGGACGGTGGCAAGGGCACCAAGCCAGATATGCGATCGCACAGCTAAAGTCCACATGGACAGACACAAATAGTAAAAACATCCCCGACCTTTACCCCTGACAAAGCCTTCATCCATGCGCTACGACGCCAAAGACCTCTCCAACGCCGCCCACCACCTCAAAGACGGCGGCATCCTTCTCTACCCAACAGACACCGTCTGGGGCCTCGGCTGCGATGCGCGTAACCCTGAGGCCGTAGCCCGCCTCAACGCCCTCAAAGCCCGCCCAGCAGGCAAAAGTCTCATCGTCCTGCTCCAAGCCGAGTACGAAGTTTCGCGCTACGTAGAGAAGATCCCCGAGGTGGCCATGCAAATCATCGAAGTCCAGGAAGAGCCCATCACCATCATCTACCCAGGTGCAAAAGGCGTGGCACCGGGCGTTGCAGCTGAAGACGGTACTTTGGCCATTCGGTTGACCGACGACCCCTTTTGCATCGAACTCATCAAACGCAGCAAATGCCCGCTGGTAAGCACATCCGCGAACTTTTCAGGCCAGCCCACGCCTTCTCATTTTGAGGAGTTGGACCCTGAGCTGATGAAGCAAGTGGACTACGTGTGCGAGCACCGGCGCACAGACAAAACCAAGCGCAAGCCTTCTTCCATCATCAAAATTGGGCTCGACGGGCGGGTGCAGGTCATCCGGTCGTAATTTTGCGGGCGCATGAACCTGGCAGCCCACCTCGATCATCCCATCTTCAAAGCCGTTGCCGACGCCGCTGAGGCGCGCGGGGTGCGTGCATTCCCCATTGGCGGGTTTGTGCGCGACCTGATCCTGGAGCGTCCGTGCAAGGACATCGACTTTGTCACCGAGGGCTCCGGCATCGACCTGGCGCACGACGTGGCCGAGCGGTTGGGCGTGGAGCAGGTGCACTTCTTCAAGAACTTCGGCACCGCCATGTTCCGCATGGGGGACTTGGAGTTTGAGTTCGTGGGCGCCCGCAAGGAGAGCTACCGCCGCGAGAGCCGCAAGCCCATCGTGGAAGAAGGCACCCTCGAAGACGACCAAAACCGCCGCGACTTCACGATCAACGCCCTGGCCATCGACCTGCACCCCGACCGGTTTGGGGAGGTGATTGATCCCTTTGGCGGGTTGGAGGATTTGGAGCTGAAGAGTTTGCGTACGCCGCTGGAGCCGGGGATTACCTTCTCGGACGACCCCTTGCGCATGATGCGCGCCATGCGCTTTGCCTCGCAGTTGCAGTTTGAGATCCACGCCGATGCCTTTGCGGCCATTTGCACCGAGGCGCACCGGATTGAGATTGTGTCGCAAGAACGCGTGACCACCGAGCTGAACAAGATTGTGCTGAGCCCACGCCCTTCAGTCGGCTTCAAGCTGCTGATGAACACCGGCATGCTCCAGCTCATCTTCCCCCAAATGCACGCACTCAAAGGGGTAGAGGTGCGCGAAGGCATTGCCCACAAAGACAACTTCTACCACACCCTGGAGGTGCTGGACAACGTGTGTGAGGTGTCCGACAACCTCTGGCTGCGTTGGGCCGCCATCCTGCACGACATCGCCAAGCCGCCCACCAAGCGCTTCGACCCCAAAGTGGGCTGGACCTTTCACGGCCACGAAGACAAGGGAGCGCGCATGGTGCCCAAGATTTTTCGCAAGCTCAAGCTGCCCTTGGACCACAAGATGCAGTACGTCAAAAAGCTCGTGTTCCTGCACCTGCGCCCCATTGCGCTCACCAAGGAAACCATCACCGACTCGGCCATCCGCCGCTTGTTGTTTGAAGCAGGGGAGGACATCGACGATTTGATGAAGCTCTGCCGCGCAGACATCACCAGCAAGAACGAGCGCAAAGTCCAGCGCTACCTGCGCAATTACGACTTGGTGGTGGCCAAGTTGGAAGAGGTGGAGGAAAAAGACCGCATCCGCAATTTCCAGCCCCCGATTACCGGGGAGATCATCATGCAAACCTTTGGCATTGAGCCGTGCCGGGCCATTGGCGACATCAAGATTGCGATCAAGGATGCGATCCTGGACGGCACCATCCGCAATGATTACGAAGAGGCGCACGCCCTTATGCTCAAGGTAGGGCAGGAGTTGGGCCTGGAGCCCGTCAAGAAGTAAATCGGAATTCCGCTACGTCAGATCAGGGATTGATCACGGTGATGCGCTGCATGCCTTTGGTCTCGTTGCCGCAGGTGTCGGTGGCGGTCCACATGCGTACGATGTAGCCGCCGCGTTCGCGCACTTCAAAGGTGACGGTGGTGGGTTGACCGTTGGCATCGGTGGCGGTGACGTTGGCCACTTCGGGCACTTCGCTTTTGAAGCAGCGCACATCGCCGGGCAGGTTGTCAAACACGGGGCCGGTGTCGTCGGTGCGGATGATGTAGATCTCGGCAGAGGCCGTTTCGCCGCACGCGTTGGTGTAGGTGTAGGTGCGGATCACCGTACCTGCGCAACCGCCTGATGCAATCTGGTCCTTGTACTCCACGGTGATGGGCTCGCACTTTTCGTGGGTCGTGGCCTCGGGGGCGGCAATGTCCATCTCTTGGCCTACCGACGAGCGCACTTTGCGTTCGTAATCGGCCACGGTGATTTCGGTTTGAGCGGCAGCGGTGCTGCCCAGTACTACGGCCAATGCGGCCATCCACAATGCTTTCATGTTCGTTCTGTCTTTGTGCATCTCTAAACGCGAAGATCGTGCCCGAAATGCTCGGAAAAAGTAACGTTTTTCTACCGGTTGTGTGTCCTGTCAATAACTCGCGGGCGCGGAATTGGCGCAGATCGCGACGAAAAACAGAAATTTGAACGCCCTGCAAGCAAGGCGGTCTTTTGGCCGCTCCATGCGGGCTACATTGCACCATGGCCTTGTTCGAACCCTTCCGTGAATCCACCGCCCGCCGCGCCCTGCAGCGCGAGCCCGAGCCCGCCCGTGAGCGCGCCGGGGTCAACCTGCACCAGGCCCAGCACATCGGGCTGGTGTACCTGGATTCGGACGAACCGGCATTCAAACGCATCAAGGACTTGCGCAAGCACTTCGGCGGCGAGTACGGCACGCGCCGAACCGAAGCACTGGGCTTTGTGCCGGTCAAGGAAAAGGCCATGCCCATCTGGCACACCCAAATCCTGGACCTGCACTACTTCAACCTGGACCACCTCAACTGGTACCGCAAGCCCGTGGCAGAAATCCAGCCGTTTGAGCAAACCCCGTTTGACCTGCTGATCGACCTGACCGATGGCACCTGCCTGCCGCTCCAGTTTGTGGTGCGCCGCAGTGTGGCCAAAATGAAGGTGGGCCGTGCCAGTGCCCCCCGTGCCGCCGATTACGATTTGACCCTCGAGGTATCGCCCCAACTTTCGCCCACCGAATTTGTGAAAGCCGTGGAGCAGTACCTCGCCCAAATGAACTTTGTATGAGCCTGTTTTCTGGACTGGGCGTGGCCATGGTCACCCCGTTTGACCGCGACGGCGCAGTGGACCTGCCCGCACTCAAGCGTTTGACCCGCCACCTGGTAGACGGCGGGGTAGACTTCCTGGTCGTGCACGGCACCACCGGCGAAACCCCAGTGCTCTCCGCAAACGAAAAACGCGCTACGTTGGATGCGGTTTTGGAAGAAAACGCCGGCCAGCTGCCCGTGGTAGTAGGCGCCGGTGGCAACAACACCTCAGCCCTGTGCGCACAGCTGGAGTCGGCCAACACCAACGGCATTTCCGGATGGCTCAGCGCCAGCCCCTCGTACAACAAACCCTCGCAAGTAGGCATCGTGGCGCACTACCGCGCCGTTGCTGAAAGCACCGACCTGCCCATCATCCTCTACAATGTCCCGGGCCGCACCGCCAGCAACGTGCGTGCAGAAACCACCCTGGCCGTTGTAGACGCGTGTGCAAACGTGGTCGCAGTCAAAGAAGCCTCCGGCGACCTCGAGCAAATGCAAGACATCCTGGCCCACGCACCCAAAGGGTTCAGTTTGTTGAGTGGAGACGATGCGCTCACTGTGCCCATTCTCAGCCTCGGCGGCCACGGCATCATTTCGGTGATTGGCAATGCGTACCCAGAGCAGTTCTCTGAGCTCGTGCGTGCCGGCATGGAAGGGGACTTTGTGACCGCCCGCTTGGCGCACTACCGCCTGCGCGCACTCATGCAAGCCATCTTTGCCGAGGGCAACCCAGCCGGAGTCAAGCAAGTGCTGGACTTCTTGGGCATCTGCACCTCGCAGGTGCGTTTGCCGCTGGTACCCGCAAGTGCCGTATTGCAAAAACGCCTGCGCACCCTGGTAGATGAACAGGCGTCCTTCGCTGCAGTTTCTAAGTAAGTTTTCTTCGCTTAGGCCATCGCTTTGCGGCTCACCACCTTCTCGGCGGCGGCGGCAATGTGCTTGGCGTCCAGGCCGTACTTGGCCATCAGCTGCGCCGGCGTACCACTCTCGCCAAACGAATCGTTCACGCCCACCATTTCCAGTGGGGTAGGGAGGTGTTGGCCCAAGGTCTGCGCTACAGAGCCTCCCAGTCCACCGAGCACTTGGTGCTCTTCTGCGGTCACGACTGCGCCGGTTTTGCGAGCAGAGTCGATGATGGCTTTTTCGTCCAGGGGTTTGATGGTGTGGATGTTGATCACCTCGGCAGAAATGCCTTTCTCGGCCAGCATCTTGGCGGCTTCGAGCGACTCCCACACTTGGTGACCGGTGGCCACGATGGTCACGTCCTCACCTGGGCTCAGCATCACGGCTTTGCCAATCTCGAATTTCCAGTCCGCAGGAATGAACACCGGCACTTTTGGACGACCAAAGCGCAGGTACACCGGGCCGTCGTGATCCGCAATGGCCATGGTGGCGGCTTTGGTTTGGTTGAAGTCGCACGGGTTGATCACGGTCATGTGAGGCAGCATTTTCATCATGCCCACGTCCTCCAGGATCTGGTGGGTGGCGCCGTCCTCACCGAGGGTCACCCCGGCGTGCGAAGCACAGATCTTCACGTTCTTGCCCGAGTAGGCAATCGACTGGCGAATCTGGTCGTACACGCGTCCGGTAGAGAAGTTCGCGAAGGTGCCGGTGAACGGAATCTTGCCGCCAATGGTCATGCCCGCAGCCAGGCCCATCATGTTGGCCTCGGCAATCCCCACTTGGAAAAAGCGGTCGGGATGCGCGTCCTGGAACGCGTTCATTTTCAGCGAGCCGGTCAGGTCAGCGCAGAGGGCAACAACGTTGGGGTTGCTTTTGCCTAGTTCGGCGAGGCCTTCGCCAAACCCCGAGCGGGTGTCTTTGTTTCCGAGAACTTCGTAAGTCGTCATGGTTGGTATGTTACAGGTTGACCGTGGTGTTGCGGCCGGAGGTAATTTCAAACACTTTTTCCTTGGTGTACACCGTCTGATTGCTCGTGCGGCTGCGGAACACCAATTTGTATTGCCCGGGCTGCATCACGTAGCGCCCTGAGGCCTCGCCGTGGTTGAAATGCACCACGGGAATGTATTCGTTTCCTTCCACCTTGAAAATCGCCCCGTAGCCCGAGATGCCGGTTTGCAGCAGCAAAATGCCCGGCAGCGGAATGGCCACAGTGGTGGTTTGGCTTTGGTCAATGCGCACCCCGGGAATCACCGTGGGCGGCAGGGTCTGCACTTCCAAGTCGTAGTCGCCCACCAGGTAGCGCTCCTTGGTGTCCCAGGTTTGGGTGTGGACGATGTCGCATTCGCCTGCTTGTTTGACCAGGCACTTGAGGTCCGCGTATTCGTTGCGGCCTTTGTCGAAGGTGAGTTGCAGGTCGCCTTGCGGGGTGGACAGGGCCAACACGTTGTGGGTGCCGGGTTCCACCTTGAAGTCGTCCTTGCGTACCGGCGGCAAGGTGTGGGCCTCGATGTCGTAGGTGATCAGCGGGTCCAGCTGCAGGGTGTCAGGCACCCCTTTGGCGTTCATGGTGTGCACAAAGTGGTAGAGCAGCTCGCCGTTGTCGGCGTTGCGGATGGTGAGCGGCACGTTGGTCTCCAACGGCTGGTCGTTCACGTTCAGCAGGTTGATCTGGGCCGAGGTGTTGTTGAGCGCCTGGCTGATCACAATGTCGAGCACGCTTTTGAAGGTCTCCTCCTTGCTGGCATCGTAGTAGTTGCCCACGCACTCAAAGGTGGAGGTGTAGCGCTCGTCGATCCCAATGCCAATCACAAAGGGCTTCAGCACGATGTTGTTGCGCTGCAGGGCACGCGATACGGCACACGGGTCGCCTTCGCAGGCTTCGATCCCGTCGGTAATCAAGATGATTACGTTGCGGCAGTTGTCGCACGGGGTAAAGTCGTTGCCGGTTTGCTCCAGCGAGTAGGCAATGGGGGTGGTGCCTTGCGGGGTGATGCGCGAGAGCTGCTGTTGGATGATCAGGTCGCGGCCGGTGCCGATGGGGACCACCAACTCGGTGTCTTCGCAATCCTGGTCGCCCGGCACGTGACGGGTTTGGTGGCCGTACACGCGCAGGCCCAACTCCAGGTTTTCCTTGCCGCGCAGGTTGTCCAGCGACTCCGAGAGCAGGCGGGTGGCGGTTTCGATTTTGCGCTGCTTCTCCCAAAAGCCGTTCATGCTGTTGGAAGCGTCAAACACAAAGAGGATGCGGGTGGTTTCCTGGGCAAACGCGGGCAGGGCACACAGGGTCATCAGGGCCGCAAATGCAGCCATTCGAATCAACTTCATGCCTTGGTTAACGCAACCCATATGCCAATCCCGGTTTGAGGGGAGAATCAGTAGTCGCCCAGGGTCTCTTCCAGCTGGCCCAACGCGTCGGCAAGTTGCTCGTCGTTGGGGGCCACACCGTGCCACTTGTGGGTGCCTTCCATGAAGTCCACGCCCTTGCCCATGTCAGTCTTCATCAGGATGCAGATGGGCTTGCCTTGGCCGCATAGGGCTTTGGCTTTCGAAAGGGTGGAGGTGATGGCGCCCATGTCGTGTCCGTCCATGGCGATCACTTCCCAACCAAAGGCGCGCCACTTGCCGGCCAAATCGCCAAGGGTGAGTACGTCTTCTACCGGGCCGTCAATCTGTTGGCCGTTCACGTCGATGGTGGAGATGATGTTGTCCACCTTTTTGTGGGCCGCGTACATGGCCGCTTCCCAGATTTGGCCTTCCTGCAGCTCGCCGTCGCCGTGGAGGGTGTATACGATGCGGTCGTCGCCGTTGAGCTTCTTGGCCTCGGCAGCGCCCAGTGCCACACTCAAGCCCTGGCCCAGAGAGCCGGAAGCTACGCGGATGCCCGGCAGGCCTTCCTCGGTAGCGGGGTGGCCTTGCAGGCGGGTGTCAATCTTGCGGAAGGTGCCCAGTTCAGGTACGGGAAAGTAACCGCTGCGTGCAAGTACGCTGTACCACACCGGAGAAATGTGGCCGTTGCTCAGGAAGAAGAGGTCTTCTCCTGTGCCGTCCATGTTCCAGTTTTCGGGGCGGTGTTCCATCACCTCAAAGTAGAGGGCGGTGAGGAAATCGGCGCAGCCCAAGCTGCCTCCTGGGTGGCCCGATGAGGCGCCATTGGTCATGCGTACAATGTCCCGTCGTACCTGGCTGGCAATGCGGGCGAGTTCAGCGGAAGATGCTCCCATTTCTGCGGTTTTTTGCAAAGGTATTGCTTCCCACAGGGTTGGGTGTCGGTGTGGATAAGTTTTGAAAGAAGTCTGAACAATCCGCGCTACTGCACGGGCTGGCGGCGCATCGTTACCTCGGCAATCATGATGCTTTGGTTTTCGGGACTGTGGCCCACAATCTTGCCCACCATTTCGTGCTTAGACACAATGTTCATGATGGCCGCACCAAATTGCGCTACGGGAGCCATGGCGTTGTTGTAGTTCAGCTGCACATGATCGCCTTCGCGAAGGCCGCGGCAATTCAAGTAGTGCTTTTCGCGGCATTTGCGAAGGCGGTGGAAGGTTTCTATGCCAGCGTTTCTCAAGCGGTGTAAACCGGCACATGACCCAACGGAGTCGGCCCATGCAACTTAGGTGCGCGTGAACCCGTAAATTTGCCGCCCTGAATCCTTTTGTACCATGGCCCTGAAATGCGGTATTGTTGGCTTGCCCAACGTGGGTAAATCCACCCTCTTCAACTGTTTGAGCAACGCCAAAGCGCAGAGCGCAAACTTTCCTTTCTGCACCATCGAGCCCAACATGGGCGTGATCACCGTGCCCGACCCGCGCTTGAACAAGCTCGCCGAGCTGGTGAACCCCCAGCAAGTGCTGCCCACCACCGTGGAGATTGTAGACATCGCCGGTCTGGTAAAAGGCGCCAGCAAGGGTGAAGGCCTGGGCAACAAGTTCCTCGGCAACATCCGCGAGACCGACGCCATCCTGCACGTGCTCCGCTGTTTTGACGATGGCAACGTGGTGCACGTAGACGGTTCGGTAGACCCTGTGCGCGACAAGGACGTGATCGACATGGAGCTCCAGCTCAAAGACCTCGAGACCGTGGAGGCCCGCATGGGCAAAGTCGAGCGCGCCGCCAAGTCGGGCGACAAGGAGCAAAAGAAGATCTACGACGTACTGGTGCGCATCAAAGAGGCCCTCGAGGCCGGCAAGAGCGCCCGCGCCCTGGATTACGAAGATCCTGAGGTGGCCATCGTCAAAGACCTGCAGCTGATCACCTCCAAGCCTGTGATGTACGTGTGCAATGTGGACGAGGGCTCAGTGGTAGAAGGCAACGCCCACGTACAAGCGGTACGCGACGCGGTCAAAGACGAGCAGGCAGAAGTACTGGTGATCGGCGCCGGCATCGAAGCCGACATCGCCGAACTCGACGACGCCGAAGAGCGCGAGATGTTCCTGGCCGATGTTGGCTTGGAAGAGCCCGGCGTGGCCAAACTCATCCGTCAAGCGTACGCGCTGCTTCAACTGCAGACCTACTTTACTGCTGGCGAAAAAGAGGTGCGTGCCTGGACCGTAAAGGTGGGCTCAACCGCCCCCGAAGCCGCAGGCGTCATCCACACCGACTTCCAAAAAGGCTTCATCCGCGCCGAGGTCATTGCCTACAACGACTACGTGGAATACGGCTCAGAATCGGCCGTGAAGGACGCAGGGAAGATGCGCGTGGAAGGCAAAGAGTACCTCGTCAAAGACGGCGATGTGATGCACTTCCGCTTTAACGTGTAGTTCATACACAACTTGTTATTTTCGCTCCCCCTGAGCGAAGACTATGAAACAGTTCCTGGAAGAGAACGCGTGGTCCATTGTGGAGCGCGGTTTTGATCCTGCACGCCAACGCAGTTGCGAGTCCATTTTCAGCCTTGGCAACGGACGCTTTGGCCAACGTGCGAATTTCGAAGAAACCTACACCGGCGACCACCTGCAAGGCAGCTACGTGGCCGGACTGTACTACCCCGATAAAACAAAAGTAGGCTGGTGGAAGAACGGGTACCCCGAGTACTTCGCCAAAGTCCTGAACTCCACCAACTGGATCGGCATCCGCGTCTGGATTGACGGCGAGGAGCTGGACCTGGCCACTGCCAAAGTCACCAGCTTCCTGCGCGTGCTCAACATGGCCGACGGCTACCTGCAGCGCAGCATGGAGGTGGAACTGCCCAGCGGCAAACGCATTGGGGTGGAGGCCCTGCGCTTCTGCTCGCTGTCCGACGACGAAACCGCAGCCCTGCGCTACACGGTCACTCCCATCAACTTCTCTGGCGAACTCGTCTTCGAGCCCTACCTCGAGGCAGACGTGGTCAACGAAGACGCCAACTGGGACGAGCGCTTCTGGACCATGGTCGATGAGCGCAACTGGGACACCGGCGGCACCGTCGTTTCCCGCACCAAAAAAACCGAGTACGAATTGGGCGTGAGCATGCAAGTGCAGATCACCCAAAACGGCTCCTACGCTCCCGGCCTCTACGAAGCCGACCTGGACTCAGGCCGTGTGGCCCTCAAAGGCAAAGTCAACGCCGCACAAGGCGACCGCGTGGTGCTGCACAAATACGTGGGCGTGGTCTCCTCGCTCAATGCCGATGCCCCTACCGTAGGGGAGCGTTCCAAAAAGGCCGCTCAGCGCGCTGCAGAGGTGGGCTTTGATCAAATGCTGGCGGACCAAGCCAACGCTTGGAAGGAACTCTGGCGCGACGCCGACATTACCATCGAAGGTGACGTGGCTGCGCAACAGGCCATCCGCTTCAACATCTTCCAACTCTACCAAACCTACACCGGCGAGGACGACCGCCTCAACATCGGCCCCAAAGGCTTTACCGGTGAGAAGTACGGCGGTTCTACCTACTGGGACACCGAGGCCTACTGCGTGCCGTTCTACCTGAACACCCGCAAGCCTGAAGTCGTGCGCCAACTGCTGGTGTACCGTTACAAGCAACTCGGCAAGGCCATTGAGAATGCCGAAAAACTCGGCTTCACCGGCGGCGCGGCCCTGTACCCCATGGTGACCATGAACGGGGAGGAGTGCCACAACGAGTGGGAAATCACCTTTGAGGAGATCCACCGCAACGGCGCCATCGCCTACGCCATTCTCAACTACGTCCGCCACACCGGCGACCGCGACTACTTGGCGGAATACGGCTTTGACGTGCTGCTCGGCATCGCTCGCTTCTGGGCCCAACGCGTGAACTGGAGCGAGGCCAAGCAGGCCTACGTGATGCTCGGGGTCACCGGCCCCAACGAGTACGAGAACAACGTAAACAACAACTGGTACACCAACTACATTGCGGCCTGGACCCTGCGCTACACCGCTGATGTGGAAGCCATCCTGCGCCAGCATTACCCCGGGGCTTACGCCAAAAAGGTGTCCGAGCTCAACTTCGATGCCTCCGAACTGAAGCATTGGGCAGACGTGTCCAACAAGATGCATTACCCGCAGTTGGAAGGCACCGAGATCTTCCTGCAACAGGACGGGTTCATGGACAAGGAGCAGCTCACGGTCACCGACCTGGATCCTTCCCAGCGCCCCATCAACCAGCACTGGAGCTGGGACCGTATCCTGCGTTCCATCTTCATCAAGCAGGCCGATACGCTGCAGGGTTTCTACTTCTTTGAAGACGACTTTACCGAAAGCCAGCACAAGGCCAACTTCGACTTCTACGAGCCTCGCACCGTGCACGAAAGCTCACTGAGCCCGTGCGTGCACGCGGTCCTCGCCGCCAAACTCGGCATGGAAGAGAAGGCCTATGAAATGTACCTGCGCACCGCCCGCCTGGACCTGGACGACTACAACCACGAAGTCTACCAAGGCCTGCACATCACATCAATGGCCGGCACCTGGATGGCAGTGGTTGAAGGCTTCGGCGGCCTGCGCATCCGCGACGGCAAGCCCCATTTCCAAACCATGCTTCCTTCCCAGTGGGACGGCTTCACCTTCAAGATCCTCTTCCGCAGGCGTTTGCTCGAGGTAAAGGTCTCGCGTGAAGGCACCCAGGTGGTGCGTCACGAGGGTGAGGCGTTGGAGGTTATGTTGAATGGGGAGGTGCGTTCGGTGTGATGGGATAGGAGAGTAGGAGTAGGAGGTGTCAGAAGGAGAGTGCTGTGATTTGAGCAGTACATTTTTTGCACCTGCACCTGCCCAGGCTCTGCTTTTATCCTGCGCGCCAGGTTCCCTCCCGTGGGCTTCCCGGCCCTCCCGCCCCCGCCACCACCCCTCAGCCCGCTTAGAGCGAACACGCGAAAGCTCCGCTTCCCAGCGCTCGCTTCCAAACCCATGTCCGTTTCACTTGGTGAATGGCCGGTACGACTTTGTGCTTGCCCTTGACAGCCGTTACAAAAACGCGCTGCGGAAGGCCTCACTCAGCAGTTCCACAGCCTTGCCGTGCGCATCTGCACTGAGTCCTGCGGGCGGTCCGTAAGGGGTGGTGTTGACGTCGATGATGTACAACTTGCCCGAAGCATTGTCGCGCAACACATCCAGCTCGCAAAAGTCCGCGTCCATGGCCGCGGTGAACGCCGCAATCTGATCCACTTCTGCCTCACTGAAGCATTCCTCCACCGCATGCAGCGTACTGCGCGACACCTTGTTGGTAAAGCGCTGCGCATGCGACTTGTATTTGCGGTACACCAGCGGCAGCAAGCCACCCATCACAGGCACGCGGTAGTCCACCACCTCGGTGTCGCTGACGGTGTTGTCGATCACCACTTGGTAGATGGTGTCGGGCCGTGCTTCGGCGATTGGGAGCTGGACGATGCGCCCGTCGTGCTTGGCGTTTTCGTCGCTCTTTTCCACGGCGGGTCCGGTGTGGGTAAGGGGATCCACCTCGGTGGCGTAGCCAAAGACCTGGCGGTGCACCCGGTCCACGTTGAACTTGGAGATGTCGGTGCAGTTGCCGTTGAGCACGCGAACGCCTGCCGGCAGTCCTGGTACATCGGTGTATTGCTTGAAGGTGGCGTCGTGGAAGTACAGCACCAAGTCGGTACCGGGTTGAGGGATGTTGCTCAAGCGGGCGTTCAGGGCACCGGCGATTTTGAAAATGGTGGTGCGCTTGGACGGATAGTCCGGGTAGGTCACCAGTTGAAAGCGGGCGCCGCCGGTGAACGCTTGCTTCGCATCGGCCAGCCAGGCTTTGAGGTCCTTGGTGGTCCGTTCGCTCCACGGCATGCCGGGGCGGTAGCGGTTGCGTTTGCCGCCGCTGTATGTGGGCTGGGTGCTCACTTTTTGCGCTTGGGCTTGGGCGGGTGGAGCATCTTTTCGATTTCCCCTTTGAGCCCAATGGTGGCGGTGATGTAGTCCTTCTCCAGCTTGGCACCACGGGCGGGTGAGTATTCGCGGCCGTAGAAAATGATCTGCAGGTGCAGCTTGTTCCACAGCTCGCGGGGGAAGTACTTCTTGGCGTCCTTTTCGGTTTGGTCCACGTTCTTGCCCGAGGTCATGCCCCAGCGGCGCATCAAGCGATGGATGTGCGTGTCTACCGGAAAGGCGGGCACCTCAAAGGCTTGGGCCATCACAACGGATGCTGTCTTGTGTCCCACGCCAGGCAGGGCTTCCAGTGCTTCAAACGTCTGGGGCACTTCGCCGCCGTGCTCGTTGATCAGGATGTCACTCAGCCCCCAAATCGCCTTGGATTTGGCCGGGGAGAGGCCGCACGGACGGATCACTTCGCGGATGTCTTCCACGGTCAGCTTGACCATGTCAAACGGGTTGTCCGCCAAGCGCCAGAGCGAAGGAGTGACCTGGTTCACGCGCTCATCGGTGCATTGCGCACTCAGCAGGACGGCCACCAGCAAGGTATATGCGTCGGTGTGGTCGAGGGGCACCGGGGTTTCCGGGTAGAGCTTCTCGAGTTCGGTGACGATATAGTTGGCTTTTTCCGCCCGGGTCATGGCTCGAAGGTGTGGGTGCGGTTGTCGCGGTTGAGTTCCTTAGCGATCCAGCCGCCACTCAGGTCGCAGTGGACCGAGTTGGTCTGGTCCTCAAACAGGTCCAAAAACAGCGTGTGGTGGATGGTGATGGGGGCCGACAGGTCGGGGAGTGGCGCCTCCAGGTAGCTCCAGGTGATGTCGTAGCCTTCTACCTCAAAGCCCAAGAAGGCCAGGTCGAGGGTGTCCTCGCCACAGAGCACCACCAAGTGCTCGTGCAAGTAGGTGTCCAACAGGGCAGGGGTGGCCGGATCTTCGCGTTTGTCGCCGATGCGCAAGGGTTCGGTGCGCCCGTCCATGAGTGCGCGTTCGGTGTCGTCGGTGAAGGTGCGCAGGGTGATTTCGACCGTGCCGGCTTCGCGGTTGACGTGCAGTTCGGTGTTGGAGAAGTAAAACTTGTGGGGGGCTGTGGCACTCACGCAAAGCAAGGCCCCCAAGAGCAGTTTCCACATGCCGACAAAGATGGCAAAAACCGGACCGGCATCCCTAATCATTCGGTAACAATAGGACGCACAGGGGTTGACACGTAAGTGCCTAGTTTTGCGTGACCTAAAACCAAATCAACATGCAATTGCGTTGGATCTGGATCGCAGTCCTGTGCGGACTCGCGGCATGCTCTCCCAAAGGCCCCGGCGAAGCCGCGGGTGGATTGGACCTCTCGGGCATCGAGTTGCCTTCCCACGATGTGCACACCGCCGGTGAGCTCAAGGGCAAAGTGGAACCGTGGTTGCTCGAGCGCGACACCACCTACGTGCGCCTCAGCGACTATTTCCCCAACACCTCGGCCATCGACAGCGTGGTCATCCAAGGCCAGCAGTACCAAGTGCGCGGAGACGGCACAGTGAAAATCGTCGGCGGCCCCAAGCGCAACGGCATGTACAACATGGAGATCCACTACAACGGCAACCAGTACGATGTGCCGCTGTTTGCCTCCACCAAGGTGCCTTACCGCTTGGACTACAAGCCTTCCAACCCGAATGTGAAGACCGTTCAACTGGCTGGCAATTTCAACGGCTGGAACCCTGCGAGTCTGGAAATGAAGCCCGTGCGCGATTTCTTCCGTCACCGCTTTTACCTGCGACCGGGCATCTACCAATACCAAGTGGTGGAAGACGGCGAGTGGAAGCTCGACGCCAACAACCCCAACGTGATGGACAACGGCCAAGGCGGCCAAAACTCCTTCATTGAGGTGGGCAACGCCTTCATCGGTACCCCCATGATCTACGCCGATTCTGTGATTGGCAATGGTTTGGTGGTCAAGGCCGAGCTGCGCATGGACTCCATCATGGTTTACTGGGAAAACCAGCGCATTGACGGCGTCCAACTCAACGACACCACTTTTGTGGTGACCGTGCCCAAGGAGGCCAAGAAGATGGACCGCACGCACCTGCGCATGTGGGCTTGCCGCGGCATCAACATGAGCAACGACTTGCTGATTCCGCTCGACAAGGGCCAGGTGGTCACCTCTGCCGAGCAACTCTCGCGCAAGGATCGCCAATCCATGATCATGTACTTCGCCATGGTGGACCGCTTCAACGACGGCGACACCAGCAACAACGAGCCGGTGGACGACCCGTCCATCCTCCCCAAAGCCAACCACTTGGGAGGCGACCTGGCCGGCATCACCCAAAAGATCAACGACGGGTACTTCGACAACTTGGGCATGAACACCATCTGGATTTCACCCATCACCCAAAACGCCGAAGGCGCCTGGGGACTGTGGGACGAAGGCATCACCAGCACGTTCAGCGGGTACCACGGTTACTGGCCGGTCTCGTCGAGCCAAGTGGACCGTCACTTTGGCGACGAAGCCGCCCTCAACACGTTGATTGAAACCGCCCACGCCCACGATATGAACGTGGTGCTGGATTACGTGGCCAACCACGTGCATCAAAACCACCCGGTGTACCAGCAGCATAAAGATTGGGCCACCGACCTCTACCTGCCCGACGGCACCCTCAACACCGAGAAGTGGGACGAACACCGCCTCACCACCTGGTTCGACACCTTCCTGCCCACCTTGGACTTCGGCAACCCCGAAGTGGTGGAGGCCATGACCGACTCGGCCATGTTCTGGGTGACCAACTACGACCTAGACGGGTTCCGCCACGATGCCACCAAGCACATCGACTTGGAGTTTTGGCAAGCGCTCACCAACAAGATGAAGGCCCAAAGCAGCGACGGCACCTTGCCCTTCCAGATCGGCGAAACCTACGGCGGTTCCGAACTGATTCGCAGCTACATGGGCAGCGGATTGCTGGACAGCCAATTCGATTTCAACCTCTACGATGCCGCTGTGGCTGCCTTTGCCACCGACGCGACCGACAAGTGGGACGAGCTGCGCTACCAAATGAAGGAGTCCATGGTGTGGTACGGTTTCCACAACCTGATGGGCAACATGACCGGCAACCAGGACCGTCCACGCTACATCTCACTCGCCGACGGCGGTGTGCAGTTTGGCGAGGACACCAAGCTCGCCGGTTGGACCCGCGAGATCAACAACCAAGGCCCCATCGGCTACCAGCGCAGCAAAGACCTGATGGTGTTCCTGATGACCGCTCCCGGCATCCCTTGCATTTACTACGGCGACGAAATCGGCATGCCTGGCGGCAACGACCCCGACAACCGTCGCATGATGCAGTTTGACGGGCTGAACGCCGAGCAACAGGACCTGCGTGACTTTGTCTCGGACCTGGCCCGAATGCGCCAGCAGCACCTGGTGTTCCAGTACGGCGACACCCATGTGCTGCCACACGATGAAGACTTTTTGATCACCTTCCGCAAGTACTTGGACGAGGAAGTGCTGATCGTCTTCAACAAATCGGGCAGCACCATCACCCGCGAGCGTCCCTGGCAATACGTCGACCTCACCGAGTGGGAGTCCAAGTGGGGCGGCACCCTCACCAACGCAGGCAATAACTTTGAAATCACCTTGCCTGAAGGACAGCATTTCGAGATCTTCTTCCGCAAGCACTAGGGCTTCAGAGCCCACCGAATACAAACAAGGCCGGCTCCATTTTGGAGCCGGCCTTGTGCGTTATGGGAAATGTTTTGGTGTCGGGGTAGGCGCTACACAGGAGGGTCCTGTGCGTCCAGCACATGCAACTGGCCAAAGAAGGCCAGGGTGTCCTGGGTAAACTTCAGCTGCGCCCGTTTCAGGGTCAGCCGTTCTTCGTGATTGGCCGCTCTGGCCAACAGCTGCTCAAACATGGTGTTTACAGCTTGAATGATGGTCGCTCGCTTCATATCCGTCACTTTTCTTACTTCCAATACAAGCCTAACCGCAAAAGACATACCGCAAGTTTGTAGGATAATTCTGAAACAAAAAAGCCGTGCAACCCTGAGGAAGCACGGCTCTCATGGAATCGGGACGGCTTAATCGGTGCAGTCCAGCAGTCCGTAGATGTTGTTCGGAGGTGGCCCGGGGTAGGAGAACCCGGGAGTCAAGACGTAGTAAATGATCTCGGTGATCTCTTCGCCTTCGGGGATGTCAAAGAAGTCCTCGGGCAGGATGATCAAGCGGTACAAGTCCGGCTCGCCCACCACTTGCTCCATCTTGAGCTCGGGGGTAGAGGGCGTGTCCGAAGTCGGCACGTAGCTGTACGAGGTGAACGGTCCGGTCTTGGCAATCAAGTGGAGGTACACCTGGTCGGGGTTGATGTCCTGCAGGCCTTCGAAGGTCTCTTGCCCGTTGTCGTAGGTGAAGTGGATGTAGTCCGAAGCTTCGCCGATCTCAGGGAAGATGCAGTACTTGGCATCGCACAGCTTAGGCACGATATCGATGGTGAAATCTTCGGTCTTGGCCTCTCCGTTGTATTCGCCGTCGTACTCGTTTCCGTTGTCCAGCTTGGCCAAGCAACTGATGCCGTTGGCGAAAAAGGTCGGGCCGTCCACGCCGTAAAACTCCGTTGGTACAAAGGTGAGCGAGTACAGCAAGCCGCCCTCGTGGTTTAGCTTCATGTGGTCTGCGGAGTCGTCCCAGTTCCCGTTGCCATTCACCGGCCCGGCAGGTTGCCAGGTCCACAAGTACACGTCGTCTTCGGGGTGATCGGCCAGAATGGCCTTGAGCGCGTTGTTGCTGGTGCCGTCCACAGACTGAGAAATGTCAATGTAGAGGGTCACCTCTTCACTTGCAGCGGTGGGCGAAGGAAGCACGTAAGCCGCTTGGCCAAATGCCCATGCGCCCATCAGGCACAATGCGGCAGTAAGCAGGTGGTTTTTTGCAGTCATCATCATTCGCTTTTGCGGGTGAAGTCAAAGCTGTAGATCACCGTTTCGGTGCCGTCGCAGCCCTTTTGAATTTCAATGCTCATGTCCTGGTCAAACGGACGCACCACCGCACCGAGGTTGAACTCCAAGGTGTCGGTGCCGGTGTCCAGCAGCAGGAAAGTCGGGTAGTCGGGATCGTCAAACGTCCAGGTGCCGCCTTCGCCAAAGTAGTTCTTGCCTTGTTCGAGGGCTACCGCATAGGTGCCTTCGGCGTCGAACGAAAGGGTCAGGGGTTGGGTAACGCCTTCGGTGTATAGGAAGGTCAAGTCACGCTGCTCTTGCACCGGGTTGTTCAAATCGGTTTGGGTGAAGGCGTGCAACTCCCAGTCGCCGCTCATACCGGCCACCTTGTCAAACGGGGTGCCGAGCTCTCCTTCAATGGTCTCCTTGCAACCGGTCAGGCTCAAGAGCACTGCCGCCACAAGCAAAAGGGGATATGTTGATTTCATGGTTCTCATGGGTTAGCAACCGCCTTCTTCGTTGAGCTGGAAGCCCGCTACGGTGGTTTCGTTGTTGGGGAATTGGATGCTCATACCCGGGCAGTCATAAGGCGCGTCGCGCACCTCAATGTCCTCGCCTTCGATGGCACCGCGGCGCTTGAGTTGCGCTTGCCACTTGCCTTCACAGATGGTCTCCTTGCGGTACTCAATGCGGGCCGCCTCGATCACTTCTTGGGCCGTAGATGCATCGCTGAGCGGGTTCACGCCTGCACCAAACGCACGGTCGCGGATGGCGTTCACATCGGCAATGGCCACGCTCAGGTCTGCCGAGCCGCCGTTGTCAATGATCTCAGCAATGGCCTCGGCGCGTACCAAGTGGAGCTCGGTGAGGCTGATCACCGGAACATTGAAATACTCCATGGCGTTGCCTTCGGCGTCGTAGAACTTGCGCACGGCAGGGTTCAGTCCGCCTTCCAACCACGCGTTGCGCGCATCCGAAGGGGTGAACGACATCAAGGTCGCAAAGTCCGAGCTCAGCAGCAGGGTAGGCGTGGTCCCGTTGTAGTTGTCACGCAAGGTCTCGCTGCGGTTGTCGATCAGCGAACCCACGGTGCCAAACACCGATTCGGTCGAGACTTCGTCCTGCTTGAAGCGGAAGATGGTCGGCTCCAAGGTGAAGGCGCCGCTGTTAATCACCTCGTCAGCATAGAACACAGCTTGGTCGTAGTTGCCCAGCAAAAAGTGGGTGTTGGCCAGCGCACCTGCAGCACTCCACTTGGTGGCGTACGCACCGTTGGCCGTCGGCAGGTTGTTCATGGCAAACTCAAAATCTTCCACCACAGCCAAGTACGCCTCGTCCACGCGTCCACGGGGGAGCGGCTCGGCGTCGCTATTGGTCTTGACAACGATGCCCAAGTGCTGGTTGCCAGCGCTCCATCCGGCAGGACGGGCGTACAGCTGCAAACACAACGAGTGGCACAGTCCACGGATGAACCGCGCTTCGGCTTCAATGCGGGTGCGTTCTGCGTCGCTCAGGCCTTCGATCAGGTCAAAGCTTTCCAGCAGAATGTTGCAGCGGTAAATCGCAAAGTAGTAGTCGGCATACAGCCCGTTGGTAGACGGGGTAAAGAAGTTGGTCTCACGGTTAAACACCGCGATGTAGTCCAGGTTGGTCTCGGGCTCAGCGAGGTTGTCGCTCAGCAGCTCGGCCACGTTTTGTTGGCGCCCATCAAAGATGTTGGCGAGCACGTCGTAACACGAGTTCAGCAGGCGTTGCATGTCCTCAGGGCTCTGCAAGGCATCTTCTGCGAGAATCACATCCTCGGGCGGAAACTCAAGGAGCTTGTTGCACGCAGTGGCCACGAGCAGGACTGGAATGATAAACAGGAGTCGCAGTTTCATGGCTTAGAAGTTTACAGTGAGGGTGAGGGTGTAGGCACGCTCTTGAGGCGGCGTGAGGTAGGTCACGTTCGGGCTCAGGTTGCGGTCCTGCGGGTTTTCAAAGTCGCGCACCACTTCTGGATCGAGTCCTGGGAAGTTGGTCAGGGTGAAGGCGTTGGTCACGCTACCGGTCAGGGTCAGGTTTTGGAACGACACTTTCTCGCCCACCTTGAACTCCTCGAAGGTGTAGCCCAACGAGATGTTTTTAATGCGCAGGTAATCCGCGTCATACACAAACAGCGAGGTGTTCCACCACGGGAAGCCTGAAGGCAGGCCGTAGGTGGTCTCGTCCAAGGTCAGTCGGCCGAAGGTGGCATCGTCGCCCGGCTGGCGCCAGCGATCGAGCACTTCTTCGCGCATGTTCCAAGAGGTCACCACACCCATCTGGCGCTTGCCGGATGAGTCGAAGATCTTGGCGCCAAGGCTGAAGGTGGCAAACACGCCCAGGTTCCACTTGCCGTATGTGAAGGTGTTGTTGATACCACCAATCACGTTGGGCAAGCCGTCGCCCACGCTCTTGCGGATGGCGTTGTCGTAGTCGTAGGTTTCGTTGCCGTCCAGGTCCAGGTAAACCGGCAGGCCGTTCTCAGGATCGATGTGCGAGAACTCCACCAGGAAGAACGAACCGATTGGCGAGCCCACAATCACGCGTGAATCGTTGGTGCCGCCCGATACTGCATCCGGGGTGTAGTTGCCGATGTCCACCAGCTCGTTGTAGTTGCGCGAGATGTTGAAGTTGGTGGTCCACGAGAAGTTCTTCTTCACAATGTTGCGCGAGGTGATCGAGAACTCAATCCCGCGGTTGAGGATGGTGGCTACGTTGTCGGTCCAGCTTCCAAAGCCGATGCTGGCAGGGGTAGACACGGTCATCAATACATCGGTGGTGTACTTGTCGTAGTAGGCCACCTCAAAGTGCACGCGGTCTTTCCACAGGCCGGCCTCCAGTGAGAGGTCGATGCTGCGTGAGCGCTCCCAGCGCAGGTCTTCGTTGGCGCGCTGGATGGGGAAGGTGATGGGCTGCTGGTTGTACAGGATCCCGTTGTTTTCGCCGCTGAACAGCGCCCATCGGGTGTTGCCAGGAATGTTTGCGTTACCGGTGATGCCCCAGCTGGCTTTCAGCTTCAGGAAGTTGATCACGCGGTGGTCCTTCAGGAAGTTCTCCTCAGACAGAATCCATCCTGCCGAAGCAGAAGGGAAGAAGCCGTAGCGGTTGTTCGAACCAAAACGGCTTGAACCGTCTACACGCGCGGTACCTTGGAAAATGAACTTGTCATTCATCACGTAGGTCGCACGCCCAAAGTAACTCAGGAATGACCAAAAGTCTGAGTTGCCCACCACGGGGTCAATCACAGAGGTCGAGTCGGTGAAGATGGCGTCGCCTTGGTAAGGGGCGCCAGTCACGTTTTGATACACCTCGGTGCCGCCGGGTACGCCCTCAGAACGCTGGTACTCAGTACCTACCAGGAAGTCCAGTCGGCTGTCTTCGTCCAGGTGGTAGGTGTAGTTTGCCGTGGCGGTAGAGTTGAAGTTCAACACGCTGTACAAATCCCGCGAGGCCGAGCTCACAGCACTCGAGGTGCTCAGGAAACCAGGGTTGTAGAAGTCGTTCTTGAAGTTCATGTAGTCCAAGCTTCCGCTCACCTTGATGAACAGGTCCTCGATGGGTTGGTACACCAGCGAGAGGTTGTTGATGGTGCGGTCCTCTTGGGTGCGCCACAAACGGTTCTGACGGAAGGCCACGGGGTTCTTGTCTCCGCCAAACTCGTCGCGCCAGATGAAGTAGTCGCCCGGCAGGTGCAGGGGCTCACCGTTGGTATCAAACACAGTGTCCTGGTAGGTCACCGGGTAGTAGGGAAGGGCATTCGACATGGCGTCACCCAAGCCACCACTCCAAGCGGCGTCCACGCGGTCGTTGTTGCCTCGGCTGAAGCTCGAAGAGAGCATCACGGTGAACTTGTCGGTCACCTTGTATTCCCCGTTCAGGCGGGCGCTGGTGCGGATGTAACGGTTGCCAATCAAGTAGGAACCGTTGTCTTCGTGTCCCAGTCCCAGGTACACCTTGTAGCGGTCTGCCACTTTGGACAGGCCCAAGTTGTAGCCGTGTTTTACGCCGATGCCAACGGTTTCGTCCACCCAATCGGTGTCGGTTTGTTGAGCGCGCAAGAAGGCCTCACGACGGGTCTCTGGATCATCGCTCTCGGCGGAGAGGTTGGGCAGCCACACGTAGCCTGTTCCACCGTCGTTCTCCCAAGCCTCTTGGCGCAGGGTGAGGTATTGGTCGGTATTGAGCATGTTGGGCAGGGTAGCCGGGGTGGAAATCCCCACGCGTGAGGTGAAATCCACGCTCAGGCCTTTCTTCTTGCCGCGTTTGGTGGTGATGATGATCACCCCGTTGGAGCCGCGTGAACCGTAGATGCCGGTCGCAGCCGCGTCCTTGAGTACCTCAATCGACTCAATGTCGTTGGGGTTGATGCTGGCCAAGGGGTTGTTGTTCATCGCACCCGAGTTGCCGCGGATGAAGTAGTCCTGGGTAATGGGAATGCCGTCCACAACATAGAGCGGATCGCCACCGGCAGAAATCGAGGCCAAACCGCGCACACGCACAATCGAGCCCGAACCCGCCAAGCCCGAACCTTGGGATACCTGCACCCCGGCAGCGCGTCCTTGCAGACCCGCCTCAAACGAAGGCACAGGGATGGAGGTGATTTCCTTGCCGTCTACCTTGGCAATGGAACCGGTCACATCGCGCTTGCGCTGCACCCCGTAGCCCACCACCACGGCATCCTCAAGGATCTCCGCAGAGGGTTGGAGTTTGACATCCAGCACCACGTCGTTGCCGGCAGTGATGGTGATTTCTTCCTTTTTATCGGTGTAGCCCAACGATCCGAATTTGATCGTGTAGGTACCGGGAGCGAGTTCCAGCGAGTAACGACCGTCAAAGTCGGTGGCCGTCCCCAGGCGTGTGCCGTCTACGGTAACCGATGCACCGGGCAGGGGTTGGTTGTCTTCATCGCTGACCACGCCTTTCACCGATTCTGCATGCATCCCAATCACAGAGATCAGAAGCACCACCAGCGAAAGGCCACGAGCGTACAGTTTGTTCATGTTTTGATTTTGGTTCTGAGGTCAATCAAACTTAGCAAAAAAGCAAAGTGTGTCTGCCGGACACTTTCACACAAAGGGCCGGCAGGTTTTCCACCCGGTTTCCAGGGTACAGCAGAAGGGGAATTCCGTGCTTAGTGGCGCACAGCAGGCGCAGCAAGCACGCCGTTTGGCAGCACCGCGCGCAGCACGTAAGTGCCCGCACCCCACACGTCTCCGTTGTCGAACTGGCCATTCCAGTTGACCGTGTTGGTGCCACGCAGTACGGTTCCCAAATCCACTCGACCTACCAGGCGTCCTTGAAGGTCCATCACTTCCAGGGTTACAGGGCTGTTTTGCGGCAGCTCCAAGTCCAGGGTGATTTCGCCTGCGCTGGGGTTGGGGTAGAGGGTCAGGTGTGCACCGGCTTCTTCAAGTTCTTCAATGCCAACACCCACTTGCGGGGTAGGCAAGGGTTGGTCGGTGTAGATGGCGTAGTCGCCCGGCAGGTAGTAGAACGAGGCGTTCAGGTCGGTCACTTCAAAGGATTCGCCGGTGAAGAAGTTGTACCAGGTGCCGGTGTGCGGGAAGCCGGGGACCATGTTGAAGTCCACCACGTCAAAGTTGCCCACGATGACCACGTCCATGTCGGGGTGGTAGAGGTGGATGCGCTTGCCCGTGCCGTCGGTGTCCAACGAGAAATCGGTGGTTTGGAACGAAGGGTAATCGCGCTTGAGCGTGTTCACAGCGGCCATCACTTGGTAGATGCGGAAGCGGTCTGCATCGTCGTAGTAGTCCCAGCGGATGGGCTTGGGCGCCACGCGGCAATCGTCGTTGATGGTGCCGTCCTCGCAGTAGTCGATGGAGTAGTCGTAACCCAACTCGCCAAATTGCCAGATCATTTTCGGTCCGGGGATGGGCAGATTGAAGCATGCACTCAATTCAATGCGGCGCAGGGCCGTTTGCAGGTTGGTGATGTCGTAGCTGCCTGCGCTGTTGCCAAACTCCAGGTTCTTGTACATCAGGCGTTCCTCGTCGTGGCTCTCGATGTAGCTCAATACGTGGGGCTGGCCAAAGCCGGCGTTCCAGTAGCTGGCAGGGGCAAAGTTGGAGCTGTAGCCCATGGCGCCTTCTTGGTACTGGTGGGTCACATTGGCCCACACCATAAAGCCGTTGTTGCTCAGGGCTTGTTCCTCGCTGGCGTCGCACCAGTGCTCTAGGATCATGTACACGTCGGGGTCTGTGGCCCAAATGTGGTTGGCGTACTCGTTGAGCAGGTCAATGCGGAACTGGTCGTACTGACCGGCCCAGCCGCCAATGGTGTTGGTCTGGGTCATGCCTTGGGTGAAGTCCCAGCGCCAGCCGTCGATGTGGTATTCCTCCACCCAGAAGTCCATGAAGTCCTTCACGTACTCCTTGGTGGCTACCGAGCTGTGGTCGTAGTCAAAGAAGTAAGTAATTCCGTGTGGTGCTTCTTGGTTGAACCACGGATTGTTGTCCGCGGGGCCACCCCAGTCGCCGTACTCCGGATCCCAGTACATTTTCAGTTGTGGGTTGGGAATGTCGGCGTGGTTGAAGGCCACATCCATGATGACCGCAATGCCTTCTTCATGGCACGCATTGATCAGCGATTGCAGGGCTTGCTTGGTGCCGTAGAACTTGTCTGGGGCAAAGTAGAAGGTGGGGTTGTAGCCCCAGCTGTTGTTGCCGTTGAACTCGTTGAAAGGCATCAGCTCCAGTGCGGTGATGCCCAAATCTTTCAGGTAACCGAGCGAGTCTTCGACCGACGTGTAGGTCTTGGCATCGGTAAAGTCTCGGATGAGCAGCTCGTATACCACCAGGTTGGTTTGGTCTGGGCGCTCGTAGCTGCCGTCGGTCCAGTTGAAGGCCTCCGGGTTGGCTTGGAACACGGTCACCGGTTCGTTGCCGGCTTGAGATGGGTAGTCCGGCATGTTAGGGAAGCTCTCTTCCGGAATCCATGGGTCGTTCCAAGGGTCGAGTACCAGTTCTGAGTAGGGATCGGCCACCTTCAAGCATTCGTCGTCGATCCAGTATTGGTAGCGGTATTGGTCGCCGGGGTTGAGTCCGGAGATTTCCACCCACCACTTTTGGGCGCCTGGAACCTGCTTCATCAGGTAATCCAGGTCCAGCTGCCAATCGCTGTGGTCGCCCACCGCGAAGATGTACTCTTTGAACGGCGCGCGCAGTTGCAGGATGACGGTGTTGTCGTCCACAATGTTCACACCGTCTTTGGTACCTGCAGGTGCGGCTTCCACGATGGTTTCAGGCAGCACAATCAGATTGAACGATTCAGAGATGGTGCCGCCGTCGGCGTTGGAGGCCTCCACAGTCACCTCGTATTGACCGCTTTCGGTGAAGGTCTCTGTGTGTTGGAGTTCAGTGCCTTCGCCGCTGGCCACTTCGGAGCCGTTGAGCGAGAGGGAAATCGAAGCATCCTGCGAGATCAGGATGTCAAAGTCTTGGCTTTCGCCCACTTGCAGCACGGAGCACGCACCCAGGGTGGGGCTCAACACCTGCAATGCAAATGGCGCATCGGGCATGTCGAAGAAAATATCGCTGCCGTCGGCTTCACGGCCCACCAGTGTACCGGTGACGTTGCGGAACACAAAGGCCAGCCGGTCCACCACCTCGTCGGCTTCCAGGCCGTGGAAGTCCTCCAAGGTTTGGCCGCCGTAGCTAAAGCTGTAGATGGTGCCACCTTCAAAGGACATCAGCACCTCCGCATCTGCAGTGCCCCAATTGCCGATTACGTTTTGCCAATCGGTGTCGTTAGCACTGTAGTTGGTGATGACTCCTGTGTGGCAGTAGATCGGAATCACACCTTCCACATCGCCGTTGCCTTGGGAGGCATCGTAGTACACGGTGAAGGGCTCGTCTTGACTGGGAAAAGCGGGCTCTGTCCAAACAATTTGCGCAGTGAGCGCAGCAGGCAAAAGCGCCAAGAGGTTTAACAGGTATTTCATGGGTAACGTGTTCGGATCAAAGGTAGAAATAAGTGTCCTGGACACACTTTAATTCCCGGGGTAAATAGAAGGAGTTTGCATGACTTTTACCCCTGTTTTAGGATGTGGTAAACTTGGGCACCTGTGCGGATCAAATACACACCGTCAGGAAGGTCGGCCAAGCTGATGGTGCTCGCGCCTTGAAACCTGCGCAGCAACTTACCGTGCGCGTTGAAGATTTCGCCATTGCTTGGAGCGTCCAACCACAGCTGCCCTCGGGTCGGGTTGGGCCAGATGTCAGGTGTCGCCGATGCGCTTGGAATGCCCACCACACCTCCAGCATTGCTGGCGTCCGGAGTAGTGGTGCTGAAATCCACCCAGTTGGGGGCGCCGTCGGTTTCACGACCGAAGGAACGGTCGGTGAGCAAACTGGCAAAGGTGATGTGGTCCACCTGCTCCCAGGCCTGGTCAAAGCGGTACAGCCCCAATTCTTCCCCATCGGCATCCAATTGGAAGTTGGCGTGCAAGGCGCCTTGGTCCACGTCTTGATCGAGCCAAAACAGCACCCAATCTCCAGGATTGATTACCAACTCTGGCAGGGGCCATTTGCCCGGGTTCGAAGTGTCGTCCGAAAGGGCATAGCCGCTGAGCTGCACGGCGGTAGCGCCAGTGTTGTAGAGTTCGCACCAATCGTCGGCTTCACCCGCTTCGTCCAAGAGGGTAGAGGTGTTGGAGGCCATGAGTTCATTGAGGACCACTTGTGGGTTCTCCACCACGTTGTAGCCTAACGGTCGTGGGCTGCAAGGGTACCAGCGCTCCAGGCTGCCGGCGGTGCTTTGCACGCGGTAGGTCAGCGCGCCCCATTCGGGTTGGATGGGCAGCACCACGCCGTAGAGGCCGTCGCCCGCCAAACGGTCGTCGTGTTGGCCGTCGTCGTACATGGGGTATGAGACTTCTCCGCTGCCGTCGTCCAGCCAGAGCCAAACCTCGGGCGTGCCGGCGTTGGATTCCGCGGTCACTTTGAAGCGCAGGGAGTCGGGGTCAAACCCGCCGTCGCGCAGGTGGTTGAGGATGAGCACGTCGGTTTGGTCCTCCAAGTAGGTCTCCACGCCAATCAAGCGGTTGGCCACCCAGTCCACCACGCCGTATTCCACATGGCCGCCACTGGCTTCGGTATCGGAAGTTGAGAAATCATCCAGGTCGAACCCAAAGGCTTGCGGGTAGTAGGTGTCTGCCGCGAGCGCATCCTGCATGAGCGGTTGGTTGACATCAAAGAACGCCTGCACCTGCTCGCCGATAAACCACGAGTTCATTGCTTGGTGCAAATAGTAGGTGTACCACTCGCGAAACTCCGGGGTCTCCAACAGCCGCTCCACCAATGGGCGGTATTCATCGGGCCAATTGTAGGGGTCGCGCGCGGTCCAGTTCTGGTCCAGCCAATCGATGCCCCAGGTGTTGTCCAGGTCGTAGGCGATGTATTCCATCAGCCCGGTTTTCTGGTTGTGGTAGAGGTAGTAGTTGTTCTTGTTGTAGCTGTACGCGTCCCAATTGGCAATCAGCACATCGAACGCCAAGTACTTGAGGTAGTCGGGCACATTAAACACGTCGCGCATCTCGCAGGCGTAGTCGTCGGTGCTGTTGTTGAGCACGTCGACGAACTCGGCCAGGTCGGTGTAGTCGTCCAGATCGGTGTTGGTTTTGAGCTCGTAAGCGCGGCGCCCCCACACTTCAAACTTGTACTCGTCGGGGTTGTCGGAGATGTAATGGAGGTCTGCGGGGTAGGTGCACTTGTAGAGGTTCCCTTGGCCGTTGTCGAAGTAGGCATCGGTCCACTCCTCGTCAAAGTGCTCGGTGTTGAGGTAGAGCCCGCGGTACTCGTCGTTGATGTACAAACGAACATGAGAGGTGCGCGATCCGGCCAAGTTCCAATCGCGCAAGACACGCCAAGCCAACGCCGAGCGTAGCAGCGAAGGGTCGTTGCTTTCGCCGTTGAGGTTGAATTTCTCAACGCCTTGGAATTTTTGACCTCCCACAAACGCGTTGAAGTCCACCTTGAAACTCTTCTTGGCGGCAAAGAGTGAGGTGTTGCCTCGCAGGCGAAAGCCCACGTTTTCCAACGTGTCGGTCAGTGCAGAGGAGGTGTAGATAAACGTGGCCGGCCACAAGTGGCTGGCGCCGTACTCAACGTCCTCAAACATCAAGGACACACTGTCGGGGTCCATCAAAATCTGGACGGTGGCCACCTCGTCTTGGAGGTAGCCGTTGGGGTAGGGAGGAAGCGACACTTGTGCGCGTGACACGCACGCAGTACTTCCCAACATCAACAAGATCAAACACAAGAGTGCACCAAGGTACCAGAACATGTGCTTGGGTCCTTGGATCATTCTTCGCGTTCGAATTTGAAGAGCTGCGCAGGCTTGTGCAACACGCCCGTTTGCTTCTCGTCGAGGGGAATCACTTGGTCCATGCGCTTGATGTTCTTGCGGAAGTTGCGCTTGTCCAGCTTCTTGTCCAGGATCAACTCGTACAAGGTTTGCAGCTGGCTGAGGGTGAACTTCTCAGGCAGGAGCTCAAAGCCAATGTGCTTGGTCATCAACTCCGATTGCATGGTTTCCACCGCGCTCTCGAGGATCTCGTTGTGGTCAAACGCCAAGTCGGGCACCTCGTCGATCTTCACCCATTGGGCACGGGCGGCAAAGGAGTTTGCTTGGGGCGCAAACTCATCCATTTTCACCAGCGAGTAATAGGCCACGGTAATCACGCGACGCTCGGGGTGCATGCGCAGGCTGCGGAGCCATTCTTGGTCCTTCTCTTGTGCCACGCGTTCGGGACTGCCGAAGGTGTAAAACTGCTTGAGGTAGATGCCCTCAAGGCTGGTGAGTTCTTTCAATACACGGCGTGCACTGGCGTGCAAGCTCTCGTTGGGCAACACCAGGTCGCCGGGAAGTGCCATCTGTGCAGTTTCCTTGGGAAGCTGCATCTGATCGGTGTCTTGCTCGATCAGCAGAACGTTCACAGCTTCTCCGTCAAAGCCAAATAGGGCGCAGTCTACAGAGATGTCGATGTGAGCAGTTGCGGTGTTCATCATGATTTTGTCAGAATTGCGGGAACGACTCATTGCGGGCGGGGCCACAACTAATGAGACGAAAAAAAGCGTTACTTCGCACCAAAGTGTATATTTGACACGAAGTAAGTCATGAGATCAAAAATCGCGAAAATCGGCGTATTCACAAGCGGAGGTGACTCACCAGGTATGAATGCTGCCATCCGTGCAGTGGTCCGTACCAGTGTTTACCACGACATCCAATGCGTGGGAATCTTCCAAGGATACGAAGGGCTGATCGCCGGCGACTTTAAGAAGTTGCACGTGCGTTCGGTGGCCCGCATTCTGGGCCGTGGCGGCACCATTCTCAAGAGTGCACGTTCGGCGGAGTTTCACACCAAAGAGGGCCGTCAAAAGGCATACGAGCAAGTGAAAAAGCACGGCTTGGATGCGCTGGTGGCCATCGGTGGTAACGGTACGTTCACCGGAGCGTCCATTTTCCACGAGGAGTTTGGGGTGCCCATCATCGGCGTTCCCGGTACCATCGACAACGACCTCTGGGGATCAGACTACACCATCGGTTACGACACGGCCACCAATACCGTGATCGACGCCATCGACAAGATCCGTGACACGGCCAATTCCCACAACCGCCTCTTCTTTGTGGAGGTGATGGGACGCGACGCCGGCTTCATCGCACTCAGCGCAGGCATCTCTACCGGTGCCATCGCGGTCATGATGCCCGAGGAAAACCAAAGCATCGACGATCTGATCGCCATCCTTGAAAAAGGTGCAGAGAGTAACAAGACCAGCAGCATCGTCATCGTCGCAGAAGGCGACGCCAACGGAGGCGCCATGGAAGTGGCCGCCAAAGTGAACCAAAAATATTCCGAGTACGAAACGCGCGTAACCGTGTTGGGCCACATCCAACGAGGCGGCGCACCTTCGGCTCTAGACCGTGTATTGGCCAGCCGGATGGGCGTGGCCGCGGTCGAAGGACTTCTGAATGGACATCAGAACGAAATGATCGGCATTGTCCACAACAAGGAGGTTTTCCATCCGCTCAAGGATGTTGTTTCCAAAAAAGCAGTGCCAAACCCTGAGGAGGTTCGCATCTCGAAAATCCTCTCAATCTAACTCAAGATGTCAGTACGAATTGCCATCAATGGATTCGGCCGCATCGGCCGACTTGCCTTCCGCCAACTCTTGGAGATGGAAGGTGCAGAAGTGGTCGCTATCAACGACCTCACCGACAACGACACCCTCGCTCACCTGCTGCGCTACGATAGCGTACACGGCAAATTCGGCCGTGATGTGGCCGTAAACGGGCAAGGCTTTGTGGTTGACGGAAAAAACATTGCCGTGTTCACCGAGCGCGATCCCGAGCGTTTGCCTTGGGCTTCACTCAAAGTGGATGTGGTTATCGAATCAACCGGCGTATTCCGCGACCGCGACGGCGCGGGCAAGCACCTCACCGCAGGTGCCCGCAAAGTGGTGATCTCAGCGCCCGCCAAAGGCGACATCCCAACCGTAGTGCTCGGGGTGAACGAGGACATCCTCACCGGCGAGGAAACCATCATCTCCAACGCATCGTGCACCACCAACTGTTTGGCGCCGATGGTCAAAGCCCTCGACGAGGCCTTTGGTCTGGAGAAAGGCTTCATCACCACCATCCACGCCTACACCGCTGACCAAAGCCTGCAAGACGCTCCCCACGCGGACCTGCGTCGTGCTCGCGCTGCAGCCCTGAACATGGTGCCTACCAGCACCGGTGCGGCTGTTGCCGTAGGTAAAGTGCTCCCACACCTCAGCGGTAAGCTGGACGGCCGCGCAGTGCGCGTACCTACCCCAGACGGCTCCATCACCGACCTGGTGGCCATCCTCAGCAAAGAGGTGACCGTAGAGGAGGTGAACGCCGCGGTAGAAAAAGCCGCCAATTCAGACTTGAAAGGCATCCTGCAGTACACCACCGAGCCTTTGGTATCAACCGATATCGTAGGCAACGAGTACTCGTGCATTTATGACAGCCAACTGACCTCGGCCAGCGGATCATTGGTGAAGGTGTTTGGCTGGTACGACAACGAGATGGGTTACGCCACCCGCCTTTCGGAACTGGTTCTGAAGGTAGGCTGATCCACGCATTTGCGCCGTCTCCTCACGGCGCGCCACAAATCGAAATGATCGATGATATTGATTGCTGACAGCGGATCCACTAAGTGCGATTGGGCACTGGTATCTTCCGACTTTGAAAAGCGCGGTCACTACCGCTCGATGGGTCTCAACCCGTATTTCCATACGCTGGAGGTCATTGAGCGTGCCCTGCGCGACAACGCTGAACTGACGTCGCTTGCCGAAGAAATCACCCACGTGTTCTTCTACGGCGCCGGCTCTTCTTCTCCCAAACTCTGCGCCATTATGGAGGCCGGTCTGGCCCGCGTATTTAGCAATGCGCGCATCCTGGTGGACCACGATTTGGTAGGCGCCGCGTACTCGACCTACAGCGGTGAGCCTTCAATCTCGTGCATCCTGGGCACCGGTTCAAACTCGGTGTTCTTCGATGGCACCAGCATTTACGAAGAAGTGCCTTCACTCGCCTACATCGTGGGCGACGAGGCCAGTGGAAGCTACTACGGCAAGGACCTGCTCCGCGCCTACTTCTACAAGCGTTTGCCCAAAGAACTGCACGATGCGTTCGAACGCGATTACGCCCCCACCAAGGACGAATTCGTGGACCGCGTCTACAACCAGCCCGATGCCAACGTGTACCTGGCGAGCTTCATGAAGTTCCTCGGTGATCAATACGAGCACCCCTGGTGCAAGGAGCTGATCAAAAAGGGCCAACGCGACTTTTTGGAGGTGCATGTCAAGTGCTACCCCAACTGGGCTGAGGTCCCTGTGCACTTTGTGGGTTCTGGCGCCTATCACTTCCGCAAGGAGTTGGGTGAGGTGTGTGCCGAAATGGGCATTCGCCTGGGCAACATCATCCGCCGTCCCATCGACGGATTGGTGGCCTACCACAAGCAATACAAACAAGAAGAAATCAATGCCTGATGTCGGCTTCGCGCATCATTGTTGTCGCACACGACAGCATGAAGCCCAAGCTGGAAGCCTTTCTTTCTGACAAAGAAGATTGGCTCTGGGGGCGCACCCTGGTGGCCACCGGACAAACTGCTGCTTTTGTAGAAGAGCAGGGTTTTTCCGTGCCCATCTCTCGGGTGGCCCGTGGCCGTGAAGGCGGATACGTGGAACTGCGCACCATGGTCGAAGCCGGCGAGGTGGACCTGGTCGTGTTCTTCCGCGACCCTGAGATCGTCCAGGACTACGCCCTGGAGGTCACCGAATTTGTCAAAGCCTGCGTGCGCGAGAACGTCCCGCTTGCCGTCAATCCCTCGAGCGCCGAATTGCTCATCCTCGGAATCATTAAGTCCGAATCCGCTGCCAAGTTGCGCGCCCGCTCGTAATTTTGCCCCCCCATGTCTGTATCCGCTGTCATCTTCGACCTCGATGGGGTCATTGTGGACTCTGCCAAGTACCACTTCCTTTCGTGGGGCCGATTGGCCGAATCGCTCGGCATTCCATTCACCCACGAACAAAACGAATCGCTCAAAGGCGTGTCCCGTGCCGACAGCCTCGACCGCATCTTGGAATGGGACGGGGTAGAGAAGTCGCCCGAGGAAAAGCAGGAGCTCATGGACCGCAAGAATTCGTGGTACCTTGAGTTCATCTCCAAAATGGAGCGCGACGAAATCTTGGAAGGCGTGGAGCCGTTCATTGTGGCCTTGCGCGAAGCGGGCTACAAAGTGGCGCTGGGTTCTTCCAGCAAAAATGCCCGTCCCATCCTGCGTCAGGTGGGCATGATCGATTTGTTTGATGTGATTGTGGACGGCACCAACATCAACCGCTCCAAGCCCGACCCACAGGTGTTTCTGATGGGAGCCGAGCAGCTGGGCCTGGAGCCCGCAGCATGTTTGGTGTTTGAGGACGCGTACGCCGGCATTCAAGCCGCGCTGACCGGTGGCTTTCAAGCCATTGGTGTAGGGTCAGCCGAGGAGTTGAGCAATGCGCCGCGGGTAATTCCAGGGTTTGCCAACTTCACCGTAGCCGACCTGTAGGGTTCCCTAGTTTTCTTTGGAGAGCGCTTTTACCAGCTCCTGCACTGCAGGCGCGTTGGTATTGGCCAGCACAAGCAAACCTGCTTCTACGTGGCACGTAAAGCCGAACACTTGGGAGCTGCGTTCCAGCATACCCGGGTAGTCCGATGCCTTGTCGCGTGCCAGGGTGTCACTGGTCTTGAGCAATTCGGCATCAAACCAATGGCCTGAGGCAAACGCGGTGAAGAAGACTGCAATGTCTTCCGCCGAGGCGAACAAGCAGCCCGCGCTTTGCAGGTTGCCCACGCAGTAGGCCGCTTCTGCAGTGCAGTCGCCTTGGGTGTCGCACACGTAACCGGTGGCCATGTTGTCGATCAATTGGCCGCGTTCGTGTTCGTCGGTGTTGGTCAGGCCCAGGTCGCGGATGACGTTGTCCTCTACAACGTACTCCCAGTTTTTCATGAGGTACTTCTGTACCAATTGACCCAAGATCAGGTAGTTGGCCGCAGAGTGCTGGTACTTGCCGAGTTTGCCGCGCCCCTCTTCCTGCTTCAGCAGTTCACGGATGGTGACCATCGGGGGGGTACGCTCATCGAATGCCAGGTTGCCGCCAGGCAAGCCCGAGGTGTGGGTGAGCAGGTGGTTGACGGTCACGTTTTTCAACGTGGGGTAGGCCAGCTGGGGCAGGAGCAGTTGGATGGGGGTGTCCAGGTCAAAGTTGCCTTCGTCGATCAACTGGTACACCGGCACAGCAGTAAACAGTTCACTCAAGTACCCAATGCGGAATCGGGTTTGTGCCGTGAGCGGCTCTGCGGTTTCGTGGTTGGCCAGACCTGCGGTGTAGGTAGCCGTGGCACCTGTGGCGTCCAGCTGCATGACCACGCCGCTGAAGCCTTGTTGTTCGTAGGTAGAAACGGTTGCGCCCCAATCGGCCTGTTGTCCGGCGGCCTGCATGCCAAGCAGCAGCGCCGCAATCGCCATCATTCGTGCTTTCATCGAGGTTCGAAGGTACTTGATTTCCTCGGCACTCAGGCAAGCATCATGCCGGGTCCGGCGACAAGATGGTGTCGATGTGTACCTGGCTTTCCAAGGTGCGGTGCACCGGGCATCTGTCGGCGATTTCAAGCAAGCGGGCGCATTGGGTCTCATCCACGTTGCCGGTCAGGTGAAGAACGCGGGTCCAGCGGTCCACTCATTTTGGCCAGACAAGATGTAGCCGTCGTGGTTGGTGAAGGTCAGGCTGGTGGATTTCATAGCAGGGGAATGCGGGGGTGAAAGTCGGAACCAATCGTCACAGAATGAGAGCCATGCAGCCTCAGGGAAATTCGGAGATCCCGTGAAACAAAAAAGCGCTCCGGTGGGAGCGCCTTTTTTCTTAATAGCAAACAAACGTCCTTAAGGCACCAGATCCACAGCGGCTGCTGCGTTCACGATGCCCCAGCCAAACTGCCCGCTCGAAGAGGGGTAGTTGCTGCTGGCCGCCTTCATTTTTTCTTTGACCTCGTCGCGGGTCATGGAGGGGTCTTGGGCCCACACCAAGGCAGCGATGCCCGCGGTGGTTGCCGTGGCCACTGAAGAACCGCCAGTTTCGCTGGGGTGGTCTCCGGAATCGGCCATGGTGATGGCGTTGCGGCTGGTGTTGGTGCGGTCTTGCATGACGGCCACAAACTCCACCTGGCTGCCCGAGTGGCACTCCTCGCAGCGTTCCATGGGGAAACCGGTTTTGATGCCTGTCACCGCGGTACATTGACTCATGTTGGCCGGGAAGATCACGCCCACCCAGCTGGTCCAGCTCAGGCTTGTGCCCGCCGCAGCGAAGATGAGCTTTTGGTTGTTGTAGGCGTAGTTCACGCCGTCGGCCACTTGGCCGCTGTAGAACACATCGCCTATGCTCATGGAAATGATGTCCAAGTCTGGGCGGCTGCCGAGGTAGTACAACGCGTCGGTCACCCCGTCTTTTTCACGGCTGCCGTTGATCACCACGTCCTCGGTGCCGCGGCACGAAATCAGGTTGGACTTGTAGGCTACCCCGGTGATGCTGCCGTCGTTGGTGCGCGGGGCGGCTATGGTGCCGGCCATGCTGGTGCCGTGGCCGCATTGGTCGTTGGGGCCTTCGTTCCAGCACCACCACCACCAGCATTCTTCGTAGAAGCCGTACTTCTCGCGGGTGCGTCCGGTGCTCCAATCGGTGGCAAACTGGCTGTTGAGCTTGTTTTGGTTGGCGCTGAGTCCGGTGTCGATTACGCCAATGGTGATGTTGTCGCCCTGGCTTTGGTCCCACGCTTCTTCGATGTTGGCGTAGGGGTAGTTCCAACTCATCTTGGCTCCAGGCTGGATGTCGATCCAATCGCTCGAGGGCAAGCTGTAGTCCGGTCCGTTGGAGCCGCAGCCAAAGCTGGAACGCTCAGCGCTCTCTGTGCCGTAACCCATGGGATCCAGGTATCTCACTTCTTCGGCGCGGCGCAGGGTGGCCAGGGTCTCGTAATCCCAGATGCGGATGTTGAGGTAGGGCAGGGCCTTCTCGCCAAAGGCCAGCAGTTCTTTTTCGTCCACTTCCTGATCAGGGTGCAGGCGTTGGGTGGCCTCCACGATGTAGTCGATGATGGCTCGGCGCGTAGCGGCCCATTCGGTATCGGTCACGTCAATCTGGTGGATGCGGTCGTCCACACCGCTTTCGCCGTAAGGCATGTAGCCGATGCTGACGATGGAGTCGGTTTGGTGCACGGCGCTCCACAGGGCAGCGTCTGTCATTTCGGCCCAATTGACCACGCCGTCGCGTTGGAGCAATTCCATCGCTTCAGCGTCAATGGTGGCGCGTGAGGCCGGTGCTTCCAAGGGGTTGGCCGGTACAGATTCAGGCAAATGCAGCGTGCGCGCGTCGAGGTCGCCCAGTGGGGTGACCTGTTCCGACTTCTGGCACGCGGAAAGTCCCAGCATGGCCAGGACACAGAGGGTGGTTGTTATACGCATGGTTGAGGTCTTTGGTATGCGTGCATAAGTTAGAACCCTGCTTGCACCGTGCCTCACCCGATCGGACGAAGTTATCCACCGGCAAACACCTCCCGCATCGCACCTACCTGCCGCGCCTTGGAGTAAAAGGCGTTGGCCTCGCGGTAGCTCAGGGTCTGTTGGCCGTCGCTGAAGGCTTTCTCGGGTTCGGAGTGTACCTCTACAATGGCGCCGTCTGCACCGGCCAGAATGCCTGCGAGCCCAACGGGATCCACAAACTTGCGCAAGCCCACGCCGTGCGAGGGGTCCACAATCACGGGCAGGTGAGTCTTTTCCTTGAGCATGGCAATGGCGTTGATGTCGAGGGTGTTGCGGTACGCCTTCTCGTAGCTTCGGATGCCACGCTCACACAGCAAGATGCGCTCGTTGCCGTTGCTGAAGATGTACTCGGCCGCCTGCAGCAACTCGTCAATGGTGCCGGAAATACCGCGCTTGAGCAGTACCGGACGGTCCACTTCACCCAGCGCATCCAACAGGTTGAAGTTCTGGCTGTTGCGTGCGCCTACCTGGAAGATGTCCACGTAGGGCAGCATGGCCTCGATCTGCGACACCTGCATGACCTCGGTGATGATCTTGATGCCTGCGGCGCTGGCGTGCTCGTGCCACATTTTGAGCCCGTCGATGCCCAAGCCACGGAAGCTGTAAGGGGAGCTGCGCGGTTTGTATACCCCCCCACGCATGATGCGGATGCCGTTTTCTTGGAGGTGCTTGATGGTGCTTTCGATTTGGGCTTCGCTTTCGATGCTGCACGGCCCGGCCATCATTGCGGTGCTGGCGCCGCCAATGGTGATGCCGTCGCCCAGGTCAATGACAGTGGGGTCGAGCTTCCATTTGGCGCTGACCAGCTTGTATTGGTCGCTCACGCGGTGGATGTCGGCCACCGCTGGGTGATCGCCCAGGTAGCGCAAGTCCGGGAGTTTGCCTCCGGTGGCCACCAAGTACTGGCCAAATTGGGTGTTGACAGGCGTGGATTTGAGCCCAAATTCCTTGAGTTGGGCCGTCACATCTTGCACCTGTTCAGGTGCGACTGAAGGTTGAAGTTGGAGGATCATGTGTTGTCAGGTCGAAGGGTTTGTACAAATCCACGGATGTGTTCCGCATCCGTGCCGTGGGCCACGTGGCGCAAAAACGCGCTGCCCACAATGGCGCCTTGGGCGTAGGTGCACGCCGTGTCAAAGGAGTCTTGGTCTGAAATCCCAAAGCCAATGAGCTTGACCCCGGGCAGGTCCATGTTTTGGATGCGTTCGAAATAGGCTTGCTGTGCGTTGGAAAGGCCCTGCTGGCTGCCGGTGATGGAATTGTCGGCCACCACATACAGGAAGCCTCCTGAGAGCTCCGCTGCTTTGCGAATCCGCTCCTCAGAAGTCTGCGGGGTGATCAAAAAGCACATGGGCAGGCCATACTCGGTAAACAGGTCGGCGAGCTCGGCTTCGTAGACTTCCATGGGCAAATCGGGCACAATCACCGCGTCGATGCCGGCGTCCTTACAGGCCTTGCAAAAGGCTTCGGCGCCCATGCGGTACACCTGGTTCAGGTAGCCCATGAACACCATGGGTATGTCGCTCACTTCTCGAGCGGCTTTGACTTGCTCAAAGTACTTGGGGATGGTCATGCCGCCAGCCAATGCTTGCTCGCTGGTGCGTTGGATGGTGGTGCCGTCTGCCAGCGGGTCACTGAAGGGCATGCCGACTTCCAGTAGGTCTACGCCGGCCTGATCCAAGGATTGGATGAGCGGTACGGTATCGGCCGAGGTGGGGTAGCCTGCGGTGAGGTAGATACTCAGCAGGCGGCCTTGCTTGGCCTCAAAGCGTTCGTGCAATCGGTTCACAGGTCCAGGTGTTGGAGGTACGTATTCAAGTCTTTGTCGCCACGGCCCGAGAGGTTGACCACCACCACATCGTCCTGGCCAAAGCAGGGATTGTGGAGCACGGCCAAAGCGTGCGCCGTCTCGAGCGCAGGAATGATGCCTTCCAAACGCGAAAGCTCCAGCACCGCATCCAAGGCTTCCTGGTCGGTGACCGCGTGGGTTTGCGCGCGTCCGGAATGGATCAGGTGCGCGTGCAACGGCCCAATGCCCGGGTAGTCCAAGCCTGCGCTGAGGCTGTAGGGCTCTACAATCTGGCCGTCTTCGGTTTGCATGAGCAAGGTGCGGCTGCCGTGGATGATGCCCTCGGAGCCCAATTGGCTGGTGGCAGCTGACTCACCACTGTCTACGCCTTTTCCCGCGGCCTCTACGGCGTGCAGTTGCACGTCGGTTTCATCCAGATAGTGGTAGAAGGCGCCTGCGGCGTTGCTGCCTCCGCCCACGCACGCCACAATGTGGTCGGGATTGGTGCGGCCGATGGCGGATTCCAGTTGGGACTTCATTTCTTCGGAGATCACTGCCTGGAAGCGGGCCACCATGTCCGGATAGGGGTGAGGCCCCACCACCGAACCGATGATGTAAAAGGTCTCTTCGGGATGCGCGATCCAATCGCGGATGGCTTCGTTGGTGGCGTCCTTCAAGGTCTTGGAACCCGAAGTGGCCGGGCGTACTTCGGCGCCGAGCATTTTCATGCGGGCCACGTTGGGGGCTTGGCGGCCCATGTCTACCTCGCCCATGTACACCAGGCATTGCAGGCCCATGAGTGCACACACTGTAGCGGTGGCCACTCCGTGCTGGCCGGCGCCTGTCTCGGCAATGATGCGGGTCTTGCCCATGGCCTTGGCCACCAGGATTTGCCCAATGGTGTTGTTGACTTTGTGCGCACCGGTGTGGCACAAGTCTTCGCGCTTGAGGTAGATGGTGGTGCCGCACGCTGCGCTCAGGCGTTCGGCCAAGTAGAGCGGTGTGGGGCGTCCCACGTAGTCGCGAAGCAAGGCGTGGTACTCGCGCTGGAAGGCGTCGGATTCCGACAGGGTGAGGTACTGCTGGCGCAGCGACTCCACGTTGTGGTGGAGCAATTCGGGTACAAAGGCCCCGCCAAAGCGGCCGTAAAAACCGGCGCCGTCAGGTTGGTAGGTCATGATCGGGCGGATTGGAGGCGTTCAACAAAGGGGGCAAGCAGGTCCACGTCCTTCTCGCCCGGGGCGGTTTCAAATCGGCTGTTCAGGTCCACGCCGGCAAACTGCGGGTGGTCCAGTTGGATCAAGGCGTCCAGGTGCTCAGGGCCAATGCCACCGGCCAGCACAAAGGGCACTTGGTAGGTGTATTTTTCGAGCAGGGTCCAGTCAAAGCGCTTGCCGCTACCTCCAGGCAAATCGCTGCGGGTGTCGAGCAAAAAGCGGCTCACGTTGCCTACGTAAGGCTGCAAGGATGCAGGGTCCCACTCGGGGCCCACGTGCACGGTCTTCCACACCTCCACTGCTTCCCCGTACCGGGCACATACCTCGGGCGATTCAGAGCCGTGGAATTGTTTGACGTCGATGTCCAGGCTGTTTACAAACGGCACCACGGCCTTGTCCAGCGCGTCCACCGAAACCAGCACGCGCTTGACGCTTGGGTCCAGCGCGTTGCGGATGGCAAACATGTCGGCACCAATGCGGTGGCGGGGCGAGTCCGGGTGGTAGATGAATCCCACATGGGTCACACCGGGAAGCGCACTCACCGCAGCCGCATTTTCAGGACTGCCCATGCCGCAGACTTTGATGTCAAAGGCCATGCTCAGCGAGTTTGCGGATGAATTGTCGGCACGCCTGTCCGGGATGCGGTTGGCGCATGAACTGGCTTCCAATCAAAAAGCCTTCGAACCCTGCGCGGCGCAAACGCTGTACGTCTTCAGGAGTGCGCATGCCGCTTTCGGCCACCTTGACCAGCCCTGCTGGAATGCGGTCCACCAGCTCCTCGGCCACCTCCAGCTGGATATCAAAGGTCTTGAGGTCGCGGGTGTTGATGCCACAGAGCGAAACATCGTCGCACAGTTTATCCAGCCCTTCGGCACTGTGGGTTTCCATCAGCACTTCCAAGTCCAGTTCGCGCGCCAGTTTGGCCAAGGCTGCAATGCGCTCGGGCGGGAGCAGTTCGGCAATCAGCAGGATGGCATCTGCGCCAATGCTGCGGGCTTCAATCACCTGGTACTCGTCCAGGATGAAGTCCTTGCGCAGGATGGGGCAGTAGTTGAAGGTACGCGCCACGGTCAGGTCGGTGGTGCTTCCTCCAAAGAAGGGCCCGTCGGTCAGCACAGACAAAGCGCTGGCCCCGGCTTGCATATAGCCGATGGTCACCTGTTCGGGATCGGCATAGAGGTGGATGTTGGGCTCTGAAGGGCTCTTGCGTTTGAATTCGGCAATCACCCCGGATTTGTCGGGTCGCTGAATGTAGTGGGACAGCGACACCGTCGGGGCCGAAAAATGGATGGACTGCTCCAGCAGTTTCTCCGGGTAGAGGCTCTTGCGGTCCTCCACGTCTTTGCGCGTGCGTGCCGCGATTTCGTCGAGCACGGTTCCAGTGGTCAAAAGGGTCATGTCAGGCAGTGTTGAGCAGTTGGGTAAATGCGTTCAGCGCGCGGCCGTCGTCCAGCGCGGCGCGGGCTTCCAGGTAGCAGTCGTGCAGGCTGCGCTCCGGATGAAAAGTTTGGATGGCCGCCCCGGCGTTGATGCTGGTGACGGTCTTTTGGGCCTCGGTGCCGTGGCCTTTGAGGATGTGTACAAAAAAGTCGGCCGCCTCGGCAACAGTTTCCCCGCCGTAGAGCGATTCCTGGGTGAGTCGCGGCAGGCCCAGTTGTTCGGGAGAGAAAAGGTCTTCATCGCCCTTGCGGATCAGCTTGAAGCCGCCGGTCAACGAGATCTCGTCGTACCCGTCCAGGCTGTGGACCAGCGCCACGTTTTTGTCCAGTCCCTCGTGGAGGAATTGGTACAAGCGCAGCACCTTCAGGTTGAATACGCCAATCACCTGGTGTTTGGGTTGGCAAGGATTCACCAACGGGCCCAGCATATTGAAGAAGGTCTTGATGCCCAGTTCACGGCGCACGGGAGCAACGGTCTTCATGGCAGGGTGGAACCTGGGCGCGTGCAAAAAGCAAATGCCCGCAGTGTCCAATTGGCGACGCAGCACATCGGCGTCGGCGGTAAAGCTGTAACCCAGGTGTTCTAGCACGTTGGAAGAGCCACACACGCTGGACACGCCGTAGTTGCCGTGCTTGGTCACCGCGTAGCCCGCGCCAGCGGTGATGAAAGCCGCCAGGGTGGACACGTTGAAGGTGTTCTTGCCGTCACCACCGGTACCGCACAAGTCCACGGTAGGGCGTCCATCAAAGTCGATGGGAACACGCAACTCCAACAGCGCCTCACGAAAGCCGTTGAGTTCCTCAGCGGTGATGTCGCGCATCACAAACACGCTCAGGAATGCGGCCATTTGGCTGGGGTTGAGTTCTCCGGCGCTCATGCGCACCAGCAGTTCACGCGCTTCCTCGCGGGTCAGCTGGCCGTAGTCAAACAGGCGGTTGAGCAGGGCTTTCATGACAGGGTGCGGATGTGGGTGAAGAAATTGCGCAGCATCTCAGGCCCTTGCGGGGTGAGCACGCTTTCGGGGTGGAATTGTACGCCCCAGGCGGGGGCCTCGGTGTGGCGCACGGCCATGATTTCGCCGGCGTCGTCGTTGGCGGTCACCAAGAGGTTGCTGGGTAACGAAGCAGGCTCAATCACCCACGAATGGTAGCGTCCCACACGCAACGGGTCATTCAACCCACTGAAGAGCGGATCGTTTTCCACCACATCCAAGGCGCAGTCCACGCCGTGGTGTACCGTATCCAAGTTTTTGAGCTCTGCACCCAGAACTTCGCCCAGTGCTTGATGCCCCAAGCACACGCCCAATAGCGGTTTGCGCCCCAGTACAGCCGCGATGGCCTGCTTGGTAAGCCCAGCTTCATCGGGGATGCCCGGTCCGGGAGACACCATCACAGCGTCGTAGTTGTCGAGTTCTGCCAATTCAAAGGCGTCGTTGCGCTTCACGGTCACCTCGGTTTGGAGGATGGCCTCGGTGATGTGCACCAAGTTGTAGGTGAAGCTGTCGTAATTGTCGATCACAAATAGGCGCATGGTCAGAGGGTTTGGGCCAATTCCAGTGCGCGGCGGAGCGCACCGAGTTTGTGGTTCACTTCTTCGAGTTCTTTTTGCGGGTCTGATCCGATCACAATGCCGGCACCCGCTTGGCTGTGCAACACACCTCCGGCGCTCAAAAACGAGCGGATCGTGATTGCGTGATTTACGCGCCCGGTGGGGGTAAACAGTCCAATGGCGCCTCCGTAAAAGCTGCGGCTTTGGGGTTCGAGGTCGCGGATGAGTTCCAGTGCGCGCAGTTTGGGCGCACCACTGAGCGTGCCTGCCGGAAAGGTGTCGGCAAAGACTTCCAACGCCGAGGTGCCCTCGCGCAAGGTGCCTTCCACCACTGAGACCAAGTGGATCACGTGGGAGAAGAACTGCACCTCCTTGAAGGTTTGCACCTCCACCCCGCGGCAGTGGCGGCTGAGGTCGTTGCGCGCCAGGTCCACCAGCATCACGTGCTCGGCGTTTTCCTTGATGTCGTCGGCCAGGCGCTGGGCGGCTTCAAAGTCTGCGGCATCGTTTCCGGTACGGGGGAAGGTGCCCGCAATGGGATGGATTTGCGCTTTACCGCCGTCCACCACCAACTGCGCCTCAGGCGAAGAACCGAAGATGCGGAAGTCCCCAAAGTCAAAGTAGAACAGGTAAGGGGAGGGGTTCACCGATCGCAAGCAGCGGTACACCGCCAAATCATCGCCCCGGAATCCTTGGCGGAACCGGCGCGAGACCACCAATTGAAACACATCGCCACGTTGGCAATGCTCCTTGGCCGAGTGCACCATGTCCAAAAAGGCTTCCGGCGTCCAGCTGGCCTGGCTTTCACCCTCCAAACTGAACGGGTTTTGGACAAAACTCCGGTCGCGCAGCAGCAAGTCGAACACCTCAGGGGTAGGCGCTTCGCCGGGAGGTACATTCTCGATCAACAGCAACTTGGAGCGGAAGTGGTCAAACACCACCAGGTAGCGAAACAGCAAGTAGCGCATCACCGGCAAGCGGTCCGGGGCATCGGGTGCATTACTGCGCACTTGGTCAAACGCACCGGCGGCCTCAAACCCGGTCAGTCCGTACCATCCGTTGAAGGGGACGGCGGCATCGGGTTGGTCAAAGGCGGTGGAATTCACCACGTGTTGCAGCGCCTGGCGCAAAGGAGCATTTGCCGCCGGCGCTGGCAAGTCCAACGCGGTATCCAACCGGCACGAGCCGTTGGTCTGGGCTTCAAATCGCGCCAGGGTGCCAAAGGCCACAATGGAGGTGCTGTCCTCGGCGGCGTGGTAGTCGGTACTTTCCAACAGCACGCTCTCAGGGTAGCGCTCGCGCACGTGGTGGTACACGCTGACGGGCGTTTGCACGTCGCCAAGGGTTTCGCGGATGTGGGTGATCAATGGGGTCATGGTCGTTAAACAAAAACGGCCCACCGAGAAGGTGGGCCGTGCAGTATCGTTTACATACAAGGAGTCCATCTCAGCATTCGCGGGAATGTGAGTGCCACCACCAAGTATGATTAAATCGTTTCATTAAAACAAACATAGCGTTCTGATGCAGGAAACCAAATCCTGCCGTGTCAAGAATACGTCAGAGGGATGCGATTAGTTGCCTTCGTAGTACTTCAGCGCTTCATCCATGTAAGCGTTGAGGTCGGCAATGCGGGTGTCGTGGTTGGGGTGGGTGCTCAGGAATTCCGGCGGTTGTGCACCTCCTTGAGCGGCCATACGCTCCCAAAACAGCGGAGCCTCTTCCGGGTTGTATCCGGCCATGGCCATGAACACCAAGCCCATTTTATCAGACTCGGTCTCGTGGTTGCGCGAGAAGGCCAACGAGCCCAATTGCGAACCCAAGCCGTAGCTCATCAAAAACAGGTCGTTGGCTGTAGACGGGTTTTCTTGAGAGAGGGCACTTAGCGTTGCGCCACCTGCTTGAATCAGCAGTTGCTGGCTCATGCGCTCGTTCCCATGACGTGCCACCGCGTGGGCAATTTCGTGGCCCATGACCACTGCCAAGCCTTTCTCATCTTGGGTCACATCCAGGATACCGGTGTAGAAGACCACTTTACCGCCAGGCATACACCAGGCGTTTACCGTAGGATCGTCCACCACGTTGAACTCCCACACGAAATTCTCGATGCGTTTGCCCAGGTGATGTTCGTTGCAGTATTCCACCACAGCGTCTTTGATGGTGTTGCCCACCTTTTGGACCATGGCGGTACGCGGGTCAGAGGGGGGAAGCACATTGGCTTCGGCCAAGAAGGCGTCGTACTGCGTGAGGCTCATGTTGATCATGTCGAGCTCAGGCAGCAGGTTGAGTTGTTTGCGCCCGGTGATGGGCACTTTGGAACAGGCATACAGGAATACACCCAGCAGGAGGAGAGCCAGCAGTTTGGTGTGTCGCATAAGTGCGCTAAAACGGTTATTGAATTTCTGCGGTAAGGCCGCGGTCCAGCAGCGCGGTGCACATGGGCTCCAGGGTTTCCCAGTCGCCCTCCTTCACGTCACACTTGCCTTTGAAGTGGACAATCAGGGTGCATTGTTCGGCTTGAACGGGCTCGTGACGGCACACTTCAACCAGTGAATCGATCACCCAGTCGAAGGTGTTTACTTCGTCGTTGAACAGCACAATTTTTCGGGACTCCTCTTCCTGCTCCTTGGTGAGGACCAGGACTTCTTCTTCTATGTCGTGCTCAAATGCCATGGCAGTTTGGTTGCATTAGTCCTCCCAAAGATACGGCGATTCCCGCAAACCAAGCCCGGGCGCGCTGCCGTATCTTCGCTGCCTTGGCCAGTCCCGATGCCCATAACTTGCCCGAAGACGTCCGCATTCTCGTGGTCGAAGACGACGCAGTTGAAATGACCCACCTGGCCATTTTGCTGGAGGAATTGGGGTACGAAGTCACCGCCTCGGCAGACAACGTATTGGACGCCATGGTGGCCTTTGCCCGCACCCGTCCAGACCTGGTCATGCTTGACATCCACCTCAAAGGAGAGGCCAGTGGAGTAGACCTCGCCCACAAACTTCGCGAGCTGTCCGATGTGCCCGTGCTCTTCCTTACCTCCTTCGCCGACCGCGAAACCTGCGAGGAAGCCCGCCGCACCTTGCCGCACGCCTACCTCACCAAGCCCATCGATCCGCTGGCGTTGCAATCGGCTGTAGAGCTTGCCTTGCAGCAACACAAGCGCAACCACGCTTCAGAGTTCGGTGCGCCACATCCGTTTGCTTTAATTAAGTGGAGTCGCCCCAAGGGAAGGCGTAATTTGCGGGCGAACCTTTGAACCATGAATCGATTGCTACCCACCCTGTGTATCGGTGCATTGCTTGCTTCTTGCGGCAGCCCCGACGCCACCCAAAACGCGGGTTCCGCAACTCCTGCAATTCCCATGCAATACCCCACCACAGCCAAGACCGATGCCGCTCGGGATTACCACGGCACCCAAGTCGCTGACCCCTACGCCTGGCTGGAAGACGACCAAAGCGCCGAAACCGCCGCTTGGGTCGACGCCCAAAACGAGGTCACCTTTGGCTACCTCCACAACCTGCCCGGACGCGAGACCCTGGCCAAGCGCTACGAGCAAATGCTCAACTATGAGAAGGTTGGCCAGCCCTACAAAGTGGGCGAATACTACTTCCTGTACAAGAACTCCGGCCTGCAGAACCAAAGCGTGATCTACTACCGCAAGGGGCTGGACGGCGAGGACCAAGTCTTCATCGACCCCAACACCCTCAGCGAGGACGGCACCACCAGCATCAACCTCTCGGGCGCCAGCAAGGACGACAAATACATGGTGATTTCCCGTTCCGAAGCCGGTTCAGATTGGACCGAGTTGGAGGTGATCGACATTGCCACCAACACCCCCACCGGCGACCTGATCAAGTTCACCAAGTTTGGTGGCGCCTCGTGGTACAAGGATGGCTTCTTCTACAGCCGCTACCCCGAGCCCGAAGCCGGCGCTGAGCTGTCGGCCTCCAACGAGTACCACATGGTGTACTACCACCAACTCGGCACCCCGCAAAGCGAAGACAAACTCGTCTACCGCGACGACGCCAACCCGAACCACTACCACTGGGCCAGCGTGACCGAGGACGAGCGCTACATCGTGCTCTACAAGTCCACCGGTACCGATGGCTTTGAAACCCACTTCAAGCGCACCGACAACCTGGATGGGCCTTGGAACACCCTGCAGTCCGGCTTTGCCAACAAAACTACGGTGGTTGGCGCCGTTGACGGCGGCGATACGTTCCTGGTAGTGACCGATGTTGATGCTCCCAAGTACCGCATGGTCAAGGCCAGCGCCAGCAACCCTGCACCATCGGCGTGGACCGATGTGATTCCTGAGCGCGAGCACCTGCTCGAAGGCGTGAGCCAAGCGGGCGGCAAACTCATTGCCACCTACCTCGAGAATGCCTGCAACGCGGTGTACATGATGAACGAAGACGGTTCGGGCGTGGCCCAACTGGAAATGCCTGACGGCACCGGTTCGGCTGGCGGTTTCGGCGGCAACAAGGACGACCAGTTCGTGTACTACTCGTTCTCGTCGTTTACCTACCCCAACTCGGTGTACGAGCTGAACATGCAAACCGGCGAGTCCAACCTGTTCTACGCGCCGGAAATGGCGTTTGATCCGTCTGAGTTCGAGAGCCGTCAGGTCTTCTACACCAGCAAGGACGGCACCCAAGTACCTGTGTTCCTGGTGCACAAACGCGGCCTGGAAATGGACGGCAAGCGCCCCACACTGCTCTACGGCTACGGCGGGTTCAACGTGAGCCTGTCGCCGAGCTTCTCGGTGTCCAACCTGCTGCTGCTGGAACAAGGCGGTGTATACGCATTGGCCAACCTGCGCGGTGGCGGGGAGTACGGCGAGGAATGGCACCAAGCCGGCATGCTCGACCGCAAGCAAAACGTGTTTGACGATTTCATTGCTTGTGCAGAAGGTCTGATCGAAGCGGGTATCACCGACAGCGATCACCTTGCCATCCGTGGCGGTTCCAACGGCGGACTCCTGGTGGGCGCTTGCATGACACAACGTCCCGAATTGTTCCAAGTGGCCTTCCCAGCGGTGGGCGTGATGGACATGCTCAAGTACCATGAGTTTACCGTGGGCCACGGCTGGATTCCCGAGTACGGTTGCGCCGATTCAAGCAAAACCGAATTTGACTACCTGTACGCCTACTCGCCCTACCACAACATCACTCCAGGTACGGATTACCCTGCAACCATGGTGACCACCGCCGATCACGACGACCGCGTGGTGCCTGCGCACAGCTTCAAATTTGCAGCACGCTTGCAGGAGTACCACAACGGCGAGGTGCCGGTGCTCATTCGCATTGAAAAGGATGCGGGACACGGAGCAGGTAAGCCTACCTCAAAAGTGATCGAAGAGATTTCAGACATGTGGGCGTTCATGTTCGCCAACATGGGCGTCACGGTCAACTAGCCCCCTGCCTTGGGGATGCGCAGCACCTGACCCGGTTTGAGGTCGGTGGTGATGCCGTTGTGGCGCTGGATGTCTTCAGCGCTGACCCCTGGAAATTGGCGCGCTATGAGCCACAAGCTGTCACCGGATTTCACCGTATAGGTGGATTCGGTGGCTGTGTTTTGGGCCGGTTTGGGCGCCGGGGTTTGAGGCTTGGGCTTGGGGGCTTGGGCGGTCTTGCCTCCGGGGTAAAGCACCAATTTTTGCCCCACGTTGATGCGGTCTGAGCGCAGGTTGTTCCACGCCTTGATTTCACTCACGCGTACCCCGTGGCGTTCGGCAATCTTGCCCAGAACATCACCGCTGCGCACCGTGTAGGTCACTGCAGAGCCTGCAGGAGGTTGTCGCTTCTTGGCGGCTTCGGCTTTGAGGCGGGCTTCTTCGGCTTGTTTGCGGGCTTCCCACGAGTAGAGGCTGTCGCCGAGGGCTTCCATGCGTTGGACGGCTTCGGTGGGCAGGATGAACGGCATGTCTCGGTAGCGGCCAGGTACGCGTGCCCCCACAAACGCAGGGTTGGCCCCTTCCAAAGTGGACAGTGGGACCTCTAAGGCTTCGTGCAAGGTTTGGAAGGACACGGCCTGTTCAAAGCCCACGTTTTCATGCGCGTTTAGAATGGCGATCACATCCAACAAAAACCCTTTGCGCGGACACCCACGGTACCACGTTTGCAGCGCGTCGAGTTGGGCCAGCAGTTCGCGGTCTTCTTGGGGCAATTCGTCCCCAAAGCGTTCCACGTATGGCACTGAGGTCAAAAAGGCCAGTCGTACGCGGTCGGGTTTGCTTGGAAAGCGTTCTTCCAAGGATTGCAGGTAATCCAGGGCGGCATCGGTGGCGCGGTCTGGGGCCAAGCGCTCGTCCAACACGTCGTTGATGGTCAGGCCGTACTTGACTGCCACAGGGTAGGTGAGTTGCCATATACCGGCGCGTCCTGGTGTTTCGGTGGCGTGCATGTCCAAGCCGCTGGCCAACAGGGCGAGGAAGGCGTAATTCCCGTCCATTTCACGGGCCGAGGTCTTGGCCTTGATCAGCGGGAAGAGCAAGTCGCATAGGGCTTTGGTCTTGACCCAGCTTTCGCACGAGCGGTCCGAAAGGGTTGTGGTACCTTCGTAGCGGAAGGCGCACGCATCTTGGGAGATGAGGTCGGCGCGTTGTGCGGCAAAGGCTTGCATGAGCCATTGGTCGGCTCCGGCGTCCAAACGGTTAGCCAGGGCCGCTTCGGTCGGACTCTGCGCGCTGAGCTGCAGGCAGGCCAGCAATGGGAGTATGAAAAACAACGCGCGTTGCATGGTGTAAAACTAACGTGGCGCTGAGGCGAATGGTGGCGCTTTTTCGAAAACTTGTACACCGCCTTTCTGACACACCGCTCGTTGATATTCTGACACCACTGGCCATCGAAACGCGTAACTTCGTGGCAATGAGTACATCCGATTCTACACCAAACCAACCCAACATGGAGCAGTTGCTACGTCGACTGCACCGCGAGCGCACCGCCCGCAAAGAAGCTGAGCGCATTTTGGAGGCCAAAGCAAAGGAGCTTTACCAGGCCAACCAAGAGCTCGTGCGCATCAACGCCGGGCTGGAAGGGGAGATCGAACGCCGCGCCCAGGCCCTCGAAGAGTCTCAACGAAACTACCGCGCCATCGTGGAGAATGTGAACGACGTGATCTTCTCCATGGACGCCGGCGGGTACTTCAAGTTCATGAACGAACCCGGACTCAAAATGCTGGGGCTCGCCGAAGAACAACTCTCTACCATGCACTACGAGACCTTGGTGTTGCCCACCCACACCGAGGAGGTCTCTTCGTTCATCACCTACGAGATCAGCCTCGGCAAAGACAGTTCTTACCTGGAATTCCCGGCGGTGGACCACCGCGGGAAGCTGCATTGGCTCGGGGTAACCGCTCGTTACGTGTACGAGAATGGAGAGCTGCTGGAGGTGACTTGCATCGCCCGCGACATCACCGACCGCCGCGTGGTGGAAGATAAGCTCAAGCGCAGCGAGGAGAAGTACCGCGGCATCATCGAGAACATGGAGCTGGGCCTCTTGGAAGTCAACAACGATGGGGTCATCCTGCGCGCCTACCAACACTTTTGCAACATGGTGGGTTACGAAGCCAGTGAGCTCGTGGGCAAGAATGCCGTTGGCTTGTTCCTGCCCGAGGAGTACGGCGAACTTATGGCCAGTGAGAGCGCCAAGCGTCTGGAGGGTCAGCAGTCGGTGTACGAGGTGGAAGTGATGTGCAAAGATGGGTCACGCAAATGGTTGCTGATCTCGGGAGCACCGTTTTACGGAGAGTTGGGGCAGGTCCTCGGTTCTATCGGCATCCACTACGACATCACCGAACGCAAGCACACCGAAACCGAACTCGCCCGCGCCCGAGACGAAGCCGAGCACGCCAAAGAGGCCGAAAAAGAATTCCTCGCCCGCATGAGCCACGAGATCCGCACTCCCATGAATGCGGTAATCGGCATGGCCCACATGCTGCGCGAAAGCACCCTTGATGACGAGCAATACGAGTTGGTAACCAGCGTGCTACACTCGGCCAACTTGCTCAAAGGGTTGATCAACTCGGTGCTCGACCTGTCCAAGATCCAAGCTGGTAAAGTGGAACTCAACCCGCGGGACTTTAATCTGCGAGAGCTCGCCATTTCGCTGCAAAAAACCTTTGAATTCCGCATGACCGGCACACCAGTGGAGGTGCGCATGGAATTCGACGCCAACCTGCCCAAACGCGCGGTGGCCGACGAGTTGGCCATCAACCAAGTCTGCATGAACCTGCTGGGGAATGCGGCCAAGTTTACCCACTTAGGCAGCATCACGCTGCGCCTCAAACAAGCTACCCCACGCGACGAACGCTTGTGGCTCCGTCTGGAGGTGGAAGACACCGGCATCGGCATGAGCCCGGCCCAATTGGAGCACATTTTCGACCGCTTCCGCCAGGCCACTTCGGACATCGCCCACAAGTACGGTGGCTCAGGCTTGGGACTGGCCATCATCGATGAGTTGGTGGCCCTCATGGGCGGTGACATCCAGGTGACCAGCACCCAAGGACAGGGCAGTTGCTTTGTGGTGGAATTGCCGTTGGAGCCTTCCGAACAGGCCGCTGCTGTACAAGAGTTTGACCCTGATTCGGTGAATTTGGGAGGCATGCGCATCCTGGTGGCCGAAGACAACCCCATGAACATCGCCTACCTGGAGAAACTCTTGGTGCGTTGGGAGACCGAATTCCGATTCACTCGGGACGGTCAAGAGGCCGTGGATGCTTCGCGCGGTGGGGTGTATGATGTTATTTTGATGGACATCCAAATGCCCACCATGGACGGTTACCAGGCCTGCAAGGTCATCCGTTCAGAACCGGACAACCCCAACCAGCACACACCCATTGTGGCCTTGAGTGCCCAGGCGTTTGAAGAAGATGTGGCGGCGGCCAAGGAAGTGGGTATGCAAGCCTACCTCACCAAGCCCTACACCCCCGTGGAATTGCTAGAAGTGCTGCACGGATTCAGTTCTGGAGAACAGACGATCCCTCTTGCGACCAGCTCCTCTAAATGGGCCTACCATCCCGATTTGGACAGCGCCTACCTCGATGAATTTTATGGCGGTGACTTGGACTACGCGGCCACCATATTTGGCGAGTTTCTGAATGCTGCACCTGAATTGCTTGCTGGTGTGTCAGGAGCGTTGGACGATATGGAACAGCTGCAACGCGAAGTCCATAAAATCAAACCTACCTTGGCCATAGTGGGCTTGACCGCTTTGCACAACCAGGCCATTGCTGTCGAACAGGCGGCCAAACTCCAAACGCAAGATGCACGGGACCAAGCCTCAGCGCTGGTATCCGCTGTCGGCGATTGGCTTAAACCCTTGAACATTGAATACCAGCGCATGCTGGACCACTTAAAACAATACCCATGATCCGCACTGTGATTGTAGACGATGAAGCCCTGGCCCGCCAAGCCCTGGTGAAAATGTGTGAGAAATTTGAAGACCTGGAAGTGGTGGCTGTCCTCGAAGACGGATTTGCTGCGGTCAACTACCTCAAAGACAATGAAGTAGATCTGGTCTTCCTGGATGTAGAGATGCCCGAGCTCACCGGTTTGGAGGTGATTGAAAGCTTGCACGCGCGACCCGAGATCATCCTGACCACCGGTTCTACCGAATATGCCCTCCAAGCCTTCGAATACAGCGTGATTGACTACTTGGTCAAGCCCATTGGGTATCCGCGCTTCAGCAAAGCCATGGAGAAGTACCGCGGCATGCGCGCCAGCGAAGAACCTGCTACCGCCGAAAACGACCACCTCTTTGTCAAGGCCGACGGGAAGCTCGTCCGCCTGAACTACGACGATATTCTGTTTGTGGAGGCGCTGCGCGACTACGTGATCTTCAAAACCGCTGACCACCGGTTCATTGTAAACAGCACCCTCAAACGGGTGGAAGAGAAGCTGACCGGGCGCCAAGAATTCTTCAAAGTGCACCGCTCGTTCATTGTCAACTTGAGCAAGGTGGTGGACATTGAAGAGACCAACCTGGTGGCGGGCGACCGCATGATCCCCATTTCACGCTCCAAACGCCCGGTGCTGATGAAGCGCATAAATACCGTTTGATACCGCTTGTCGGTGATGGTCTGCCGCTGATCGAAACAAGCCGGAACGGACCACGAGAAGCCCTCACATTTGACTTAGCTGTATTCCGTTTTCGTTAGGAACAGTTTGGTAAAGCAGTACCCCGGTTTGCGAAGGCAAACCGGGGTACTATATTCTCAACCATTCGTCGGAGGAGGGTTACCACTCATCGAATACTGGTCCTGCGAAGGAAAAGCGTGGCACCAAACTGCGAATAACGAACGCGCCACGAAAAAGCTCATCACCACCACCGCCTTTATCGCCCTTACCTTGGTTGCAGGCTCGCAGTCTGCAGAACAGCACACAGAGGTCTTGGATGCCCAGTACGCAGAAGCCGTGCAGGCAGGCGTTGCGACCTTCTGGAAACAAGTTGCCTTGAGGGGGGCATGGCCACTGGAGTGTTCTACACAGTGACCCAAAAGACCAAATAAGCCGCACCTGGCAGCGCGACAACTAGTCAATACACTTAGAGAGGGGGTCAGACCACCAGCAGATACAGGCTGGCCAAGGTCAAGACAAAAACAACAATCTTTCGAGCGATAGCTGACATGAGGGCGGGTTTGGTTCGTCTTTTGGACGGTTCCACTCCCAAGATCGTCACATGTGGAGCCTTAATTTGGTGCTAAGGACCACACTTCTCCGATTTTCATTGTGGAAAACGCTGTTTATCAGCACTTAATGGCACAGGGCGTTCGCTGCCCACACGGCCATGAGCAGCTCCGGTTTGGCCGCAGCTTGAAATCCTAGACTCTTGATGTAGCCCTCCGATGGGCCCAGCAGTTTGTGCGACGCAAACGCAGGATCCCGGTTGTAGTCCAAATCGATTTGGTCCGCGTGGATGCCACAGGCGTTTTCTAGCGCAAAGGCCAAGGACACCGAACGCTGGGTTTCGCCCCACAGCTTGGTCCACATGTCTGGGATGCGTGGCAACGATTCTTTCAGGTAAATCACGTGAGCGCCACTGCGCGGAAAGCGCAATACAATCGTGGTCACGTAAACCGTGCGTTGGCTGTAATTCTGAGAGTCGCAACCGATCACAACGCGGGCCTCAGGGTGGCGGGCTTTCAGGGCGCTGATGTGCTCAAACGCATGTACTAGTCTGCCCGATCCCATCACGCGAAAGGCGGTTGGGTCGAAGTGTATATCGGTCTCCATGCTTTGAAGATAACGGGGAACAGCCCAGGTTTGGTTTGTTTGGGGGCGGAGTTGTTCACACGTTTCAACCACAAGTTTCACGCCTTTTGAGCGCCCCATTTGCCCATATTTGTGGCATGCGAAAAGCCCTGCTTTTTCTGCTTCTGACGGGGGGGGGTACCGGTGTTTTGGCCCAGTACCAAGACACGGTTTGGACCGTACGTGGTCTCACACCGTTGAATGACAGCTTTCACAAGTGGAAGGCCGATGTGGTGCTCGACGCGCGTTCGTCAACCATCAACGGTTCGCCTGTGCGCATCGGTGGGCTGCGTTTGGGTGCGGAGTACCGCCGTGTGCACCGCTTTGGTCTCGGCATATACGGGGCCACCACACAGGTGGGCAATGAAAACAACGGGCAGGTCATCAGTCCCGGGCTGGATTCCGCACGCTTCAACCTGAACTACGCCAGCCTTTACTACGAGCGCGTCTTGCTGTTGCATCCCAAATGGGAGTGGTCCGCCGCTTTGCACTATGGCGCCGGCCAAGTGGCGGTGACCTACGGCAGTCAAACCCTGGATAGTGTGGAGCTCGACGACCGCATATCGGTGCGGCCTGTGGAGTGGAGCACTTCAGGGTTCTACCACGTCAATTGGTGGATCAGTGCTGGCGCCGGCGCCGGCTACCGCCACGTGACCCAAGCTCCGGCTGAAATTCGCCAGGCCTATCAAGGCTGGATTTATGTTGTCAAACTCCGGATCAAGCTCGCCAAACTCGTGCGCAGCATCTGGGACCAATCTGTGCGCGATGAATATTGACCAGGCCCGTGAACGCGTGGCAGCGCTGTCTGCGGAACTCCACCACCACAACCACTTGTACTACGTGGAAGCCCGCCCAGAAATCTCTGACCAGGCTTTTGATGGCTTGCTGCGCGAGTTGCAAGCGCTTGAAGCCCAATTCCCCGAGCTCAAGTCGCCCAACAGCCCCACCGGGCGCGTGGGTGGAGACCTGACCGACACCTTCCAAAAGGTGGCGCACGCGATCCCCATGTTGAGCCTGTCCAACACCTACAGCGCCGAAGAGATTGCAGAGTGGGAAGACCGACTGCGCAAGCTTTTGGACACCGACCCTGAGTATGTTTTAGAGCTTAAGTATGATGGTGTGGCCATTTCCTTGCGCTATGAGAACGGCACGCTGGTACGCGCCCTCACACGCGGCGACGGCAGCCAGGGAGAGGACGTCACCAAAAATGTGCGTACCATCAAAAGCATCCCGCTGCAACTCCGCGGCGATTACCCCGAGCGTTTCGAAATCCGAGGCGAGATCTTCCTGCCCCACGCCGAATTTGAACGGCTGAACGCCGAACGCGAAGCGGCAGGAGAGGAGCTGTACGCCAACCCGCGTAACACCGCGGCGGGCACCCTTAAAAACAAAGACTCTGCGTTTGTAGCGGCACGTGGATTGGACTGCTTCCTGTACGCAGTTTATGCCGACGACTTGCCCTACGACAACCACTACGACGGATTGGAACACGCCCGCAGTTGGGGCTTCCAAGTGCCCAAGTCCGCCGACCGTTTCATTGCCCGCACCCACCGCATCGAGGAGGTCTTGGACTTCTTGCAGTATTGGGACACCGCACGCCACGCGCTCCCGTTTGACATCGACGGGGTGGTCATCAAAGTGAACCGCTACGCCCAGCAAGAGGAGCTCGGCATGACGGCCAAGAGTCCACGTTGGGCCATCGCCTATAAGTTCAAGGCTGAACAGTTGGCCACACGACTCAACGCAGTGACCTACCAGGTGGGACGCACCGGCGCCATCACGCCCGTTGCCGAACTGGAACCCATCTTCTTGGCGGGCACCACCGTGCGCCGCGCCTCCCTGCACAACGCCGATCAAATCGCCAAGCTCGATTTGCGTGTGGGCGACCACGTGTTTGTGGAGAAAGGAGGGGAGATCATTCCCAAAGTCGTGGGGGTGCAGATGGAATCGCGTCCCGCAGATGCGCAACCACTGGTCTACGCAACGACCTGCCCCGAATGCAGCACACCTCTAGAGCGCCAAGAAGGTGAAGCGTTGCACTATTGCCCCAATACGCTGTTATGTCCTCCCCAAGTGAAAGGGCGCATGGAGCATTTCATCTCCCGCAAAGCCATGAACATCGACGGGGTAGGCACCGAAACCATCGAGCAGTTGTTTGACGCAGGCCTCATCCGCGACGCTGCCGACTTGTACAGCCTCACCCCCGAGCAGCTCTTGCCACTTGAGCGCATGGCTGAGCGTTCGGTAGAGAAGATGTTGGCGGGAATCACCGCTAGCATGCAGCAGCCCTTTCCAAAAGTGCTGTTTGCCCTCGGCATCCGGTATGTGGGGGAGACGGTGGCCAAGAAGCTGGCCGCGGCCTTTGGCTCCATAGACGCGCTGCGCATCGCGGACCAAGAAGCCCTTGTAGCGGTAGACGAAATCGGAGAACGCATTGCGCAAAGCGTGCTGGCTTTCTTTGCCGACGAACGTGCGGTAGACCTCGTTGAACGCCTGCAAGCAGCGGGTTTGCAATTCGAGGCCGAAGCCGCACCTGAACCTCTGGGCGATGCCCTCTCTGGGAAGGCGGTAGTCGTTTCGGGTGTATTCAACCACTATTCGCGGGGCGAGTGGAAAGCGTTGATCGAGCAGCACGGCGGCAAGAACGTGGGCTCCATCAGCGGCAAAACAGATTATGTTTTGGCTGGAGATAACATGGGCCCAAGTAAACGCGAAAAGGCCGAGAAACTGGGCGTTCCCATGCTCACCGAAACCGAATTCATTGCGTTGATCGGGTTGGATTGATCCGTTTAATTTGACGTTTTTTGGCGGCGTTATTTTGTGAGAATGCGGTCTGAAGGTGCCATGTCTGGCCCAAATTCATTTAGAAAAAGGCATCTTTGCGATTGAAAAGGCGTTGATTGTTTCAATCAATGCAATAAAAATTATTTCTGATGAGTGTAGTCTTCAACGACGCAGAAAGCCGCGCATTGCGCCAATTTTACGAGGCGGAGCTGGTCCAAACCATGGCCCGCTATGAACACCTGAAAAGTGTATTGGAAAAACTTGGCGTTCAGGTGGACGATTTGCCCACTGTAACCGCCAGCGCCCCAGCCGCGGCCAAGCCTACAGCGGCAGTGACCAAGCCCAAACGCAAGCGCAAAGGCAAACGCGGACGCAAGTCCATTTGGGGAGACTTCATCCTTAAAACCCTGCGTAAAATTGACCGTCCGGTGTTTTACAGTGAATTGGTGCAAATGGCACAGATTCAATTCAACATCAAAGAGGACAAACTTAAGGAACTCAAAGCCGCCATCAACCAGTCGGCCTTCCGCTTGCGCGCGGTACACGGCAAAATCGACACCATTGGAGAGTCGGGCAAGAAAGAAAAGCGCGTAGCGCTCAAAACGTGGTTTGACGAAGAGGGCAGCCTCAAGCCCGAATACGCAGCCAAGCTCGCCAAGGCGTCCTAAGGGGCCACGTTGGCGGTTATCTGAATCACTTGAGGTTCGGGTTGGCCTTCGACCCAGATTTCTACCGTACGTACCAGTGCACCTGATAATCCTTCGGGGTTGAAGGTGACCACGAGCTCGGTTTCTTCACCGGGCTGCAGCTCCTGTTGTGCCAACTCTGGCACGGTACATCCGCACGAGGCCTTCACTTTGATGATGGACATGGGCGCATTGCCCGTGTTGCGCACCTTGAAGGTTCTGCTCACCGGAAAACGCGGGTCCACGTTTCCAAAGTCGTGAACGCGGCGGTCCGGGGTGAATTCAGGCGCAGGATTGGCGTCTGCAATGCGCTGCACACTTTCCACCATGATCTTGCGCTCCAACCGCGCGCCGCGGCTATAGATGGACTCTTGTTCGTCGTCCAAAGCATCACTGACGGTTTGGTCGGCTTGGTATTCGCCAAAGGGCAGGGGCGTAAGTTGCAGCAGGGCGCCGTTGGGGGCCGAGCCGTCAAAGTAAGGACGCAGCACTCCGTTGTCGTAGCGGCGCAGCGTTCGTTCCAAACTGCTGATGCGGCGTTTGGTTAAGTTCACGTTGTAGTCGCTCTTGGCCCGTGGCGAAGCAAACCCGCGCACCTGCAGTTCCACCGAGGTGCCTTCTTCCAGGGCTTGCAGCAGGAGCGGCATGAAAATCTCTAGGTCGTTCTTGCCCTTGTCCACTTCAAAATCAAAGAACGAGGCCACTTCAAAGGCCGCGCTTTCGGCGGTTTCGGCCTTTTTGCCGCGTTGCATTTGGCGGTCGTATTCGGCTTCCAGCTTGAGGTAGGAGGCATAGGCCTGTAGGTAGTCCACCGAAGACACCGTGTCCCTGCTGTTGGGATCGGGTTCGTCGTTGTGGAAGTAGAGGGTGACGGGCAAGTAGCGGCTCAGTTCTTCGAGGTTGGCGTACACCGGGTCGATGTGTTCTACGCGGGTGGAGTCGGTGAAATCCAGGCGGTAGAGGTCGTTGCAGCAGGTGCCGTTGGTGCCCGCCAAGCTGCCTTCACGGTTGGAGGCCATGAGTCCCAAATCCGAGTCCACAAAGTAGCGGAAGTACAAGTCGTTTGCAGGAGAATTCAAAGGGTAGCCCATGTTGATGGGGCGGTCCAAACTGCGGGGCTTGCCTTTGCTGCGAAACACGTCGTAACCGCCAAATCCGGCGTGCCACGTGCTGGAGAAGTACAGCGTGGAATCCAGGTAAAACGGCGTTACCTCGTTTTCGGGTGAATTCACGCGACTTCCTGCGTTCACCGGAGGGCTAGGGATGCCGTTGTTCAACTCGCTCCACCAAATGTCGTAGCCGCCTTGCCCACCGGGGCGGTTGGAGGCGTAAAAGAGCACTTCCTTGTTGCCAATCCGCCCCACGTGCGGCATGGTGCTCGCATACCCCGATTGGTTGATGCCCGACAGGCGTTCGGGCTTGCCCCAGCCGTATTCGGTTTTCTTGCAGCGGTAGATGGCGCATTCGCCTTCGCAGCGAACCAAATACATGTCTTCCAAGATGGGGCTGATCACGCCGTTGCCCTCGGGAACGCGTTCTCCAGGGAAAGGCGTCCATTCGTCGTCGGCTGCGGTCCAGGAGGAGTCTGCGTTGAGTTTGGCGTTGTAGTGACGAATGACGCCCGCACTGGCCTCCACTTTGGGGTATTGGGCGGTCACAAACAAGGTGCTGTCTTTCAGCAGCCATGGAGCAAACTCGCTGTCGGGAGTGTTGAGGGGCGTGCCTACCGGAAGCACATCCAACCAACCCGCATCGCGCCGGGCGTTGAGCGCAAATGTGCATCCGGCAACGCCTTGCTCGGCGCGGCGGTACTGGAGGCTTTCCTTGTTGCGTTTGTTCTTCTTGAGGTACTTCTCAAAGTGCTTGAGTGCTTGCAGGTAGTTGCCGTTCTGCTGTTGCATCAAAGCCAGGTAGAAGAGTCCTTCGGGGTACTTCTTCCCTTTGTCCTTGCTGTAGGTCTTGTCGTAGTAGAAGGCCGCGCGACGGTAGTCCTTGGTTTCGCGCAAGGCGGTGGCGTAGCGGATGGTGGCGTCAAAGTTGGCGCTGTCCAGCGCAAAGGCTTGTTGGTAGTAATGCAGGGCGAGGTTCCAGTCGCCGTCAGATTCGGCGCGGGTGCCCAATTCGGTGAGGCTGCGGAAGGTTTGCCCCGCAGCTCCCAGACTCAAAAGTGTACCCATCAACAACAAAGCAAGGCGCATGGCTGAAAGGTAGCCATCCTGCGCTTACCGCGGGTCTACGCCAAAGATGCGATCGGTGTTCAAAAAGGTGTGGGATCGGAATTTCATGCGGATGATGCGCTTGTCGGTGAGCGCGAGCCGGTTTTGGGTGTTGAGGTCAATGAGCCAAAACCGGTGGTCCAGCTTGGCAATGCGCATGTCCTTGGCAGGGGAGAAGACCCCTGTGAAATGCACGCGTACGATGTCGTGCACAAACAGCTTGCGGCCGTCTGATGTAGTCAGCCCCGTGAACGCGTCCGCTTCCTTGTACTCGGGCACGGCGCCGTTCCACCACAGCATATCCCGACTGAAAAACGGGTGCTTGCGGTCGCGGCGGATGTAGCCGATGATCTTTTCGCCGGTGCGGATGCGTTCTAACTCCATGAGGGTTAAACAGAGGAAAGGTTCAACCGGTTCTCTCGCCCGGCTGGAATTGCACTTCTCGCAGGGGAGATTCTTACCTTTGGGCCTTCATTTTTGCGACATGTCTGAAACCGCTGCGCCTTCGCTCAACTTCATCGAGCACATCATTGAGGAAGACCTCAACACCGGCAAACACGAAGCCATTGTGACCCGCTTCCCGCCGGAGCCCAACGGGTACCTGCACATTGGCCACGCCAAGAGCATCTGCCTGAACTTTGGTTTGGCGCAGAAGTACGGCGGCACCACCCACCTGCGTTTCGACGACACCAACCCCGAAAAGGAGTCCGACGAATACGTACGCGCCATCAAGCGCGACGTGGAATGGCTCGGCTTCACCTGGAACGGTCCGGTACGCTACACCTCGGATTACTTCGAGACCCTGTACAACTACGCCCTGCAGCTCATCGACCAAGGCCACGCTTACGTGGATGACCAATCGGCCGAAGACATCGCCAAGCAAAAAGGCTCGCCCACCCGGCCGGGTGAAAACAGCCCTTTCCGCGACCGCACCCCGGCAGAAAACCGCGACTTGTTTGAGCGCATGCGCGCCGGCGAGTTTGATGAAGGTACCCACGTGCTGCGCGCCAAGATTGACATGGCTCACGTGAACATGCACATGCGCGATCCGTTCATCTACCGCATCAAGAAAGTGGACCACCACCGCACCGGCGACACCTGGCCCATTTACCCGATGTACGACTTTGCACACGGCCAGTCCGATTCCATCGAAAACATCACCCACTCGCTGTGCACCTTGGAATTTGAAGTCCACCGTCCGCTGTACGAATGGTTGATCGAAAAACTCGGCATCTACCCCTCACGCCAGATTGAATTTGCGCGCCTGAACCTGAACTACACCATCATGTCCAAGCGAAAACTCCTGCGTTTGGTGGAGGACGGTGTGGTCAACGGTTGGGACGATCCGCGTATGCCTACCATTTCCGGCATGCGTCGCCGCGGCTACACCCCAGAGGCCATTCGCGAGTTTGCAGACCGTGTGGGTATCGCCAAACGCAACAACGTGATCGACGTGGCCCTGCTTGAGTTTGCCGTTCGCGATCACCTCAACAAAGTGGCCCCGCGCTACATGGCCGTGCTCAACCCGGTCAAGCTGGTCATCACCAACTACCCAGAAGGGGAGGTGGAATGGCTGGAAACCGTCAACAACCCGGAGGACGAAGCCGCAGGTACCCGCGAGATCCCTTTCTCACGTGAGCTCTGGATCGAACGCGACGACTTCAAGAAGGAATCGCCGGGCCGCAAGTACTTCCGCTTGGCTCCAGGCAAGGCGGTACGCCTCAAAAGCGCCTACATCATTGAGTGTACGGGCTTTGAAGAGGACGCTGAAGGCAACGTGACCGAAATCCACGCCACCTACCACGCCAATTCCAAATCAGGCCAGGACACCTCGGGCATCAAGGCCAAAGGCACCATCCACTTTGTCAGCGCCGAACATGCGGGCAACGTAGAAGTGCGTCAGTACGACCGCCTCTTCAACGACCCCACACCCGACGGACACGAGGACAAAGACTTCATGGAGTTCTTGAATCCGGACTCCTTGGAGGTGATTTCGAAGGCCAAGGTAGAGCCCGCTTTGTTGGAGCTTGCGCCGGAAACACGTGTGCAATTCCAGCGCTTGGGGTACTTCTGTGTGGATGCAGACAGCACCGCAGCGCAGCCCGTATTCAACCGCACCGCCACCTTGCGCGACGGTTGGGCCAAAGCACAAAAGAAAGGGTAACCTACTCCGCTATTTCCAAGCCTTCCACCAAGGGCGCCATGCCCGGGGTGACCGCCACTTGCAGCTGCCCGCCTTGGTCAAAGATCAGGTAGGCTTCCAGCCCGAGCTCGGGATGGTTTTGCAGGAAGGGGATGGCGTCTTCTCCCAGGACCATGAGCGCTGTAGCGTACGCATCAGCCACGCCGCAATTGTCGGCCATCACCGTGGCACTGAGCAGCGTGTTTTGCGCCGGGTATCCGGTTTTGGGATTGACAATGTGTGAATAGCGCTGGCCGTCTTCCTCGTAGAACTTGCGGTAGTTGCCGCTGGTGGCCAAGGCCTTGTCGCTGAGGCTCACCACTGCTTGGGTGCTGTGGGTGTCGCCTTCTTCCGGTTTGTCGATGGCAATGCGCCAGGGACCGCCGGTGGTGCCGGTGCCGCTGCACAGCACTTCGCCGCCCAGTTCCACCATGAAGTTTTGAATGTTGTAGCTGCGCAGCAAATCGCCAATGAGGTCGATGCTGTAGCCCTGTGCAATGGCGTTGAAGTCTAGCTGCACATCGGGGTTGAGCTTGAGCACTTCGGTGTGGGTGTAGAGGTACTCGTTGTCTGGTGCGGTGAATTCCGCGATGTCAATCCCGTATTCACTGAAGTCCACCATGGCCAAGAGGGAATCGACCTTCTGCTGGTTCATGTCGGAGCGCTGCTCGAGTTGGAAGCCCCAGCCTTTGATCAGCGGAAGCACTGTGGGGTCAAACGCACCATCGGTGGTCAGGTAGATCTCCCGACTCAGATCAAACACCGCCGAGAAGAAGCGGGTACTGTCCACAAACCCAAACACCGTATCGCGGCGGTTGTGGGCATTGATTTGGTTGATCAGCGACCCCGGGCGCCAGGTACTCAGGTCTTGGTCAAACCGGTCCAGCAAGCTGTCGATCTGGGGTTGGTAGTCGGTGGTGTCTCCCAGGTAGGTAATGTGGTAGGTGGTGCCTTGGGCTTCACCCACCAGTTGGCGGCCAATGAGGTTGGGGTCAACGGCGGCTTCGGTGTCCGGCGTTTCAGAGGATCCACAGCTCCACAGGGCTGCAATCAAAGAGATCAAGAGCAGGTTGCGCATGGTGCGAAGTTAAGGGCAAAAAAAGAGGCGCACGAGGCGCCTCTTTCAGGGATGTGGTGGGATTATCCACCAAAGTCGTCAAATGCAACGTTTTCTGGAGGCACTCCCCAGTCGTCGACCATCTTGAGGACCGCCTGATTCATCAGGGGTGGTCCACAGAAGTAGAATTCAATGTCTTCAGGAGCCTCGTGTTGGGTGAGGTGGTGATCGATCACGGCCTGGTGTACAAAGCCGAGGAAGCCATCGCCCTCGTCGTCCACGTTCTTCTTCTCGTTCCAGTTATCAGACTCGAGCGGGTCGCTCAATACTACGTGGAATTTGAAGTTCGGGAACTCCTGTTCAATCTTGCGGAAATCGTCCAAGTAGAACAGCTCGCGCTTCGAGCGGCCACCATACCAGAAGGTCACCTTGCGGCCGGTCTTCACGGTGTGGAACAAGTGGAAGAGGTGCGAGCGCATCGGCGCCATACCAGCACCACCACCGATGTAAACCATTTCGGCGTCGGTCTCCTTGATGAAGAACTCGCCGTATGGGCCTGAGATGGTGCACTTGTCACCCGGCTTGAGGCCAAACACGTACGACGAGCATACGCCTGGGTTCACTTGCATCCAAGCGTTGCGGGCACGGTCCCATGGTGGGGTAGCAATACGGATGTTGAGCATCACGATGTTGCCCTCCGCAGGGTGGTTGGCCATCGAGTATGCACGAACGACCTCTTCGTTGTTGACCATTTTCAGGTCCCACAGGCCAAACTTGTCCCACTCGTTCTGGAATTCGTCAGGCTTGGGGTGGTGCTCCGGGTGAGCAGTGATGTCCATGTCCTTGTAGTTCACCGTGATCGACGGTACGTCAATCTGGATGTAACCACCGGCTTCGAAGTCGAGCGACTCGCCTTCGGGCAGGCGCACCACAAACTCCTTGATGAACGAAGCCACGTTGTAGTTCGAGACCACTTCGCATTCCCACTTCTTGATGCCAAAGACTTCTTCGGGGATGCGGATTTCCATGTCTTCTTTCACCTTCACCTGGCATCCGAGGCGCCAGTTGTCGGCAATTTGCTTGCGCGAGAAGTGCGGCTCCTCGGTAGGGAGGATGGCGCCGCCACCTTCGTCTACTTGGCAGGTGCACTGAACACAGGTGCCTCCACCACCACATGCAGAGGGGAGGAAGATGCCCGCGTTACCGAGGGTGGTCAGCAGGGTAGACCCGCCGTCAACCTCGATGGTCTTTTCGCCGTTGATTTGGATTTTCACCTTGCCGCTTGGGCTCAGACGTGCTTTCGCGAAGAGCAGCAGGCCTACCAAGAGCAGGATGAGGATGAGGAAGAATGCAAGTGCAGCAATCAGTGTAGTTCCCATGTGTTCCTTTCAATTAGCGGTTTACCATTCAATACCCATGAAGCTCATGAAGGCCATGCCCATGAGTCCGGTAATGATGAAGGTGATGCCCAGTCCTTTGAGGGGAGCTGGAACGTGTGAGTAGCGGATTTTTTCGCGGATGGCTGCGATGGCCACAATGGCCAACCACCAACCGATGCCCGAACCGAGTGCAAACGCAGTCGCGTCGCCGATGCCGGGGTACTGGCGCTCTTGCATGAACAGTGCACCACCCAGGATCGAGCAGTTTACCGCGATCAGAGGCAGGAAGATACCGAGTGCGCCGTACAGGGCAGGGGCAAACTTCTCGACGATCATCTCCACCAGCTGCACGATCGAAGCGATCACAGCAATGAACATGATGAACGAAAGGAAGCTCAAGTCGACTTCGGCCCAATCGGGGCCCAGCCAGGCGAGTGCGCCTTCCTGCAGGACGTAGTTTTCAAGTAAGTAGTTGATGGGTACGGTCACCAGCAGTACGAAGATCACGGCGAAGCCGAGACCCACAGCCGTTTTCACGGTCTTGGATACTGCCAGGTATGAACACATACCCAGGAAGTAGGCGAAAATCATGTTTTCCGAGAAGATCGCCTTGACGATGATGCTGAGGATTTCCATGTCGTGTGTCTTGGGTATGGATTAGTTCTCTTCGATGAGTTTGGTGTTCTTCGAACGCTGGATCCAAATGATCACACCCACTACGATCAGTGCCATCGGAGGCAGGATCATGAGGTTGTTGTTGGCGTATCCAAAGTCGAAGAAGCTTTGCGGAATGAACTTCACTTGTCCTAGACCCGGGAAGCTGAAGGCACCCGATCCGAAGATCTCGCGCACCACGGCTACCACGACCAGAATCCAAGCGTAACCCATTGCGTTACCAATGGCGTCCATGATTGAGGGCCCCACCTTGTTGCCCAGTGCAAAGGCCTCTAGGCGGCCCATGATGATGCAGTTGGTGATGATCAGACCTACGAATACCGACAGCTTTTCACTGATGTCGGGGGAGAAGGCCTTCAGGGACTCGTCTACGATAATTACCAGCGATGCTACCACCACCAGTTGCACGATGATGCGGATACGATCCGGAATCACGTTGCGCAGCAGCGATACAATAGCGTTGGCACCGATCATTACGAACAGTACCGACAGCGACATCATCACGGCCTGTTGCACCTGAACGGTAATCGCCAGTGCTGAACAGATGCCGAGTACCTGTACGGTAATCGGGTTGTTGTCGTTCAAGGGGTCGGAGAGGAGCTTCTTGTTCTTCTTGGAGAACAAGCCCTCTTTCTTGGTTGCAGTTTCTGTACTCATGACTGCGGGATTAGCGGTTCAGCTGAGCTGTGCCGGTTTGAAAATGCTTGTAGTAGATGCTGAAGGTGCGGTTCATCATCTCTTCCACACCTTTGGAAGTGATGGTGCCACCGGTGATGCCTTCCACCTGGTTTTCTTTGGTAGGAGCAGCGCCTCCTTTGATTACTTCGAAGATCTTGCTGCTGCCCGGCATCAATACGCGCGAGCTTGCGGCTTCTTTCGAAGGGTCAAAGCGGTCGAGGAACAGGTCCTCTTTGATCTCAGCACCCAGCCCCGGGGTCTCGGTCTTGTGATCAAACTTGCATCCGTAGATGGTCTTCTTGTCGTCCTCTACTGAGACAAAGCCCCAGATAGGACCCCAGAGGCCTGAGCCTACCATAGGAACCACGGTGAGGTCTTGACCGTCTTGCTCAAACACAAATACCGGGAAGTACAATTCGCTCTCGGCTTCCAGGGCTGCTTGCAGTCCTTCGGGATCGCCTTTGAATTCTTTGGTCTTACGGCTCACTTTAGAGCGGAAGTCCTTTTTCACGTCCACGTCCAGGGCAGAAGGACCGTCGGCCACTTTCTCGCCTTTGGCGTTGATCACGTAAGAATCCTTAAGGAGCTCTTCAAACTTGACATCGGCGTTCTCGCGGGTGCTTTCCACCTTGATGGCGCCGAGGATGTCCATTTTCTTCTTGACTGCCGCGTTTTTGTCCTGGATGGGCTTGAGGCTCGACTTCAGGATAGAGAGCGAGGCACCAAACACCACCACCAAAGCGATGGCGAAGAAGAAGGTAAAACCGTTGCTGTTCTTGTTGATTGCCATAAGTGCTGAGTTAGGCCGCTGCGACAGCTGCGGTGCGTTTCATGCGTTTGTTGATGTTGGCTTGGATCACGTAGTGGTCGATCATCGGAGCCATCACGTTCATGAACAGGATCGCCATCATTACGCCTTCAGGATAGGCGGGGTTGAAGACGCGAATCAGAATCGAGAAGAAGCCGCCGAAGAAGCCGTACCAAATTTTTCCTTGTGCCGTTTGGGCTGCAGTCACAGGGTCGGTGGCCATGAAGACCATACCGAACATGAAGCCACCCATCACGATTTGGTGCAGTGGAGACACTTCCATAAAGGCGTTGGCACCGATGGCGTTGAACAGGAAGCCCATCACCAAACCACCGGCCAGGAAGCTCAAGATCACGCGGGCCGAACCGATGCCGGTCCAGATCAGCAGCGCAGCACCAATGGCGCAAGCGATGGCTGAGGTTTCACCCACACAACCGGGAATGGTTCCGATCAAGCAATTCATGAAGGAGAACTGGCCGCCGTCACCCATCATGGCCATGGTGGCGTCGATGGTTCCGGGCTCTTTTACAGTGGTGGCCAAGTGACCGAGTGCGGTTGCACCGGTGTAGCCATCGACCACTTTTGCGCCAGCGTCGGCTACGTGGATCCAGATGTCACCGGCCATTTTGGTAGGGTAGGCGAAGAACAGGAACGCACGCGCGGTAAGCGCTACATTGAGGATGTTCATACCGGTACCACCGAAGACCTCTTTACCAATCACTACAGCAAATGCGGTAGCGGCGCCCACCATCCAAAGTGGAACGTCCACCGGCATGATGAGTGGAATGAGCATCCCGGAAACCAGGAAACCTTCGTTGATGCTGTGCTTGCGGATGCCGGCGAAGATGAACTCGATGCCGAGTCCCACACCGTAGCTGACCACAATCAGCGGAAGTACTTTGATCAAACCGGTGAGGATCTTGGCGCCAAACTGGGCGGTCCAAGCGTCAGCCGGGGTGATTTCACCAATGCTCAGCAAGTGCTGGTGACCGATGTTCCATGTGCCGAAGAGCAAACACGGAATCATGGCCACAATCACCAAGAACATGGTGCGCTTGAGGTCGATGCCGTCTTTGATGTGGGTACCGCCTTTGGTCACGTGACCGGGTACAAAGGCAAAGGTGTCGAGCGAGTCGTACACCACCCAAAAGCGCTTCAGCTTGCCACCTTCTTCAAAGTGGGGCTTGACTTTGTTGTCGAGAAATGAGCGTAATGCTTTCATATCTGTAGATCGTTCGGAGTCTGCTGGGTTAACCTGTTCTTGAGCGTCGAGGTTTCGAGCTGAGGGGCGTTTTCAGCGGTTCCGGAGTCGTTTTCTTAAGCGCACTCTTCCTGGACCACGTCCAGGCCTTCGCGTACGATGCGTTGAACTTCGATTTTCGAGGTGCACGCGTACTCGCACAGGGCAAAGTCTTCAGGTGCTATCTCGTAAATCCCGAGTTTCTCCATGGCGTCGATGTCGTTGACCATGATGGCCTTGACCAACTGCACAGGGTAGATGTCGAAGGGGAACACCGCGTCGTACTGGCCGGTCACTACAAAGGCACGCGGCTCGCCGTTCATGTTGGTGTTCAAATCGAACTTCTTGCTCTTGGGCAGCAACCAGGTAGGGAAGGCGCGTGAGAGCGAGAACTTGCTGAGACCTGGGCTCAACCAGCCATCGGTGAGGAAGAACTGGGGCTCGTGGCCTTCAGGAAGGGCAGTCACCAGGTGGTCGTAGAAACCGAGGTAACCGTCGAGTGTGGTTTGGGTACCGCTCAGGGCATCGCCTGAAATCACACGGGCGTTGTCGGCCTCGATGTGTGACGCCACTGATTTCAAGGGCTGACCAGCGCGGCCTTTGAGGTACTGAGCGTTGGACGCTTTGCTACCTGCAATGGCAAAGGTGCGGTCGAAGCGCGCCTCACCGGTTTCCAGGAAGCGGCCGATGTTGGCCACGTCTTGCGGACGTACGGTCCACACCACTTCGCCCTTGTTGATGGGCGATACACGGTGGATTTGTACGCCGACGTTGCCGGCAGGGTGGGGACCTTCAAAGGTGTTGATGGTCACCCCGTCTTGGGCTTTATAAAACGAAGAACCCTTGCGGACACCGAGGTGAACAGGCTTGCCTGCTGCCAGGGTCACAAGGGCTTTCATGCCGTTTTGGAAGTCTGCCTCGCGTTCCTGCATCACGAAGTCCGGATCTGGAGCGAGGGGGGCGCTATCAAAGCCGCTCACGAAGATGGCCTTGGGGGCGTCGGCCGGGTTGGCCACCACGCTGAAGGGACGTTGTTGAATGCTCGGCCACATGCCGCTCGCCAACAGGGCTTCCACGACTGCTTCACGCGAGCCAGTAGCGCCAGGGGCGTTGTGCTTGTGGAAGGTGTCTTGGCCGTCTGCTTCGATCTGTACTTCCAGGATGCGACGCTTGGCGCCTCGCACAATGGCTTTGACCGTACCGCTCACCGGCGAGGTGAACTGTACACGGTCGTTGTACTTGTCGTAAAACAGCGGTGAACCGGCTTGCACCGTGGCACCCTCTTTGATCACGAGTTTGGGAACCAACCCATGGAAGTCCGTGGGTTGCACTGCGTACACGGCACCACGTGGGGCGTCCGCGACGTTTTGGGAGGCTTCGCCGACCAGACGGATGTCTGTTCCTCTCCGAATTCGAAATGATTTCGACATTATTGGGACTTGGCGTTAAATTCGATCGGCAAAATTAATCAATTGGCTCCCTTGGCTTTGGTGGACAAGGCCTCGGAGAATCAATTTAGAATCGTTCTAAACAATGGGTGAAACTCCCCGTATTTCAATCACTTCGAGCCCATGTAGGTTGGGATTTACAGCGGCTTTGGTGTGTGTTCTGATGGCGGGCGTTTTGACCCCTATGCGCGCTGCGAGTTTTCCACCGCACCCGGTGACTTCTTCCATCGACCCCAACGACTGGCCTGAAGAATTGGTGTACGACAACCACGTCTATGACCCCGCCATCCGCACCGTACAGTGTTATCCTTCCGACGCGCAACTCTCCGAACCCTACTTGTTGCTCGGGTCCGACGGCATCCTTGAGCTCCACTTCGACGACCTCAACGCCGACTACCGCGACCTGTACTTCACACTCATCCACTGCACCCACGACTGGCAACCGTCCGACCTGGAGTCCGTCGCTTACATGAATGGCTTTGCCGAAAACTCCATTTCTGACATTGAGGATTCGTTCAACACTATGCGGGGCTACACGCATTACTCGGCCCAGTTCCCCAACGACATGAGCTCGGTGAGCCTCAGCGGCAACTACTTGCTGGTGGTCTACGAGGACGCAGACCCCACCCAACTCGTGCTTTCACGGCGCATGGTGGTGTACGAACGGCTGGTGACGGTGGCCACCAACGTGCGCGAAGCCACCGCTGTGGAAGATGCCCGCTACCGTCAAGAGTTGGACTTTGAGGTGCATCACCCGGGGTTTGACATCATCAACCCCTACACCGACTTCCACGTGGCGCTGCTCCAGAACAACCGCTGGGACAACGCCATCACCGACCTCCAACCCCGCTTTGTCAAAGGCACCGAACTCAGCTACGATTACAGCCGCGAAAACAACTTCGACGGCGGCAATGAGTGGCGCGCCATCGACACCAAGTCCCTCGGGTTCAAGTCTTATGAAATCGACAGCATTGGCATTTGGCAAGGAGATGTGCACTGCTGGGTCAAGGCTTTTGGACGCCGATCCTTCAAGCAATACCGCACCCAGGGCGACATCGAAGGCAAATTCTTTGTCAAAAACGACGACGCCGGCGACTCCAACCTCGAAGCGGAGTACGTTTTCCATCACTTCCGCTTGCCCTACGACGTGGAAATGACCCATGCCGAGGTGTATGTGTTTGGAGCCCTTTCGGACTTCCAAACCCAAGAGCGCTTCAAGATGCACTACAACCCGGCCAGCCGCAGCTACGAGTTGGAAGTCATGCTCAAGCAAGGCTTCACCAATTACCAGTATGCAGTGGTGGAGCACAGTGCCGGCGTGGTGGACCTGGCCATGCTTGAAGGGTCACACCGTCAAACGCACAACATCTACACGGTCTTTGCCTACAACTGGGACCAAGCCCTGGGCTACGACCGGGTCATCGGCGCCGCCTTTACCAATACGTTCAATCGTTGAGTAGAGATACTGTTGCAGGCCATGTAGCACTTGCACCAAGTGGCTTCTTCCAATGTGGAGAATCGGAGACGTTGCAGGATGCTATGCTCGAAATCTCTGGTGCTGCATCCAAGAGGAACCACCCGGTTGATCGCGGATCAAGGCTTGGGCGCAAATCGTGCGATGCCCCCCAGTAGCGGGTCAAAGGTGTAGCGCTGCACCAGGGCCACCTCGCCGCTGGCCAGTACCGCGTACATGCGGTCCCCGTCGTGCGCCATCACGTTGCCTTCGGGATCCATTTGGACTTTCTCGGACTTCTTCCAGTGCAGGTCCACTTTTTTGACCCCGCCTGTGTTGTCGGTCACGCGGATGGTGAAGGCCGGCATCGCGTTGCGCAAGGAATCCTCTTGGTTGTCCTCAAGGTAGCTGGTGTAGGTTTCGCAGTGTACCTTTTTGTAGAGCAGTAGGTAGTCTTTCACCGCCAAGGTGTCAAATACGGGTACTTGCTTTTGCAAGAGGGGAGCGTGCAATTCCAGCGCGTTGCCTCCGCCGTAGCGGATGTCAAAGCTGTTGTCGGGGCTTTCGTGGTTGGTGAGCTCCACGCGTGCGAGGTCCAAGGTGGGGTAGTTGAAAATGCCGGTGTGGCGCCATTCCTTTTCCCATGCAAAGTAGCGCTGGCGCAAACAGCCCGAGAACCCTTCCATGCGCATGATGAACGGCTCAGAAGAACGCCCTGCTTCTGGGGTTTCGAGTACCATGTAGGTGCCGAAGTGGTCGGGGGTACATGTGCCGATGAGCCAGGTCTTGCTCAATTGACCGTTCTGGTAGATCTCCACCTTGCGACCGCGTCCTGCGATCATGGAAATTACTCCAGGCTTGGTGGCGGTGGGGACTTGAGCTTTCACCGCAATGTTCTTAAACCCGTTCAACAGGTTCTGCACCTTGTAATCGGTGGCACGGTACTTATCGTTCACGCGCCAAGTCTTGTCCTCTTGACGCACGAGCAAAGAGGTGTTGCCGTCTTGGTCGGCAATGAAAATCTGATCCACCGAAGCGGTGTCCTCAATGGCAAAATCGCTCAAAGGGGTGGTCGTAGAGGTGCGGTCGGACATGCCGGCATCTCGGAGCAGCCACGCCACTCCGGTGAGCACGATCAAAACAAAGAGCAAGAACAAGTTCCGTTTCATACGCTGCGAAAGTAAACAAGGCGCGCGGACTCCGCACTACGAATTCCACCCGGGAAGGCACACGTCCAATGCGGCTGCCAAGGCCTTGAGTTGCTCGCGGGTGTGGGCTGCTGACAGGTTGATTCTCAGGCCCGGCTGCCCCCCGGGAGCGGTGGGCTTTCGAATCGGGAGCGCACGCATGCCCAATCCCAACAAGGCCTTGGAAGCATGCAGGGCAGTGGAGTTGTCGGCGCAGGGCAAGAATTGGATGGGAGAGGAGGGAGTTTTGCCCGTGCGCTCGCCCCACCAGGTCAAGTGTTTGTGCAGTTGGATGCGTTGGGGTTCAGCGGCGTCCACAGCGCGCAACCGGTCCAACAACAGCGCACACCACAAGGGAGATAAAGCCGTGCTGTAAATCAAGGCGCGGCTGGTGTTCAGCATCCACTGGCGGTGGGCAGCTCCTGTAAGCAGGGCGCCTCCGCTTGCGCCCCAGGCCTTGCCAAAGCCCAGCACGCGAACGGGGATGCGATCGGCCACGTCCAAGGCCAGTGCCAGGCCGCGGCCACCGCTGCCCATCCAGCCGCAGCTGTGGGCTTCGTCCAACACCAAGAGCGCGCCTGTTGCCTCGCACACCTCCAGCAAATCAGCCACCGGGGCACGATTGCCATGAATGCTATATACGGCTTCGGTCACCACAAACGTGGGCGTGTCAGGAGCCTCGGCCAAGATTTGTGCGAGGTGTTCGGGGTCGTTGTGACGAAAACGGGTAATGGGGGCCTCAGCCAAACGCAAAGCGTCAATCACACTGGCGTGGATGTACTTGTCCACCACCACACGGCCACCTGCGTTGACCAGGCTTTGGATCAGCGCAAGGTTGGCTTGATAGGCCGAAGGGAACACCAATGCATGGGCGGACTGGTGGTGTGCTGCGAGCGCTTTTTCAAGCGCCAGCAGTTGTGGATGCACGCCACTCAACAGGCGAGACCCTGTGGCACCTGTAAGGGCCTCAGCAGAAACAGGAGTTTGAGCCAGCCCCAAATAATCGTTGGCCGCAAAGTCAACACCGTCAAACGGCGGGTATTCGCTGCGAAGTTGATCGGGAGCGATGCGGGCAAGCGCTTGCTCAAAGAGCGCCTCAGGCGTGTTCTGGGGCGTGGGCATAGGCTTCTTGGGGTTCCAATCCCAGCTTGGTAAGCAGGGCTTGGTCGAAGCTGAATTCGGGGTTGGGGGTGGTCAGCAGTTGGTCTCCAGCAAAAATGGAGTTGGCTCCTGCCAAGAACAGCAGGGCGTGTTCTGCTTCGCCCAGTTCGGTGCGGCCTGCGCTGAGGCGGACCATGCTGGTGGGCATCACAATGCGCGCGGTGGCAATCATGCGCAGCCATTGGTCAAACGGCACGCGTTCTTGCTCAGCCAACGGCGTACCTTCTACAGGCACCAAAGCGTTGATGGGCACTGACTCGGGGTGGGGCGACAGGCCCGACAGGGTACGCAGCATGCCCAAGCGGTCTTCGATGGATTCGCCCATGCCAATGATGCCGCCGCTACAAATCGTCATGTTGGTCTTGCGCACGTTTTTGAGCGTGTCCAAGCGGTCGTCAAAGGTGCGGGTAGAAATGATTTCCTCGTAGTGCTCCTCGGAGGTGTCGATGTTGTGGTTGTAAGCGTACACGCCGGCGTCGTCCAGCTTTTTGGCCTGCTCTTCGTTGAGCATGCCCAGGGTGCAGCACACCTCCATGTCCAGTTCGCGGATGCCTTTGACCATGTCGATCACCTTATCAAAGTCGCGGTTGTCGCGCACTTCTCGCCAGGCAGCGCCTAGGCACATGCGCGATGCTCCGGCTTCCTTGGCTTTTTTGGCGCGGGCCACGACAATGCGCGGGTCCAACATTTTGTGGACGTCAACGTCGGTGTTGTAACGGGCCGCTTGAGGGCAGTACGCGCAATCCTCCGGGCAGCCTCCGGTTTTGACGCTCAACAGGCTGCTGACCTGCACTTTGCGCGGATCGTGATGTTCGCGGTGAACGGTGGCAGCGCGGAACACCAGTTCCAGCAGGGGCATATCGTGGATGTCGCGGAGCTCAGAGAGCGACCAGTCGTGACGTTGACTCATGGCAAAAGTTTGGTGGGCAATATTAGCAGAAACCGTCCCTATCCTTTGTCATTCATTGGCAAAAACAATCCACCATGTCCGGTGTTGGATGTGATAGTTTTGCCGATCTAATCTTTCACCGCATGGCGCGCCTGATCATTCCGTTGTTGTTGTTTTTGTTGATTGACCTGTTGGTCTTCAAAGGCGTTTGGTTGTTGACCCGAGGTATGGGTAAACCCACGCGTTTGTGGATCTCCATTGCCTATTGGGCAATCAGCCTCACAGCAGTCATCGGCTTTGCAGTCACTATGTCCAACTTCCGGGAACTGCGCACACACAACCCCTGGCTCATCAATTTTTGGCTTGGCGTGTTCTTCACCCTGCTGGTGCCCAAAGTCATTTTCATCGCCTTCAACCTCACCGACGACATTGTGCACTTGGTGCGCTTGGGCTGGTACAAATTGTTTCCAGGAGGTGCGGTCGATGGGAGTGAAGGCAGCGGCATTTCCCGAGCAGATTTCTTGACCAAGGCCGGTTTGGCGGCCAGTACGGTTACCCTCGGTGCGTTTGTGCACGGCGTGACCGTGGGCAAGTACAAATTCCGGGTGTTGGAGCGCGAAATTGCCTCGGATCGCATCGGCTATGGCTTGGACGGGCTGCGTATTGTACAGATTTCCGACATGCACTTAGGCAGTTTTGCCGGAGATACCGCCCCGGTCCAAAAGGCCGTGGACATGATCAACAGCTTGGACCCCGATTACATCCTGTTTACCGGCGACATGGTCAACGAAGTGGCCGACGAAGCCGAACCCTTCATTGATGTGTTGGGAGGACTGCGCGCCAAGCATGGCAAATACTCGGTGTTTGGCAACCACGACTACGCCCACTACGGCGAGTTCACCGAAGAAGAAGAGGCCGCCAGCGTCAAGCGACTCAAGGAAATCCACGGAGAAATGGGCTTCCGCCTGCTGGAGGACGAACATGAAGTACTGACCCATGGGGAGGATTCATTCGAGCTCTTGGGCGTACACAACTGGGGCCGTGGATTCTTCCAAAAGGGAGACCTGGGCAAAGCAATGAAAGGCTCCAACCCCAACCGCTTTCAAATCCTCATGTCTCACGACCCCACGCACTTTGAGGAGCTCGTGGTGGACAAAACCGCCATTGATCTTACCCTCAGCGGCCACACACACGGGTTGCAGATGGGCATAGAAATCCCAGCCATTGGGCTCAAGTTTAGCCCGGTTCAATTCGTGTACAAACGCTGGGCAGGCCTGTATAACGTAGGGAAGCAGATGTTATACGTCAACCGCGGGTTTGGCTTTTTGGCCTTCCCAGGGCGCGTAGGAATCTTCCCTGAAATCACACTTTTCACGCTAAAAAGCGACCGGGCCTGAGGGGAGAGCGGCACGAAGTTGGTATCTTTGATAGACCTGCAAACGAAATCCATAAGAGCATGAAACACATCTTTACTTTGATCGCCATAGTGTTGGTTGCCGGCGGCGCGGCAGCACAATCGTTGAGCCTGACTCAAAACAGCCTCGATCTGGATCTGGGTGCTTACCTGGATTACGACGAAATCTTCATCACCAACGACGGATCAGCATCCATCGAGGTGGCTTGCTCGGTTGACGTAGCCTGCTACGACCCCACCGACGCCCTCAAAATCCAAATCTGCCTCGGCGCCCAGTGCTTTGAGCCTGTAAACACAGACGCCTCTTGGGAAGGCACCGAAGCTTCACCACTGCTCGTATTGGCTCCAGGTGAAACCAGCGGCGCCATTAGCATCCACCAGTTTGCTGTAGGTACGATCGGTTCGGAGTGGGTGATCACCTTCTACGATCGCAACAACAGCGCCGACGGCGTAGACCTCGACCTCCAAATCGACGTGTGCGACCAAGCCAACAACATTGCAGACGTACCTGCGCTCCAAGCCAGCCCAGCGTACCCCAACCCTGCAAACACCACCGTGAACATCGATTTCAACGTGACCACTTCTCCCGTGCACCTCCAGCTCTTTGACCTGGTGGGCAACGTGGTAAAAGACGTCACCCTCGAAGCCGCTCAAGGCACCGCCAAATTGGACGTGTCTGACCTGAACAACGGCGTGTACCTCTACAACTTGACGGTCAATGGTCACCGCTCAGAGGTGAAGTCACTCGTGGTTTCACACTAAGAACTCCGCGCACCAAGCGCACATAAAAGCCACTCTCTAGCGGGGTGGCTTTTTTGTTATCCACCAAATTCCTGTCAGGCTTGCAGGATTCCCGTTGCATTGGCGATCTTCGCCGTCCATTCTTCCCACCAATTCCCCAGCGGACATGAGCGACGAGAAAGTCATATTCAGCATGGTGAAGGTCAATCATCAGACCCCCACCGGCAAACACATCCTCAAAGACATTTACCTCTCCTTTTTCTACGGAGCTAAGATTGGCATCCTGGGTTTGAACGGTGCGGGTAAGTCTACCTTGATGAAAATCATTGGCGGCATCATCGAGCCCACAAACGGCGATGTGGTCTGGTCCGATGGCTACTCGGTCGGGTACCTGCCCCAGGAGCCCGAGCTGGACGACACCAAAACCGTCCGCCAAGTGGTGGAAGAAGGCACCGCCGAAATCGTAGCCGTGCTCAAGGAGTACGAAGAGATCAACGAGAAGTTCATGGACGAAGAAATCCTGAACGATCCCGATAAAATGCAAGCCCTCATGGACCGCCAAGCCGAGGTGCAAGACAAGATTGACGCCCTCGACGCATGGGAGCTGGACACCAAGCTCAACATCGCCATGGACGCGCTGCGCCTGCCGCCTGAGGACGCTATCATTGGCAACCTTTCTGGAGGGGAGCGCCGCCGCGTGGCCCTGTGCCGCCTGCTGCTGGAAGCCCCGGATGTACTGCTGCTGGATGAGCCTACCAACCACTTGGACGCTGAGTCGGTGGACTGGTTGGAGCAACACCTGGACCGTTACAAGGGTACCGTGCTGTGTGTGACGCACGACCGTTACTTCTTGGACAACGTCGCCGGTTGGATCCTCGAGCTCGACCGCGGCGAAGGCATTCCATGGAAGGGCAACTACTCGTCGTGGTTGGAGCAAAAGAGCAAGCGCCTGCAACAAGAAGAAAAGCAGGAGAGCAAGCGCCAAAAAGAGCTCGACCGCGAGTTGGAGTGGGTACGCATGAATCCCAAAGGCCGCCGAGCCAAGAACAAAGCCCGTCTGCAGAACTACGACAAGCTCATGAGCGAGGGCACCCGCGAGAAAGAAGCCAAGGTGCGCTTGGCCATCCCCAACGGACCGCGCCTGGGCAACGAGGTGATCAAGTTTGAAGGGGTGAGCAAAGGCTTTGGCGAAAAGCTGCTGTTTGAAGACCTCAACTTCCACCTGCCGCCCGCGGGAATTGTAGGGGTAGTAGGGGCCAACGGTGCAGGTAAAACCACCATGTTCCGCCTCATCATGGGCGAGGAAACGCCGGATACCGGTACCATCACCTTGGGTGAAACCGTACAAATCGGTTACGTGGATCAGCGTCACCAAGACATCGATCCCGAAAAAACTGTGTGGGAAGTACTCTCAGGCGGCAACGAAGTGATTGAGATCGGCGGCACCACCGTCAACAGCCGCGCTTACGTGAGCAAGTTCAACTTCAACGGTTCGGACCAGCAGAAGAAATGCAAGGTGCTTTCCGGCGGAGAGCGCAACCGCTTGCATTTGGCCATGACCCTCAAGACCGAGGCCAACGTACTGCTGCTGGATGAGCCTACCAATGACATCGATGTCAACACATTGCGTGCGTTGGAAGAAGGGGTGATGAGCTTTGCAGGCTGCGCCGTGGTCATTTCCCACGACCGTTGGTTCCTGGACCGCATTGCCACCCACATCTTGGCCTTTGAAGGCGATTCTCAGGTGTACTGGTTCGAAGGCACCTACAGCGAATACGAAGAGAACAAGCGCAAGCGCCTGGGCGACGAAGGCCCCAAGCGCATCAAGTACCGCAGCCTCACGCGCTAACCAGCGTGACGCGTGTACACGTGTTTGGTGATCCGGGTGAGTCCCTGTTTGCCAAAGCTGTGGTGCAAGAGCAGCAATCCTTGCTCGTCGTAAACGTCGGTGAGGGTGTTGGTCTGGCGTTTTTCCACTTCCACGTCTTGCATGCCGTTGAACCGGTGGCGCAAAGTATTGGTGGCCAGCTTGCCTTCTTCATCGTAGGTGAAGGTTTGCTTGCAAAACACCCGTCCGCAGGCAAAGTAATCGGTGCTCATGGTCATGCGGCCTTCCTGGTCGTACTCGGTGCGGGAAATCAAACAGGAGTCCACGGGCAAGTTGTTTTCGCACGTGTAGCTGTACACCTCTTGCACCGCAACGCGGCTTTGGGCGTAGATCTGTTGGAAATCGAGTTCACGGAGGTGTTGTGCCTGCACGGCGGTCGCCAGCAGGAGAAACGGAAGGCATCGGAGCATGAAATCAGGGTTTAGTCTGCGTCCTTATACGGCGCAAACACCCCCCCCTTAGTTTCGGTCTTGGGCCGGGAGTTGTGAACAAGGCCCGTAATCGGTTTCAGGACAGTCGGTTGTGCCCGGAACCACCACGGTGGTTTGCTGGTGTGCACCTTGTTCAATGGCGGTGCGGATGAAGAGCACCGTCTCGGCAATTTGTTCCACCATGGGGCGTCCGGCCATGGCGTGTCCGTCGCCGCAAGCCACGTGCAAATAGTAGGAGGCGTTCAGTCGCTCGAGTTGATCGGCTATGCTCTTAGACCCGTGCAAAAGCCAGGCGCCTGGGGTGCGTTTGGGGCAATAATGGTGGATGTCGGTTTCAAAGGGAACCAGCGGATCGCATGTGCCGTGAAACAGTGCGGTGGGCAGTACGTTTTCGGGAGCAACAAGTGTGGTGTCTTCCAACGCTCCGGCAAAGGCCACCACGCCACGGTAGCCCACAGAATCTGCAGGCAGCGGAGTACCTTCAAAAAACGGGCGGGTTTTGGACCAGTAGGCCGCGTGCAACGCCGCTTCTGCGCCGGCGCTACTGCCTATCAGCACAATACCGGAAGCTGGCGAAACCAAGGAGTCTACCGGGGCTGTGAGGTAGGCCGAGGCGCGGTGGATGTCCCGTACGCACACTTCAACCGCGCGGATCTTGTTGGGGGTGGGTTGGTTGCAGTGAAAGTCTTGCCCTTCCAAATGCAAGTGGTACTGCATGCTGGCCACATTGTACCCCCATTGACGCAGGGAATCGCAGTAGGCAGAGATGCTGGTATTGCGGTAGGTGCCGGCATAGAAACCGCCGCCATGCACAAACAAAAGCGTGGGGGATTGCGTGTTCTTTGCAGCGGGATAATAATCCATCCAAAGCGTGTCACCGTCCGCCGAGAAATAGGGCAGGTTGTGAAAAAAAACAGAACTGTCTGCACGCAGACTATCCGCGCCCAATTCTTGACTTAAACCGTTGGTATTCAGTGTAGTCATAGCAATGACTACCCCCACTATTGCGGCAACACGTTGTTTCATGGCAGTGCAAGATGCAAACTCCAGACCAGACCCCTTTCCCGAACGCAAGGGAAGTGGTATCTTCCAGCGCTACTTCATCCAAGTGCCACCAACTAAAACCAATACTTCCCAAGACCCATCCCGGTCTGCTGACTCCCTTGCGCAACACGCCCTCTCGCTCTCTCGCGTGGGTGTTTGTGTGGTCGAGAGCACCGGCCGTATCCCCGTCGCTTCTTCTGAAATGCGCGAGCTCTTCGGCTTTGCCGACCAGGCGCCCCTCAACGTAGACCATTTGGTGGACGCTGTGGTAGAAGAAGACCGCGAGGAATGGCGCGATGCCCTACAGGCTGCCGTTGAGCTCGGCGAAGCGGTGGACCTGCGCATTCGCATTGCGGGCAAGCAAGGCAGTGTGCGGTTTGTGGACTGTGTGGCCGAAGCGCAAGCCCCCGTTACCGGAGAGGTGGCCGTGGTCTTCCGCGATGCCACCGAAGAAACCCTCGATCGCTTGGAAGTGGTCAACCAACGCCGCGAGCTGGAGATCTCCCAGTCCATCGCCCAAGTAGGCAGTTGGAAGTGGTATCCCGCAACCGACCGCAGCGTGTGGAGCCGTGAGTTGAGCCGCATGTTTGGGCTGTCTCCTGGACAAGCGCCTGACGGCATGGCCGATTTCCTGAGCATGATTCATCCCGAGGACGTTGCCAATTTCCAGGCCGCGGCTGAGACCTTGATGACCAAGCGCGTGGAGGTCAGTACCCGTTTCCGCCTCAAGCGGATGGGGAATGAGCGGCATTTCTTGCTCATGGCCCAAGCCCCTGTGGTGGATCAGCAAGGCAACGAGTTGGTGCGCGGCGTCACCCAAGACGTGACCCGTTCGTTTGAATCCGCTACCAAAATTCAGAAGCAATCCAGCCAAATCGCCGATGCCAACGCTGAGCTGGTAGCCCTCAACAATTACCTCCGCGATTTCACCCACTTGGCCTCGCACGACCTGCGTTCGCCGCTGACCAATATGGATGTCCTGCTCGGCATGCTCGCCGACCGTACTGAAATGGAATCGGCCGGGTTGGTGGTGATGGACAAACTCAAGCAGTCGGTCCAGAGCATGAAGCAAACACTGGCCACCTTCTCCACCATTTTGGAGATGAAGAACGCCCGCGGACTGGTGTTTGAGCAAGTGCAGTTGGAGCCGTTGTTGCAATCCACTTGGCTAACCCTAACCAGTGGTCTGCCTGAAGAAAGCCGCACGCTTTCGGTAGACACCAAAGCTTGGGAAACGGTCTGGTATCCCCGCCACCAGCTGTTGAGCATCATTCAGAATTTCATCAGCAATGCCATCAAATACCGCCGCGCCGAGGTACCGCTCCACATGGAAGTGACCACCGAATGGGAAGACGGAACGCCTGTACTGGTCTTCAAAGACAACGGACGTGGCATGGACCTCACCACCATGGAACACCGGTTGTTCCGCATGTACCAGCGTTTTCACCCAGATGTGGAAGGGCAGGGCGTAGGTCTGCATTTGATTCACTCCCTGGTGCGCGCGCATGGAGGTAACATTCATGTGGAGAGCGCCGTAGAGGAGGGCACCGCATTCCGTGTGCGACTGACTGCTCATGAATCCACCGAACCTTCACGTCCTTCTGCTTGAAGACGACGACGTTTCCGCTTTCATTGCCGAAACTGTGCTCAGCCAGCATGACCGTGTTCATCGCATGCATGCAGCGCGAGAAGTGCACTCGGCCGAGCGCATCCTACACGAGCATCAAATAGACTTGGTGGTGGTGGACATCAACCTGCCCAACCGCGACGGCATCGCCTGGCTACAACGGCAGATCTCAGAAGAGAATACCTGGAAAGCGGTGGTCCTCACCCCCAGAGAACGTCCAGAAGACGTAGCACGCGCCAAGGCCGAACCCCGCGTGGTGGCCTTTATGCATAAGCCCCTGCGTCCCGAGGCGGTGTCTGCGCTGCTCGAACAGCTCTGAGTGCTGGACGGTCTTGGGGAAAAATGTCGTGGATGATGGACGCGCGGAAATCAAAGATGTCGTCCAGTCGCGACGCCACGTACACCTTGTTCATCAATCGCCCGAGGGGCCCAAAGCCCACATCGTAGTGGACAATGTCGGTCATGCGCACGCGGCCATCGGCCAATGAGGTGAAGTGGTGTTGGTGGTGCCAAAAACGGTAGGGACCAAAGCGCTGTTCGTCCACGAAGTATTGGCCTTCTTCACAGTGCGTGATTTCGGTGACCCATCCCAAAGGAATATTTGCGATGGGGCGCACCTTGTAGCGGACGATCATGCCGGTATGCATCTTAGGACCCAAGTCGCTGAGGATTTCAAACGACATGTCGGGGGGGGTGATTCGGTTCAAATTTGCCGGGCTGGAAAAGAAATCCCACACCTCTTGCAAGGGGGCATTCACAATCGTCTCGCGCTTCAACACATGCATGGGGGGCGTCCTTTGGTAAGAACAACAGCTCCATGGCGTGAATGTTCGGGCATTCAGAGGTACTCGTTGGCCAGGTTGGCCAGCTGGCTGCGTTCGCCTTTTTCGAGGGTCACGTGGGCGAACAACTCCTGGCCTTTGAGGCGATCAATCAAGTAGGAGAGTCCGTTGGATTGCTCGTCCAAGTAGGGCGTGTCAATCTGACGCACATCCCCGGTGAGGATGATTTTGGTGTTCTCGCCGGCGCGTGTGATGATGGTCTTGACCTCGTGGGGGGTGAGGTTTTGGGCCTCGTCCACAATGAAGATCACGTTGCTCAAGCTGCGCCCACGGATGTATGCCAAAGGCGAGATTTGGATGCGCCCGTTGTTTTCCATGTCCTCGATCACCTTGCGCTTCTTCTCGTTTTCACCGAATTGGTTCTTGATGAAGTTCAGGTTGTCGGCCAAGGGCTGCATATAGGGCTTGATCTTGTCCTCGGCATCGCCAGGCAAGTAACCAATGTCGCGGTTGCTCAAGGGCACAATGGGGCGGGCCAGAATGATGTTCTCGTAGTTGTTCTTCTGCTCCAGGGCTCCGGCGAGCGCAAGCAAGGTTTTGCCGGTACCTGCTACCCCGCTGATGGTCACGAGTTTGATTTCCGGGTGGGTGATGGCGTGGAGGGCAAAGGCCTGTTCGGCATTCTTGGGCTTGATGCCGTATGCGTAGCTCTTGTCCACGCGTTCAATCAACCGTGAGCGACTGTTGTAGTAGCCCAGCGCTGAACTGCTGCAGTTCTTGAGAATGTAGTAGTGGTTGGGCTGTTTTTGATCGCCCAGCGCTGAGGTCTTGCGGCTGTATCCACTTTGGTACAGCTTGCGGATGACCTCGCTGTCCACCTCTTCGAGGGCGGACTTGCCACTGTACAGGAACTTGGTGTCTTTGACCTTGCCGGTTTTGTAATCTTCGGCCTGCAGGTCAAACGCCTTGGCTTTGAGGCGCAGGTTGATGTCCTTGGTCACCAGAATCACTTGTGCTCCTTTGGCTTCCTGCTGCACGCGCAGGGCTGCGTTGAGGATGGTGTGATCGTTTTTACGCTCACTGAACACGTGTTCTACCAAACTCTCGTCGCCCTTTTTGTTGAGCAGGATTTTGATCATACCCTCAAACCCGTTGTCTAGCGGTATCCAGTCGTTGAGGGTGAAGTCTTTGCTGAGGCGGTCGATGATGCGGATGCATTCGCGCGCTTCGAAGTTTTTGGTGTCGTTCCCGACTTTGAAATTGTCGAGTTCTTCCAGGACAGTGATGGGGATGGCGACGTGGTGCTCCTCAAAGTTGGCAATGGAGTTGTGGTCGTGGAGCAGGACCGAGGTATCGATGACAAATATCTTCTTGGGCTTCTTCGCGGGCTTCTTGCTCATGGGGATGAAAAGTTCAGGTAGTGGTTCCGCTCGCCAGCGGCATCCGGTTTCCCTAAAGCTAGGCAACAAGAAGATGGAATCCTTCCCAAAAAAATCAGGAGTTATTCACCTCGTCATACAAAAACGGTGAAGAGACATTGCATGTGGGACACACGCAGTTCACATTCAGTCGTCAAGGTCAATCAAGCCCTCGGGCAGATTGGTGTGAATGGTCTGGGTGTCATCGTTCACCTCGGTGATGAACTGCGCGTTGAGTGGAATCAGGAACTCGTGCGCGGCTTGGGTTACCTCCAATTGCGGGTTGCCCGGGATGTCGAGCACGGCGCTGATGCGTCCCAGTTCGCCGGCTTGGGCGTCCACCACCAAGTAGTCCACCCAGGAGGTGTGCTCGGCATCTTGGTGCTGCTTTTCACTCAAAGGCAAGTAAATGCCCTTGCCCGAGAGGCGCTTGGCCTCCTTTTCGGAATCCACATCTTCCAGCTTGAGGCGAAATTCAGATTTGGGCCGGGTGGTGAAGCGGTCCACGAAGTAGGGGACCAGGTCTTCGCCTTCGAGCACAAACAAGCGGTCGGCACCGGTGTAGTGTTCGCCTTCGTCCACCAGGAACTTGGCCACCAACTCGCCTTTGAAGCTGTAGGGGCGCTTGATCACCCCCAATTGAAAACAGTCAGATACGTGCATGGGTCAAAAAAAAGCCCTGCGCAAACGGCAGGGCTTTCAAATATCGCGAAAGAGTTGGCTTACTCAGCTTTCTCTTCTTCCTCATCTTCTGCAGCAGGAGCGTCTTCAGCAGGCGCTTCTTCAGCAGGCGCTTCTTCAGCAGCGGGCTCTTCAGCAGCAGCTTCCTCAGCGGGAGCTTCTTCTGCAGGTGCTTCTTCAGCAGCAGCTTCGGCGGCAGGAGCCTCTTCAGCAGGTGCTTCCTCAGCAGGAGCCTCTTCGGCAGCAGGCGCTTCCTCGGCGGCAGGGGCCTCCTCAGCAGGCGCTTCTTCAGCAGCAGGTGCTTCCTCAGCAGGTGCTTCGGCGGCAGGAGCCTCTTCAGCAGCAGCCTCGGCTACTTCTGCAGGAGCTTCTTCGCCTTCAGCAGCTTCAGCGGCAGGAGCCTCTTCAGCGAGCGGAGAGTTTGCAGCAGCGATTTCAGCAGCGCGGGCGTCGCTTACGGCCTTCTCAGCCTTCAAGCGCTCACTGCGTTCTGCGTCAACTGCAGCAGCCAGACCTTCGATCTTCTGGTTGATGCGATTTTCTTTGTCGGCCAACCATGCGGTGTATTTCGCTTCGGCTTGCTCTTCGGTCAGGGCACCTTTGCGAACACCTGTTGCGAGGTGGTGACGCAGCAGTACACCGCGGTAGCGCAACAGTGCACGAGCGGTATCGCTCGGTTCAGCACCGTTTTGCAACCAAGCCAACGCTCGGTCCGAGTCGATGTCTACAGTAGCAGGGTTGGTCATGGGGTTGTAGCTACCGATGCGCTCGATGTAGCGTCCGTCGCGCTTTGAACGCGCGTCTGCAGCAACTACGTAGTAAAAGGGACGACCTTTGCGGCCGTGACGTTGCAGTCGAATTCGTACTGCCATAAATCCATTGGTTGAGGGTCCGAAACCCGGTTAATGAATGGGTAAATTTTGGGAGCGCAAATATACGCTTTCCCTTGGATCTTGCACGAATGGCGCAAAAAAAAAGAAAGATGCCTGCGGGTTGTGTTTCTTTGCCTGTATGCAGCCCTCCATCATCCTGTTGATCATTCTTGTTTATTTCCTGGTGCTCATTGGCATCAGCGCGCTCACTGGCCGCGGCGCTGGCAACGAGGCTTTTTTCCTCGGAAATCGCCGTTCGCCTTGGTTCGTGGTGGCTTTTGGGATGATTGGTGCAAGCCTTTCGGGGGTGACTTTCATCTCCATTCCAGGGGCCGTTTGCGGCAACCAATTCGCCTACTTTCAAATGGTCTTGGGGTACTTGGTGGGGTACGGAGTGATCGCCTTGGTGCTTTTACCATTGTACTATAGGCTACAGCTGACTTCCATTTACACTTACTTGCGTGACCGCTTTGGCCGGTCTAGCTACAAAACAGGGGCGGCGTTCTTCTTGCTCTCACGGATTGTGGGGGCGAGCTTCAGACTTTACTTGGTGGCCATTGTGCTGGACCGCTTCGTACTGGGGCCGCTGCTTGGGGTTGAATTGCCCTTTGCAGTGCCTGTGGTGCTTACCATTGCGCTGATTTGGGTCTACACCTGGAAGTCCGGCATCAAAACCATCATTTGGACAGATACGCTTCAAACCGCGGCCATGCTAGTGGCGCTTGTGGTGGCCATGTATGGAATTGCCGAGGCCATGGACACTTCGGTAGGTGGATTGTTGGACCAGGCCAGCGCGTCATCCCTATCGGACTGGTTCTTCTGGGACGACTTTTCGGACCGCAATCACTTCCTCAAGCAATTCATCTACGGAGCGCTGATCGCGGTGGCCATGACCGGGCTTGACCAGGACATGATGCAGAAGAACCTCTCTTGCAAGTCGCTCAAAGACGCGCAGAAAAACGTCTTCAGCTTCTCCATCATTTTAGTAGTGGTCAACTTGGCGTTCTTGTTCTTGGGCGCCTTCATGTTCCTGTACGCCGATCAATTTGGGATCGAGATGTACCTGAACAGCAAAGGCGGGGTCATCACCGATTACATCTTCCCGGAACTCGCACTGAACGAAGGGCTGGGCATGGTGGTGGGCATCAGCTTCATCATTGGACTGATTGCCAGCGCTTACAGTTCGGCCGATTCGGCGTTGACGGCGCTCACCACCTCGTTTTGTGTGGATATTCTGGAAACTGAAAAACGCTCCGAGCAAGATCAACTTCGCATCCGAAAGCGTGTACACTTGGGCATGAGCGCCACCTTGGCGGTGGTGATCCTGGTGTTCAAAGCGTGGAACAACGATGCGGTGATCACAGGCTTGTTCCGCATTGCCGCCTACACCTACGGGCCACTTTTGGGACTCTACTTCTTTGGCCTGATCTCCAAGCGGGCCGTGCGCGACAAGTGGGTGCCGGTGGTGGCGTTGACCTCCATTGGGTTGTGCATTGCATTTGCCACCTACGCGCCGGTGTGGTTTCCTGGGTACCAAGTCTTGTTTGAAGTGTTGATGTTGAACGGCGGCTTGACGTATTTTGGGCTGTACCTGATTTCCACCCCTCAATCTGACCCTGCGCGTGAACTTACCTAACCCAGCCGCCCGACTCTCGCTTCTGTGCTTGTTGCTGTTGCCCTTCACCGGGCACGCGCAACAACGCGATTCGCTCTTGCAACAGGGGTACACCTTTCTGGCGGCTGAGTCCTACGCCAAGGCCCAAGGCACGTTTGAGCAATTGCTCCAATACAACCGCCGCGATTTGGAAGCCCGCATCGGCTTGGGACAAGCCTACTTCCATCAAGCCAAGTACACCCAAGCGCAAAGCCAGTTTGACGCCGTGCGTTACCGCCAACAGGCCGACCCCCGCAGTTATTACTGGTTGGGCCGCGTGGCCTTCGAACAACGGGACTACGCCGAGGCTTACGACCGGCTGAAAACCACCTTTGGCAAGGATAGCTTGCAGCTGGGACTTCATCACTACATGGGCGCCTCGGCCTTCCATTCGGGCCGCGATTCGGTGGCGTATCACCACTTGCAGTTGGCTGAGTTGGAACCCGTGCGTCCGGCCTATACTCAGTACTACCTGGGCCGCGTGCTGTTGGCTTACGACTACTATGTGCCGGCGCAAGAGGCCTTTGAACAAGCGCTGGAATTGGACGGACGCATCCCACGGTTCTACGTAGGCCTCGGTGACCTCCACCACGAATTGGGAGACTACCACCGCGCCGCCTTCTACTACCAGGAAGCCACCCGCCGCAACCCCAACTACGGCGAAGGATGGTACCGCCTCAGCGAAGCTTTGCTGGCCGAAGGGCAAACTGTGCGGGCCGAGGTGGCTTTCCGACGGGCCAAGTCCCTGTTCAAGAAAAACGATCCTGACCTCGCGTGGCTGCAGGCCCGCCTGGAGGTGGCACGCGAGGAGTATGCACAGGCCAAAACCACCCTGTTGAATTACGGCGAGGATCTGGAGCGGCCGTTGCAAACCAACTTGCTGTTGGCCCAATGCTACGTAGGGTTGAAGGACGACGCCAGCGCCTCGGCAGTGTACCAGCTCTTGTACGAGCGCTACGGCACCGAAGAAGCCGTGCTCGCAGGCATGGCCGGAAGCTTCTTCCGCTTGGAACAGTTTGAAGGGGCAGAGGGCGTGTACCGCACGTTGGTGGGCCAGTACCCCACAAACGATCAATACTGCTACAATCTTGCGGTCACCCAAGCACGCTTGGGGCTGTACGAAGAGGCTTGCAGCGCGTTTGAACGCCTTTCAGCTGGAGGAAATGCGACCCTGGCTGCGGCTGCAGACCAAGCCTTGCGGGAATTCTGCCGCTAGTCTACGCAGCGGTAGGTAGTTACCGTGTTCCCGTCCACCATTTCGATGTCTTTGGAAACCGTGCAGTTGTCTGCGGTGGGGCAGAACCAACGCGGCTCGCCGTTCGCGGGCTTGTACAGCACAATGTGGCACTCAGAAGGCTCGCGCTCATCGCAACCACACCAGCTGCGGGTGTTGCCTTGGTCGTCGGCTTTGACGCGTACGGTGCATTCGCCATCGCACACGCCGGTGCACTGGACCTCTGCGTTGAGGACGGTGCCCAAGCTGTCGGTGGTCACCACAACGGCGCCTTTGCACGGGTCGGGTTGCGCCTCGGGAACGGCTGTTTGTGGGGCCGGAGCATCGGACTCGCTGCCGCAAGCCATAAAGGTGAGTGAGGTGAGCAGGGCCAAAGCGGCCAAGGTAGAAGTAAGCGCCTTCATCGTTTTGAGTTGGTTGTGGTGCAATAATGCCAAAAAAATCGCCTTACACAGACACCCCCTTTCGTAGCTTTGTGGCCTCATTTTTCAACCATGACTCCACGCACCTCAACCACGCTCAACCGATTGAGTGAATCGGCCACCCTCGCAATGGCCCGTATGGCCCGCGAATTGCGCGCAGAAGGCCACGATGTGATTGCCCTCAGCCTGGGCGAACCCGACTTTGACACCCCTGAGTTTGTCAAGGACGCCGCCAAGCAGGCCATGGACGACAACCACACCCATTACCCACCGGTGAGCGGGTATGGAGATGTGTTGGAAGCCATCAGCACCAAATTCAAGCGCGACAACGGCCTGGATTACGAGCCCTCCCAGATTGTGGTGTCTACTGGCGCCAAGCAAACCATTGCCAACGTGGCGATGGCGTTGGTGTCTCCCGGAGAGGAAGTGCTGCTCCCAGCGCCGTACTGGGTGAGCTACTCTGAGATCGTGAAGATGGCCGGCGGTGTACCCGTCGAGATTTCCACCGGCATTGAGTCGGATTTCAAGATCACCCCTGCGCAGCTGGACGCCGCCATTGGCGACAACACCCGCATGATGATCTTCTCTTCCCCCTGCAACCCCACCGGTTCGGTGTACAGCAAAGAGGAGATGGCGGCCTTGGCCCAAGTGATTGCCAAGTACCCCGAGTTTGCCGTGGTGTGCGACGAGATCTACGAGCTCATCCGCTTTGAAGGCGACCACGTGAGTTTGGCCGGCTTCCCAGAAGTGTACGACCAAGTGATCACCGTCAACGGCGTATCCAAAGGCTTTGCCATGACCGGCTGGCGTTTGGGCTACATGGGTGCACCTGAGTGGATCGCCAAGGCCTGCGCCAAAATGCAAGGGCAAACCACCTCGGCGCCGTGCTCGATCTCTCAAAAAGCAGCCAAGGCAGCCGTAGAAGCCGACCCAAGCAGCGTGGTGTACATGAAAGAAGCCTTCTTCAAGCGCCGCGCACTCATGCTCGAACTCCTCGGCGAAATCCCAGGACTCAAGTTGAACGTCCCAGAGGGCGCCTTCTACATCTTCCCCGAATGCTCGGCCTACTTCGGCAAGTCGTGGGAGGGAGGCACCATCCAGGATGCTTCGGACTTGTGCATGTACCTGTTGCAGCAAGCCCACGTGGCTGTAGTAACCGGTGAGGCCTTTGGCGCGCCCGGTTACTTCCGCATCAGCTACGCCGCCTCTGAAGCGCAATTGCGCGAGGCCGCTAGACGCATGAAGGCTGCGTTGGGCGTCTTGGCCTGACTCTAGAAGTCGTACGCATGACTTGGATAACCGCATTGGAAGTGACCGGTACGACGGTGTTTGCCATGTCCGGGGTGTTCACCGCGCAAGACCGCAAGCTCGATTGGGTGGGCACCTTGGTGGTAGGCTTTGTGACCGCTCTCGGCGGAGGTACCATTCGCGATGTGCTCATCGGCCGCACACCAGTGGCCTGGATGGAGAACCGCTCGGTCATCCTTGCGGTGCTGGTGGGGTACGCGCTTGCATACGCATTCAACCGCCACATCCGCGGGTACCGCAAGAGCCTGTTTTTGTTCGACACCGTGGGGATTGGACTCTTCACCGTCCTGGGCACCCAAGTGGCCCGCGACTACGGACTCAACACCGAAATCTGCCTGTTGCTGGGCGTGGTCTCAGCCGTGTTTGGCGGGGTGACACGCGATGTGCTGACCGGCACGGTGCCGCTCATTTTCCGCAAAGAGATTTACGCCACGGCGTGTTTTGCCGGAGGCGCAGTCTACCTGGCCTTGGAAGCCGTCAGCAATTGGCGAGAAGTCAACATGGGCGTGGCCATGGTCACCGTGTTTGTGATCCGTTTTTTGGCCATTCGATTTGGGTGGTCGTTGGAGCCCAAGGCCGAAGATGCATCTGCTCAAGAGGGTTGAGCGTTTCCCCCCAACACATCGTCATTCCCTCCGTGCAGCTGTCCCCGTTCGGTCAGGTTGTCGCAGGAGGAGCACCGGTAGGCCCGGGGTTGGTAGAACGGGAAGATCATCAATAGAAACATCACCACAATTTGAAGGAACCCTGCTAAGCCGAGGAGTTTCACATACCCCGGTTCGAGTTTGTACGAGCCGCATTTGGGGCATGACAGCGGTATGTTATCATCGGTGGTGTGAGGCAAATCTGCGACGGCCTGAACAATGGCGCGGGCATGTGCCTCTTCTGCCGCAGGTACTTGCACTTTGATGCCTCCTAAAGCATGACTCAAAAGCGGGTCTTGAGTGACCGTGTGCTCGTCTTTGAGCTGGGGGTGAAGCCCCTCGGTTTCCAGACGCATGCGGAGCAAGTGCGCCTCGGTGGCGTAAGTATAAGTGGCTACAGTGACCCAGTTCATGTTTCGGATTGATGGATGATCTTGTGCACCAACACCAACTGCCCCAAGTGGTAATGGGTGTGCTCCACAATCCCCATCAAGTTTCGCCAGTACGAGCCGTATTTGGGTGCTTCAAAATCGGTGTGCAGCAGGCTGTCGTCCAGTACTTCCAGTTGTTGGGCGAAGGTTTCTGCCTGCGCGTACAGTTCCTCGCGGAAGGCGTTCCAAGCTTCGGGCGTTTCCAGGGGAGGATGGTCAAAGCTGATGGCGTCCAACATGTCGTAACTCCCGCCATTCAGCCGCTCGCTGGCAATGGAAATGTAGTAGCCGATGTGGTAGGCCAATCGGGCAATGGAGTTGAGTCCATGGGGAGATTGGTGTATGTGCTCAAAGTCCACAGCGTCCAACGCAGGCTTGAGGCACGACGCCGTCCAATTCTTTTCAAAGTACAACTGACGCAGGTGCAGGGCGATGGCTTCGAAGGTGGTCATGGTTCAGGCGTTGGGAGCGTTGTCAAACTTGGCGCGCATGGCTTGCATGAAGTCCTGCATCTTTTCGGGCGATTGCATCACTTCGCCCATGGCCTTCATGGCTTCGATGTGATCGGGGTCGCCTTGCAGCATCATCTCGCGGCCGTGGGCTTGACTGAGCTGGGCCATGTCCTCAAAGGTGTCGGCGGTGAAGGCAGTGTCACAGGCACCGCCAAGGTCTTTACAGGTCAGGGTTTTCATTCGGCAGAGGGGTTGGGGTGGAAGTGGATGGAGGGGGTGCTTCTCGCCAAACCAGCAAGCGCACTAGCAGCACACTCCAAAGGATTACAATGGGCAGCACTTTGCCTGCATAGGGGTTGACAAAGGATTCGCGCAAGGCCCGCGGAAACAGGTCTGTGGGCGAGAGTGAGGTCAGGATCAATGCGAATACCAGCAGTGCCACATTCCACGTTGTGCGTGCGGCGGTCATGTACCAGAGCCCCACACCGGCCATGGCAATGATGAAGGTGGGCGATTCGGATTTGTGGTTGAACACCAGCAGCCACAGCAGCAAGGCACACAAGACATGCAGGCGAAATGTTGGGCTGGACCATCGCGAACGGAACAGCACCGGGGTCACCATGAGCACGGCGCCCAGTCCCACCACAAGCAGCTTGTCTGGATGCAGACCAAACCATGTGTGCAAGATGCCCATGAGCGAATACCCGTAAGAAGAGGTGTGGTCCTCGGCCAACATACGCCCGAAGCTCTCCAGCAAGAACTGGTATTGATCCACATCCACCACCAAGAGCGGCAACGCCGTCAGCACCGCCAATTGCACCACGGTGGCCACCGCAAACTTCCACTTACCGGGATACATCAAAAACAGCAGGAAGCCCACCACGCCAAACAGCTTGACCACCACCGACAACAGCACCAACAGCGAGGGGAGCCAGTGCTTGCCCCGCTCTAGCTCAGCAAAAGCCAGCACCAACAGGCCTACCATGAGGCCGTTGGATTGGGCGTTTTGCAAGCTGGTCATCATTTCCAGCGCGGCGATCAGCAGCGCCCATGCCCGTTGCTTGTTGGAGAGGCCTGGTATTCGAAACACGGCAAACACCAAGAGCAACGCGTTGAGCAGGTTCCACAGCGAAAGCCCCAGCCAGTCGGGCAGGGAAGAGAAGGGGGCCATCAACACCGCAAACGTGGGGGTGTACTTGAACAGGTCCCAATGCTCGTCGGTGTACCAGGCGTAGAGGTCTTGATCGGTGCGCAGGTGGTCCCAGGACCGCTCGAAAATCGTGTAGTTGTTGTAGCGGTTGTAATGCGGGCCGTCATCAGCAAAGGTCACTTTGGAAGACAGCTGCTGCACGGTGGCTGCCAACGCCAGCAAGGCAAACAACCCGTAGACGGTGGTCCTTCGGGTCAAAAAGGAAAGCAGTTGTGCCTTGCGGTCAGAAGCCATGGGACGAAAATCGGGAATCAGACCGAAGCCCATCCATGCGCAATTCCCCTAAATTCGCTTCAAATTCCGCCATGCCCAATACGCTACACCGTCACATCCAACGCTTTGACCAGCACACCGCGCTTGTGGTGGGCGACGTGATGATCGACAGCTACACCTGGGGCGACGTCCGCCGCATTTCTCCCGAGGCGCCTGTTCCCGTGGTGGAGGTGACCCACAAGGAAGACCGCTTGGGCGGCGCAGCCAACGTTGCGCTCAACCTAAAAACCTTGGGGGCGACCCCCATCATTTGTGCCGTCATCGGCGATGATGCTGCCGGCGAGCGCTACCGCGCGTTGATGGAAAAACGCGGATTTGACCCTTCCGGTTTGCTCTCCGATGCTGGGCGGCAGACCACAGTAAAAAACCGCGTCATCGCCCAAGGCCAACACCTCATGCGGGTGGACGAAGAGGACACCTCCTACCTCGATCCTGAGTTGGAACAAGCCTTCCTTGGACACGTGCTCACCCAACTCGACCAGCACCAACCTAGCGTAGTTATACTAGAAGACTACAACAAGGGCCTGCTGAGCGAGGCGGTCATTCGCGGCATCATCACCGCGTGCAACGCGCGAAACATTCCTACAGCCGTCGATCCCAAGAAGCAACACTTCTTTGCCTTCGAAGGCTGCACGCTGTTCAAGCCCAACCTCAAGGAATTGCGTGAGGGCCTTGGCGTGGAGGTGGACGCTTCTAGCGTTGAAAGCATCACCGCTGCCGTTGAGCAGTTGGAGGCGCGTATGAAAAACCGCCATTCTCTGATCACCCTCAGCGAATACGGCGTTTACACCAAACGCGACGGTGAAGTGGCACGCATTCCTGCACACCGACGTGAGATTGTGGACGTCAGTGGGGCCGGAGATACCGTCATTGCTGTGGCCGCACTGTGCCTGGCGCAAGACCTAGAACACAAACAACTGGCCGCCTTGGCCAACCTCGCCGGTGGATTGGTGTGCGAAAAAGTGGGCGTGGTGCCCATCGAGCAGCTCCAATTGTTGGACGCCGTAGCCGAACTTTGATCCATGGCCTTCAAGCATTTCCGCGAATCGGTCAACCTCTGGCTCTACGACAACCGGGACCGTGTCCTGAGTGTGGGCAAGTACGCCAACGTGGTGGTGTCGCTCACCGCACTCGTTGCGTTGGTGATCTACTACGGGTTCAAGCAAAGCCCTGAGGAAGAGGCCACGCTGTTTCGCGTGATCGAAGTGTCTTTTGGCTTTTACATCTTGCATTACATCGTACGGATCATTGCGGACTTCAAACCTTGGGAGTTCATCAAGCGAAACTGGTTTGAAGGCCTGTTGATGTTCCTGTTGCTGGTGGAGGGCATCAGCTACAATTTCTTCGATACACTGGTGCTGGAGCGCCTGTTTGAACAGTTGGACATTCAGAGTTACCGGGACCTGTCTACGGTATTCCTACAGCTCTACGTCGTTACGGCTGTGTTCGTAGGCCTTGGACGTTCCCGCAATGTGCTGCCGCGAGTCCGCTTGAACCCTGCAGTCATTTTCATCTCCAGTTTCTTGGCCATCATCCTGATCGGAACCGGTTTGCTGATGTTGCCGGAAATGACCACCAACCCGGGAAGTATGCACTTCTTGGACGCGATTTTCACCAGCACAAGTGCCACATGTGTGACCGGGCTGATGGTAGAAGATACACCTACCTTCTTCACCTTCAAGGGCCAGCTGGTGTTGCTCATCCTGATCAAACTTGGCGGCTTGAACATCATTGCGTTTGGCTCTTTCCTCGCGCTGGCCGCGCGTTTTGGATTGGGTGTGAAGCAGCACGACGTGGTGGAAGATTTTGTGAATCGCGATGCGTTTGTCTCTGGGCGAAGCATGCTGGGGCGCGTGGTGATTTGGTCCACAGCCATTGAGCTCATCGGCGCGGTCGCCATGTTCTTCAGTTGGCACGAGACCCTCGACGGGCAGCTGTTCAGGCATGTGGGCGACAAGGCTTTTTATTCGCTGTTTCACTCGGTTTCGGCCTTCAACAACGCGGGGATTTCGCTGTTTACCGACGGCCTGGCCAACGCTGAGTTTGGCATCGAAACCAACTACTTCATCCACTGGTGTGTGACCTTGCTGGTGTTCTTTGGAGCACTGGGTATGGTGGCGATTTTTGACCTGTTCAGCATCCGCTCCCTGCGTGAACGCATGGAAAAACCATGGAAGCAAATCCGCTTCCCAACAAAAATCGCGCTGTACTTCTCGCTCATTCTGGTGGCTGTGGGTGCGGTGGCGTACATCTTCTTGGAGTACCAAGGCACGCTTGCAGGTCACGACAGCTTCTTTGGTAAAATTACCACGGCCATGTTCCAAAGTGTGACCCGTACGTCGGGCTTCAATACGGTGGACATCGGCTCCATAGGTGTACCCATGCTGTTCCTGTTGATCGTGTTGATGTTCATCGGTTCCTCCAGTTCTTCAACAGGTGGGGGAATCAAGACCAGCACCTTCGCCATCATATATGCAGATGTGGTGGCCACCATCCGCGGCAAGGCCAACGCCGAACTGTACAAGCGTACCATTTCGGCGGTGCTTAAGTCGCGTGCGTATTCGGTGCTGCTGTTCTTCATCACCATCAACGTGGTGTGCTTTTTCCTGCTGGCCATCACCGAAAGCCACATCCTGGCCGCCGAGGGCCGCAGCTTCATCGATTTGGTGTTTGAGGAGGTGTCCGCCCTGGGCACCGTTGGACTCAGTACCGGTATCACCGCAGACCTTTCTGCCGCAGGAAAGGTGATCATTATGGCCTCGATGTTTGTGGGGCGTGTGGGCACGTTGACCGTGGCGTTTGCCTTGACAGGGAGTGGTGTGACGGCCAAGAACTACAAGTATCCAGAGGGCCACACCATGGTGGGCTAATCGCCGTTTTTAGGGGCATTATCTTCGGATTCACTGCGCACCGGACAGGTACGACCAGAAGGTCCTGCCCGGCGCTCCGCCCTTCGAAACGGACTCCTGAAAACGACGATGAGTAGTGCTAGGTTCGTACGTGGTTGTGCTCGTCCTGCGCTGATCACGTTTTTTTTGTGCCGGCGCTTCGCTTGGCACTTGGGTCTGGCGGTGTTGGTACTCCTTCAGGTAGGGGCAGGTTGGGGTTGATCAGGCGTGTTGGGTTGAAGTCGCTGATGCTGAACGGATACCAACGACTTCAATATACCATCCCAACTGCGTCACATGTTGCGGCGGTACTGGCCACCTACTTCAAACAGCGCTTGGGTTATTTCTCCGAGCGAGCAATGCTTGCACGCTTCCATGAGCCCTTCAAACACGTTGGCGTTTTGCACCGCAGTGTTTTGGATGCCACTCAGCACCTCTTCTGAAGTGCCCTTGCCGGCGCCGTGCAGTTGCTCAAGCATGGTGATCTGGTACTCCTTCTCTTCCTGGGTAGCACGGATGACTTCTCCCGGAACAATGGTAGGAGAGCCCTTGCTGGACAGGAACGTATTCACACCGATGATGGGGAATTCTCCAGTATGCTTGAGGGTCTCGTAGTAGAGGCTCTCTTCCTGAATTTTGCTGCGCTGGTACATGGTTTCCATGGCGCCCAATACCCCCCCGCGTTCGGTGATGCGGTCAAATTCGGCGAGCACGGCTTCTTCCACCAGTTCGGTAAGCTCTTCGATGATGAAGGATCCTTGGAGCGGGTTCTCATTCTTGGCCAGTCCCAACTCGCGGTTGATGATGAGCTGGATGGCCATGGCACGGCGCACGCTTTCCTCGGTAGGCGTGGTGATGGCCTCGTCGTAAGCGTTGGTGTGTAGCGAGTTGCAGTTATCGTAAATCGCGTAGAGTGCCTGCAATGTGGTGCGGATGTCGTTGAAGTCGATCTCCTGTGCGTGCAGGGAGCGGCCAGAGGTCTGGATATGGTACTTCAACATCTGCGCACGCGGGTTGGCGCCGTATTTCTTGTCCAGCGCTTTGGCCCAGATGCGACGGGCCACACGGCCAATCACCGCATATTCTGGATCGATGCCGTTGGAGAAAAAGAAGGACAGGTTTGGCCCAAAGGCGTTGATGTCCATGCCGCGGCTCAGGTAGTACTCCACGTAGGTGAACCCGTTGGCCAGGGTAAAGGCCAGTTGGGTGATGGGGTTGGCGCCGGCCTCTGCAATGTGGTAGCCCGAGATGGACACCGAGTAGAAGTTACGCACCCCGTGGTCGATGAAGTACTGTTGCACGTCGCCCATCAAACGCAGCGCAAACTCGGTAGAGAAGATGCAGGTGTTTTGCGCCTGGTCTTCTTTGAGGATGTCCGCTTGCACGGTACCACGCACTTGCTTGAGGGTGTCAGCCTTGATTTGCGCGTACACTTCTGCAGGCAGTACTTCGTCGCCCGTGCAGCCCAGCAAGAGCAGTCCCAGTCCGTCGTTGCCTTCGGGCAAATCGCCTTGGTAGGTGGGGCGGGTGAGGCCGCGGTCTTCCCACTTGGCCTGCAGCACGTCGTTCACCTTGCTTTCCAAGCTGTGTTCACGGATGTACTTCTCGCATTGTTGGTCGATGGCGGCATTCATGAAGAAGCCCAGCAGCATAGGCGCGGGCCCGTTGATGGTCATCGATACCGAAGTCTTGGGATCGGCCAGGTCAAAACCTGAGTAGAGCTTTTTGGCGTCGTCCAAACAGCAGATACTCACCCCGGCGTTGCCAATCTTGCCGTAGATGTCCGGGCGGTAGGCCGGATCGTTTCCATACAGGGTCACCGAGTCAAATGCAGTACTCAAACGCTTGGCCGGCATGCCCAACGACACGTAGTGGAAGCGCTTGTTGGTGCGCTCGGGGCCGCCTTCTCCGGCGAACATACGCGTGGGGTCCTCGCCTTGACGCTTGAACGGGTAAATGCCGGCGGTGTACGGGAATTCACCCGGTACGTTCTCTTGCAGGCTCCAGTTGAGGATGTCGCCCCAGCTGCGGAAGCGCGGCACGGCCACCTTGGGGATCTGTTGCTGCGAAAGCGACTTGGTATGGGTGTCAATGCTGATCTCCTTGTCGCGCACCTTAAAGGTAAAGACGGGGTCGCGGTAACGTTGGCACTTGGCAGCCCAGCCTTTGAGCAGTTCCCAGTTGTGTGGGTCGAGGTCGCGTTTGACCGTGTTGAACTTGTCTAGCAGGGTTTGCAGGGTGGCATCCTCAGCCGCGTCTTGCGGATCTGTGAGTTGGTCGATGCCGCCGAATTGCTGTACGGCTTGGTTGAGCCCGTATAGCTGGTCGGCTACTTGGCTTTGGGACTTGGCCCAGCCGTCAAACCCGCGGTTGTTCTCGGCAATCTCGCTCAGGTAGCGGGTGCGCTTGGGTGGGATGATGTAGATCTTCTCGCTCATCTCTTCGGTGATCTCAAACGAAGAGGGGAGGTCTGCGCCGGTGCGCTCCACCACCTTGTCGATGATGGCGCGGTACAACGTGTTGGTGCCCGGGTCGTTGAATTGCGAGGCGATGGTGCCGTACACCGGCAAATCCTCGTCTACTGCTTCCCAAAGCTGGTGGTTGCGGCGGTATTGCTTTTTCACGTCGCGCACTGCATCCAGAGCACCGCGCTTGTCAAACTTGTTGATGGCCACGATGTCCGCAAAGTCCAGCATGTCGATTTTCTCGAGCTGGGTAGCGGCCCCAAATTCTGGGGTCATCACATACAGCGAGGCGTCGCTGTGGTCCAAGATCTCAGTGTCACTTTGACCAATGCCGGAGGTCTCCAGAATGATCATGTCGAATTGCGCAGCCTTGAGAATGTCGAGGGCTTCGCGCACGTGCTTACTCAGGGCCAGGTTGCTTTGGCGCGTGGCCAATGAACGCATGTACACCCGCTCGTTGCGGATGCTGTTCATGCGGATGCGGTCACCCAGGAGTGCGCCACCGGTGCGGCGCTTGGACGGATCCACCGATACAATCGCCAGGTTCTTTTCGGGGAAATCGAGCAGGAAGCGTCGCACGAGCTCGTCCACCAATGAACTCTTACCTGCGCCGCCAGTTCCAGTGATGCCCAATACAGGGGTGGTGCTGGTAGAAGCTTGTTCGCGAATGCCGTCGAGGATTTCGCGGTGGTCGTCGGGGTAGTTCTCGGCGGCAGAAATCAGGCGCGCCAAGTCTTTGGGCGTTTTGTCGGTGAGCTTGCGTACCTCACCGTTCAGTTCAACGCCGGTGGCAAAGTCACATTTTTTCACCAGGTCGTTGATCATGCCTTGCAGGCCCATTTTGCGCCCGTCGTCGGGGTGGTAAATGCGCGCGATACCGTAATCGTGCAGCTCTTGGATCTCCTCGGGGAGGATGGTGCCGCCGCCGCCGCCAAAGATGCGGATGTGGCTGGCGCCCTTTTCCTTGAGCAGGTCGTACATGTATTTGAAGTACTCCATGTGCCCGCCTTGGTAAGAGGTCATGGCAATGGCTTGGGCGTCTTCTTGGATGGCGGTGTTCACCACTTCTTCCACACTGCGGTCGTGGCCGAGGTGGATGACTTCGGCTCCGGTTTGTTGGATGATGCGGCGCATGATGTTGATGGCTGCATCGTGACCGTCAAACAGGGAGGCTGCGGTCACCACACGAATGTTGTGGGTGGGAACGTAGGGTTGGGTCTCTTGCATGTTGGGTTGCTGGGTGCGCCAAAATTACAAAAGGGCGCGCCGTTCACCGGTGAATGTCCCGCAACACAAATGGCGGTTTACTGACACAGATTGTCGGCAATCATCACGGTATAGGCTGTCAAAAACAGGTATCTTTTGACCAACAATTCCCTTAGAGGAGTTGTTACCCTAACCCCGACTTTGATTTCCATGCTCCGCAACATCAATCTTCAGGACGAACTTCAACGGCAACGCGCGCTGCGTCAGCACCCCGGTGCCATGCGCTTTGTGTACGCCATGTTCGACACCCTGAACGAGGAGGTGTACCAAGAGCATCTGATTCAGCAAACCCTGGACACGCCCAACCCTGAAGCGGTGGGTTCCTATCCCAAAGGGGTTTCTACTGAGTCGATTTATACCGAGGTTGAAATCGCCCGCATTTGCGTCAAGTACCGCCTGCGCTTTTTGGATACGGCGCAGTTCACTGCGCCTATGCCTTACGAGGCCGTTCGTCGCATCAAGCAACTGCAAAAGCAAACCAGTCACACCTTCACATCGTTTCGCATTGTGGCGCCCGCTGAGGCCTTCCACTTGCCCGATTGCAAGGAAGACCCCTTGCTCTTTGCCGAGTTGGGGCACGGTCGCTACGCGTTGATCTACCAATGGGGGCAACATCTACATCCATTGCGCGCATGGCGCTTCTTCCCTTGGCGTACCAAGCGTACCCTGGGACTCACTGTGACTGCGTGTGCACTCGTGGGCACTGCGTTGGTTCCTGTGGGGATGGCAGCCACCCATGCTGGTGATGCGGCAACCTCGGCACAAGTGGCGTTTTCTGCTTGGGCTTTTGCCGGGATCACTGCTGCTACCGCATTTGTGCTGATGCGCCGTTTCAAAGGCTTCAGCTCCGACGTGTGGAAACGTCCCTTTTCCTGATCAAGAATTGAAGACACATAAAAAAGGGCGTTCCCAGCAGGAACGCCCTTTTCATTGGCCGGTGGCCAAGTCTTAGTTTGTACAGGCAACACCGAAGATGGCCAGCAGTACCAGAATATCTGGGGTGCCCACTTCGCCGTCGTCGTTGAGGTCGGCGCCTTCACACTCACCCAAGCAGCCGTAGTTGCCCAGGATGTGCAGGAGGTCGCTCACGTCGATGGTGTTGGAGTTGTTGAAGTCGCCCACACACAGGATGAGCTCTGGACCTTCTACAATGCCGTTGCAATCGTTGTCTACCCCTTCATTGGTACCAGGCGCACCATCGTACATGTTGGGGTTGGTGTCGTCGCAATCCAAGTCGTTGGTCACGTAGCCCGCCGGTGCGGCGCAATCTTGTACCGCATCGCCAGAGGTGCCGTAGCCGTCCATGTCCTGATCACGATAGTATGTGGTAGGAGCGGTCACGGTGATGTAGTTCTCCTTGAGCTCCACATCTGAAGCACCAGCTGGTGTGGTCACCGTTAGGCTTACATTAAAGGTACCTGCAGCGTTGTAGGTCACCACAGGGTTTTGATCGTTCGAGGTCGCAGGAGTCGCGCCGTCAAAGCTCCAAGTCCAGCTGTCCACTGTTCCTGCAGAGAGGTCGGTGAACTGTACCGTGGTGCCGCCACATACGTCGGTGGCATCCGCAGCAAAGTTGGCCAATTCGGCAGAGAGGGCAGAAGCACAGTCGCCGATGGTGGTCAGGGTGTTGTGGTAGTCTTCGTTGACGATGTCTACGATGTTGCTGATGCACACTTCGTCGGCATCGAGCGAGAAGTAGTAGATGCGCACCAATCCGGTCTCGGTGAGGTTTTTGGGCAGGCTTTGGTCTGTCATTGAAGCACCAATCACACGGGTGCCACCCAACGTAGCTTGCGGAGTCACATCGTAATCCACAGGGTCAGCCAGGTTTTCTACCGACTGGATGGTGATGCCACTCACGGTGAACTCATAACCCACAATGCGGTTGTCTGGGTTGAGAACGTGTACATCTACGTAACCGTCGGTGGTGTTGATGTCACCGACAGACAGGGTCACGTTGTGCGCTGGGTTGGTCACTTCGTTGTTCCACACGCAGTGGTCATGTACGCCGCTTTCGTCCACGTGCTCAGGGCCGTAGAATACGCAGCCCGCTGCAAGCGCAACGTCACTCACGGTGATTTCGCCGTCGGCGTCGAGGTCGGTGCATGGGGTGATGACCGCGTCATTGCCGAGGATATCCGAAACGTACTTGTCAACGTCTTGGGTGTCGAGCACACCGGTGTTGTCCACGTCGCCAGTGGCAACCACACCTGGGCAGTTGCCCGCACAGTCAGGCTGGGCGGTGCCGTAAGGGATGCCCAAGCAGTCTGCAACGATGTCGCAGTTGGGATCCTTGGTGAAGTTGATCAGGTTGCCGTCGACATCGCGCTCAAAGCTCACGCAAACTGCCGCAAAGTTGTTGGCGTATGAGAGCTCGTAGCTGCCGTTGGCGTCAGGCGAACCGTCCCAGTTGGTGCGGATCACAAACGTATAAGAGCCAGCAGGGACATTGGTTACGTCGATCCACTGGCAGCTCAATCCAGAGCTGTAGATGTCGCCGCAACCGGCTGTGACGCCCATGTTGCCACAGTTGTATTTGGCGGTACCGCCGTCCGAACATTCGAGGTCCAACACACAGAAACCGTTTTTAAAGCCCACCTCTGGCATGGCGTTGCCGTCGCCGTCGTACAGGACGTACTCCGCGTAGCCTTCATAGTGCCAGTGGTTGTGACAATCGTCAAACTCAAACTGACCCGGTTGGTCATTGGGGTCGCCGATGAAGTAATCCTCGGTGCCGATGTTCTTGATCCAAGTGGTGAATCGGATGCACTCACGGGAGCCGAAGCCCTGCATGCAGCCTTCGTTGATCAGGCACTCATCGGTGCTGTTGATGGTGGTGAAGTACATCGATTCGTAGAACTCACTTTGCACCATTTCCAAGTCAGGCCCGAATGATGGGCACTGCACGTCACCAGGAAAGTAACAGGTGGCCGGTTCGGTAGCGATCGGCAGGTAGTTGCAGGCCAGGTCGTCCATGCAACCCACAACGCCGCCCATGTATTCGATTTCAAACTGGAAGGCATCGGTGCCGCAAGAAGCGCCAGTATCCCCAACGCGCAGGAAGTACTCCTGGCCGCCTTCAAGGATGGTGTTTACTTCAGCCTGCACGCCGCAGTTGCTGTCGTCGTTGTAAATGAGGGTGGCCTCTTCGGTATCGTCAAAGTTGGCCATGTTGCAGTAGTCGTACACCCAAATCTTGGTGTCGCACGAGGCAAGCCCACAAGTACTGATGCGGTATTGGCCGTTTTGTGCAGGGGTGAAGGAGTACCACATGTTCGGAGCCGGCGCATCGGTGATGCCCTCGGTGACCACAATGGCGGAGTTACAATCGTTGCAGAGCGGCTCTGACCCAAAGGGCACACTGAAGATGTGCGAGGTGCCCGAGCCATAGTTGGCTACGGTCATTTGGGTGAGCACGTTGCCCGCAGCATCTTGCACTTCGTAGTCGCCGTCCACACCACACGAGCCGTAAATGGACCCGGCCATGCCGTCGCCATAAGTGTCACCCATGATCAAGGTGTAGCACCCATCGGGGACGTTGACTGTGGTGGTGTCGGTCACCCCGTTTCCGAGGGTGCCTGAAGGAACGCCGGCATAGGTAGTGCCGCTTTGGTCTTGAATGCTCCAAGATACTTCACCTCCCCAGCAGTCGGTGGTGATGATAAAGGAGATGTCGTTTTGTGCAACAAGCGCACAGGATAAAAGGGTAGCCGCAGCGAGCAGGGCCCCTTTGCGCAGAGAAGACAGGATCATGACAACAATTTGGTTTAGGCTGAAGACCTGAAATATACGATTAACATCTCGGAGTGGGGGATGGGCGTGCGACATTCACGCTTGGGTGACTGGCCACACTGGACATACTCTTGACGGTTGCTGCAGTCCCATCCCGCCGCAGATGTGTATTTTCCCGCCCGTTTAAAGCAACCCAAGGAAATCGGGCCCACGTCCGTGTTTGAAGATGCAACCTCTTCACGCGGAATCCCGACTTACTGAACAAAGCCGCGCGAGTACGAGAACGAGAAGATGAAGTTTGCAGCCTTAACAAAAGCCTTTTCCCGCGTATTGGCTGTGGTCCTGGTGGCCGCAGCACACACCAGTTATGCCCAAGTCAACGGCCTTGAGATCGTGGCCGATACCGTGCATTACGGCGCCTATCCCGACGGGGTCAACCTCGACGGCTACGTGACCTACCATGTCAAACTCATTTGCGAGAACCCCACCGATGAGATTTCTGCTGTTTACGGCGCTCCAGGCGATGGTGTCTGGTTCTTCGATTTGGACGGCTGTGTGTTTCAGCACGAGTTTTCGGGGTGGGAAGTAGAAGCAGTCAATCCGCTGTTTTTTGGATCCTTTCCTTCGATGGAGTACGACTCCTACATGACCATCGGAAAGCTCAACAGCGCCGAGCCTGGTGATGTGTTCAACGCTTTGGCCGCTCCGGCGCCCACAACAGACATCGTCAACCTGTTTGAAGGAGAGAACAACGGCGACTATTTCGACGGTGGCGATTGGTTCGTTGAAGACGGCCTGCTGTTTACCCTCAGCGATGCCGAGAATGCCTTCTGCGGTTCGGACCTGCGCGCGACTGTGGCGCAAATCACTACCTGCAACGGCAACGAAGACGATCCCACCGGCAGCACCGAGGCGTTTTCCGTAGAACTCTGTACCCAAGTCTTCATCGAAGGCGACCAATCCAACATCCAGAACATCTGTCTCAGCGGTTTGGCCAACAATCCGTGTACGTTCGATCCCATTGACCCGACGGTCTCTGTGTTGGATACCGCGTTCTGCGCAGGCGAAGTTCCGCTGATTCAAATCGGGGAGGACGGCGCCGGCAATAGCCCCGTCACTTGGGAACTCTTTGCCGACGGCGTCTCGCAAGGCACCCAGGTAGACAACCCCCAGTGGAACGACCTCGAACAAGACGTGGACTACTTCTGGGCAATCATCGACGAAGCCGGTTGCCGAGACACCACCGATGTGTTCAGCTACACCGTGCCCGATCCGTTGGTCTTCACCGCACAGGTAGATCAGTTTGTGGAGTGCGCTTCGGATACCAACGCCATCATCAGCTACACCTTTAGTGGAGGGCAAGTGCCTTACGTCATCACCGCCAACGGTACCGATACCTTATCGCTTTCCGGATTGGAGACCGATTTGCCCTGCGGCATTTACGACTTGCTCATCACCGATGCAAACGGCTGTACCGCCGGGCAAACCCTGGACATTCCCTGTCCAGAGGGCGTGGCCTTTGATATCACCACCACCGACATCGCCTGTTCGGCCGATTGTGACGGTACCATTACGGCGTTGGCAACAGGAGGAACCGGCGTGTTGGACGTAGAGATGTTCCTGAGCACCGACTTGACCACACCGCTGGAAACCGCTTCAGGAGTGGCGCCTTTGACCTTGACCGTTGAGGATGTCTGTGCAGGCGTGTACGTGCTTGTTGCCACCGATGAGGAGGGCTGCTCCTCGACCGAAGAGCTGACCTTTGATGCGCCCAACCCGCTGGTACTCACCATCGATTCGGTGGCCAACATTGTGTGTGGTGGCTCGTGTACTGGTCAAGCCATTATCAGTCTTTCGGGCGGCACCGGCGATTTGTCGCTCACGTTGGACGACGCGTCCATCACAGAATTTGACTTGGAAGCCCTGTGCGCTACTGCAGGAAGTTTGCTTTGTGCGGTAGACGCCAATGGCTGCTCAAGTTGTGACACCCTCGTGGTCACAGAAAACACACCCATCGAACTGCTGACCTCTGTAGACAACGCGACGTGCATTGGCCAACCAGATGGCTCCATCGATTATTTCGCTCAAGGTGGGGTAGGGCCATTGGAGGTGTTCGTGGCGCCCTTCGGTACCGACCTGGACGCGCTGGAAGGCGGGGACTACACCTTTACGCTCGTGGATTCGCTGGGCTGCTCGCTGGAAGAAGTCGTGCAAGTGGGCTTTGACGTTGAAACCGACCTTCAACTCGACTTGAACATCACCCCGGTATCCTGTTTCGACCAAGCCGATGGCATGGTGCAGGTCAACATCTCGGGTGGGGTAGAGCCGTTCAACGTACAGTGGTCGGATGCAAATGCCACCACCGGTTTGACCGTGGATGGGCTGGCGCCCGGCGGCTACCTCGTGGAAGTCTCGGACGGTGTAGGGTGCTTGGTGGACAGCACCTTTCTGATGCCAGTCAACCCCGATTGCATCTTCATCGCCACCGCTATCACCCCCAATGGCGATGGGTTCAACGACACGTGGTTCATCGGCGGCATGGAATTTCACCCTTCAGCCACCGTGCAGGTGTACAACATGTGGGGGCAACTGCTCTTCGAAGAACAAGGATACCAGACCCCTTGGGACGGCCGCTACAACGGCACGGAGCTCCCGGTGGGTGACTATTACTATTACATAGATCTCGATAACGGACAGCCGGCCTTCACGGGAACGGTGACCTTGAAATATTGACCCCGTGAAGCTTGCCATGGCAAAGGAATCGGCCCCAAATCCCGCCTCAGTGAATTCGCTATCTTTACCGTTTTGTAAAAAAAGCGCTTTGAAAACCATCCAATCGTTCCTGCTTACCTGCTTGCTGTGCGTGTGCGGAGGCACTGTCTTCTCCCAGGCTGTAGACGTCGTGATTGAAGTGGACACCGTCCATTCCACGATCTACGACGAAGGCCTCACCCAAGTGGATCTGATCGGCTTCACCACCTACAGTGTATACGTGACCTGCACCAACGAAACCGACGAGATTTCGGCGGTGTACGGGATTGCCGGAGAGCAGAACTATGAAATCGACGTCAACAACTGCTTGTTCCAGCACGAGTTTTCGGGCTTCACGGTAGAATCGGTCAACCCGCTGTTCTTTCCCACGTTCCCCTCACTCGAATACGACAGCTTTTTGACCATCGGCAAGAGCAACTCTGCTGAGCCGGGTGACGTATTCCAAGCGCTTGCACTTCCGGCACCGACTACCGAAATCATCAACCAATTCGAAGGAACCCCGGGCGGCGTGGGCAACGGCGACTACTTCGACGGCGACGACTTGTTCATTGACGATGGTGCGATCTTCTCTCTTGCAGGTTCGGCCAACGCGCAGTGTGGATCAGACCTCCGTGTAAAAGTGGCGCAAATCACCACCTGTGCAGGTACTGACGAAAACCCCGGCCCGAGTGGCGTAGGTCCTGGCGGTGCTGGCGGCGGTTCTACTGACGCATTCAACATCAGCTTTTGTGTGCAGGTGTTCGAAGAAGGGTGTCAGGAAGACGCGTGCATCTCGCAAGAGTGCTTCGATTCTACCGGCTTTAACCCGTGCACCACTACTCCGCTTGATGCGGATTTGACCGTGGTGGATCCCATTGACTGTTTCGGCGAACTGGCTACAGTTGAAGTGGGTGGCGGCGGAAACGGCGAGCTCACCCTCGAACTTTTCGACGCCGACGACGACACCTTTATCAGCGCAGTGACCGGCGAGCAGTTTGCCGCCATCCCCGAAGGTAACTACTACTTGGCATTGATGGACGGCTTTGGCTGCTTCGACACCACTGAAGTATTCAGCTTTGTAGAACCGGCCGAATTGATGGTCACCACCGACTTCACCCAAGACATCCTCTGCTTTGGCGAGAACATTGGTGAAATCTGTGTAGACGTCGTAGGTGGCGCCGATCCGATCTCCATTGAATTGGTGGATGGCGCGGGCACCACCCACACCATCAACTCAGGCGAGTGCTTCACCGATCTGCCTTGCGGCACCGCCAACCTCACGGTATCCGACGCCAACGGATGTACTTACACCGAGAGCTTTGACCTGACCTGTCCTGCAGAACTGGTTCCAGTACTCACCCTCAACAACTCACCTTGCTTCGAGTCGTGTGAAGGCAGCATTGAAGGGAATATGACCGGCGGAACCGGCGACGTTGTCATGCAATGGTCGGGTCCCGATGGTCCGCTGTTGGACGTGACTGGCACCTCTCCTCAAGACATTACTATCACCGGTTTGTGTGAAGGCCTTTACACGCTTACCGCGGAAGACGCGAACGGCTGCGCCTTCGCCGACACTTACGAGCTGCTTGATCCAGATCCAATTGCAACTACGGTAACCAGCACCGACATCAACTGCTTTGGCGAGTGCTCAGGTACTATCAGCATCGAGGCCAACGGAGGAACCGGCGACCTGAGCATCGATTGTGACGGCGTTGCTGGTCCCGACATCACCGATTTGTGTGCCGGCACCTACACCTGCATCACCACCGACGAGAACGGGTGTGAGATTACCGATGAAGTCACCATCACCGAGCCTGAACTTATTACTTACGACCTTACTGTTACTCAACTCACATGTTCGGATGCATGTATTGGCGAGATCGCCATCAGCAACCTGGCGGGCGGCGGCGGTTCGGCCAACTGGACCGTCACACTGTCACCCGCTGCAGGAGTGCCTGTAGACGGTTTGCCTACTGATTACGCCTTTACCGAACTGTGTGCAGACACCTACGACCTCAGCATCACCGATGTCGACAACAACTGTACTGTCACTGAGGAGGCCATTGAGATCATCGCTCCTGAACCCCTCGAAGTGCAACTCGATCCTACCGACGTGAGCTGCTTTGGCTTCAACGACGGTAGCATTGCAGTGACCTGTACCGGAGGCACCCCTGACGTTGTGATCACCTCACCGGTGAGCCAGCCTTGTCCAAGCGACATCACCGACTTGGCTCCGGGCACTTACACCGTGACCATCCAAGACGCCCAAGGCTGTACTGCCGAAGGCACTGTTGACATTGCAGAGCCCTCACTTTTGGAAATGAGCGTGACCGAAACCACCGAAATCGGTTGTGGCGGTGATTGTGACGCCACCGCCAGCTACGTGTACTCAGGCGGTACCGGTTCCATCACTATTACCTTGAACGACGGCGCCATTCCAGACCTCAGCCCGATTGAAGGCTTGTGTGCGGCGGACTACACTTTGTGTGCGATCGACGGCAACGGTTGTGAGGCTTGTGTGGATTTCACCATCAACGAGCCCGAGCCCATTGAAATCCTCATTGCCACCGAGCAGGTCACCTGTACAGGTATGTGTGATGGCTTTGCCAACGTATTTGCTACCGGCGGTCAAGCGCCTGTACAGCTCACCTACGAGCCCGAAGGTCTCGACCTCAACAACCTGTGTGAAGGCACCATTGAAGTGCTTGCTGAAGACCAAGCCGGATGCACCTCGGAGGCCACCATCGAAATCACCGCAGAAACCGTCACCGACATGGAGCTGACCCTCTTCAGCACCCCGGAAACTTGTTGGGAAACCAACGATGGTACGGCCACCGCAGCGGTTACCGGCGGTATTGGCGAAATCACTTGGCTCTGGAACGATCCACTGCTCCAGACCACCGAAACTGCCATTGGCTTGCCAAGCAACGAATCGTTCACCGTCATTGTCACCGACAGCTTGGGTTGCACCTTGGACACCACGTTAGTTGTTGATCCGAACGTAGGCTGCTTCTTTGTAGCCACCGCACTCACGCCCAACGGCGACGGTTACAACGACGAATGGCTGATCGGCGGCTTGGAGTACTTCCCAGACGCATTGGTACAGGTTTACAACCGCTGGGGCCAACTGCTGTTTGAGTCGCGCGGGTACGATGTGCCTTGGGACGGACGCAGCAACGGCAACCAAGTTCCGATTGCCGATTACTACTACATCATCAAATACGACGAGACCGAAGACCCCATCTTGGGCACGGTAACGGTGAAATACTAAGGAGAAGCAGACATGAAGCGAATTTTACTCATCGTCATCGCGGCCGTTTTGGCCTGCCAAGCAGACGGACAGCAGCTTCCACGCCGCACCCAGTTTGCTCTGAACCCGTATCTGATCAACCCCGCGGTGGCCGGTACCAAGTTGTACACGCCCATCATGGTGACCTACCGCAACCAGTGGGCAGGATTCACCTCGGCGCCTACCACGGCTACCCTGAGCGCGCACACTTCGCTCCCCAACCGGGTAGGTGTCGGGGGCATCTTTTTCACCGATAACACCGGAGGCGCCATCCAGCGCACCGGGGTGGAGCTGACCGGTTCGTACCACGTAGACCTCAATAACCAAGACGCAGTTTCCTTTGGTCTCAGCGGCATCTTGGGCCAGTACACTTTTGACAACGAGGTCCTTGAAGTGTGGGACCAAGGCGACCAAGCACTACAAGGCGGCATGGAGTCCACCTTGATGCTGGATGCCAATTTTGGTATGATGGTGTACGGCCAGAATTACTCGTTTGGTTTTGCCTTCCCCAACTTGGTACAGACCAAACTGAACTTGGATTCGGATGTAGCTCCGAACGAAAACCGCAACGCGCGCCACTACTACTTCATGGCCAACTACGAGTACCCCATCAACGAGGCGCTCACGCTTTCACCCAAGGGGTTGATCAAGTTTACCGGTGCTTCTCCGGTACAGTTTGACATGCACTTGCAAGTAGCCTTCCAAGACGTGGTGTGGGGTGGATTGACCTACCGCCACAAGGATGCCATTGCCTTTGGCTTTGGTGCCAACCTCGCCGGGGTAGTCGTGGGATACTCGTACGACCTCACCGTGACCGATGCGCGCAACTTCAGCCCGCACACCCACGAGCTGACTGTTGGGTACCGCATTTACAGCCAACGTGGCGTATTCCGCTCGGGATCGCTCGGTCCACGCATCCTCGACCGCAAGCGTGTGATTGATTAATTTTGGCCTGACCTTTGCCTCAAACCTGACCAAAACAATACGACAGATGAAACGACTGATCCTCTCAGCGCTCGCGACAGGAATGGCCATCGCAGCCACTGCTCAATTCCAGCGCATTGAAGTGGAAGAAGTGGACAACGGCGGCCTGGTGCCCGGCACCACCTACCGCGTTTACGCAGTACTCAGCCATTCCGAAGACCACGTACACGCTATTTACGGCGACAAGGAGAACACCTTGCAGATTTCATGCACCGAACCGTTTTACCAGCACCCTGATGGGGGCGCTATGAGCCGTGAGGTTTTGCGCAAGCAAACCAAAATGGATGCTTCGCTCAAGTACGACAGCTGGTTTACCATTGGTTTGGAAGACAACTACGTTAACCAAGTAGCCCAGTTTATGCTGGACGACGGCTTCAAGGCGTTTGAGGAGCAAGGCGCCGGATTCAGCAGCAACGACGGCACATGGTACGCTACTCCGGACGGAGCTCAGGTGTATGCCCGCGAGAAAAAGCGCGTGTTGTTGATGCAATTGACCACCACCGGTAAGGTAACGGCTACCATCAACCTCCAAGGCCGCACAGTCGGTGTCTCGGAGTCAGGCAAGAAACTCAACAGCAACGAAGCCAAAATTGCCGAGCAAGACCGTTTGCGTGGCAAGGTAGAGGCCATCAAAGCCGAACTCGAGAAAATCCAAGTGACCATCAACCAAAAGGTCAACACTGGCGGGGTGCGCCGCGACAGCGATGAAATCAAAGGCATGCAGCGCGATTTCGAGGCCAAAACAAACGAGTTGACACGCTTGCGGGAAGCCTTCAAGATGACCAACGGCGAACTCTGGAAAGAAACGGGTGTGACCTTTACTTGCGGGTAAACCTTACACCTTCCCATTCAAACAAAAAGCCCCGGATGACCGGGGCTTTTTTTATGGTTCAGAGTCGGGCTCAAAATCGAGGCTGACCGAGTTGATGCAGTAGCGCAACCCGCTAGGTTGTGGGCCGTCGTGAAACACGTGACCCAGGTGTCCGTCGCACCTGTTGCAATGGACCTCTATGCGGCTCATGCCGTAGCTGTTGTCCACCGTCTCGCCCACGTGTGAGGCGTCAATGGGCTGGTAGTAGCTGGGCCACCCGGTACCGGATTTGAACTTGGTGTCGCTGTGGAACAGGGACAGACCGCATCCCCCGCAGAGGTAAGTGCCTTTTTCCTTGTGGTCCCATAATTCACCGGTGAAGGCACGCTCGGTGCCGTGACCGCGAAGCACTTGGTACTCGGCGTCGGTGAGTTGGGCTTGCCATTGCTCGGTTGTTTTGCGCACGGTCTCGCCTTCGAAAGGTTTGGTGCGTTCGGTTTGATCTGGCAAGGTGCGGGATGCGCAAGCCACCAGGGCTACGGTGACCGCGACTAAGATCCAATAGGTTTTCATGCGCAGTGCGTTTTAAAGGGCAGACGCGCGGCTGAGGTGTTGGGCGAGTGCGGTACCGGTGTGGGAGTTGGGGTGTTCCAACAAGCCTTGCGGCGTGCCTTCGTACACCAAGGTTCCTCCACCTTTGCCGCCGTCGGGTCCCAAATCCACAACCCAGTCTGCGTTTTTGATGACGTCAAGGTTGTGTTCAATGATCACGAGGCTGTGTCCTTGTGATAACAAAGCACGAAACGCGTCTAAAAGTTTGCGAACGTCGTCCACATGAAGACCAGTAGTGGGCTCATCAAAGATGAACAGGGTGTGCTTGGCGCGTTCGCCTTGGGCCAAAAAGGCCGCGAGCTTGACGCGTTGGGCTTCTCCTCCCGACAAGGTACTGGAGGATTGTCCTAGAGCCATGTAGCCCAATCCAACGTCGCTGAGCGGCTGAAGCTTTTTGACCAGCTTCTTTTCGGTGTTGGTGGTGCCTTCGGCAAAGAAGGCAATGGCTTCATCGATGCTGAGTTGCAAGATGTCCGCGATGTTATTCTCGCGGTAGGTGACCTCCAAGATCTCATCCTTGAAACGGTCGCCTTTGCATACGTCGCAGGTCAGTTTGATGTCGGCCATGAATTGCATTTCAATGGTCACTGCGCCTTCGCCTTCGCAGTTGTCACACCGTCCACCCGCCACATTGAACGAGAAATGCGCCGGTTTGTATCCGCGGGTTTTGGCCAGGTGTTGCGAAGACATCAGCGCACGGATTTCATCGTACGCCTTCACATAGGTTACCGGGTTGGAGCGCGAGGACTTGCCAATCGGGTTTTGGTCCACAAACTGAACGTCACCCAAGGTGCCCATGTCGCCCTCCAAGCCTTCGTACGTGCCCACGCGATCAGAGTGCAGGCCTAGGTGGCGTTGCAGTCCGGGGTAGAAGATGTCTCCGATGAGGGTGGATTTACCAGAGCCGCTGACTCCGCTGACCACCGTCATGGCGCGAAGCGGAATGGTCACATCCAACCCTTTGAGGTTGTGTTCTGCAGCGCCTTTGATGACGATGCGGTCTTTCCAGGGGTTGGCCACCTCAGGTGTAGAGATCTGTTCGCGTCCGGTAAGGTAGCGTGCGGTGAGGTTGTCGGCTTCCAACAATTTCTCCGGAGTGCCGCTGAACACCACTTCGCCGCCGTGCACACCGGCGCCTGGCCCCATGTCTACTAAGTAATCAGCGGCGCGCATGATTTCTTCGTCGTGCTCCACCACGATCACGGTGTTGCCTTTGTCGCGCAATTGTTTGAGGACCACAATCAAACGCTCGGTGTCGCGGGGGTGCAAGCCTATGCTCGGCTCGTCCAGAATGTACATCGAACCCACCAACGCGCTGCCCAGCGAAGTGGCCAGGTTGATGCGCTGTGACTCTCCGCCTGATAGGGTAGAAGAGAGGCGGTTGAGGGTGAGGTATTCGAGCCCTACATCGCACAGGTACTGCAGGCGATTGCGGATCTCCAAGAGCAGGTGCTTCCCAATCTGTTGTTCGCGCTTGTCAAACGGGAGTTCGGCCATGAGCGCGCGCAGCTCTCCAATGGGCAGCAGGACCAAGTCGATGATGGAATGCCCGTAGATCTTAACGTGCGAGGCGTCTTGACGCAAGCGCGTGCCGCGGCAGTCGGGACAGGTGGTACGGCCGCGATAACGGCTCATCATCACCCGGTATTGGATTTTATAGGACTTCTCCTCCAGGTAGGCGAAGAAGTCGTTCAGGCCATTGAAATGGGCGTTTCCGGTCCAAATGAGTTCACGCTGCTCAGGGGTGAAATCCGAAATGGGGGTATGAATGGACAAGCCGCTTTGTTCTGCGGCATACATGAGCTGCTCGTTCCAGGTCTTCATTTTCTCCCCGCGCCAGCACGCGATGGCCTCCTCGTAAATGCTGAGTCCCGGATTGGGAATGACCAGGCCCGGGTCCACGCCAATGACTTGTCCAAACCCTTCGCAGGTTTTGCAGGCGCCTACGGGGTTGTTGAAGGAGAAGAAGTTGACCGTGGGCTCTTCAAACGCAATGCCGTCCAACTCAAACCGGTTGGAGAACGTCAATGCATCGCCGTCGGTGGGTTGAAGGATGCAATCGCCGCGTCCTTCGTAAAAGGCCGTCTCTACGGAGTCGGCGAGGCGTTGGGCGGTTTCTTCGTCGGTCTTGTGTGCCAAGCGGTCCACCACCACAAAGGTCTCCTGCTCCCAAGAGGGGGCCTTGTCGATGGCATCGCTGATGTTCAGGGTTGCCCCGTCCAGTTGGATGCGGGAGAAGCCTTGTTGCATGAGGATTTCCAAGTGCTTGGTCAGCGTGCGGTCAGTGCGGCTGCGCAGCGGTGCCAGCACCAAGTAACGTCGGCCTTCTCCCCAATTCTGGGTGGCTTCCACCACATCGGTGACCGAATGGCGCTTGACCTCTTTGCCGCTCACCGGAGAGTAGGTACGTCCAATGCGGGCAAAGAGCAGTTTGAAGTAGTCGTAGATCTCGGTGCTGGTGCCCACCGTTGAGCGCGAGCTGCGACTCACCACGCGTTGTTCAATGGCCACTGCCGGGCTGATGCCGCGGATGCTATCTACTTCTGGTTTGTCCAGTCGACCCAAGAATTGGCGGGCATAAGAGGAGAGGCTTTCTACGTATCGGCGTTGCCCTTCGGCATAAAGGGTGTCGAAGGCGAGGGAGGACTTGCCACTGCCACTGAGCCCGGTAACCACCACCAGTTTTCGGCGGGGGATGGCCACATTCACCGACTTCAGGTTGTGCATCCGTGCGCCCTTGATCAGGATGTGCTCACGGGGGTCAAGCTGGTCGATTTTGGTGCTGTTCATGGGGTGGGTGGCAAGAAAAGTTGAAGAATTTTAACAAGGCGCAAAGGTAGATATAATGCGGGCTTCAGGAATTTATCCTTACATTAGATCTAACTCCGATGGGGGGAAGACGTACAATAACTGTATTCCCTATGTCGTTTAACACTCAAACGACCCCATTCGTTTAAAATCCAAATCGGAACGTTTATCGCATAGACTCTACTCTCAATCATCCAAAGAACCAGGTATTCACCTACAAAAGAGGGAGGGAGTTATGCGAATGCAACAAATGTCCGATCAGGAGCTGATCCGTACTTACATTTCAGGAAACCAGTCCGCCTTTGAGGTGCTGCTCAAGCGCCACAAAGACCAAATTTTCACCAAGATTTTTCTCATGGTCAAGGACCGCGACATCGCCAATGACGTGTTCCAAGACACGTGTATCAAAGTGGTGCAGACCCTGCAACGCGGCAAGTACAATGAGGAAGGCAAGTTTCTCCCTTGGGTCCTACGCATTGCTCACAATCTGGTGATCGACCACTTCCGTCGTTCCAACAAAATGCCTGCTGTACGCAGCGACGGCGAGAACGACGTGTTCGCCACCATCGGCCGCGACGAGCTCAACGCCGAAGATCAAATGGTACGCGACCAAATCATGGGCGAGGTCAAAGGCCTGCTCAAGCACCTGCCACCCGAGCAAAAGGAAGTGGTGGTCATGCGCCTCTACTACAAAATGAGCTTCAAGGAGATTGCTGAGATGAACAACATCAGCATCAACACTGCGCTGGGGCGTATGCGCTACGCGCTGATCAACCTGCGCAAGGTGGTCGAAAAGCACAACATCCAGCTTACCATGCAGTAAGCCGGTTTACATAGCAACACCCGAGAGCGCCTGTTTGACTTCAAGCAGGCGCTTTTTTTAGGCCCGCACAATACCCCAAACAAAGGGACGTTATTAGAGTGAATCCAACAAACAAACCGCCGCTCATGGCCCACTTTACTCTCGACGATTTCCAGCACATCAGCAACGAAGAACGCCGTCTCCTGCAGGCACTCATGCCACAGGATGGCGCATCAGAAGTCACCTTCAGCCCCGACGAATCGGCGGTCAATGCTGTGCTGCAATTCGCACAAAGCACTTCTCAGCGCGAGCCGCTGAACGGTCAGTCATGTACCCTGTACTGGAACTGATTCCCACAGAATTTCAATCCAAGGCGCCTCAACGGGCGCCTTTTTTTGTGCTCAAACAGAAGGGTGGGCCGTGAGGTGCACCAACTCCGACATGCGCGCTTTTTCCAGGTAGCTGCGCAGCACGCTAGTGGTGGTTTCAGAAGAAGGGAGTGCTTCCAGGCGATCTTCGAGGTCTTCGGGGCGTTCGAACCGCTCGTTGTGTTCGAGGTAGGCGATGCCGCGCAACACGCCGTCTTGGATCCACACCAAGCTTTGCTCGTCCAAGGTGCGGCCTTCTCCCTTGATCAGCAGGGAGCCAAAGTTTTGACTTTCGCGCACGAGCAGCCCGTGCATCAGGTCGTTGTGCCCATCGGAGTCCACACCTTCAAAGGGCGCAAACGTGGGCAAGTTGAACAGGTGCGGGTGAATGTCCTCGGCTTCGGCCAATTGATACAGCCACGCCCGTGCTTGGAACAACGAGTGGAACGTGCGCAAAGGCTTGCCGCTACCTGTGCGCTTGTGGATGCCCAAGCGTAACAAGCCACTCTGGTCGGTGTAAGCAAACACGCCAAAGGCTTGTGCCCGGGCCTTTTGCGCACGGTTGTGGGCGGGCCAGTACTTGCGGATTTCGGCGTCTTCCACCAGCAGGGCAATGAGTTCGGTGCCGGTCAGGCGGTATTGGATGTCGTGGATGTCGGCTACGAAGGCCTGCTTGCGCTTGCTCTTCATGTTGCCCGAGAAGTGGCTGCGCACCCGTTTCTTGATGTTTTTGGCCTTGCCGATGTAAATGGTCTGCCCCTTGTTGTCCAAGAAGTAATACACCCCGGGCAACTCCGGCAAAGTGTGGAACGACTCGGCGTTCACGTGGTTGGGCAAGAAGGCTTCACCTGAGCCGCGGCGCAAGGCCTGACCAATGGTGTCGCTGCCGTCCTTTTGTACCAGGAGTTTGAACAGTTCAAAGGTGGCTTCGGTGTCGCCCAGGGCGCGGTGGCGTGCGTGGTTGGGGATGTCCAAACTCTCGCACAGGCGGCCCAAGCTGTAGGAAGGAAGCCCAGGGATGATCTTGCGTGACAGTCGCACAGTGCAGAGCTTGCGCGGGTTCCAACAGAAGCCGCAGAGATCCAGATGCTTGCGAATGAAGCTGTAATCAAAGTGCACGTTGTGGGCCACAAACACATGGCCATCCAAAAAGGCGTGGAGCTCTTCGGCCACCTCAGCAAAGGTGGGGGCCTCGGCGGTCATGTGGTTGTCGATGCCTGTGAGCGCGGTGATGTAATCGGGGATGGCCCCTTCTGGACGGATCAAGGAAGTCCAGCGGTCCAGCTCCTTGTGGCCGTCGGTGAGGATGACGGCCACCTCGGTGATGCTGTTGCCCGAGGCATAGCTTCCGGTGGTTTCGATATCGGTGATGGCGTATACCATGGCGCAAGGCTCGGTTAAAGGTACGCCTTCTATTTACGGTGGCCCCGCTAACCCCCGTCAATTCGGTATTTTTGACACACAACCACGCGGTATGAAACGATTGATGTTATGCATGATGCTGGCCAGTTTGGCCGGCCCGGTATGGAGTCAAATGGGAGGAGGGAGCTTCCGCAGCATCCCCTTGTTTGAGGATGACGACGAAGAGGACCTTTGGGAAGAACGCCGTGGCTTTGGCATCGCGGTCAACATTGGCGTCCACTTCGCCAATAAATTCAGCGCCAACCTGTATAACGGCGCCGGTGGATTGGTCCTCCAAGATGACCTGCAAGGTGTACGGAGCTACACCATTGCTGAGCGCCTCACCGAAGTCAACATCCAGGACATTCAGTTCATCCAGGATTTCTACGGCGCAACCGGGGTCACCTTTCCCAACGACATGAACCCGTACAACATGCGTTACAACCCAGCGGTGATTTACGGGTTGAACATCATGTACTACTTCAACGACTACACCCAGTTGAGCATCAACGCCAACCAAATGCGCATTCGCGCTGAAGACCAGTTCACCTTGATCTTTCAAGGCACGGGCCAACAGCAAAACGGGCAGAACGACACGCGCCTGTTTCCCATCTGGGGCGAAGAAACCCGGCTGCACCTCACCGCAGGCTTGCGCCAAGGGTGGGAGATCAACACCGGCATCAATTGGTACCTGGACGGCGGCATGAGCATGGTGGCCGCCCGCATTGAATCGAACACCATCCGCGTTGCGGATCGCAACTTTGAGTTGTTGATCGGGGCCAACAACCCCAACCAGATTGTCAACTACCAACCGCGCACCCGCACCGGATTTGGTTGGTACGCTGAGACTGGGGTATCGCTGGTCTACAACGAAACCTACCGCATCGACGGGGGCATCATGATGAGCCGCGATCGCATCCGTCTGGAGAACTTCGACAGCATGGACTACGAAGACAAAAAACGCTTGGCCAACTGGACGGTGTTTCTTCGCTTCGGCATCTAGCAGGGGTGGACAAACAAAGAGGGCGACCTTGGATGGACCGCCCTGCTTTGAAACCTTAACCAAATTGTCTGCGAATAGCGCACTGCGTACAGTGCGAATTCTCTCAATCAAAGATACACGGGGTGTTTCCGAAGAAAAACACCCAATCATCTAACGGTAACGTTGGTCTAACAAACGTGCACGTTCTTGCAAGCACCGTATGCGTCCAACTGTAGAATCCTTCCCTGATTGGTACCGTGGTTATGCCGCGCTGGTCACCGAATCGACCATTCCCGAGGCCCTGCGTGCCTCGCGTGAGTACCGCAAACAAGTGTTGAACAACTGGCCCCAGGCCAAGGCTACCTACCGCTATGCGGAGGGCAAATGGTCTGTACTGGAGGTCATGCAGCACATGATCGATACCGAACGCATTTTCACCTACCGCGCACTTGCGTTTGCTCGTGGAGAGCAAACCGCTTTGCCGGGTTACGATCACAACGCTTATGTGGATGTCTGTCAAGCGGATGACCGCGCCTTTGAGGACGTCTTGAAAGAGATCCGCGTGGTGCGTAAAAGCACGCTGGCGTTGTTTGAGTCGTTCTCAACAGAACAGCTGGCTGTTGTGGGTTCGGCCAATGGCATGCCGCTAGGGGTGGACCAATTGGGGGTGATCATCGCTGGACACGAGCGGCACCATCTCAATGTGCTCAAAGAGCGCTATTTGTCGTCCTGAATCAATGCGCCCAACCGCTCGCGTTGTGCGGCGGTGAGGAAAACGATGTTGTCGTGCTCCGGCAAGTCGTGTTCGTCTTCAATAAGGCGCAATGGGCCCAAATTCCCTTTCCAAGTGATGTGTCTGTAGGGTGCGTAGTGCGGCAGTTGCGCAAACAGCGCTAGAATGGCCGTGCGGTTTCCTGCGGTGCCTGAGCTGCATTCGACGATGACCGCAGGCGGATGTATGCCAGAGAGCAATTGGCGTGCGCCTTCAAGCACGGGCACTTCGTGCCCTTCCACATCCACCTTCAGCAGATCTACAGGTCCAGAAACATTGCTGTCCAGGGTGACCACCTCCACTTCTACGCCAGATGCCTGTGCTTCGGGGGCATACAAAGAGCTTCCTCCTCGCCCCACATGTGCGCGGGCGTAGATGGTTGCCGTGCCTGCGATGTCGCCCAGAGCTTGGGGATGAAGTGCAGTCCATGAGAAGCCGTTGAGGGCTACGTTGCGTCGGAGAATGTCGTGGGTCGTTGGCTGTGGTTCAAAAGCCAGGACCTGGCCCGAGGGCCCTACGGTTTGAGCAGCGTGCAAGGTCATGAGTCCGATGTTGGCCCCAGCGTCTACAAAGGTGCCTCCTGAAGGGAGCAGTTTCTCCATCAGCTGCAAGGTGCCTGACTCATAGGTGCCGTGGTAGTACAACTCACGTTCCAGCCCCACGTCGTTGACCGGGTCGATCTCTATGCGGTAACCGTGCAGGGTGGTGATGACCATGCCCGGCTTCTGCGCGGGCAACCACACCTTGCGCAAGGCTCGCACAAGCAGGCCGGTGCCTTTGAGCGGAAAGCGAGCGATGGCGTTTAGGATGCGGTAGGGATTCATGGCGCAGCTGCAATGCGTGGGATTACCCTTCAGATTCGGCCCAGAAGAACAGGAATTGGGCTTGCAGACCATTTCCAATCAATCCCGGGTTCACGTCAAACAACCCGTTGTTGGATTGATGCAAGTGGCCGTAGGAGAGCCGGAACTTGTTGCGCGTGTCCCAGGTGTATTCAAGCCCCACCGAAGTGGTTAGGTGGAAGGTAAAACGTGTGCCGTTGTAGGGAAGCGGTTGAAAGCCACTAAAAATGCCCGCGCCGTATTCCAGAAACGGACTGAGTTTGCGTTTGCCGAGCGCATGCCATCGGTAGTACGTGTTCAGGCCAAGTCCTAGCGCTGTTGGGGTGTCTGGAGAGTTCGTCTTCCATTCCTGCACCAAGCCTTCAAAGCCCAATCCAAACCAATGCGACATCCTTTTTTCGATACCGAATGTTTGCAAGGCCAAAGTGGTGGAGTCCGACGCACCATATACGCCCGCACGCGCTTGGTAGTAGTTGAGGTTGGTCTCGACCTGCAAATGTTCTGAGGCGATGTACGAAGCGGTTGCCGTTCCCAACAGAAACAAGAAAGTGCGTTGGTTGCGCAGTGCTATGCCGTCGTCGTTCATCCCCGGGATGCCGGGCCAGTATCCGTCGGCGTAATAATCGTCCTGAGCATACAGGTTTGAGGCGTTTACCAGCAGTGCAAAGCCAAGCGCAAGAAGCAGTCGTTGTTGCATGCCCGGAAGGTAGGGAATGTCCCCGCGAATGCCGTTTCGCAAGCGACCTCAGGTCAAGAGCAGGGGTCAGTTCGCGTGCCGGTACTCAGAGGGGCTCATGCCGGTTTTTGCACGGAACAGGTTGCTGAACCGCTGCGGGTGCTCAAACCCAAGCGTACAGGCAATCCCACTGATGCTGTCCGAAGAGTTGAGCAGGTGGTGCTTGTGCGAACGTTCTTTGGGCAAAGGGGGCGCAGGCGTTTTGTTGGGGCAGTCCTTTGATTACTGGCGTGATCCTAGGGCGGCCGTCGTGCAATGGATCAAAGCGCCAACTCCGCTGCGCTGCGTTGTGCGTTTTTGCTTTCCAAAACCAAGCTCAAGCGAGCTTGGCTTGGCCTTCGAAAGCAAAAACGCCTTTCCTCAAAAGAGGAAAGGCGCTTTGATCAGAGTGACCTCGCCAGGATTCAAACCTGGAACCTTCAGAGCCGTAATCTGATGCTCTATTCAGTTGAGCTACGAGGCCTGATTGGAGGCGCAAAATTAGTGACGTGATTTTAATCTGCAAGCACTTTGAGCAATTTTAATTCGGTGAAGTCGAAATCGGGGTTGGGGACGTCGATTTTGATTTCGGAGACCTGGCCTTGGGGATTGAGGACGAATTGGGCGGTGCCGGAGGGGAGCATCATGTCGGTGCCCCAGTTGAGTTGGAAGGTGTCGTAGTGCCAGTGGCGCAGGGTGCCGCGGAAGAGGGGGGTGGGTTCGAATTGGAAGGCGAGTTGGTCGCCGATGAGGCGGACTTCTACGTCGCCGTAGAGCTCAGAGCGGTAGGTGCCGGTGTAGGCGGCGAGTTCCAGAGAGGAAGTGGTGCCCTGGATGCGGGCTTCAGTGAGGGCTTTTTGGGCCTGTTTGTCCCGGGCGTCGATTTGGGTTTTGAGGTCGAGGTAGTACTGGGCCCAGTCCTTGGTGTCTTTCTTTTTGTCGCCAAGGTAGACGTCCAGGATTTTGTAGGTGAGGGCAGAGGGGAGCCAGTTGATATTGTTGGTGAGGATGACGAAAGCGAGGTCTTGTCCGGGCACCACGACAGTTTTGCTGATCATGCCGTCGTAGCCGCCGCCGTGGTTGACGATTTTTTCGCCGTGGTAGTTCCAGAGTTCCCAGCCCAGGCCGTAGCCGTTGAAGGTTTTGGTGGGGAAGTTGCCGCGGCTCCAGGACGAGATGCCTTCAGGGGTGTGGACTTGCCACATGTCGTAGGTGCGGGCTTCAGTCCAGTATTGGGTGCTGTCCAGGGTGCCTTTGCCGAGTTGGAGTTGGAGCCAGCGGGCCATGTCGTTCACGCTGGAGACGATGGCTCCTGCGCCGCCGATGTTGTCCCAGTTGACCCATTGGATGGTGTGGTTGCCCTCGCCGCTGAGGTTGGCGTTGTGGGGGGCGGCGATGTCGGTCATGCCGGGGAACATGTTGATGGTGGTCACCGAACGGTCCATGCCCATGGGTTGGAAGAAGCGGGTTTTGATGAAATCGTCCCAACTCATGCCTGACACCTTGGCCACCACTTCGCCTGCGGTGATGAACATGATGTTTTGGTACCCGTAATGCTCACGGAAGCCGTAGGTGGGCTCCAGATGTCGCGCACGGCGGATGACTTCTTCGCGGGAGTGCGAGCTGCCGTACCACACCAAATCGCCGCTGAAGGTGGCCAAGCCGCTGCGGTGGCAGAGCAGGTCGCGGATGGTCATTTCGGCGCTTACGTAAGGGTCGTAGAGCTGGAAGTAGGGCAAGTGTTTTTGGACCTTGTCGTCCCAGGACAGCTTGCCTTCGTCCACCAGCATGGCCAGTGCGGCGCTGGTGAAGGCCTTGGTGTTGGAGGCCACAGCAAACAGGGTGTTGGCCGTTGCCGGGGCTTGAGTGTCTTCGTTGGCCACGCCGTAACCTTTCGCGTGGACCACCTCGCCATCTTTGACAATGGCGATGGCCATGCCGGGGATGTCCCAGTTCTCAAGGGCCTGTTGGAAGTAGGCGTCGAGTTCTTTGAGTTGCTTGGAGGCCTTCTTCTGAGCAGAAGCAGGGGAGGCGAGCAGCAAGACGGCTGCACAGGCCAACATCAAGGTGCGCATGGCGATTTGGTTTTGCTCAAAACTAAGGCTCCGCCTGCACTTTGCGTTACTTTGCACTCATGGAACGCGACTTTCGACCCGGCGACCGGGTGCGGTTTTTGAATGACATCGGCGAGGCTGAAGTGTTGTTCGTGATTGACGCCAACACCGTCCAGATCAAGGACGAGACGGGGTTCGACTACCCGTTTGCCAAAAAAGAGCTGCTGCTCGTGGGGGATTACGCCTCCGAGCGCGAGGCCTACAAGCAAGTGGAGCCCGAGTTGCGGGAGATCATCGACCGCAACATCGATCACCGCGCAGTGCGCAAGGCCGATGCGGATTTTCAACTGCGTTTCCGCAACCGTAATGCCACCAACATCCGCCGCAGAGGGGAGTTCATGGAAGTGGACCTGCACCTGCACGAATTGGTGGACAACGAATCAGGACTGGACAATGCCACCAAGCTGGAAATCCAGTTGTCTCATTTTGAACGTATGCTCAAGCAATGCGAACAGCAGCGCATTTCACGATTGATTGCCATTCACGGGGTAGGTCAAGGGGTGTTGCGTGCTGAGATCCGCAAACTGCTGGACCAGTTCTACCCGCATTGTACTTTCCACGATGCGGACTTCAATTCGTACGGATACGGCGCCACTGAAGTACGCGTAGGCCGCAGCGGTTCGGTTACGGGGTGAGCGTGGCCTGCTGGCCAACGTCAGCACTCTTAGCTCAGAGGGTGCGCTGCGGCTTCGAGCGCAACCGGCCCTCCGAGCGACTGCGCCAAGGTGGCGAGCAGCAAAAGGATAGGGTGCGTGCAAGCGTGCATGCCTGCCTGCCGGAAGCTGAGCCCAGCCAGAACCCGTTGTAGGATTATTTCCGTTTTTTGGGGTCGTTGTACGGCCCTTGTATGGCATCGCGGCCCATGCGCACGTCCACATCTCTGTAGAACACCCATTTGCCCTTCTCCCAAACGTAGGCGTCAAACGTGAGGTCTGGTCCGTAGTAGGCGAACACCCCTTTCATCACCGGATCTTGTGGTTCCAGGTGATCCATTACAATGCGGTCGCCCTTGGCGTCGTACTTGCAGCTGACCATCACCTCACTGCTGTATTCCAGGATGTGTCGTTTGGTCGAGCCTTTTTCGGTCTTGAACACATTGGCCCCAAAGCGCACTTTGCCATCATCCAAGCTCAGCACCTCAATGATCTTGCGTGTGCTTTGCTTGTTGTGGCCGTCCCAGCCGAGTAGCGTGTACTTGGTTTTGCGACGGATTTTGATGGGGATGATTTCGTAGTAGAGGCAGCCCAGCCACTTTTCTTCGTTGAGGATTTTACGTTCCACGCCAGGCGCTTCGCGCTCCATGGCTTGCAGTTCCACCCAGTTGTATTGCTGGTCTTCGCCGTAGAGCAGGATGCAGTAATATTTGTGGGTCTCGTCCAACATGGAGACGTTCCAGTTGAACAAGCGGAAGGCCTCATCGGGCGAGGTGAGGATGCCCATGCGCGAAATGCCTTCAAACGGATAATCAAACGAGCCCCGGGTATTGACCGCGTCTACAATGAGTTGGTGGAGCGTGTCCGCGTGGGCCAAACGGGTTTCATCGGTCTGGCCGTTGTTGAGTTGTGCCAGACGTGCCTCGATGTCCACTTCGTATCGGGCAAGCAGCTCCAGGTCCTCTTGTGAAGGCTTTGATTGAGAGAAGGCCACACACGTGCAGCCAAACATTAGGGCAAAAAGCAGGAAGGGTCGCATCACGTGCAGTGTTTCATCAAGCAACGTGCCGCAGGTCCGGTTTCGTACCCGGATCACAGGTGCATGAAGGTCTTCTTGGCCAACAGCTGCTCCTCGGATTCGCGGTGGTCGGGGTCGTCCACGCAGCAATCTACCGGGCAAACCGCAGCGCACTGGGGCTCGTCGTGGAAGCCCACGCACTCGGTGCATTTGTCGGTCACGATGTAGTAGACATCCATGTCACCAGGCTCGTTGTCCTTGTCGGCAGAGGTGGCCTCGCCGCTGAGCAGGGTGATGTCGCCGGTCAAACCGGTACCGTCCGAAAACTTCCATTCCAGGCCGCCTTCGTAGATGGCGTTGTTGGGACATTCGGGTTCGCATGCACCGCAGTTGATGCATTCGTCGGTGATCATGATGGCCATGGCGTTCTTCTTCTTTAGCTGTACCAACGTGTGCGGCGGGTGAAAAGTTCACAGCGACTTGGACGCACGGGCCGTTGGTTCGTCCTATTTTCGCGCCAAATATACTGCCTCTTCACGGCAAGAAATCATGGAATTGACACGGGAAATGCACAAGCAGACGTTGGTCCAACTCGGCCAGCTGTTTGGCCTGTGGGGTACATCCACCCCTTGGCCTGGATTTGAATGCGGTTTGAACCAAGAAGAATTCGACCGTTTTGACGCGCGTATCGAGGCCGCTTTCCACCACAATGGCTGGTTTGATGCTACCGAAGTACGCCGCGCTTTGCGAGGACTTTCTGAAATGCTTGAGGAATCGGCGGTCAGCAATTGGCTCTCGTCCTATCCCGAACCGACCAAGTCAAGTAAAAGCATCGGGCTCATTTTCGCGGGCAACATTCCGCTGGTGGGCTTGCACGACTTGTTGTGCGTATTGGCTTCGGGCCACAGCGCCCAAGTCAAATTGAGCGCACACGACACCCTCTTGCCAGCTGGCGTGATTGACGTGCTGACCACCTTGCAGCCTGCCTATGCTGAGCGCATCCAAGTGCTCGAGGGACAAAAAATGCAGGGGCACGACGCGGTGATCGCTACTGGCAGCAACAACACTTCTCGGTATTTCGCTCAGTATTTCGGCAACGTGCCACACGTGATTCGCCAAAACCGCAACAGCGTGGCCATCATTGACCAAGACGCTACCGAAGAAGAGTTGCGCGCACTGGGCGAGGACATCTTTGCGTTCTACGGCCTTGGGTGTCGCAGCGTGTCTAAGGTGTACTTCCCTGATGGGTTTGAAAAGGACCGTTTCTTCAACGCCATCTTCCCACTCAGCGACGTGGTCAACCACAACAAATACGCGAATAACTACGACTACATCAAGAGCATTTGGCTGCTCAACGAGGAGGATTTGTTGGACAACGGATTTGTGCTGTTGAAGCAGGATCAAGGCTTGGCATCCCCCACCGGCTCGCTCTTTTGGGAATCCTATGCCGACCGCTCCGCTCTCCAAACTCAACTGGCCGACCGCGAAGCAGAGATCCAATGCGTTGTGGCCCGTGACGGCGTACCTTTTGGCAAAGCGCAACAACCTGGCCTGAGCGATTACGCAGATCGTTTGGACACGATGGAATGGCTTCACGGGTTGGTTTGACTCGCAAAAAATCCACAAATCTATGGGGGCAGGGTGGCCAACAGGCCCCAGTCTTCCTCATAAAAGCCTTTTCTTTGCGCGCAATGAAGAAATGGACCCTTCTCCTTCCTGTACTTGCAGTGGCCGCGGCATTCGTGGGCTGCAAGGAAGACGTAGAACTCAACGCACCGTACCGCTCTGACACGGTGATCTACGGCATCCTGGACCCTGTACAGGACACCCAGTGGGTGCGCATCAACCGCACCTGGCTCGGCGACGGCAATAACCTCGACGCCGCCACCATCCGCGACAGCTCTGAATACGCCGATGGTGCGTTCAACGGCTCAGTCAACGCATGGAAAAACGGCAGCCTGCAGGATGCCTACACCCTCGAGTCCTTGACCCGTCAGGACAAAGACGACGACGGTATTTTCTTCGGTCCGGAATACACCGCATACTACTTCGTAGCCGGCGAGGAGCTGGACGACGAGTCGGTGTACGAACTGCAACTGGAGTTTCCCGACAAACTGGTACGCGCCGAAACCAACATCATTGGTAGCACCCCAGGCAGCGTGACGCAACCGCCACAGGGGATCTACTACCAAATGGGCTTTGCCAACGTCAACGGTTCACTCACCCTGTACAACGACTTCACAGCCAAGTGGGCTCCGGACGACAACGCTAGCCGCTACGAGGTTTCGTTCAACATCTACGTCAACGAGATCACCTACACCGATGAAACCTGGTCCACCGTTGAAAGCGAGCAACTCAAAGTCCTCGACTGGTTCATTGGCACCGAAACCGGCTTCAGTGACAACGGCAACATCACCCGCGAGGTGAACGGCGAGCAATTCTTCCGCTTCCTGGAAGCCCGCTTGGAAGCCAGCCCATTGATCCGTCGCGAGATTGGTGTGTGGGACGAAGAGAACCAACAGGTACACGCCATTGACTTTGTGCTCACCGTAGCCAATGATGAGTTGGACACTTACATCGAGGTTAACTCGCCGGTGACCGGTGTGATCCAAGAGCGTCCGCAGTACAGCAACGTGTCCAACGGACTGGGCATCTTTGCTTCGCGTCGCCAGATCATTGTTCCCAACCTGGGCCTGTCGGCCGGGAGCTACACCGCACTGTTTGACGGTGAGATTACCGCGCCATTGAACTTCTGCTCGCCCAACCCATTCGTGGACGAGTACTGCGGGGAGTAACCTGCACCAAACGCATTTGAGAAAGGCCTGCGCTGGAGCGTGGGCCTTTTTTTTGTTTAGGTAGGATTGGGGATGCCTTGAATGGGATAGGGGAAGGGGTAGTTGTTGGTGGGCTGAGTGTAGCCTCGCGGGGACCCGTTGCGGCTACTTCAGGACTTGCTCTTCTTGGTCCGATTTGCTAGGTTCCCTCCCGTGGGCCGCCGGCCCCGCCGCCCCCGCCTCCACCTCCTGTTGTCCGCTTCAGTTGCAAACAACAAGCAAAAGGTCCGCTGCTCATCCATCACTTCCAAACCACCCCCACATTCACTTTGTGGATGGCTGGTTTCGCTTTGTGGATGCCCTTGACACGTATAAAAAAAGGCCGCTCAAACGAGCGGCCTTTTGCGTTGCGCGATGGATGATCATCAACGCTTAGATACCAGTTTGGTGGCTGCTTGACCGCCGCTGGTGACGGTAAGCACGTATTGCCCCGACTCGAGGTCGGTGGTGTTCAAATGCAGTTGGGTGTGACGTCCGTAGGCCTCAAAGGTGGTCTCGAGTACCAAGCGACCAGCGAGGTCGTGGATGTACACGTGTGAGATTTCATTCACGACAGCGTCGCGGATTTCTACGTCGACGAACTCGCTGAACGGGTTGGGAGCAGTTTCATCCACACCCAATGCTGACATGGGGTCTGGAGTCCAAGACCCGGGGCCATACTCGCAGCTGCCGTCGTTGACCTCGGCGTCCGCATCGTAATTCACTGCGATGGGGTCGGTACAACCGAGTACAGGTCCACAATCGTCGGTGTTGATTCCAAACTCAGCACTCTCATTGGCGCCGCCGCTGATCACTTCAACTCCAGCGACCATGACGTCCCAAGAGATTTCTTCGGGGAAGATGTCGCCCACCACACTCATGGTGTAGCAGCCATCGCCCAGGCAAAGCACGTCGTATCCAAATGACAGTCCGTCGGTGACGATGCCGCCCCCATAGCCGGTCTCACCTGCACTGTCTAAGTCGCCTTCAGCTACGATGTTGCCGTCGGCATCGGTGATGGTGTAAGAACCACCGTTCCAACCGTCGCCGAACGAGTCGTACATGTTGACGATTACGTTGGTATCATCACAAGGCTCAGGGTAGATGCATGAACCGTCGTCTTCGGTAGCGTTCGGGTTGTAGTTGAGTGCGTCTGCATCTGTACAACCGGCTTCTGGGCAGCTGTTGTCCAGCGAGAAGGTGAGGGTGGCAGTGGTTTCGTCGTCGCCCAAGGCACCAGTGCTGGCTTGATAGCCGCTTGGCGTGGTTACCCAGTAGTAGCCGCCATACCAACCGGTGGCTGTGTTGTTGCTCATCTCTACAGTGTAGCACACACCTTCCAGCAGACATACGTCTTCGCTGTAGATAGCTACGTCGCCCAGGTCAGGAGAAGAGAACACTACGTTTCCTTCGTCGTCCAGGATTTCCATTTCAACCTCGCCACCGTTGGCGAAGGTGCAGATGTATACACTGGCCACCACACCGCCTTCGGCGCAGTACTCGCATTCGCCTTCGCAACCGGCATTCCAGTCGAAGTTGATCGCATCTGGATCCAAGCACCCTGGGTAGGTGCAAGTGTCGTTGTCGTTGGTCGCGTCCGGATCGTAGTTGCACGCGTCAGCATCGGTACAGCCAAATACTACCGAGCATTCGCCTTCGCCCAAGGTGAAGGTCTCTGCGGCGGGCAAAGTGCCTGCGGCAATCACCACGCCGTCAACGGTGAGTTCGTAAGTAGACTCCATGGCAAAGGCGCCAGCGGTGCCGGTGAGTAGGTAGCAACCGTCACCCAAACATTCGGTGTAGAGTGCAGCGTCTCCGGTTTCCATCGAGTAGGTGCCTACTTCGTTGCCTGCGTCGTCTGAGAGGGTGAGGCTCCCGCCGTTCAATCCGTCTCCGAACGAATCGTACAGGTGGATGAACACGGTGGTGTCGTCACAAGGCTCAGGGTATTCACACGAGCCATCGTCTTCGTTGGCGTCGGGGTTGTAGTTGAGTGCGCCGCTGTCGGTACAACCGGGGTTGGGGCAGCTGTTGTCCAGTGAGAAGGTCACGCTCTCAGCAGCGCTGTCCTCGCTGAGTGAACCAGATGCTACGTTGTAGCCCAATGCGTTGGCGCTCCAGTATCCACCGTACCATCCGGTGGCGGTGTTGTTGGACATGTTTACGGTGTAGCATTCGCCTTCTTCCAGGCATACTGCAAAGCTCTCTACAGCCATGTCGCCCAAGTCTGACACCGAGAGGATCACCTCTCCAGCACCGTTCACCAGTTCCAACTCCACTTCGTTGCCGTTGCTGAAGGTGCAAACGTAGAAGGTGGAGGCAATGCCGGTTTCGCTGCAGTACTCGCAGCTGTCGTCCTCGCAACCCGCTGACCAATCAAAGTTGATTGCTGCAGGATCGCTGCAACCGGGGTAGGTACACGAACCGTCGTTGTAATCGGCATCTGCGTCGTAGTTGCAGGCCTCGGCATCGGTACACCCGAAGCCAAAGTCACAGTTGTCTGCGGTAATGGTGCCGTCGGCCACTACAAATGGGGTGAGTTCTTGTTGCGAGTTCACGCCAACACCCCAGCCAGAGGGATCACCAGCGGTGGTGAGGGTCCACCAGAGCCACGCGTCAGGATCGTCTGGAGTAACGACCAAGCCGTAGCATCCGTCTTCCAGACAGATGATTGCGATTTCGTTATCCATGTCCAGGCTACCAGAGGCTACTTCGTTTCCGTTGACGTCTACCAGCGAGTAGCTGCCGCTGTTTTCTTCGAAGACAGTCTGGCCGTTGATGACCACGTTGGTGCCGTCGCAATCGGGTGCGTACTCACAAGAGCCGTCGTCACAACCGGCATTCCAGCTGTAGTTGAGCGCAGTTTCGTCCATGCAGCCGGGGTAGGTGCAGGAGTAGTCGTTGAAGGTGGCGTTTGCATCGTAGTTGCAAGCCGCTTCGTCGGTACAACCGGGAGTAGGGCTCACGCTGACGCAATCGTCTCCGCCATTCACGCTGAGCACGTCCGCACCATATTCCCCATCAATCAGGGTGGTGTTGAGGACTTCTACGCCGTTGACTTCTCCCACGAGTGAGCCGCCGTTCCAGCCGTCACCAAAGGAGTCGTACATGTTAACGGTATAACAACCGTCGTCCAGGCACAAGTCGTAAACGTAAGTGTCGCTGGCTTCGGAGCCAGGCATGCTTTCCAGCAAGATGTTGCCGTCTGCGTCGGTGACGTCAAAGGAGACTTCGTTCAGGAAGCCACCAGCATTGAAGGTGAGTACAACGCTGTTGTTGTCGCACTGCGCGGCCAGAAGAGAGGAGGCCAGCACACAAGCAGCAAACCAAAGAGGTTTGAGGTAGTTTGGTTTCATAGGTGTGGTTTTGCAAGCAGGTGGTCGTCCAAACACATTAAAAGGACAACCTGAACAATATACGGACACAATTCAGAAAACCATGGTTGCATGGTCTTCATCATTCCGCGGTTGATAACCGCTTTGCAAGCAGGGCAGGGGTAACCGAGGGACAACTAATTTTCAACCATGTTCTCCGCTTTGCGCGCCGATACTAGTTACGCCACGTTCGAATTGAAGGACGGTATCCTGTGCTGCACCCTCAAACCAGACCTGATTCTGGACGTGCGCACCGTGGAAAAAATCAACGCCCAGCGCTTGCGGCTGGTGAAGGATGCGGTGTACCCCACGATGGTGGTCATCCATGCGCAATACCTCCATTTGGAAAAAGCCGGCTTCCAGTTTTTTGGTTCAGAAGCGGGCATGGCCCAAACCCGAGCCATGGCTGTAGTCATCAAGCAGCCGTTGCGCACCTTGCTCAGCAACCTCAGCGGAATGTTCATGAAGCATCCTGCGCCTTGGCGTGTCTTCACCAATACAGCTGAGGCCCGCTTGTGGTTGTTTGAATATGCCGATGTGGACCTGCCTTCTGAGGCAGATCTCTGAGTACCTTAGCGCGCCATGAGTGTGTTTGATTCCTCCAAAGTCGCGCAAGTAGAGACCCTGCTGGCCAGCGCCCAAAACATTGCCATTACCTGTCACAAATCTCCAGACGGTGACGCCATCGGTTCGGCCCTTGGTCTGTGGCACGTGCTGCGTGCGAGCGGATTTCAAGCCCAAGTGGTGGTGCCTGACCGCTTTCCGCTCTTTCTCAAATGGATGGAGGGGGCAGACCAATGCCTGGTGGCTGATCAAGACGAAGAAGCAGCACTCAGTGTCCTGGCCGCTGCAGATTTGGTCTTCTGCCTGGATTACAACGACCTGACCCGCACCGGACCCCTCACCGAAACCCTACGCGCGAGTACCGCTCCCAAAGTGATGGTGGATCACCACCAAGATCCCGACGACTTTGCTGCAGTCCAGTTCTCAGACACCGCCAGCTGCTCTACCGCTCAGATGATTTACGAATGGGTGGAAGCCAGTGGCCGCTTGGAACACTTGAGTAACGACGCCATGGCCTGCCTGTACACCGGCATTGTGACCGATTCCGGATCGTTCCGTTTCTCGAGTGTGACCCCCGAGACCCACCGCATCGCAGCCTGCATGATGGAACACGGCTTGCAGCCGCACCTGGTGCACCAAGCGCTGTTCGACACCAACGAAGAGTCGCGCTTGCGCTTGACAGGCTATGCTTTGAGCGAGAAACTGCAGGTTTGGCGAGAATACTGCACCGCGGTGATTTCACTCACCGAAGCTGAACTCGAACGCTTCAACTACCAGCCCGGAGACACCGAAGGGCTGGTCAACCAAGCCCTGAGCATCAAAGGCATCCGTATGGCCGCTTTTATCAAAGAAGGCAATGGCTACGTGAAAATATCGTTGCGCAGTAAAGGCACCTTTCCGGTCAACGAATTGGCCGGCACCCACTTTGAAGGGGGCGGCCACATCAACGCTGCCGGTGGACGCAGCGACCTCACCCTGGAAGAGACCCTGGAGAAATTCAAGGCCATCCTTCCGCAATACGAACGACAGCTGTGCGCCGGATAACCCCTTTTCTTTTGTTGTGCGCCTTGGTAGGCGTGCAGGCCTCTTGCGACCGCAAGCAAGAAGAGCCCATTGTGGTGGATTTCGCCGAGGCCCAAGAACGCCTGATCGAGGCCAACCGCAACCGCGTACGCGCTGAGCGTTATGACATCGATACCTATATCGCATCCAAAGGCTGGCCCGTAGATACCACTGGCACAGGCATGCGGTACTGGATCAATCACCGTGGGCAAGGGCCTGCGGCGCAGCCCGGCATGGTGGCCCAATTGGAATACACGGTTGCCTTGCTCAATGATTCGGTCATGTACGATTCCGAGACCAACGGGCTGTTGACCTTCAACATCGGGCAAGACTTTGTGGAGACCGGCTTGCACGAAGCCATGCTGTACCTGCGCCAAGGCGACAGCGCCAAGGTAGTCCTGCCTTCACACCTGGCACACGGACTCACAGGGGACTTTGGTCGCATTCCAGGCAACGCGCCCGTGGTGTACGAACTCTTTGTCAAATCACTGCGATGAAAGCGCGGTGGTGTTTGATGTCCCTGCCACTGCTTTGGGCCTGTGAGCCCAAACACCCGGGGTTCGACGCCCTGGACGAGGAGGTGCATTTCAAACTGCTCAAGTTTGGGGAGGAACAGCGCTCCGCAGCCGAGGCCGACTTCATCGAACTCCGCTGCACCTCTGGCCTCTTACGCGAATCGGTGCCCGACTACGACGTACAGCTCACCTTGCAAAAGGTTGAGCCCGAAGCGCTTGCAGGTGCGCTCACAGGTGCCCGCATTTTGGCTTTGCACCCCGGAGACAGCGCTGCCATCCGATTGCCCTACCACCGATTCAAGGAGTCGCTCTTGGACGAATACAGCGTGGACAGCCTGCCCGTACCAGACACCACGTGGATGGAATTGCACGTGAGCATCGTCAACGCCTGGAGCAGGCAGGAGTACGAATCCCTCATGCAAGCCGAAGTCCAAGCCGGCCGCGAGGAGGAAGACGCTTTTTTACGTGAGGTGCTGCGCCAGCGCGGAATGTTGGACACACTGGAATTTGTGGACGGCGTGTACTACCACATATTGTCGCGCTTGCCCAAATCGGTCGCCCTGGTGGAAGGCACACCATTGGAGCTTGACCGCATCGGCACTTTGCTGGACAGCACCGAATTCGAGAACTCTTACACCAGCCAGTCCACCATGTTCTTCAAACTGGGCGATTCTGACCAAGTGGTTCCCGGTGTAGAGCGCGTGTTGGAACAACTGCACTACGATGACAGAGCATGGTGCGCCATGCCTTCCTACCTGGCATTTGGCCACCGAGGCTCTACCGACGGAACGGTTCCAGGGTACACTCCTGTCTGCTTTTTCTTGCAAGTGAAATACCCCAGAGAGGCGAACCTGAATACGACATCGGCCGTATCTGACGTTGACCCTATCCGTTGAACCGACTTCGCACATACTTCTGTTTGCTTGGCGTTTGCTTGACGGCAATGTCCTCAGCCCAAGAACATTACGGCCGGGTGGGTAGCAATTACAGCCCCACCACTTCGCTGTGGTTCAACCCGGCGTTGGTGAGCGATTCTCGCGTGTTTGTGGACGTGCACTTTGCTGGCGCCGGGGCATTCTTTCACAACAACTATGTGTACTTGCCCGGAGGATCCTTGTCTCTAAACAACCTCCAATCGGGCACAGTAGAGCCGCAATTCAACACCCGTCGCAACCGCATCAATGCATTTGCGGATTCTCGGGTGTACGGTCCGGCGTTCACGTTTCCTATTCGCAAGGTATTTGTAGGTCTCACCAGCAGCATGCGCACTATGGCCAGCATCCGTGGGGTAGACGCAGAGTTGGTCAACATGGCTGTAGATGGATTGCAGCGCCCTGAGGTGTTTGACCGTACGTTTACGCTGGAACGCATGCGCGTGAACGCCCTCAGCACTTTTGACATTGGTGTGGTGGCCTCGGGCATCCTCCAGCAATCTGGGCGCGATTTGCACAGCGGCGGAATTCACCTACGCCGTGTATTTCCTTTGGCCGGAGCAAGCTTGTTGCTGCATGACGCGCGCTTTACGGTGGTAGACAGCACCGATTTCCTCCTGGAAAACCTCCAAGGCGAGTTTGCCTTCTCAGACTTTGAAGCCCTCAGCAACAACCCGGGCTTGCGATTTGCCGGAGGCGGTTGGGGCATCGATTTGGGGTGGAGCTGGAAGCGTGCATACCGCGCCCCCGGGGATTACCGCCCGCACAACCCCTCGGACAACTGCGCGTGGTGCGATTACCAATGGAAGCTTTCGGTAGCCATTTTGGATTTGGGGTGGGTGAGTTTTGACCCGCCGTACTACCTGGGAGAGGTGTCTTCCACCGACGAAGCCAGTTGGGAAGATTACGCCAGCTGGAACCCTGAATCTGCCGATGAAGTGGAAGCCACCTTTGAAGACGTGTTTGGCGTCAATGAACGTGGCGACCGCAAGTACCGCATGATGTTGCCCACCGCGGCCAGCTTTCAATACGACCGTCACTTTTACAACGGGTTTTACATCTCTGCCAACGCCGTGCTGGGCGTGCCCTGGATGCGCACTAAAGGCATCCAACGCCCGAGTTCCATGGCCATTGTGCCCCGCTGGGAGATCAAACGCCTTGAAGTGGCCATGCCCGTATCGCTGGCAGCCATGCAGCGCCCCACTTGGGGGCTCATGCTGCGCCTGAATTCCATCATCATTGGTTCGGACAACTTGGGGCCGTTGGTGTTCCGCGGAGATGCCTACGGGAGCGACGTATACGTGCACATCAAGTACAGCTTGTTCCGCAACCCGCAATGCCGTTCAGTCAAGAACCGCATGCCGCGTGCTCGCCATCCGCGATCAGGACGTAAGGGTCATGTGGCCTGCCCGGACTGGTAACCCGTACCCATCAAAAACAGCGCGGGGCGTTTGTGGAGTTGGGGCTTGCGCTTCTTCCACACATGAGCAGGTGCGCTGTGAATCATCTCACTTTCTAAGGTCAAGTCCACCGCCACGCAAATCTTGACGGGGTCGGGCACGTGCTTGACCAAATCATCCATGAGTTTGTCGTTGCGGTAGGGCGTGTCCATAAAGAGTTGGGTCTCGCCAGTCTTGCGCACGCGTTGCACCGCGTCTTTGATCCACTTCACGCGGTCTCCGGGTTCGCGGGGTACGTACCCTCGGAAGGCAAATTGCTGCCCGTTCATGCCGCTGCCCATCAATGCCAACAGGAGGGAAGAGGGTCCCACCATGGGCACCACCTTGAGCCCCGCTTTGTGCGCGGCTTCCACCAACAGAGCTCCAGGATCGGCCACGCAGGGCACGCCCGCTTCGGAGAGCAATCCCACAGGTTTACCTGCCTTGAGCGGTGCGAGTATGGCGGGCAGGTCTTCAGGTGGAGTGCGTTTGTCCAGGTCAAAAAAGGTGAGGTCGTCGATGGCGGTTTCCAGTCCTGCACGCTTGAGAAAGCGGCGAGCACTGCGCACGTTTTCCACAGCAAAATGGTGAATGCCATTGATGACCTCTCGGTGGGCGGGAGGGAGGATGGTTTCGGTGGACTCGGTGCCGATGTCCGCCGGGATCAAGTACAGGGCTGGTTTCATGATTCGAGCGTGTCGAGGAATGCGTTGCAACCCGCTACAAGCAGAGCATATACATGGTCAAACCCATCGTCACCGCCGTAGTAAGGATCGGGCACTTCGGCACCTGGAGCGCTCCAATGGAGCATGAGGTGCACTTTGGCCGCGTCGTCTTCCGAACGGGCCAGGGCCAATACGTCGCGTTTGTTGCTTTGGTCGGCCACCAAGATGTGGTCGAATCGGTCAAAGTCGGCGGTCAAAAACTGGCGGGAGCGTTGGCCTGAAATGTCCAATCCAAACTTGCGCAAGGTGGCTTGCCCACGAGAGTCAGGAGCTTCACCAATGTGGTACCCGCTGGTCCCAGCGCTGTCAATCTCGAGGTGAACGCCACGTGATTCGGCCACGTGGGCCAAGACTCCTTCTGCCATGGGGGATCGGCAAATGTTGCCCAAGCATACGGTCAAAATCTGAGGGGTTGAAGAGAAATTTCCTACAGCCATATCCGATATAATCTGAAGTTCTCGCGCGCGAAACTCACGTTCAGTTGGGTGTGGAGAATGAAAACCGCGCTGTTATGCCATCACGAAAGTACATCCGAATCAAACAGTTCCTGCTGATGCTGGGTTTGGTCATTGCCGCCACGAGCTGCAATGTCTACATGAACGACTTCCCTCGCAAGAAGTACAAGATCAAGGAGAACGGACCTCCCGTGGTGCAGCGCTATTACGACAAGTACGACATCTTCAATCCGTACAAACACCAGCAGCGCAAGAAAGCGCGCAGACTCAAGCGCAAGCAACTTGATTCACGCCGCATCAAGCCAAAGAAAAAGGCCACCCATGGGCAGCCTTTTCCAAAATGGTAAGCGCACGGCTTACTGAATGTTGAGTTTCTTCTCGAGGTCTTCCAAGTACTTGCGGAAGTGCTTGTCGGTCTCAGCCAAGTTGTTGACTGTACGACACGCGTGCAGTACCGTAGCGTGATCTTTTCCACCGCAGTGCAGACCAATGTTGGCCAACGAACTCTTGGTCATCTTCTTGGCGAAGTACATCGCAATCTGACGAGCCTGAACGATTTCGCGTTTGCGGGTTTTGCTCTTGAGCAGTTCGATCGGCAAATCGAAGTAATCACACACCACTTTCTGGATGTAGTCGATCGAGACTTCACGCGCAGTGTTGCGCACGAACTTGTCGATCATCTGTTTGGCCAGATCCAAGGTGATGGACTTCTTGTTGAGTGATGACTGCGCAATGAGCGAGATCAGCGCGCCTTCCAGCTCACGCACGTTGGTGGTGATGCTGTAGGCAAGGTATTCCACCACTTCCCCGGGCAGCTCGATGCCGTCCGCGTACATCTTCTTTTCCAAGATGGCCATGCGGGTTTCCAGTGAAGGCACCTGCAAGTCGGCGCTCAGGCCCCACTTGAAGCGGGACAGCAGGCGTTGTTCCATGCCTTGCATTTCCACTGGCGGTTTGTCCGAGGTGAGGACAATCTGCTTGCCAGTCTGGTGCAAGTGGTTGAAGATGTGGAAGAATACGTCCTGGGTTTTCTCTTTCCCAGCGAAGAATTGCACGTCGTCAATGATCAGTACATCGATCATTTGGTAGAAGTGCGAAAAGTCGTTCACGTCGTTGTTCTTCACCGCATCGATAAACTGATGGGTGAACTTTTCTGCGCTGACGTACAGAACGGTCTTTTCTGGGTACTGGTTCTTGATCTCAATCCCGATCGCGTGGGCGAGGTGGGTCTTCCCCAGTCCTACGCCACCGTAAATGAGCAAAGGATTAAACGCAGTACCTCCTGGCTTGTTTGCCACAGCAAAGCCTGCACTCCGGGCGAGCCGGTTGCAGTCGCCTTCGATGAAATGCTCGAAGGAGTAACTCGGGTTGAGGTTGCTGTCAATGTTCAGCTTCTTGAGACCAGGGATCACGAACGGGTTCTTGATCGGCGTCTCGGTGACGTCCAACGGCACGGCCACCGCTTTGTTCTTGATGGCCTTTTTGTTGGATGTCGGGACCTTCACAGTGTAAGGAGTGGCACCACTGACGGAGTTTTCCATCACGATGCTGTATTCCAAACGACCAGAAGTTCCAAGTTCTTTCTTGATGATCTTGCGAAGAAGCGTCACGTAGTGCTCTTCCAACCACTCGTAGAAGAATTGGGAGGGCACTTGAATGGTCAACACCTCGTCCTCGAGTTTCACAGGCTTGATGGGCTCAAACCAGGTCTTGAAAGCTTGTCTGCTGACATTGTCACGGATGATCTCCAGACAATTGTTCCATACCTGATTTTCGTCTTGTTGCATGTGAATTCGTCGGTAAACGGGTTAACAAAGTTGTCCTGAATTGCAGAAGAGACCTTCATCAAATTGAAGGGTGGTTTCCAAGGCGTTCAGAGCGGGGCAAATATTTGGAGAAAAAGCTGAAAAAAAAAGACGATAACGTCTTGACTTTTCTGTTTTTTTCGGGTATCTGCCTCAATACATCAAATCCGGGCGAAAAGCGCTACTCACCCAATAAAACAAGGGTGTGCAGCAATACTGGTGAAGCAAGAATGGGGCCATTCTCTGCACCTGTCCGACCGTTTCAGTTAAGGTTCTGCGCCAACAACACAGGCTGACGAAAATACGACACGGAATACCTACTATGCAAACGGTTTTTCGACCAAATTGCAGTTACACCCGATATTCTGTCTATGGCCTTCTCGCACACCACCATTGTCCGCGTTCGATACAGCGAAACCGACCGCATGGGTTACGTCTACTATGGGGCCTATGCCGCCTACCTTGAGGTGGGCCGTGTAGAAACGTTGCGTGCGTTAGGGGTGAGCTACAAAGCGTTGGAAGATGAGGGAGTCATGTTGCCGGTAGGCACGCTTCACCTGGAATACAAACGACCGGCCAAATACGACGATCAGGTGCATATTCAAACCACCATCACGTCTTTGCCCAGCGCGCGCATTGATTTTGACTACACCTTGACCTTGGAAGACGGCACCTTGTTGGCCACCGGTCATACTCAACTGGTGTTCGTGGACGACGCTTCTCGCCGCCCGATGCGCCCACCGTCCAAGGTGTTTGAGGCGCTGCGACCTTACTTCTGACCCGGTGGTTTGCGCACCTGCCCCGCAAACACGCGGTCTTTCCCTTGAAACTTGGGCGCTTGAATACTCAGTGCTTTAAGCGGCGTGTCTGAAGTCACCGTCAGGTCGTGCGGAGTGGTTTTGGGAATGGCCAGAAAATCGCCCGGCCCCACTTCCACGTTTTCATCGCCCACAACCATGATACCTGTGCCTTCAAGGATCAGCAGTGTTTCGGTGTGGAAGGCGTGATGGTGCAACCGCACTTCTTTCTTGACCCACACCACAAACGAGCTCACCAACGAATCGCTGGCCAACGGCTGCACGTGGATGTTATCAAACGTCGTGTCTGGCTGGAGTTCCAACAAATTCAGTGGCGTCTGCGCTTTTATAGTCAATGAGAGCACGACACAGGTCAGGAGCAAGAAGAAGCGGTTCATGGTGCAAAGGAATCAAAGTATTGGTCAAAGCGCGGGACCACCTCAGGCCAAGCATAGCGCGAGGGTACAGCTTGTACCTCTTCAGGGCAGGAGCTAGGTGTCAGGAGTTGCAGTCGCAGTTGGTCCTTGAAATCTGTGTCCGAGTTGTAGAAAATGCCGGGTACCGAAAAGTGCTCGGGGTAAACCAATCGTTTGGGCAGCAATGGACGGACGCCATGGTGAACCGCCTCCAACACCGCAATGCCAAAGAACTCATGTTGTGCTGTGACGGGCAGCAGCGTAGCGTCTCGCAACAGTTGTAAATAGTCCACTTGGGAGGCAGGCCCCCAGTGTACCAGGTGTTGGGTTAAACGGGGTTTTGCCCGCGCGAACACCTCAGGTGCGCGACCCGAAGAGGGGCCGGCCACCGCCAAATCAAACGCGGCTCCTTCTTCAGATAAGGCCATCAAACTTTCGAAAAACAGATCGGGACCTTTGTCTTGTGCCCAACGGTGATTCCACAATACCAGGGGTTGGGTGCGGGGAGGCTTTGGAATTGCTGGCGTGAGCGAGAGACCAACGTGTAGTACACATGACTTTGCGTGTATGGCTTCGATGTCCTGAGGCCTGTAGCTGTCCGGGAACTGTTGAAGAAATTTCGGGAGTGCCTCCAGAAAACTTTCCCGGTTGTACGCACTGTTGAACGCGACGCCATCCGCGACCAACGCGGAGGAGTAGTTGAGGTACGCGTAGTGGTTGTCGTATCCGGCTTGTTGATCCCGGTCTTTTGGGCTGCTAGGGTAGGCCAGCTGATTCTCGTGGAAGTAGACCACCACCGGAACGTGCAGCCCAGCTTGTTGCAGGAATCCGCGCAATGCCGCCACGTCCATGAGCGAAGTGCACACCACCAGGTCTGGGGAACTTCCGTGATCTAGCAACTGGGAGGCCAATGACGCTGCCGCGTCGTGCATGCGCCATTTCCAATGCCGGTCTGGCAACGTAAAAAGCCCCCAGTCATGACGACTGTGGGCTACAAGTCCATCGGCAAAGGCCCGGTGGGACCCGCCGTAAAACGACTCCAGCAAAGCAATGTGCATGGAGCGAATGTAGGGATTCGGGGTGCCTAGTTGCCCAGGCGCAGGGCCATGCGGTCGGGATCGGCCAGGGTCATGAAACGCTCAAAGCAGTCCACGGCATGTGCCAGGTCCCAGCTCAGGCGTTCTCGCTTGGCGTCAAAGTGACAGCGCGCAGCGACAATGTTCTTGACCAAGTCAGCAGTGGCCGTATCGGTTACCGGGAACAAAGTCACATCGGTAAAGAGTTTGAATGCTTCTTCGAACTCCTTTTCGGGAATTTCCGAAGCACGGATGTCGAAGATCTTGGGCAAGTAACCCGCCTTTGAGAAGCGAATGCGATAGTCCACGCCTGCGGGCAGAACCAAAGAGTAGAAGCCGGTTAGACGGTTGACCACGGCCTTCATTTGTTCTCCATCGACCAAGATGACCACGTCAACATCGGTCAAAGGGAGGGGCTTGTCCGTTGGCTTTTTCTCGTCAAGTGCTGTGGCGTAATCGCCTTCGACGACATATCCATACCACAGTACTCGACCGTCGGCGGCGCTGGCCTGCAAGCCAATAAGCGCACACAAGGAGAGGAGCAGTCCAAGTTTTTTAATGGGAGGTAGGTATCTGACCCCCCCCTACGGAGTGAACTCGCGAAAGTTTCAGACGAAGGCCTACTTTTTGACGATCAACCGTCGTGTTGTCGCTTCTGCAGGTCGGGCAAGGGCGCGGCGTCACGCTCTTTTTCCAAGGTTTCACGCAGGGCGTCGGTCTCGGCCTCGGTTCCCAAACCGGTGAGGTCGGGCTGACCGGCGTTGACCCATGCGGTGTACCACAAACTGCCCAAGCTGCGCACGGCCTGTTTCATGCGGCGTTCCACCTGGCCGTTGAGGCGGCGGTGGTATTCGCGGCTGTAGCCTTCGGAGTACGTCCGCACCAAAGTCACCCCGCGTTCTTCGTAGGCGTACTTCTGGTCTTCGGGCCATTCGGCGTTCAACTCGCGTTCAAACCGCAGGACTGAATCTACCGCTGCGTGGCTCTCCTCCACGCGGTCCCAGATAAAGTCCAGCGGGCGTTCTATGTAGGTGGCTTGGCCGGTGAGCAAATCGTAGTTGCCGTCGTAGAGTTCGGGCAAACGGCTCTCCCAGAACCCGTGGATGCCTTTTTGTCCGGTGAGTTGGCCGTTGTAGTTCTCGGTGGTGTGCAAGGGTACATGTGCATCGCCCACATAGTGTCCAAGCTCGGCTGCGGTGCGCAAGATGCGTTTGTGGTTGCGGTCTTTGAACGCGTCGGTCAGGCGGTACACCATGTTGTTGACGTGCCACGGCACAATGCCGTAAGCGCGCAACGTGTCTTCACTCAGTTTTTCGACGGCTTCTTTCCAACGACGGGGCACAAAGCCAAACGGGTTGCACACCTGGGAGTCACCCACGTGGCAGTAATGGTCGATGTCAATGTAATGGCGCTCGGCTTCGCCCTTCATGCTGTAGCGGCGCTTGTCGGGGTCAACCGCGTGCACACGAATAAAATCCGCGTGTTGCTTGAAGTAGCCAAACATGCCCTCGGGCAAGGTGTAGATGGCCAAGCTATTGATTTCACGGTGACCGTGAAACCCCCATTCGGCGAGTGGGGCGGGGGCTGCAATCGGCGCTAAGGTTGCGCACAGCAGCACCGCGCAGAGCAGCGCTTGACGCTTAGCCCACATAGGTGGTTTCGAGTTTGACCAGTTCCCCGTCTTTCAGCACGGGAATGGTGCGAACCGTGTTGGGCGTCAGGCAGTACTTGACGTCCTCGTTGAGGTTCAGTTTACGTAAGCGACGGCGGTGCGACGAAGCCTTCAAAAAGCTGAAGATGTTCTCCTTGGCCGAACGGTAGATGAACTTGGCGGCAATGGTGGAGTCCTCTGCAGCTTGGAACTTGCCTGTACCGATCAAATGGTCGGCGATGGCACCTGCGCAGATGGTGTCCTCGAGGTTGAACTTGTTCTTCCAGCCGGATCCGAGCAGCAGGACATTCTTGCCTTGGTTTACAAGGTATTCGCACACCACATCCAAGTTGACCAAGGCGCCAATCACAACCATCTGGTGCTGGGCTGCGATGTTGATCGCGCGGGTGCCGTTGGTGGTGGTCAAGGCTACGGTCTTGCCTTTGAGGCCCGGATCCATGTAGCCAATAGGGGAGTTGCCCAAGTCAAACCCTTCCACGATTTCGCCGTTGCGTTCTGCGGCAGCGATCAGTCCCTGTTTTTGCAATTCCCGGGCTTCTTCCACGGTGCTCACTGGGATCATCTTTTCTACGCCGTATTCCAAGGCGGTGGCAATGGCCGATGTGGCGCGCAGCACGTCAATGACCACTGCGATGTCAAAATCGGCACGGTACAAGTCGTACTGGCTGGGCGAGAAGCACACCTCTACTTTGGGAATATCGGGCAGGTACATGTCCATGGGCTACAGGAATGGCAGGGCGCACACGGCGGCCTTGAGTTGCTTTTTGCGAATGCCTACAAAGATCTCGGACCCCGCTGCAGCAAGTTCTACGTTTACGTAGCCCATGCCAATGGCTTTGTCCAGAGACGGGCTTTGGGTGCCGCTGGTGACACGGCCAATGGTATTGCCTGCGGCGTCCAGCAGTGGATAGTCATGACGCGGAATGCCGCGCTCCAACATTTCAAAGCCTACCAGCTTGCGGGTAACGCCCGCCTCCTTTTGCGCTTTGAGCGCAGCAGAGTTGGTGAAGTCTTTGGTGAACTTGGTGATCCAGCCCAAGCCCGCTTCGATGGGTGAGGTGGTGTCGTCAATGTCGTTGCCGTAAAGGCAGAAGCCTTTTTCCAAACGAAGGGTGTCGCGCGCGCCAAGTCCTGCGGGCAGCATGCCGTGCGGTTCGCCGGCCTGGAGCAGTTGGTCCCAAAGGTCCCCGGCAACGGCGTTGGGCATGTAAATCTCGCACCCTCCAGCACCGGTGTAGCCAGTAGTGGACACCAAGATGTTGGCGTGGCCGCCTACGGCTCCTTGTTGCCAGGTGTAGTATTTCATGCCTTGGAGGTCCAAGTCGGTGAGCTCCTCAACAATGGCCAGGGCCTTGGGGCCTTGCACCGCGATGAGGGCTGTGTCCAAGGAAGTGTTTTCGAGTTCAATACCTTCGGTATTGTGTTGCTGGATCCAGTTCCAGTCTTTTTCCATGTTGGAGGCGTTGACCACCAGCATGTACTCGTGTTCTGAGATGCGGTATACAAGCAGATCATCAACAATGCCGCCGTCTGCGTTGGGCATGCAGCTGTACTGGACTTTGCCGTCTACCAATTTGGAGGCATCGTTGGAGGTGACGCGTTGGATCAGGTCGAGGGCGCCTTCGCCACGGACGAAGAATTCACCCATGTGCGACACATCAAACATGCCAGCCGCGTTGCGCACGGCGTGGTGTTCTTCTTTGAGGCCGGAGTACTGGACGGGCATTTCGTAGCCAGCAAACGGCACCATTTTGCCACCGAGGGCAACGTGGCGATCACGCAAAGGGGTTTGGAGCAGGGTATCGGTTCCCATGGAGTCTTGGGTTTGGGGCGAAAGTACGGTGCTTTTGCCCGAAAACCCTTGGGAACTCAGTGGCTTTTGTGGATGGCTTGGGCGTAGATATTCACAAGGTCACGTGCCCAGCGTTTGCGCGCATATTCCTGCTCCACAAACGCGCGCCCGGCCAAGCCAAAAGCCCGGCGTGTTTCGGCTTCTTGCAGCAAGGTGTCGAGCGCGGCCACCCATTCTTGTGCTGTACTGGCGAGCAAACCGTGACCCGGAACCAACTGGGCGTTGATGCCCACAGGAGAGGCCACCACCGGAAGCCCGGCGGCCATATACAGCAGCAGTTTCATGCCGCATTTACCTGCGGCCCATGGCGTTTCGGGCAGGGGCATGAGTCCAATGTCAAACCGTCCCAAGCATTCATTTTCTTCCGAAGCACTCCAAGGCAGAAATGTGGTGTTGGGCGGAGCGGGCTCACCGGCATCGGCGCCCACAAACTCAAATGCGATGCGATCGCCCCACCTGGCCTGCAGGGCCGTCAGGGCAGGGTAGATGCCTTCGAGGTGTGTCAAGGTCGTGGGACTGCCCATCCAACCGATGGTCAGCGGACCTTGGTTGGACTTGGGTGTAGGTGTGATGACGTCGGTATCTACGGTAGAGGGCAACACGTGTACCGCGTTGTTGTATTGGCCCGCGAAGTCAGCCAGGTAGGCATTGCCTGCGGTGGCGGCGGTGGCCCAGCCCAACAACTTGCGCAGTTTTCCGGGGTCCTTCAATCCGCTCAACCAGCGGTTGGAGCGGTGCATATCTCGGATCCAAATGGCATCGTCAAAATCCACGATCATCGGAATGCCTGCCGCATGCACGGCTTGTTCAAAGAAGGTCGCGCGGGTGAGCAACGCTTCGCGGTACACGACCACCAGGTCAAACTGCTGCAAGCGCGCTACGTCTTGTTTGCGCACTTTTCTGCTGTGTAAGGCGATGCGTGCCTTGCCCGCGTAGTTGCCCGGACTGTACAACGTGCGGTCCATGACCTCGTCCAAGAGGTTGGACAGCTCCCATTCCCAGCCAGCAGCTTCCAAGTCGGGCAAGTATTGCTCAAACCGGTAACGCTGACCGGGCGAGCGGTTCAGGCGGTGGGCTGCTATGAATAGTACGCGCGGAATAACCCCGGTCTACAAGTGCAACTTGATGTACTCAAAGACCTTGGTCATCAGGTGGATGCGGTCTTTGCCACGCACGTTGTGGGGGTGGCCCGGATACATGTAGAAGTCCACCTGAACCCCTTCGTCTACGCATGTGCGCTGGAAATCGACGTTGTGTTGCATGACCACCACATCGTCGATGCTGCCGTGGATCATGAGCAGGTCGCCGTCCAATTCGCGCACGAGTTGTTTGAGGTCCGAACGGCTGAACCCTTCGGGGTTTTGTTCGGGCGTATCCATGTAGCGCTCGGTGTACATGACCTCGTAGTAGCTCCAATCGATGACCGGTCCACCGGCAACACCCACTTGGAACAACCCCGGGGTTTTGAGCATGAGCGAGGTGGTCATGAATCCGCCGTAACTCCAGCCGTGCACCGCAAAGCGGTTGGGGTCGGTGTAGGGCTCGGAGCGCAGCCAATTGGCGCACGCTTCTTGGTCCAACACCTCGGTGGTGCCCAGGTTGCGGTGTACCGCTTGCTCAAAGTCTGCGCCGCGGTTGTCGGAGCCGCGCCCGTCGACGGTAAATACGATGTAGCCTTCTTCGGCCAAGGTGTACATCCACAGCGGGGCTTTGCCTCCCCAACGCTTGTCCACCAGCTGTACGTGCGGTCCGTTGTAGACGTACACCAATACGGGGTACTGCTTGGTCGGGTCAAAGAAGGTGGGCTTGATCATGCGGCACCACAGCATTTCGCCGTCGAACGAGGGGCGTTGGAACACTTCGGGCTTGCTTGCAGCATAACGGTTGAGCGGGTTGCGGCTCACCAGCAGTTCTTGGATTTGCTTGCCGCGCGCATCGATGATTTCGGTCACTCCTGGGGTATCCAAGTTGCTCCAGCGGTCAATGATGTATTTGCCAGAGGCCGATACCATGCCGTTGTGTACCCCCAAATCGCGGGTGAGTTGGATCAAGGTGTAGCGCTTCAGATCAATGCGGTAAATGTGCGACTGGGTGGCATCTTTACCGGTGGCTTGCACCACAAGGCTATGCCCCTTGGGGCCCATGTGAAGCACCGAGGTGATGGGGAATTCCGCGGTGGTCTTGCCCAACACTTCACCGCTGGGGTAGGCCAGGTGCAGCAGGTTATTGAAGCCGCTCTGCTCGGTTTGCCACAAGAAGCTTTTGCCGTCTGGCAGGAATTGCGCGGGGTGTTCGGGCTCCACGTATTCCTTGTCGGTTTCGTGGTAGAGCACGTCCACCAGTTTTCCGTCGCTCACATCAAAACGCGCGAGTTGCATGTCGTCCTGATCGCGGTTGACCACGGCCACCAGCACGTGCTTGCCATCCGGAGTCCAGCTCAGGTTGGTGGCGTAAAACTGGTCGTCGGTTCCAAACTTGGAGAAGTCCAGGTACACGGCCTTTTCCTTCTTCACATTCCAAATGCCCACTGCCGCGTGCTCGCTGTGGCTGCCGGCCATGGGGTATTTGATCAGGTTGACCGAAGCGGGTACGGTGGAGTAATCGGTAAGGGGGTAATCGGTGACGTGGCGCTCGTCTTTTTGATAGAAGGCCAAACGCTTGCCATTGGGCGACCAGAACGTGCCTTTGCCAATTCCAAATTCATAGCGTGCGATGGCTTGTCCTGAGACGATGCCTTCGGGCTCTTGGGTGACGGTTTGCGCTTTGCCATCCACAAGCACAAACAGGTTGTTGTCTTGGGTGTAGGCAATGTGTCCGGATTCGGCGTGGCGGTCGGAGTTGGCGGTGCCCTGGGGCAGGCGGGCGATGGTTTCCACCGCGGTGCTTCCCCAGCGGTTCCCGTCCATGCTCTTCACACGGATCAGTTGGTTTCCGCGGCGGTAGGTGAAGGCTTCGTCGCTTTCCCAGCTGATGCGAGGCCAGCGCTCCAATGCATCACCTGAAGGCGATACGGATGCCAGCGCGATTTCTGCGTGGAGTTTGCCGGTGGGCTTGTAGAGTTTGAGCGTGTTGTCACCGAGTTCGGTGTAGAGGTCAGACTCAGGGAGCCAGGCCAAACCTTTGAGTTGTTCCGGGGCGAGTTCGCCGCGGGATTCGAGGATGGCTTTCTCAAGAGGGATGGCGGGTTGGGCCAAGGCAGAAGCGGCAAGCAAGATGCCGGCCATCAGCGCAAAAAGTCGCATAGTGTCAAATTGGGTTGCAGGGCAAATATATCCACCATCGCGCCAAACTTTTTTTGAGGCGGTGTTCCCCTCGGGGATTGCTAATTTTGAAGCGTGAAACGCGACGTTGTCATTTCCTCCAGAGCCACCCAATCTCTGCAACGCATTGTTGCACGCGTGGCCGAAACCTCACTCATCGGTGCAGAGGACACCCGGCTTTCGGTGCTTTCGGCCATGCGCAAGCTCCAGCTGAACGCCGACAACAACTCGCGCAAAGCCAAATTCGACACGCTCACCGGCAACTACCGTTCGGTACTCGCGGGGCAGTGTCGCATCTACTTCAAAGTGGAGGAGCGTCAAGTGCTCGTGCTCGACGTCATTTTGGAAAAGCCGGCAGTGCAGAGCTGACCTGCCGCAAGTAAGCGCCCGTTTCTGGGCCGAGATTCATCATCACATCCAGCACACTCAAGTGCGGGTCAAAAGGCCGTCGCTCTTCGAACGTTTGCGCGTATTCCAGGCAAGGGAGATGGAGCCATTTGGACCGGCGAAACCACGTGCGCATGCCGTCTTTGGGTGGCACTTCAAACTCGGTGGTCTCGGAAACCTGCCCCGTCCATTGCACTTCCTGCAGCACCCAGTCCAACAACCGGCGGTTGTATTGCATGAGCTTTTCTTGACGGGGAGCAATCAAGTCCAAGACCTCGGGCAAGTAGTGTTCTCCAAACGGGGAGCTGTTGTAGGCGGCCTCCAGCGTGCGTCGGTGTTCGCGCAACCAGTCGCCTTCGCGCAGTGTCACGCGAGCGGTCAGGGGCTTGACTGCCCCTTTGGCATTTACCGGGATGGTCAAGGTTTGCACGTTGTTGGCCCCACGCACGTCAAACCGGTTGCGCCAGGTTTGCTTCATGAAGGACTCCTGCGCTTCGAGTTCAAACGCAGGTGCATCCATCACCAGGGCCATGTACACCACCGGCGGAAAAGGGCTGGTGGGCAGGCGCAGCATCAGTCCACAGTCTTGAAGATGCGGTCGGTGCGTACGCCGCTGCGGCCGGCGCCGTGGAAGGCTTCGTTCTCCTTGCTGAACCAGGTAAATACCGGCTTGCCCACAATGTGGGTCTCGGGCACAAAGCCCCAATAGCGCGAGTCGAGTGAGCGGTGGCGGTTGTCTCCCATCATCCAGTAGTAGTTCTGGGTGAACGTGTAGGAGGTGGCCTCTTGCCCGTCGATAAACACCTTGCCATCGCGCACATCCACCTTATGGCCTTCGTAAACGGCAATGGTGCGGCGGTACATGTCGATGTTCTCTGGAGTGATGGCCAACGTTTCGCCCGCTGCAGGGAGTTTCACAGGACCAAAGTTGTCCACGGTCCAATCGATGTATTGCGGCGCATCAGAGTAGGGGAACATGAGTCCCGGCTGGGAAGGAGGGGTATCCATGGCAAAGGACTCCACGCCTTGGGTCTTTTCAATGGCACGGGCCTCTTCGGCGGTCAGCGGTACCGACCAGGCGATTTTTTGCTTGGAGTAGTAATCCGAAGCCGCCTGCGAATCGCGTTGTTTGAGCTGCCCCAGCTCCATGCGCACACGGTCCGGGTTGGGCGAGAGCTCCGAAGAGGCGAGCGGGAACTTCTTCAAAATGCGATCCATGGTGCCCATGGTGGCTTGGAACGAGTAGCCAAACTGCACTTGCTCGGGCGCTTGTTGCGGTTGCCCGTTGATGTGGATGATCCGATCGATGATTTCAAGTTCGTCACCGGCTACTGCCACACAGCGCTTCACGTAGTTGTCCATCTTGTCCATGGGACGCTTGCGAATGCCCTCAATGGCAGAGGTTGCGGCGTACCCGCGGGACTTCTCTTCGGCCGCGTAGATCTTACAGATGTTCTTTTCGTAGAAGTTCTCGCGCGCTTTGGCCAAGTACTTCTCGGGATTGGTGAGGTAGGTTTCGTAGCTGTTGTCCGCCTCGAAAATGGCTTCCTTCTTCAAGTATTGGTAGTAGTCGTAACCGCTGAGGGTGGGCTTGACCAGTACAGTGTCGCCATGTGGGAAGTTGAACACCACCGCATCGCCGCGCTCTACATCGCCAAATCCAGGCAAACGGTAGTGCGGCAAGCTGAACCATTCCACGTAACTCGGAGTCAACGATCCAGGCAGTGCATTGTGCAGGAAAGGAATGCTCAACGGGGTTTGTGGCACCTTGGCGCCGTAGCTCATCTTGCTGACGAACAAGTAATCGCCCACCAGCATTTCACCTTCCATCGAAGGGGTGGGGATGGTGAAGGCCTCCATGAAGAAGGTGCGGATCACCGATGCCGCCACTACGGCAAACACAATGGCCTCGCCCCATTCACGCCAGAAGCTCTTTTTGGTGTCTTTCCAGTTGCGGGCGCCCAAGTAGGTGACTTCGTCTTTGAAGGCCAGTTTGGGCATGAAGGCCCAAGGCAATGCTCCGGCAAACCACTGCTCTTTGGTGGAACGCAGGCCAAACACAATGGCGGTTTCCACATGCAGGATGGTGAACATGATCAGGTTCACGCCGGGCACAATCAGCAAGAACACCCACCACCAAGGGCGCTGGATGACTTTGAGCCAAGTGAGCCACTGCAGCACAGGCACATAGCCGTGCCAGCCGGTTTGGCCGGCTTTGGTGAAGATCTTCGGCAGAGTGATGAAATGCTCCAGGAGCAGAATCAAGAACAGGATTTCGGGAATGCCCAATTGCATGGTCAGTGGTTTATCAGATCGGCCATGGAATACGTTCCGGTTTTGCCCACCATAAAGGCGGCAGCGCGGAGTGCGCCCGCGGCAAATGCGTCGCGGGTGAGTGCACGGTGTTCCAAGGTGATGGTGTCGATGTTGGATTCAAAAACAAGGCGGTGGGTGCCCACCACTTCTCCGGTGCGTTCGGCGGTGATGCCGAGTACTTCCGGGGCCGGGTTGGAGGTCAGTTCCCAAGCCGTTTTGGTGGAGTTGGCAGCCAGTACACCCTCGGCCAAGGTGATGGCTGTGCCGCTGGGGGCGTCGAGCTTGTGTATATGGTGCACTTCCTCGATGCGTGCGGTGTAATCACTTTGACGGTCAAGGGATTGCTGCAAATGTTTAGCAAGGTCGAAAAATATGTTTACCCCAACCGCATAGTTGCTGGAATAGAAAAAGCCGCCATTCTGAGCAGCGCAGGCAGCCAAAACTGCGTCCCACTGCTCCAGCCATCCAGTGGTGCCCGAGACCACAGGTACACCGGCATTGAAGCAGGCGTCCAAGTTGGCCACAGCGGCATCTGGGCGGGAGAATTCTACGGCCACATCGGCGCCCTTGAGCTCCTCAGGAGCAGGGGCAGTTTTGGCCCGGAGCACCACGTGGTGTCCTGCGTCCAAGGCCAGGCGTTCGATGGCCTGGCCCATGCGTCCGTATCCGATGATGGCGAGTTGCACAGCTGGTAAATTTACGGGCTTTCCGCCTCTGGAATTGTGCCCAGAGGCAAGAGCTTATGAAGAATTTGGGTTTGGGTTAAACTCCTGTAATCCCTGTAAGGATCAGAAGGTCAAGGATACACCCAATCCGGGTGCTCGGCTGCCGGGGGTGAGGGCAGGATGCCAGTAGACCGTCAAGTCGTCACCCACGTCAAAGTAGAACAGGTGCGCGTCTACGTGCGCATCCACTACATTAAGCAGGTAAACCAGTCCAAGGGACATGAAGGCCAAGTCGCGCCAGCGAGTATAGGTCTCGAGCTGGTTTTCCAGTTGGGATTGCGAGTAGCCGGTAGTGTTCAGGGTAGTGGGATCGCTGTCCGCTTCGGCGATCAGTGCGGTTTTGAAACGACTTGCCTGGGTGAGGTTGTCGTTGATGAAGTAGACACAGGTGCCCATTCCGCCCCAAATGATGGGGGCTTTCCACACCTTTTTGTTGTAGATCTGGCCCCAGCCGGGAAGTACAGCAGAGCGCAACGTAGCCCCGCGCACCGAGTGGGTGGATACCGAATCAGGTTCGGCCTGGGCGTGCGCAACAAGTGAGCAGCTCAAGGCCAGCAGAAACAGGAGGGTCCTCACAGTTTGAGTTGTTTGCTCAGCGCCCGCAGTTCGGCTTCGCTGGCAAAGGGGATTTCGATTTTTCCCTTGCCCTTGTTGAATTTGATGGACGCTTTGTTTCCATAACGGTCGCGCAGCGCCATTTGTGCGTCTTCCACGTCTTCGGGAAGGGCAGGGATAGCCTTGGAGGGCTTGCTTGGCGCCTCGCCGCGGACCAATTCTTCGGTTTTGCGCACCGACAAGTCTTGGGCCAGGATTTGGCGGAAGAGCTTGACTTGGGTGTCCTCATCGCCAGCGGAAATCAACGCGCGGGCATGGCCCATGGAGATCTTGCGTTCGATCAGGCCCACTTGTACCTCGCCAGGGAGTTTCAACAAGCGCAGGTAGTTGGTGACAGTGCTGCGCTTCTTGCCCACCTTTTCGCTCAGTCCTTCTTGGGTAAGGCCAATTTCTTCGATCAGGCGTTGGTAGGAGATGGCAATTTCGATGGGATCCAGGTTTTCGCGCTGGATGTTCTCCACCAGGGCCATTTCCAGCATGGCTTGGTCGTCGGCGGTGCGCACGTATGCGGGCACCTCTTCCAAACCGGCCAATTGGCTGGCGCGGAAGCGACGTTCGCCAGAGATCAACTGGTACCGCTTGGCTGAAAGCTTGCGCACGGTCAATGGCTGGATGATGCCCAACTCCCGGATGCTCTGTGCGAGCTCCTCCAAGGCGGCTTCATAAAACTTGGTGCGGGGTTGGAACGGGTTGGCCTCGATGTCAGCGATGGCCAACAGGGCAATGGGACCGGCCACGTTGCCCAACGACTCCGCGGGTGAAACACCGGCTACCGGAGCTGGGGTTTCGGCGTTGTCGAGCAGGGCGCTCAAGCCGCGTCCGAGTGCGTTGCGCTTGGCCATGGCTTAGTCGTTGAGGGTGATGGTTTTTTCCTCGGTGCGCATGCGCGTCATGTCGTTGCGCTGGAGGATCTCACGCGCCAGGTTGAGGTAGTTGACCGAACCCTTGCACGACGCGTCGTGCATAATAATGGTCTCGCCAAAGGATGGCGCCTCACCCAAACGGGTGTTGCGATGGATGATGGTGTCCAACACCATGTCCTGGAAATGTATCTTGACTTCCTCCACCACTTGGTTGGCCAATCTGAGGCGGGTGTCGTACATGGTCAGCAAAATGCCTTCGATGCTCAGTTCTGGGTTGAGCTTACTTTGTACGATCTTGATGGTGTTCAGCAGTTTGCCTAAGCCCTCGAGTGCAAAGTATTCACACTGCACCGGGACAATGACTGAATCCGAGGCGGTCAGCGCATTTACCGTAATCAAGCCCAATGAAGGCGAGCAGTCGACCACGATGAAGTCGTAGTCGTCCTTGACCTTTTCTAAGGCCATGCGCATCATGTACTCGCGGTTGGGCAGGTTGATCAGCTCAATCTCAGCACCAACCAAGTCAATGTGAGAACAGAGGATGTCCAAGTTGGGACTGTCGGTGGTGCGGATGATGTCGCGTGGGTGCAGGTCGTTGATCAGGGTTTCGTACACCCCGGTCTTCACGTTTTTGGGGTCGATCCCCACGCCTGAGGTGGCGTTGGCTTGTGGATCGGCGTCCACCAGCAATGTTTTGTATTCCAACACACCAAAGCAGGCGGCCAGGTTGATGGCCGTGGTGGTTTTGCCCACACCTCCTTTCTGATTGGCTATGGTGATGATCTTTCCCATCTTCTTCTCTTAGCGTTCCCAGCTGGAACCGATGTCCATTAAAATTAGCGTTTTCCCCGCTTCGGCGAACTTGGCTTTGGCCGCCTCGGCATCCACCTCAATGGGAGGGAAGGTGTTGAAGTGCATCCCGATCACAGTGTCGCACCCCACAAAGTCTGCAGCGAGGATGGCGTCGTCAATGCCCATGGTGAACACATCGCCAATGGGCAGGATGGCCACATCCACCTTGTGCTGCATGCCAATGAGCTTCATGTCCATGGTCAGCGCGGTATCGCCGGCGTAGTACACGCAGCCTTCCTCGTTGGTAATGACGAATCCGCCGGGGTTGCCTCCGAAGGTTCCATCGGGCAGTACGCTGGAGTGCACGGCGTTGACCATTTTCACCGCGCCTGCTGGCGTGTGCCAAGTGCCGCCGTGGTTCATGGGCATGGTTTCCAGGCCTTTTTCTCCGAACCAGCTGGCCACTTCAAAATTGGCGATAACCTTGCAGCCGTTACGTTTGGCGATGGACTCGACGTCCACCACGTGGTCTTGGTGGCCGTGCGAAACCAAGATCAGGTCGGTTTCAATGGCGTCCACGTCGATGGACGCGGCCAAGGGGTTGGGCGAAATGAAGGGATCGAACAACACGCGTTGTCCTTGTGTTTCAAGCAGAAAGCTGGCGTGGCCGTAGAATGTCAGTTTCATAGTGCGAGCAAATACTCCGGGGGAAATGGTGATCTTGCGGCCGATATGGCTGTCGGCCTAGTCTCTCTTTCAAAAGTAGTCCAACCGCGCAGAACCGAGCCCTGCAGAAACGCCCAAGTTGTTCACAGTTTTCGCCCTCAAAACCGTCCATGAGTTCTCCTTCCACTTCCGCTGATTTGCTCACCATTGTCGCCACCACCAACCGCCCTGGAGCTGCCAGTACAGCGCTGGCCGAAACCTACCTCGAACTCGCCACCCAAGCCGGTTACCAAGCACAATTGCTCCGCATGGACGCGCTGCCTGCTGACTTTACCGCAGCATGTTGGGAGGGAGGAAGCCCGGAATTTGACGCGCTTGTGGAGCAGTACATCGTACGTGCCCAACGCCTGGTGTTTGTGGTGCCCGAATACAACGGCAGCTACCCGGGCATTCTCAAGGCCTTCGTAGATGCTTCGCCGCAGTCGGCGTTTTACTTCAAAAAAGCAGGGGTGATTGGCGTGTCCTCAGGGCGTGCCGGAAATCTGCGTGGAGCAGACCAGCTGACCAACGTATTGAATTACCTGAAGATTTCGGTGTTCTACCGCAAGCCCAAGTTGTCGGGCGTGGAGGATGCCATGGTCCAAGGCAGTGCGTGGCCGCAGGCGTGGGTGGAAGAGTTGACCGATCACCTGCACGGGGTGATGGCCTTTTAGGATCAATCGCCGAGGTCTTCGAAGCTGACGTCGGTGTATTCCTCGGCGGGGGTGTTTTCTTTGCGGCGCTCCTCGTGTGAATCGTCATTGAACTGGCCGGTGGCGTGCAGTTCTCGGATTTTGTCTACAGCGTGGTTCAAGCCTTCGGCGAACTTCTCAAAGTCTTCCTTGTACAGAAACAGCTTGTGCTTCTCGTAGGTGTAGCGGCCGTCGTCTTGGTAACGGCGTTTGCTTTCGGTGATGGTGAGGTAGAGGTCGTTGCCACGTGTGGCACGTACGTCGAAGAAGTACGTCCGTTTGCCTGCCCGAACAGCGCTGGAATAAATGTCTTCCCTGTATTGTTTCTCGTCAGACATGGCTAAGGTTTATCGCAATTGTCGTCCAATTGTAAATGTAACAAAACGACTGAAACCCGGTTTGGTTCGAGATAAGTGTCAGAAGTACAGGGAGTAAAGCGCTGTTGGTTAACGGATCAGCGCAATGTGTCCTTCGAAGGCATGTGGCAGGCCTAGCAGGTCGCGGTACCAGATGCGGTAGAGGTATATGCCGTCCTGGGCAAAGTGGTCGCCGCCTTTGACATCGCCCACCCAGGGCTCGGTGGGATCGGTGGATTGGAAGATGACTTCTCCCCAGCGGTTGTAGATCTCCACCTTGTAGTCGCCGGCCCCGATGACCGAGGGCAGCCACACGTCGTTGTCCCCGTCGTTGTTCGGGGTAAATGCGTTGGGGGCGTAGAAGACCGTCCCTTCCACCAGCACTTCTCCGTGCACCGAGGACACGCAGCCCCATTCATTGGTCACGTACTGCACCACGTCCATGATGCCGCCTTGGGAATAGGTGTAGTCCCCGTCGCAACTCTCCAGCTGCCCGCCGTCCCCCATGAAGTACACACAGGTGATGTTGCCGTCAACGGTGCTGGTGACCGTGACCGTTGGATCCAAGATGTTGACCACATCGGGTTCAATGTCAAAGCCCGTTGCAGGGGCTGGGTAGACCGTAATCAAGTCTTCCAGTACAGCGGTGTCGGAGTCCTCACAGCCCACCGCGGTAGTCACGGTAACGCTCACAGTGTAAGTGCCCGGCGTGTCGTACACATGAATGGGGTTGGCCCCATTTGCGGTGTTGCCGTCGCCAAAGTCCCATTCCCACACGGCCTGGGTTTGCACTTCGGACTCGTTGATAAATGTGACGGTGTAAGGGGCACATCCCGTTTCGCTGAGGATGCTGAAGTCCGCAGTGGGGTTGGGGATGATCAGGATGGTGTCGGTGTACGTCTTCAGACAGACGTCCTGTTCAATGCTAAGGGTGACCGGATAGCTGCCCGCGGCATCCCATGTCACGCCGTTTACCACTTGGCTGTTGCCAGTGCTTGGCGTGGCCGTAGCGCCAAAGTCCCACGAGAATACCGCGTCGGGGTTGACGGTGCCTTGGGCTGCAAAGTCAAAACTGTGCCCTTCAAAACACTGCGGGTCGGGCAGGGGGAACCACGGGTCCAGCAAGGTGTAAATGTCAAACTCGGCCTGGTCTACCGAAGGGCAATGGAAGTCTGCGCCTGCGGTCAAGGTCACCGTGTACAGCCCCACGCCCGGATAGGTATAGGTGGGCTCAAAGTCTGTGGACACGTCGGTGATCAAACCGGGATCTCCGAAATCCCAATCGTAGAACGCTGCGTTGGTACTGGCGTTCCCGAAGGTGTAGGTGAAACCGTCGCAATACGTGTCCTGGTCGATGATACTCGCCTGCGGAGGCGGAGGGATGTTGAAGGTGTAATCGGTTTCTTCGACGCAGCCGTTGTAGGTGGTGGTGAGTTGGACGGTTTGATCCCCATCCGAGCCAAAGGTGACGTTCTGCGGGTCTTCGTCGTTGGAGGAGCCCGGCGTGGTCAGGGCGGGGAAGTCCCAATCGAATTCCACCCCCGGTTGGAAGTTGCCCGAGGCGTTCCAGTCTAACAGGACCTGATCGCCTACGCATTCCCAGAACGGGTCTTCGATGACCGGTTCCATCTCGGGCCAGACGGTGAACTCTACAATGGTTGAGTCGGCGCAGGGCCAATCGGGGTTGGCAATGAGCATGACGCCGTAAGTACCAGCGTCTTCAAAACTATAGGTGGGGTTGGCTTCGGTGGACTGCGCGCCGGGGTTGAGGGGGTCGTTGAAGTACCACTGAAAGCTCGTGGCGTTGATGGAGTTGTTCTCAAAGGTAACTTCCAGCCCGTCGCACAGGTCGTCCTGTTCGGGGATGGAGGCGATGATGTTGGGGTCGCAGAGGGTGACGTTAAATTGGAAGTCACGCGTGTTTTTGCAGATGAGTTCGCCGCCCCGGTATTCGCTCACGCACACACCGATGACGTACTGGCCAATGGCAGTTGGGGTGCCTTCGATCCATCCGGTTTCAGGGTCGATGGTGAAGTTGGGGTCAGAGGTGATGGGGAAGGCCTCGCTGAATCCTGCGGCATACGGGACCTCGATAAATGGCGGCGGGTCCGGAGGAGCAGGCGCAGGCAAGTCTGGAGAAGCTCCGTGCAGCGGGTGGCAGAATTCATACACCAGTGAATCGCCATCAGGATCGGTGGCACTGTGGTCAAACCAGAACTGGGCGTTTTGGCAAAGCGCCACTGGTGGGAAGTTGTTGAAGACTGCGCTGCTGTTGAAGTCCTCATCGATGATTTCAGGCCCGGGAACGTGCGACCACATGGTGATGCCTTGGTCTTCCGGGTTGAGCAAGTTGACAATGGACGGGTTGCGGCAACAGCGCTGATAGATCAGGTCGTAACCACCTTCCATGGGTGGCAATTCCACAATCTGGCTGTAGATGGCCTCTTGCACACATACGTCTGGGGGAAGGATGAAACACGGGTTTTCCAGCTCGACGGGAATCTCGTTGATGTTGGCATCGGCCAACAGCAGCGACATGTTGAACTGCAGGTTGCCATTGTTGTACACCCCGATGGAGGCCTCAAAGTCAAAGTCGGTACCGTTGGTGTTGGTGGGACCGCAGTCACGGTACACAATGAGGGTGACGCGGTACCAGTTGGCGGGGATGTCGCCGGTTTCGCCCACATACTCGTAATACAACTCGCCGCCAACAATGTGGGTGGCCGCGCCGCTGAATGTGGTAAACATCAGCAGGAGAGAGGCGAGGTATTTCAAGGCGCTGTTCACGTGCAGGCGGATACAAGCAAGGTATTCAAATGTCGCGGGATGGCGATCACAAAACGGTCCAGAATGTGGCACATTGTTGCACCTCCAAATCCATCACGCAGAAAGCAGCATATTTGTTGCTTGAATAACCAACCCCCATCGCTTGAAGTTCTCAGAGTTTGATTTGCACCCCGATGTCCTGGATTCACTGCACTCCATGGGCTTTTCTGAACCCACTCCCATCCAAGAGCAGGCCATTGGACCCGCCTTGGCGGGCAAAGACATCATCGGTGTGGCTCAAACCGGAACGGGAAAGACCGCAGCATTTGTGGTCCCCACCCTCAGCAACATCCTCGACACTGAGTTCAACGGCAAGGTCCAGGCGCTGATCATTGTGCCTACCCGCGAGCTCGCGGTACAAATCGACCAAAACATCCAAGGATTGGGGTATTACGGCGGCATTTCGTCCATTCCCATTTATGGCGGAGGGGACGGAGCGGAATACGACAAGGAGAAAAAAGCCCTCAAGGAAGGGGCCGACATCGTGGTGGCCACACCAGGGCGCTTGATCTCCCACCTCAACTTTGACTACGCGGATTTTTCAGGCATCCAAACCCTGATTCTGGATGAGGCCGATCGCATGCTGGACATGGGTTTCTTCCAGGACATCATGCGCATCGTCAAGCACGTCAACCCCGACCGTCAAACCCTGCTCTTCTCGGCCACCATGCCCGAGCGCATCGACCACCTGGCCAAGGAACTGCTGACCGATCCGGTACAGATCAAGATCGCCATCTCCAAGCCCGCCGAACGCGTGCTGCAAGGCGCCTACATCGTGCACGACGATCAAAAGGCACCGCTGATCAAGCAGCTGCTCCGCGGCAAGGAAGACCTCAAAAGCATCATTGTCTTCTCCAGCACCAAGAAGAACGTGCACCGCGTGTACAGCATGCTCAAGAGCGCCAACTTCAACGTGGACCGCATCTCTTCTGACCTCGATCAAAAGGAGCGCGAAGAGGTGCTGCTCAACTTCCGCAACCGCCGCACCCAAATCCTGGTGGCCACAGACGTGGTGAGCCGCGGGATTGACATTGACGACATTGATTTGGTCATCAATTACGACGTTCCCGGCGATGCGGAGGATTACGTGCACCGCGTTGGACGTACAGCACGCGCCTCTGCAGAGGGCGTAGCCCTGACCTTTGTGGGCATCGAAGAGCAACAGAAGTTCGGCCGCATCGAACAACTGATTGAATCCGAGGTACCTAAAGTACCCGTGCCCGAAGAGTTTGGACCCACGCCCGAATACGACCCCAAACGTCGCCGTGGTGGTGGCGGTGGCGGCCGAGGCAAAGGCGGCGGACGCGGACGCGGCGGCAAAAAGGGCGGCGGTGGAGGCCGCGGTGGCAATAAGGGCGGAGGCAAGCCCCGTCGACGCTAAGCTTAGAAATGAAAAATCCCCGCACCGGTATAGGTGACGGGGATGTTTGTTTTTAGGGGAATGCTTGCTGCAGCCTAGGGCTGATTTCGTCGCGGCGGACCTTGACGGCGTTCCTGGAGCTTGTCAATCAGCACCTTTTTGAAGCGCTTTTCAGCGTGGATCAATTTCACGGCCTTCTCAGGTCCGAGGATGGCCATTACATCGGTGATGTAGGTCTGCTCTAGCTCTGCGATTTCGGTCCGCAGTTGGGTGACGGTGGCCATGGCCTCGAGCACCTGCTTTTCGGTGGCCGTTTCATCCTCCAGCGCGCGCATGGTTTTACGGATGGTCTTTTCCTTGGCGTCGCGGGTGTCCGAGAACGTGTTGTAAATTGGCCAAAACTGCTGGCCTTCCTCCACACTCAAGTCGAGTTCGTCGGTCAGGAACGCAATTCTCAGGCGTTCCACTTGTTCACGGTCTTTGCCGCTCGGAGGGTGTCCAGGCTGGGCGAAAGCAGCTGTGAAGCACAGCGCAAGCAGGAATGTCAATACGGGTTTCATGGGGTGATAATACATGATTAGTTGAAACGTGCAGAGTGTTACTCGTCTCGGAGAAGTTCGTCGTCCAGTGCGTCGAGCAGGCCGTCGAGGTCTTCGTCGTCCAAGAGGTCGTCAAAGGCTTCGTCGTCGAGCAGGTACGCTTCTATTTCTTCGGCCTCGGGATCAGCGGTGAGGGTGGTTTCACCGTCCAACAGGAACAGCAAGTCTTCCTCGCCCAACGACTCGAGGACGTCTTGGGTATCGGTTTGTTCCCAAAGGCAGGCGAAGGTTTCGCATTCCTCGGGGGTGGTTTGGGCAAACACAAACACGGCGGCAATCAGGGCTGCGGCAACACCGGCCGTCCAACCCATCCAAGGGCGGAAGCGAACCATACGTGAAGTGGTTTGCGCTGCTGGTTCTGCATGAATTGTCTGGGCCAGGATGTTTTGCTCAAGTTGGGCAAAGAACCCTTCAGGCACAGCATCAGGGGCTTCATGGGACTCCAGCGCAATGCGCGCCTCAATGGCTCCTGGCAGCGCATCAAAGTATCCCTCTGGCACGCCGAATCCACTGTCGGCACTGGCAGCATCCAAGGCAATGTGTGCTTGAATGTCCACAGGCAGCTGGTCAAAGTACCCTTCCGGAACACGGAAGCCGTGTTTGCCGGCCAACGCATACAGCGTAGGTGCTTCTGCCTGGATGTCGTGGTATGGATCGAAGTGGGGTTCCATGTCGTGGGTTAGATGACTTCTGGCGCCAAAGGTTTAGCTGGCCGTCAGGTATTTTTCAATTTTTTGAACCGCGTGGTGGTAGCTCGCCTTGAGCGCACCCACTGAAGTCCCGGTGATTTCTGAAATCTCTTTGTATTGGCGCGCCTCAAAATATTTGAGGATAAATACCGTGCGTTGCTTGTTGGGCAAGGTGGCTACAGCGGTTTGCAGCTTGCGCTGGATGGCGTCGCCGTCGTAGTGTGCATCGGCCTCCAACGATTGGCTCAGGCTGTGCTCGACTTGGTCCAAAGGAATGCCTGCGATCTTCTTTTTTTTGTTCAAAAAGGTGATCGACTCGTTCATGGCAATCCGGTACATCCAGGTGCTGAGCTTGGCGTCGCCCTTGAATCCGTCCAGCCCCTTCCACACCTTGATGAAAACCAATTGGGTCACATCGTTGGCGTCGTCATGGTCGACCACCATCTTGCGCACGAAGTAGTACACCTGCTGCTGGTACTGGCGTACAAGCGCGGTGAATCCTTGGTTACGCGTGGCTGGATCGCGGTACAAATCCAGCAGTTGGGTGTCGGTCATGGGCTGTTTCAAAACGGAGAAGTTGCTGGTGAGACCACCACATCCTCGAAAGGTTTAAAGTTCGCGCAAAAAAAAAGACCGGTCGGCGCTGGTCTTTGCATGGGGTCGGGGAGAAGCGCTCAGTACTTCACCACATCAGGCAGGTCTACGCAGTTGGCCTTGGCTTGCTTGCGGAGCGAAGACCACACCTTGCCCGCAAACCCGGATTTGGCTTGGTCGGTGTTCACGACTTCGGCCACGTGGGCTTCCCGCTGGGCGATGGTCTCGCGCAGTTCTTCCTCGAGTGCTTCGCGTTCTTTCAGGAGTTCTTCTACGTGTTCTACCCGCGCTGCCTCGGGCATGGCTTGCAGGGAGTCGGGCAGTTCTTCCACCTCAATGGCATCCAGCGTGACCGTGCCGTTGGCCAAGTTGTTCAGCAGCTCGTTGCGCTGGTATTGGTTCGACAATCCCGCCTTCGAAAAGTTGAAGGCCGAGCGTCGGGCAATGGCCGCATCGTCCAGTCCTTTGTACATCTGCAGGTCCAGTTCGGCGTCTTCTTCGGCTTCGGTGACCTCAACTGCACTGCCGTAGTACAGACGGGTACCGTCCAGTTGCATGTTGAGTTCGCGAATGCGTTCGTCGTACGGGGTGGTGACCGCCACGTTGTTGGCATCCATGCCCACCGAAAAGAAGTCGCCGTTGGTGGCGTAAGCGATGGAGGTCCAGTGCGGTTCAGCAGCGCCGTTGGTACCCATCAAAATGGTGTTGATGGTGATGCCTTGTTGCCCGGCTTCTTGACAGAGTTCGGGGTATTGCTTTTCCTCGTAGTCCATGTGCGGGGCGCAATCGCCCACCAAAAAGACGGTTTTGACCGCCATGGGAGAAGCGCTCCAGTCGATCTGGTGGATGGCGTCGTTCAGCGCCTGGTTCACGCTTTCGGGGCCGTCGCCACCACCAGCAGCGCGCAGTTGCATGAGCTGGTTGTAGACGTAGTCCAAATCGGCGTTGAGGTCGGTCATTTGGGTGACGAATGCATCTCCGCGGTCGCGGTAGGCCACCAGGCCAATCTCAATGTCCAGTTGTTGTTCAGACTGGGCCAAGCTAGAGGCGATGGTCCAGATCTTGTCCTTGGCGGTTTTGATTAGCCCGCTCATGCTGCCGGTACAGTCGAGGGCAAACACCACTTGCATTTTTGGTGTCAGGTCGAGGTTGGGCTTGTAGAAGTTGGGGCCTGGCTGGGCAGATGCTGAACCCAAAGAAGCGGCGGCGCAAAGGCTGAGAAGAAGACGTTTCATAGGTGCGATTTACAGGCCCGTACACCGCACCATGTGAAACGTTCATCTGCTCCGGAAAAAAATCAGTCGAGCTGCGTGAAGATGTACGACTCGGGCAGGCGCGATTTGGGCGTCTTGCTTGGAATGTTGAAGTCGTTCTTGGCTCGGAATGCGGGTTATTGAAATGTGAAAAGGAAAAGCGCCAATCAGGTGACCAACAAGAAAATGGCTCCGGCAATGTTGACCGCGTACAGGTACCAACGGTAGCCCTTCTCGCCAATGCGATTCACCGCCCAGAGCCCGGCAAAGAATCCAAGCACCACGGCGGGGATGAGGGGCAAGTCGGTGTAGAGGGTTTCGGTGCTGAGGGTCTCCCACACGTAGATGTGGAAGGGGAGCTTGACCACGTTGAGCAAAAAGAAGATGAAGGTGGCCGACCCAATCATTTCCTTTTTGGAAGCGCCGGTGAGCAAGAAATAGATGGTGGCAAACGCACCTCCAAAGTTCCCGATCATGGCGTAGAAGCCGGCGCCGATGCCCAAAGGCCAATGGCTCCATGAGGCAGGTTTGACGCGGCCTTTGAACCGCACTTCCCACACCCACATGACCAGCATGCCAATCACAATCAGTCCGGCCAGCAATTGTTGGAAATAGCCTTCAGGCAAATCTTTACCCACCCACACGCCCAGCAGCAAGCCCACGAGTACCGTGGGTAAGAACTGCTTCACGATGGCGGGTACAATGTACTTGCGGTAAGCCACCAGGGCCAGCACATCTCCAACCAACAGCAAAGGGACAATGATGCCCGAAGATTCGCGCGCACCAAAACTCAAGGCCATCAACAGGATGAACAGCGGACCCAGGCCTTTGAGGCCTCCACGGGTCAGGCCAATGCAGAAGGCCGCGATTAGAGCTGATAGCACTCGGAGAAGGGTGTTTTTGCGCCTCCAAATCGATGCCGATCAGAGACTTACGCGAGGTACAGCTATTCTCGCGCGGAAATGTTCACGGAGTGGTGACAATTGCCGGCTACTTATGAACCTGAGCCGTGCTCAACCACAAAAGTAGCCTTCACCCGATCAATGAGGTAGGGGAGGTCGCTTGAGGTCAGTGCGGTGTGCGTCATGTGGGATTGTTCGCCTCTTCGGCGGGGGATTCCCCTGGTGCTTCAGATTCTGAAGCGTCGGCTTCGATTGCTGCAGGAGCAGCCTCTGCCGCGGGTTGCGACTCGATGTCTACCGATGCGTGCTCCAAAATCTCTTCCTCCGAGAGTTGGCGGAATGAGAGCTTGAAGCCCTGGAACAGCGCAATGCCGTAAAACAGCAAGTCAATGCCGCCAAAGGTCTCACCCATGACACTGAAAATGCCATCGAGCCCAAGCAGACGGTAGGAGTCGGCGTAGCCCAGTCCAATTTCAGAAGACATTACTCCAACGATGCTGAACGCGTTGCCCAAGAAGCAACCGAGCAGCGCCATGGCGGCGCCAACTACACCAAAGGAAGTGTCAATACCCTTACCGGCGAAACGCACGGCAAAGCCCACAGCCAGCGCCATGTAACCAATTTGGTATCCGGTAGCTACAGTGATGGCTGCCCACAGCAAAGCACTCACCAACTCTCAGTCTTCCGGCATCATCGCTCTAGGCCTTGTCCTCATCTGGTCATTGACCGCCTTGGAACTGATCTGACCATCACCGAGTTGCCACACACGGCAAGATTTCAATTCCCCTCAATCCTCTGCGAGTTCCACCTGCACATAGCGACGTCCTGCTACCGCCTCGAGTGTACTCGAGGCGACCGGATGGAGACAATCCGGCACGTCCGAACTCCTGCTAGTCCCCCTGCAAATAGCCACTCTTCACTCTTCACTCTTCACTCCCCTTGCACTAACCCCTAGCACTTCCACTAACCCAAATCCTACCACGCCGTCTCCAACAAGTCAAAAAGCCCACTGTACTTCACCGCACTCTCCCCAAGTTCCAACGAGGCCCCCGGACTGAAGGTCACGTCCAACCCGCGAGAGTCGGTCATCCTCAAGTCAGCGGATTGGGTGCTGCTGATGGTGACTCCTGCCAACTCCTCCACATGATCATTCAAGTCAAACGCGGGTGTTTGAGAGGTGTTGAACAGGGCGTCATCCACTGGACTTGCGGTTTGAAACGTGGCTTGTGTATCCAAGACGGTGGGAGGAGCGGAGAAGGTCTTGCCTTCGCCCAAGCCGTTGGTGCTTGCGGTGCCGCTTCGGGCTGCCATGTCGGTGTTGCCGGTTGCGGGTGCGTCAGCCAGCGCTTCGGGCACTTCTTCATCCAATTCGAAGTCAGCGTCGAACACGACTTCTTCTTCGGCCATCGCGTCCAGTTCAAGCGCAGTGCCGTCTTCGAGCGCCACATCTTCGGTGATCAGGTCGGCCACCTCGGCGTCCTCGACGACTTCTTTTTGGAAGTTCAATGTTTGCTCGGGAGGAGGAGGAAGGGCTGCATCGTCCTGGGGTTGGTCCACCTCATCCTGGGAGGCCGCGAGCTCCGGAGCTGGCGTGGCATTGGAGGAAGCTGGCGCCTCTTGGGTGGCCGCAGGCGTTTCTTCGTCCTCAACGAGGAGCTCACTTGCCGCCGGTGTTTCTTCTGCCGTTTGCACGCGGTTTTCGGCGAAGGCAATGTCCTGGTCAGCGGGTTGGAACACAAACACGCCGGCAAGCACCACTGCGATGCCTGCCAAGGCCACCCCAAAGGCCGGTTGGCGGAACCACGGTTCGCTTGGGCGCACCAGCAGCGCCCACGTGCTGTTGAGCCAGACGCGGAAGCCGCCCCGCTCTTCGGTCGGGAACAGATCCATCAGCGCCTCCTTGGTACCGGGGCGTGGCGCAATGGTCTCGGCAGGGGTGGCCGAGATGCTCAACAGCAGGGCCCGCATGGAGGCGTATTCCTCCTCGGACTCCAAGTGCTCCAACGCATAGGCGCGCTCGGCATCGGTAAGCTCTACAAACGCCTTTTGGGCGAGTAGGGCTTCCAACGCTTCCGGGGAGCTGGGGGTATGTGGATCTGTTGTCTTCACAAGTCAAATCGGATTTGCTCAAAGTGCTTCAACTTGGTGTTGAGCTGTTTGAGGGTGTAAAACAGGCGCGATTTTACCGTGCCTTCGTTGCAGTCCATCGCCTGGGCGATTTCCTTGATGCTGAGGTCTTGGCGGAAGCGCATTTCAAAGGTGCTTCGCTTGACCTCGTCGAGTTCCAATAGCGCGGCATCCAAAGCTTCTTGAAAGCTGCTGCGGTCCATCAACCGTTCCGAGCTGGTGGCCGAACTGTCGACCACATCGCGGTCGAGCTCGTAGCCTGTGTTCTTGCGAACTTCCATGCGCCGGTACTCGTTCTTGCACATGTTGTTGGCCACCGAAAACAACCACGTTTTGAACGGCCTTCCGGGGTGGTAGAGCTCCGGCTTCTGCACCACCTTGGTGAAGAGCTCTTGCATGAAGTCCTGGGCCTTTTCGCGGTCCTTCCAAAGCATGCCGTAGAAGTAGTTGACCAAGCGGTCAGCGTAGCGGTCGTAGAGCACGCCAAACGCCCGGGAATCGCGCTGGGCGACCCGTTCCATCAAGGCCTCGTCGGTGAGGCTGGTGAGGGATTGGCGGCGGTTGAACATGGATCAGTAGGTGGTCACTTGCTTGACTCTGCTTTGTTGTTCGCTGCGCGGGGTGAGGGCTTGCAACAGTCCTTGCACTTCGCGCGCTTTTTCCTGTTCGCCGCCAGCGGTGTAGAAGTTGTTCAACACCGAGAGGGCGATGAGGTAGTTCCGGTTGATGGCCGCCCCGGATTGGATGTGGGTGCGGTCCGCGCGTTGTTCCCACCACGTGACCGTGGCCAGCGTGTTGTCAAAAGCCAGTGGTTTGTGGCAACGCAGCAGCACCCCTTCGGGGTAGAGGTCGCCGTCAAAACGTTTTAAGGCTTGGGCGGGCAGGGTGGTAGACAAGTAGAACGGTCGCGTACTGAACTGGGCTGCCTTGACCAGCGCTTTCAAATGATCGTCGGGGCCCGTTGCCGGTGCGTATACCGCTCCTACTTGTTGGTAGATGCGCTGGGCATAGTCCGGGTTGCGGAGCCAATCCAGGTGCACCACTTGCACGTCTTTGCGCAGGCCGGCGCGCTGGTGTTGCAAGAGCGCAAAGGTGTCTTCAAAGCCGTGGGTGATGACGATGCCGTTGGCTTGAGCGCTTTGGAGTGCATTCTTTTGAAGGGTGTTGCTGGCAGGTGCAAAACTGTGCAAGGTAGACATGGAGATCAGCGCTTGCTCCAATGCGGAGGCATCGTTGTAAATGGCGGCATGGACCGCATCCGCCAAGGTGCGATCGAGCGTGGAAAGCGAGGCATCCGCCACGGTGGCCGACACCTGTTCCAAGCGTTGGTAATCCTGTTTCAAAAAGCCGTTGTGCTCCCAGCGCGCAAAGGCATAGGCCGGCGTGTTGCCGCACACCTGCTCCATGGCGGCCAGTTGCGCGTCCAACGCATTCTGATCCCGTCCAGACAGCGCACGTCCCGATTGCGAATAGCGGCTGCGGCGTTCCAAGCGGTATTGGTCCAGCAAATAGCCGGGGGCGGGACTGGGTTCGGCCGCCACGTTCATGGCCGCTTCGGCCCTCGAAGGAGGCAACGATTCGATGCTCCGGGTGCGGTAGGTGGATTCGGAGTTGACCCGCGCATCGGACTCCACCTGTGCGGTGGCACTGGCGGCAATCAAAACCGTCCAAACAAGAAGATGCAAATGCCTCATGGCAGGGGTGTTTGGTGACCTGTACACGCAAGGTAGGAATCGGTTCATCGCCCCCGAAAGATTGTGTCAGTGTTATGAATGTGTAAATCCACCTGCAGGGCGTTTTTGTTGGGTTTTTGGCGATTTATATTGCAGTCCAAACCCGTCACCATGGCTGCTCCCACGTACACCGATTTCCACGTAGAAGACGTCCAGCTTTCGCAGTTTGCCAAAGCGATTGGGCACCCGGCGCGGGTGGCCATCCTCAAGGTGTTGGCCGAGCGAGAGGAGTGCATCTGCGGCGAGATTGTGGACATCGTGCCTTTGGCGCAATCAACGGTTTCTCAGCACTTGCGCGAACTCAAAAAAGCGGGGTTGATCAAGGGGCGCATTTTTGGCCCCAAGTCGTGCTACTGCATCAATTGGGAGGTGTTGAACCAGTTCCGTTCGGCCTTTGAGGCTTTTTCTGGGTTGATGGACGAGGCAGAAAAGGCGTCTGAGCCCTGCTAAGAACCCCATCCCACCTATCTTTGCGGGCATGGATCCCCAACGCCGCGAAGAATTGCTGGCCAAACTCAACGCTGTACACCAGTGGCCGGCCGTTTACACTTTCAAATTCATCCTCAAACCCGAGGAAGAAAAGCTCACCAAGCTGCGCACCTTGTTTGACGAAAGCGCCCAGTTCTCCTCCAAAGAAAGCAGCAAGGGCAACTACGTGTCCATCACGGTCAAGGAGCTAATTGTAGACCCCGACACCATTTTCGACCGCTACACCAACGCCACCGCCATCGAAGGGGTGATTGCATTGTGAGATGAAGACCACCCAGGACTACTTGACCAACATCCTGCTGATCACCTTGATTTTGTTCTTGGTGTACATCCTGTATCGCCGGCTCCTCGTGGTGCTCGGCAAGGATGAGGCGGCGCGCAAGTTTGTGCACTTCCAAGATGCCGAGGTGCGCTTTGAAGACGGCGTGTGGCGCGTAGGGTTGGAAGTGCCCGAGGCGTGCCAAGTGACTGTATCCATCCAAGCCGAGGAGGACGCTTCGCAATCCATCATTTTTGATGGGGAGTTGGAAGCAGGCGAGCACTTGATGGACGTCGCCACAGAGCTCAAGCCCGGCAACTATACCTGCGAATTTCGCACGGTCAACCAACGCGCCGAGCGTTACTTCACGGTTTCCTGAACGGGCCGTCGTTTCCAGAAGGTGGCCACCGTGCTGCCGCTGACGATGTGCCAGATGCCCCACCAAGCGGCCACCATACCCATGCCGCTGTTTCCCCCGAAGAAGCTGAAGATGATGATCAGCCCCAGTCCTGAATTCTGAATGCCGGTTTCGATGGCCACGGTGCGGCAATCGCGCGTTCGGTTGCCCAGGACTTTGGCCAAAAAGTAACCGCTGAGCAAGGCCAATCCGTTGTGCAGGAGCACGAGCAAGAAGATGCGTTCGATGGCTTCGGCAAACAAGGCCCGGTTGTTCCAGAACGCCGCGCCAATGATGGCCAGCAGCACCACGAAGCTCCCGGTTGAAAACCAAGGCTTGAGCTTTTGAGAGGTGGCGGAGAAGTAGCGCTGCACCAACAGTCCCAAGGCCACGGGCGCCAACAGAATATTGACCAGGGTTTGCACCAAATCCACAAACGACAAGGAAAAAGCCGCCGCCTCGGTGGGCGTCACCAGCGATGACCACAGTCCAAAATTGAGCGGGGTCAGAAACGCAGCGGTCAACGTGGTAACCGCGCTCAAACTCACGCTCAAGGCCACATTTCCACCCGCGACCAGCGAAAAGAAATTGGACACGCTTCCGCCCGGGCAGCTCGCCACCAGCAACATGCCCATGGCCAAGCCAGGGTCGGGTTTGAGCACCCATACTAGGCCGGCGGTCAACGCAGGCAAGACCAACAATTGGCTCAGCAATCCGGTCAGCACCGGTTTGGGTTGGGTAAACAGGAGTTTGAAATGCGCGGCCTTAAGGTTGAGCGCCACCCCAAACATGATCAGAAAAATGGCCGCATTCAGCGATTGCAGGCTTGCGGCCGAAAAATGGAGGACGGCTTCGGTGTTCATGCCGGTTGGAGTTGGAGGAACATGCGGCGCACTTGGACGGCTTCGGCCACGTCGTGTACGCGCAGGAGCTGGGACCCTTGCTGCAAGGCAACCATGTGGGCTGCTGAGGTAGCCGGCAGACTCTCTTGGGGTGTGATGTTGAGCAACTTGTACACCATGGATTTACGGCTCACGCCGGCCAATACGGGCACGCCCAATTGCCTCAATTGACGCAAATGGCGAAGCAGCGTCCAGTTTTGCTCCACGGTTTTGCCAAAGCCAAAGCCGGGGTCGGCAATGAGGTCAACCAGCCCTTTTTCCCGGAGCACGCGTAAACGCCGGTCCAGGGCCAAAAAGACCTCGCCCACAACGTTGTCGTATTCGGTGAGGGTTTGCATGGTTTCCGGGGTGCCGCGCATGTGCATGAAGATGTACGGACACCGATGCCGGGCTACCACGTCGTGCATGTTAGCGTCCAAATCGCCGGCGGAGATGTCGTTGATCAGATCGGCACCGGCAGCCAGGGCGCGATCGGCCACCGCGGCGTGGAAGGTGTCTATGGACAACACGGCTTCTGGATGCGCTGCGCGGATGGCGTGCAGAGCAGGAGCGAGGCGCTCCCATTCGGCATCGGGGCCAATGGTCTCGGCTCCGGGGCGGCTGGATTGTGCACCCAAATCCAGGATGTCCGCACCTTGGTTCAACATCTCAGTGGCGCGTTCCACGGCTTGCTGCGCGTGAGGAATGCGGCTGCCTTCAAAGAAGGAGTCGGTCGTGAGGTTGAGGATGCCCATGACTGCCGGCTGGGAGAATGTGAGCAACTTTCCGCGGCAGTTGAGGCTCCAAGGCTGGGGTTGCGGCTGGGAGTCCATAAACTTGCAAGAAAGAAAATTCGGACACTCCTTTTATGGAAGCCCTTCAGCATACCCGGGAACAATACGACGCAGCCATCGCTCGCTGCCGCAGCCTGTTTGAGAAGAAAACCCGTGACTACGGCACCGCTTGGCGTGTGCTTCGCACCCCGTCGCTCACCGCCCAAATCTTCATCAAAGCCCAACGCATCCGCACCTTGGAGGAAACCGGTACCAGCAAAGTCGGCGAAGGCATCGAGCCCGAATTCGTAGGCATCGTGAACTACTGCATCATGGCCCTGATCCAATTGGACCTGCCCGAAGATGCTCCTCAGGAGATGGATCCGACCGAAGTGGTGGACCTCTACGACAAGTACGTCACCGCCACCCGAGACCTCATGCTGGCCAAAAACCACGATTACGGCGAGGCCTGGCGCGATATGCGCGTGGGTTCGTTTACCGACCTGATTTTGATGAAACTGCTGCGCGTCAAGCAAATAGAAGGCAACGCAGGCCACACCTTGGTCAGCGAAGGCATCGACGCCAACTACCAAGACATGCTCAACTACGCGGTGTTTGCGATGATTAAAATCGAAGAGGGAAGCGCCTATTCTTAAGGCATAGGGATCGCAAGCAAGGCATCCACAAAGTCCAAGCACACATCGGTGCCTGCGGCCACGTCCAAGCGGGTGGGGGCCAACCAGTGATCAGGTACAATGGAGGTAGGTGTGCGGTCAAAGTAACCCGTGGCGTCAAAGCGCAGGGTACTCACCACAATGTCCAATTCCGTCTCAGGAAGGTGCACCACTGCCGGGTTGCCCCAAGTCCCTGACATGGGTCCTAAACACGGCGTCCCCAAGATCAGTCCGCGCTCGTGCTGGCGAAACACGCTCGCCATGCTCACCGAAGCCGATCCTGAAAGGCCATCCATAAGTAAATAGCACTTGCCGTCAAACCGGTGTTTCTCGATCGGAGGTTTGGCAGTGTACACCAAGGTGTCACGTGCTCCAATCGGCAATTCTCGCATGTGCAGGTAATGCGCTACTTGTTCGTTACGTTTGGCCATGCGCTGCATCAGCCAAAGTTTGATGCGGCCGGCCTTGCTTTCCAACAGGGCTTTGCTGTTGGGGCTCTGGCGCACCGCAATGCGGTTGGGGATGGCCAGGGAGTCGGCAAGAACGTAGCGCATCAGGGCCTCCATACGCCCCGAAGAACCTCCTGTGTTGTGTCGGATGTCGAGCACTAAATGTTCAATGCCTTCTTCTTCGAGCTGCTTGAAGCTCTTGCGCAGGAAGCGGTAATAGGCGCCCGTGCCGCCCGAAGAAAACGAGCGCACCTTCAACACCGCACGATCACCGTCTGTATCCAAGCTCCACGTTGGCGGAGATTCGGGACGCTCCTTGCGCGACCGTTTGGCGGTGGCGTTGCGCGCGTCGTAGCTAATAGCGTTGGGCGTCCCGTCGATCAGCACCTCCAGAGCATTGGTGGAGTCCACAGGTACAAGTAAGGGCAACAGGTTGCCGAGCAGGACTTGGTGTACGGCTTCACTGGCATGCGTACTGGCACCTTCTCGGATGCCATAGTTGCGCACCTCGTACAATGCCTGGCTCATGGGCAGGGCGTTCCAGCGCAACACTTGGGTCCCTGGCTGGAGTTGGCCCGAAAGGTCCTTGACCACGTACACCGTGTCGTTTTCGGCGGCAAAGGTCAGGTCAACGGTCCATGGACGGTCGGCTTGTGAGGCCTTGATGAGGCTGCCAAAATTGAGGTAGGTGTGTGAGTCTTCCAAGGTGCGGAGCAGGCGTGCCACCACAGAAGCCCATTCCGCACGGGTCAGAGGTTGGGAGCAGGTGTGCTCGGCCCATTCCAACGCATTTTGCCACGCGACTTCCGTGGCGTAATAGGTAGGGTCCACGTGTGTGGTCGCCACCAATTCGGCAATGCTGTCCAGGTCGGTCAACATGGCGGGCGCCACCAAGGTGTCGGTGCGCAGGGTTTGGGCGGAAAGCAACAGGCCGCTCAACAGCGCAGCCCCGGTCAGGATCAATCTCACGCTTCGCGTTTACGCACCATGGTCAGAATGGTTGCCAGCGCCACGGTTTCGTCGGTTTCGTCCACCACGTCCACTTGGAACTTGACAATGCCCTTGGGGATGTCCTCTTCTGAGCGGGTTTCTTGGTTGACTTTCTCTTTGACGGTGAATTTCACCTTGAGGGTCATGCCCGGGTACACCGGCTTGGTGAAGCGGCAGTCCTCCAATCCGTAGTTGAGCAAGACCGGTCCCTTCTTAGGGTCAACAAACAAACCTGCAGCTTTCGAGAGTACAAAGTACCCATGGGCCACGCGCTGTTCGAAGATGGTGCCCTCCAAGCTGGTGGCATCCATGTGGGCGTAGAAGTTGTCGCCGCTGACGTTGGCAAAGTTTACGATGTCCGCATCGCTCACCGTGTGCCCGTGGGTGTAGACGGTATCGCCCACTTCCAGTTCTTCAAAGTGCTTGCGGAACACGTGCTTGTCGCTTTCAGGACGGCTGGCTCCAGGCAGGTAACGCTGGCCAATGTGGGTCAGCATGTCGGGTGAGCCTTGGATGGCGGTGCGTTGCATGTAGTGCTTCACCCCGCGGATGCCGCCCATTTCTTCGCCGCCGCCGGCGCGTCCGGGACCTCCGTGCACCAGGAGTGGCATGGGGGAGCCGTGGCCGGTGGACTCTTTGGCGCAGTCGCGGTTGAGCACGAGTACACGCCCGTGGTGCGATGCGGCGCCCAACACAAAGTCGCGGGCGTGGTCGCGGCTGTGGGTGGCGATGCTGCACACCAGTGAGCCCTTGCCCATGCGCGCGAGCTCTGCAGCTTCGTCCAGGGTCTTGTAGGGCAGGATGGTGCTGACCGGACCAAAGGCCTCGATGTCGTGCACCGCGGTCTTGTTGAACGGATCGTCGTTGCGCATGAGGATGGGCGAGAGGAAGGCGCCTTTCTCGGCCTCGGCGCCAGTCACTTCCACTTGGTCTACGTTGCCGTACACGACTTCTTGCTCGGCCATGAGCTTGTCGATTTGTGCGCGGACTTCTTCGCGTTGGTCCAGGCCTGCGAGTGCGCCCATGCGGACGCCTTCGACTTGCGGGTCACCCACGGTGGTTTTGGCCAGTTGATGGCCGAGGGCAATTTGCACGTCCTCCACCAAGTGCTCGGGCACCATGATGCGGCGCACAGCGGTACACTTTTGACCGCACTTGACCGTCATTTCTTTGCGCACTTCTTTGATGAAGAGGCCAAACTCCTCGGTGTCAGGGGTAGCGTCAGGGCCGAGTACTGCGCAGTTCAAGCTGTCGGCCTCCATGTTGAAGGGCACGGCTTGATCCAAAATGCGCGCATGGCTCTTGAGTTTCTTTCCGGTGTGTGCCGATCCGGTGAAGGTGACCACATCCTGTGAGTCCACATAGTCCAACAGGTTACGCGCTGAACCGCACACCAATTGCAGGGCGCCCTCAGGTAGAATGCCGCTGGCATGGATTTCCTTCACCATGGCTTCGGTCAAGAAGCTGGTGACCGTTGCAGGCTTCACGATGGCAGGCATGCCCGCCATCCAATTGACCGCCACTTTCTCCAGCATGCCCCAAATGGGGAAGTTGTAAGCGTTGATGTGCACGGCTACACCACGCTTGGGCACCAGAATGTGGTGGCCCAGGAAGGTGCCGTTCTTGCTCAGCGGAGCCGTTTCTCCGTCCAGGCAGTAGGGCATGTCTGGGAATTGACGGCGCAAACTCGAGTAGGCAAACAGGTTGCCGATCCCGCCTTCGATGTCAATCCAGGAATCCACGCGTGTGGCTCCGGTGGCGTAGGAGAGGGTGTAAAACTGTTCCTTACGCTCAAGCAGGTACAGGGCCAGCGCTTTGAGCATGCGTCCGCGTTCGTGGAAAGTCATGCGCGCCAGGTTGGGTGCGCCTGTGCTGCGCGCGTAAGTGTACATGCTTTCGATATCGATGCCTGCAGTACTGGCAGAAGCCACTTGGGCACCGGTGATGGCGTTGTGCAGCCATTGGCCGTCGCCGTCGCCGGCGATCCAATTTCCACACACGAGGTTTTCGAGTTTCATTCCAGGAGGTGTTGGGAGCGGTGAAAATAACAAGAACCCGCCCTCGGACTACCCACAAAGGTCACATGATCCGACAGCAAAATCACCCCAACGGGTGAGCGAAGCGCACAGCAAACCTGCTTTGTTTGTCAAGTGTTAAGAGTTCGCTAACGACTGAGGGATTACAAACCAAAGTTTGTACCTTCAACCAGAAGCGGCTCAGACCGGCCCGAAACAGCCCACGAAATCACGTGTTCTGGCACAAGGTTTGTTTGCATCGCGAACCAAATATGACGGTTAGGCCACCGTTTACGCGACGAAACCCGCCAACGGCTCAATCTTCGCTGAATGCACGGGTTTCCCCAACGAACGGCTCGATTTAATCGCTATATTTGTTATAACTGAAATTCAGAAAACCAAAAAACGACAACCTCAAACCCACAACGATGAAAAAAGGAATCACCTTCATCCTGGCTCTTGCTTCTGCTGGCATGGCCACCGCTCAATCGGCCTCAGTGGTCGTAAAGCAAATCGACAATAAGGGCTTGGTAGAGGGCAACACCTACCGCGTCTACGTGAAAGCGCCAACCATGGATCATTCGATCCACGCTGTGTTCGCTGACGGTACTAACATGCTCGAGATCGAGTCTACCGCACCGTTCTACCAGAACCAGTTCGGCAACCACACCTCGACCGGCATCAACGAGGCCATCGCTGAAATCCAGCCTGCGCTCAACTACGACAGCTACATCACCATCGGTGCATCAGGCGATCAAAACAACAACCTCTGGGAGGCCGGCATCGTAGCCGACAGCTTTGAGGATGGCAACGCCCTCCGTGTTGAGGATGGTGCTTGGTTTGTGATCCCTACCGAAGGCCAAGGCGCTCCTCGCGGCGAAGGCAAGCTCGTACTCGTTGCTCAGCTCACCACTGCTGGTGAAGCCCACGGTGTACTCAACGTGCAAGGTTGGGATGCTGATCAAAACGTATGGCAAGCCATCGGTCTGGAGTTCTCAACCAAGAACGCAGTCCTCGAAGGCAACACCAGCGGCGCTGGCAATACTGCCGACAACGCTGCTGCCATCACCACCGAGATCCAAGCGGCTGACGCTTTCCAAGTGTTCCCGAACCCGGTAACCGGCAACGAGATCAACGTACAGTTCAACAGTGCTGTTGACTTCACCAACGGCAACCTCGCTGTAGACGTACTCGACCTCTCAGGTAAAGTGGTTTACTCGCAAGAAGTAGCTGCTGGTCAAATGGTTGCTGGCAATCGTCTGATCATCAACACTGACCTCGCTTCAGGTGTTTACTCACTGAACGTACGTCAAGAGAACACCATCAACGCTACCCAGCAACTGGTGGTTACCAAATAAGCTTTTCCTACCAACAGGAATGAAAAAGGCGGCCAGTGGCCGCCTTTTTTGTGTTCTGGATTTTCTGAGGGTTACTTCTTGACCCCTTGCAGCTTTCCAGGGCCAACAGCTTCCGGTGTAGAGGCTGTGCGGGTCACTGGTTTTATGAGCTCTCCCTTGCGCGAAAGGGTGGCTGTCCACTGCTCCCGTCCAGAAGCATCGCGAATGCTGATGGTCATGGTGCGGGTTTTCCAAGGCCCTTCGAAGGTGAGCAATCCAAAATTCTGGGTGCCTACGTGGGTGCCCAGCACGCGCAAGGTGTTGGGCTCTTCGCTGTGGTCGTATGCGGTGGAGGTCAAGGGGCTGCAGGTGAGGTCGTGGACAATCACACCTTCTCCCAAATCCAAGCGCGTGAGTTCAGTGGAGTGGCGGTCGCCAGAGAGGAACACCACGCCCTTGATGTTGTTGGCCGCAATCAGGTCGATGATTTGCTGGCGCTCCTCGGGGTAGCGCGCGAGGTTTTCGTACGCCGCAAAGTCACTCAGGACTTGGCCACCCACCACCACCAATTTGAACGAGGCGTTGGAAGTCTTCAAGGCGTGGATCAGCCAGTCGATTTGGTCCTGGCCCAAGCACTGTTGCTGCTGCCCTTCGAGTTCGGGGTGGGTGCGGTTCCAGCGGTTGTCCAGCATGAAGAAGGCCACATCGTTGTACTTGAAGTAGCTGGTGATGCCGGGCAATTCCGAGTTGCCGTAGTCGGCGTTGGCCCAGAACAGTTCAAACACCTCTTTTGAGTCGTCTTTTTTGGTCCAGCTGCCGTTGGAGTCGTTGGGGCCGTAGTCGTGGTCGTCCCAGATGGCGTAGTTGTGGGCGGTGGCCAGCAGGCGTTGCATTTCTGGGGTTTGACGCGTGTGGCTTTGGCGGTAGAGCATGCCAGAACGCGTGTCCCAATCCACCTCGCGGTAGTAGGTGTTGTCGCCCATCCAAAGCATGGCGTCCGGCTCCTGGTCGGCGATTACGTTGAAAATGGAGGGGTCGTGTCCGTACCCTTTGCCTGGACGGTCAAATTCTGGTTCGTTGATGTACACGCAGCTGCCCAAGGCCAAGGTGAACTTGGGCGGGTCGGTGCGGAACTGGTAGAGAGGAAGGGTGGTAAAGGTGGTGGGTACCTCCAACTTTTGTGCTTTGCCGTTGAGCACCACTTCGTAGTCATAGGCAGTTCCCGGTTCCAGCAGGGCGCATGTGAACTGGGCTACATGGGCATCTTCGGTGGAGGTGCGCACGGTGGCCGTGGATTGAGCGGGCTGTTTGGTGCCCTGTGGCCAATAGCGCAGTTTGACATCGCACGGCTTGTCGGTTTGGAGCCACACCTTGACCTCACGCATGGTGTTGGATCCCAGCATGGGGCCAGCGGCCAATTCTTGGGCCACCAATGGAGCAGCGGTGCAGGCGCACAGCACTCCCAGTAAAATTCGCAATCGCATGGTACGTTGGTTTTGCCTCGAAGGTAGCCAACCGCAGCGCCCACAGAGAATCCTGTAAAGCGAGGTTGTCAACGGATTATGCAGTGGTGTTGAACTGCTCCAGAAGCGGCGCTACACGGCCCGCCCAGCTGTAGTGCTCCTGCACGAAGGTGCGGCCGGCGGCACCTGTTTTTGGATCGACTTCCGCGGCACTGATTTGCTCCAGAACGGCATGAGCTATGGCCTCAGAGGTGTTGGCTTCGGTCACCACAGCTGCGGCACCTGGTGCGAGCGGACGAAATGCCAGCGAAGTGGTGGTGCACGGCAATTCCATGCTCAAGGCTTCTAGCAATTTGTTCTGAAGTCCTGTTCCCAGACGCATGGGAGCCACAAACACTTTACTGCGCAGGTAGGCCTCGCGCACGTCGTCCATCCAGCCGGTGACGGTGACCCCGGGTTGTTCCAAGGCCTTCACGCGGCGATGTGGGTTGGCCCCGGCCAGCATGATGCGGATGTCTGGACGCTGTTCGCGTAGCAAGGGCAGGAGCTCTTCCACCAGGTAGCAGGCGCCGTCCACATTGGGCGGGTAGTTCATGTTGCCCAAAAACAGCACCTCCACGTCTTTGGTGTGGGGGGCGGGTTTGAAGTAATCGGTATCCACGCCGTTGGGCACCACTTGGATGTCCTTGTTCTGCGGATGGAGGATGAACCCGCGGTCCTGCTCAGAGATGATGGTGTGGTGCTCAAAGTAGTCGAATACCAAGTTCTCGTAGTTTCCCAAGCGTTTGCGTTCGGCTTCGATAAAGCGTTTACGCAGGCCGCTTGCACTGCTCGCGCGACGCTCCATGCCTTTGCCCAACGCGTCCATGTAGTCCAGTGTTTTGGGACAGACATGGATGTGCTTGACATATTCCGCAGCGCGAATCAGCTGGCAATAAATGTGGTCGGGCTTGTAGGCCGAGGCAATGGCGTATGCCTGCTTACGCGCACGACGTTGAAAGAAATAGTGCACCTGGTAAGGGCGGTCCGAGAACAGCGCCCGCAACAAGTTCAGGCCCATCAGTATGCGGTTCAACCGAATGATGTGCAACTCATCGCACACCTCCAACAAGGCCTGGCGGTCTGTTTCCGAAACAGGCTTGTGACTCAGGCAGCACAGCGAAACGTGCACCTTTCCGCGCATGGCGCGCAGTTGATGGTACATGCGCAGCTTGTCGCCTTTCTCCAACGGCCACGGCACGCGGGAGGTCATCACCATCACCCGGTTCATGGGTGCAGGGATTGGTAGAAATGCACCAGACGTTGGGTGATGCCGCGGTTGTCGTACACCTCTTCGATGAGGGTGCGGGCGTGGCGGCCCACCGGGTTGTCCTCTTTTTCGAGCTCCTCGACAATGGCGGTGGCAAAGGCCTGAGGGTCGTTCGCAATGCGGATGTTGTGGCCGTCGGCGTATTCAATGCCCTCGGCGCCCACTTCGGTAGAGACGATGGCCTTTTCCAGGGCCATGCCTTCGATGATTTTGATGCGGATGCCCCCTGCGCTGTGTACAGGCACAACCATGACTTTGTGCTCGTGCATGAAGTCGATGGCCGATTCCACCTCGCCCAAGACGTGTACGCCAGGCAAATCTGCATTGGGCAGTTCTTCGGGCATGGCGCGTCCGGCCAAGTAGAGTTGGGCGTCGGGTTTGCGTGCAATCACCAGCGGCCACACCTCCAGCAGGAACCAGTGCATGCCCTCTATGTTGGGCAGCCAATCCATGCTTCCCAGGTGAAAGACCGTGGGAGAAGCAGGGGACGCCTGAGGTGGGTAACGCTCCAAGTCCACCCCAAATGGAATCCAGTTGAGCGACCCGCTATACCCGATTTGGCTGTAGCGGTCGCGGTCTTCAGGGCTGATGGCTACGATGCCGTCCAGGCGGGGCAGGGTGGCCATTTCGTACGCTTTGAGTTTGGAGCTCAGGTACTTCATGTAGCTGCGCTTGGCCACGTTGCGGGTGCCCTTGGCTACGCGCTCCCAGATCATGAACTCCAAATTGTGTGAGCGCAGGACCACCGGGGCTTTGGAGTGGCGACGGCAGGTCTTGATGTAGGGGGTCATGAACAGCGACTCCATGTGAATCACGTCCACTTTGTTGCGGCGCAGGTAGCGCGCCAACAGCATATCAAAATCCGGCGAGAAAAAGCGGCTGATGTTGTACGAGTCCGAGGTGACCAGGGCCGCAAAGGCGTCCACTGCGTTCACCTTGGTGTCTACAAACACGCCTTCAATCCCGGTCTTTTCGGCGTAGCCTTCAGGAAATTTCTCGGGTTCGAACGGGTGCTTCTCGGTGACGATGGTCAAGATTTTGACCTCGTGCCCGGCCTCCATCAGCCCGCGGGTAATGGTGTTCATGGCAATGCAACCGCCGTCACGGGCGGGAAGCGGGGGCTTAAGACACAGTTGTAGAACGCGCACCGGAAGGTTGTTTCGACTTTTTGAAGATGCCGACAAATTTATTCCAAGCCCGCGAATAGACCTCGCCGTCCATCATTGCGGAATCGGTGCCGGCTTTGTAGGTCAAGAACACGGCCATGGGAATCAACAGTAGGCTGCCAAACCACATGCCCAACCAGGGGTCAATGTTGCCGGCCTTGGCCATTTTTTCGCCAGAGATGGTCAAGATGTAGTACAGGATGAACAAGCAGAGCGCCACCACAGCGGGCAGCGCAATGCCTCCTTTGCGTATGATCGCCCCCAACGGGGCACCAATGAAAAACAGCACAATGCACGCAAAGGCAAAGAAAAACTTGCGGTGGAATTCGATGCGGAATTGGTTGGCCTCGCGGCGTTTGGCGGCCATTTCGCGCACGACTGCGTTTTCCACGTGGGTCTTTTGGCTGCGGAGGATCTTGCCAGCGATGTCCAGCGAACGGGTCTTTTGTGAGGGACTCAGGTAGGTGGTGTAGTCTGGGTTGATTGGGGTGTCGGCATTCGCCGGAGCAGCCACTACGGTGTCGGCGCTGAGTTTGGAGCTGTTTTTCACGTACCGCTCCAAATCGTCCAAGTGCCGGAGTCGCCGGTATTCCAACGAGTCCACAGCGGTGGCAAGCTGGTTGACGGTCATCATCTCGCGCTGTTTGCCGGCGAGGCTTTCATCTACCTTTTCAAAGAAGAGCGAAGCCAGATCAATCCGAAGGATTTGCTGTTCAAATGTGTTGGCGATGTGCGGGTGCTCGCGGTCGCGTTTGCGGCCCTTTTCCAACGGCTCGTCGTAGCTGGTGCCGTTGTTGAGGGTGAGCACCAAAAAGCGCTTGTCCTCGGTTTGCGCCATGGATCCGCTCTCGGCGTGGATCACGCGGCGGCTTCCGGGGTACTGGGTGTGGTCGTAGATGAGCACATCACCAATCTCACCAGTCTCGTCGTTTTTGGACATGACCCGGATGCTGACCCCTTCGATGCCATTGTAGAACTGGCCGGCATCCAAACTGAAGGCGGGCCGCTGGTTCACAATCGAGGTGAGCAGGGTGCGGAACTTCAGGTTGGCAATGGGCCACACGTTGTTGGCAAAGAAGAATGCGCCGGCGCTGATCAGCAAAATCATCACCACCAACGGGCGTAGGATGCGAAACAGGCTGATGCCCGCGGACTTCATGCTGGTGAGCTCGTAGTGCTCGGCCAGGTTGCCCAGGGTCATGATGGAACTCATGAGGATGGCCAACGGTAACGCGAGGTTGATGATGCGCGCACTGGCAAACACCAAAAGTTGAAGGATGGTCCAAAAGGAGAGGCCCTTGCCCATCAGGTCGTCCATGTACAGCCAAATGAACTGCATTTCCAACACGAACAGCGCCACCACAAAGGTGATGATGAACGGGCCGATGAACGATTTGAGCAGAAGCAGAGATAGTTTGCGCACAGGGCAGGGCGGTCTGGCGCAAATATAACGTCATCGCACCGGGCGGGATTGCGGGTGCGGGTTTGGTTTTTCACCGTTTTTCGATTCCCTTTGTACCAAAGAGATGCCCATGCAACTGCTGGCCACCAAAGTGTGCAAAAAGAGCGACCTCGGAGTCCACAACAACCTGTTCGGCGGAACCATGCTGAGTTGGATCGATGAAGGCGCCGTGGCGTACGTGAACGAAGTGTGTTTTTCGCCCAACATGGTGACCCTCAAAATGGACGAGGTGACCTTTCGTTCTCCGGTCAAGGAAAACAACCTGATCAAGCTCTACGGCGACATCGCCGAGTTTGGCAACAGCACCATCCGCGTCAATGTGGAGGCGCGCAAATTCAACGTGTATAGCCACGAGGAAACCATTGTGTGCAGCACCCAAGTCACTTTCGTGCGCATCGACGAGGACGGAGCGGCCATCCCCATTGCCAAGCACGTCAAGGACCGTTACCCCGATAAAGTCCGCAAGTGATAGACGTGCGCATGGAGCCCGGTTGGAAGGCTGCGCTGGACGCTGAGTTTGAGCAGCCTTACTTCACCCAACTCCGCGCATTTGTGCGCGACCAGTACCGCGACCATGTGTGCTATCCACCTGGGAAAGAGGTGTTTGCTGCCTTTGATCATTGCGGGTTGGATCAGGTGCGCGTGGTCATCATCGGCCAAGACCCCTATCACGGGCCAGGCCAAGCCAACGGGCTGTGTTTTTCGGTGGCCGATGGAGTCAAGATTCCATCGTCATTGCGCAACATCTTCAAGGAAATCCACGAAGACCTCGGCCTGCCTATTCCTGCTTCCGGAAACCTGGAACGTTGGGCCAAACAAGGGGTGCTCCTGCTCAATGCCATGCTCACCGTGCGGGCGTCAGAGGCTTCCAGCCACCGCGGCCAAGGGTGGGAACAGTTTACCGATGCCATAGTAGAAGCCGTCAACCGCGAACGCGAAGGGGTGGTGTTCCTACTTTGGGGCAGCTACGCCCAGAAAAAAGGCCAGCGCGTGGACCGCGACAAACACTTTGTGCTGAGCTCTCCGCACCCTTCCGGACTCAGCGCGCACCGCGGTTTCTTCGGAAATCGCCATTTTTCACAAGCCAACGCCTACCTCGAGGACCGCGGCCAAACCCCAATCGACTGGTCATGAAACATGTTTGGATGTGTGTGCTTGCAGCCTTGGTCTTGGCCGGTTGCGCTGAATTTGACGAAGAAGGACCTTCCATCTCGTACGCCATTGTTCCCGGAGCTGTGATTGCCAATGACACCTTGCTGCTGAACCCCGGTGTGGACTATTCAGCCAACGTGCTGTATGCCGACGGTGGTGTGATCGACCAAACCCGCATGACCTTTTCCACCGATGAGATTGCCTCTGGCACACTGGACCTCCTGCAGATCGACGAGGTGGGCGCGAGCTCGTTCAACCAAACCTACAGCATCTCCCTGCCCGAGAACTTCGGCGGCAACTGGACCCTCACCTTCGAATCCGGCGACGACTTTGGCAACTTCACCGAAGAGGTCGTGCCCGTACGCGTAGAAAACACCGCCATTCCTGCTGTTGAGCACACTTACTGGAACGTACTGCAATCGGGCAACCGCCTCACCTTGAGTGGAGTAGACACGCTTGCGGTTGGGCTGGATGCTTCGGACGCCGATGGCTTGGCGCAATTGGAGTTCAGCTGGCGCGACGCTGCAAGCCAAACCGCCTTGAAAGACAGCACATTCGTCCTCACCGGGGATGCCTTTGTGGACACCGTCTATTTGCCTGTGCCCACCTGGTTGGTGGACGGGGATTACCTGGATGTGTGGATAGAGGACGGCACCGGCATTGCTGCAGAGCACCGGTTTACCTTGACCCCGTAGTCTTTCTAAACGCAGGACCTGTCACGCACTCCGCGCGAGTCAACATCTTCGAACCCTGTAAACGAAGGACTCAGTCCTCCAGAGCGTCTTCCACGCCCCACATCGCTTCTTGAAGTTCGGCGGCGGTTTTTCGCTCGCCTTGGGATTGGGCCAGGGTCAGGCCTTTTTGGTAGGCTTCGAGCGCGTCTTGGAGTTGTCCGGTAGCTTCCAGGCATTGGCCCCATTGGTAATAGGTGGCCAGGTACTCCGGATGGGAGTGGGAGAGGGCAGCGAATTGCTCGGCCGCTGCCGCATCGTCGGTTTTGGCCAGTTCCAAGCCCAACGCGTAATGGAGGAAGGGGTCGCTGGCGTCCTCGGTCAGCATGGATTTGAGCAGGTCGATGCGGTTCATGGTTCCAGGTGCCAATGGATGATGCGTTTGTCGTCGCCGGCGGTGATCAGATGGTCGTTAGCAGCCCACACAAGTGCGTTGACCGAGGCGCGGTGCGCGTCCAATGCAGGACGCTCCAAGCGCGCGAGCAATGCAAGGGAGCCCGCATCCCAGATTTTGACGGTCTTGTCAAAGCTGGCGGTGGCCAAGTAGTTGCCGTCCGGCGAAAAGGCCAATGCGTAAATGCTGAAGTTGTGCGCCGGCAGTGCCAATACTTCCTCGTGCGTTTCCAGACTCCATACGCGCAAGTGCGCATCGCGTCCTCCGGAAATCAAAGTGGGTTTGCTGGGGTGCGCGGCCACACAATTGGTGCCCCGTTCGTGGCCCTTGAAGGTGGTAACCGGTTGGAGTGTGGTGGCGTTCAACAGGTGCAGTGGACCGGCGGTGTCGCAGACGGTCAATGCGTTCTCTATAGCCACCCTGGTTGATCTTAACTTGTTGTCGCTCAATGGGATTTGGCGAATCAATTCAAACGAAGCTTGATCCCAAATCGAAACCGACCCTTCGCCTCCGATTACCGCCAATCGACCGCCCGGTAGCGTGCAAAAATCAAACACACCCTTCTTGTGCGCTTGCAGCAGGCGCACTTCCTTTTTGGCATCCAAATCAATGACATGGAACCCCCCATGTGCGTTGCCCACGAGCAGGGTGTTGCTTTCAGACAAATGCCCCACGCTATATACAGCTTGTTGCATGCGCACCGCAAAACCCGAAGGACGCCCCGTGTGCAAATCCCAACCGGCCACGTGTTTGTCGGCACTGCCAGAGTAGAGGGTGGTGCCGTCGGTGGTCAGGGCGTATATGCCAGCGGCGTGATCATCGGCGATATGACGGGGAGTAATCCGCATGGGCCAAAGGTAGCCCACCGGTGTTTTGCATCTTTGCTGCGTGGAAGAAACCTCTGACATCCCAGGACTGCTGCGCCTGCTGGGCATGTATGGCCTGCTGGCCGTGGTAGTGGTGCTGGTGGCCATGCGGCTGCTGCGCCAAAACACCCGCATGCGCAACCGGATTTACGACCGTTCGCGGTTTACCAAGCGCAAACAATAATCGGGGCGCATCGGTTGGCTATTTTTGCCCCGAATTCTTCGCCATGAGCAAACCCTCCATTCCCAAAGGAACGCGCGACTTCGGCCCCTCGGCCATGGCGCGACGCAATTACATTTTTGACACCATTCGCGCTTCGTTTGAGCGCTATGGCTTCATGCCCATTGAGACCCCGGCCATGGAAAACCTGGCCACCCTCACCGGCAAGTACGGGGAGGAGGGCGACCAGCTCATCTTTAAGATCCTCAACAACGGAGACTTTTTGGCCAAAGCAGATGCAGACGCATTGGCGGCCAAAGACTCCAAGAAGCTGGGTTTTAGCATTTCTAAAAAAGCGCTGCGCTACGACCTGACCGTGCCGTTTGCCCGCTTTGTGGTGATGCACCAGAACGACATTGCGTTCCCCTTCCGCCGTTACCAGATTCAACCCGTGTGGCGTGGTGACCGTCCGGGAAAGGGCCGCTACCAAGAATTCTTCCAATGCGACGCGGACATCATCGGGACCAATTCCCTGGTGTGCGAAGTGGAGCTGGTGCAGCTTTTTGACGAGGTGTTGTCCAACCTGCGCATTCCTGATTTCTCCATCAAGATCAACAACCGCAAGATCCTGGCGGGTTTGGCCGAGGTGGCCGGCGTGGGCGATTTGCTCACCGACATGACCGTGGCTTTGGATAAGCTGGATAAAATTGGCGCCGAGAAGGTCATGGACGAAATGCGAGGCCGCGGCATTTCAGCAGACAGCATTGCCAAACTCCAACCGCTGCTGGAACTCGGCACCGATACCGAGGCCAACCTCCAAGCCCTGGCCGGGCTGCTTGCGGGCAACGAAACAGGGGAGAAGGGCATCGAAGAACTCCGCTACGTACTGGCCGAAGCCGAGCGTTTGGGCCTACGCGACGCCAAGCTTGAATTTGACCCAACGCTTGCACGCGGGCTCAACTACTACACCGGGGCCATCTTTGAGGTGAAGGCCAACGGCGTAGGCATTGGCTCCATCTGTGGTGGCGGCCGTTACGACGACCTCACTGGCATCTTTGGTCTCAAAGGCATGAGTGGCGTAGGCATCAGCTTCGGCGCCGACCGCATTTACGATGTGTTGGAGGAGTTGGATTTGTTCCCCGCTGATGCCACCCGCAGCACCGAACTGCTCTACATCAACTTCGGCGCCGCCGAGCAGGGCAAATGCCTGGAGTGGTTGACTGCTGCACGCAAAGCCGGCATTCGGGCCGAGGTGTATCCTACATCTGCCAAGCTCAAAAAGCAAATGCAGTACGCCAACGATAAGTCCATCCCATGGGTGGTGTTGGCCGGCAGCCAAGAGATTGAGCAAGGGGTGGTGACCCTCAAACACATGGAAAGCGGCGAGCAAGAGACCTTGTCTCCAGAGGCCGTCTTCGCCAAGCTGCGTCCTTAACGATTCTGCAGGTTTTAGGGCCCTTATTGCGCGTCCAACCACTGGTAGAACCGGCGGCTGGCCCGGAATGCGCTGAGGCGTCCTGACGCGACTTCTTCTTGCAGGGCAGCGAGTTGTGCGGTGGCCTCGGGTATGCTACGCAGGCGCTCAAAGGCCTCCTGGCGTACATCCTGTTGGAACCAATGCTTGTTCTGCTCGGTGCGTTTGCGCTCAAAATGGCCGTTGCCGCGTGTTTGGACGACGTACTGGGAGATGGTGTCCCAAGCTTCGGCCACGCCCATACCCGTGAGACCACTGCTGAGCTCTACGCCAGGACTCCACCCGTCTGGACGAGGAGGGAGCAAGTGCAAGGCGCTCTTGAACTCCGCGCGGGCGCGTTTGGAGGCCGCTTCGCCTTCGCCATCGGCTTTGTTGATCAAGATGCCGTCTGCCAATTCCATGATCCCGCGCTTCATGCCCTGGAGTTCGTCTCCTGAACGGGCCAACAGCAACAGCAGGAAGTAGTCCACCATAGTGTGCACGGCGGTTTCGCTTTGGCCCACGCCCACGGTTTCCACCAGAATCACATCGTACCCGGCACATTCACACAGGAGCATGGCTTCGCGGGTTTTGCGGGCCACGCCGCCCAAGGCTTCTCCGGCTGGGGAGGGGCGGATGTACACGTCGTCGCGCATCGAGAGCTCGGCCATGCGGGTTTTGTCGCCCAAGATGCTGCCTCCGGTACGAGAAGAAGTGGGGTCCACGGCCAACACCGCCAAGCGGTGCCCGCATCCTGCGATGTGCGCCCCAAAGGTCTCGATGAAGGTGGATTTACCCACGCCCGGAATGCCGGTGATGCCCACGCGTACCGCGGGTTTTCTGAAGGTCAAGCATGCCTCAAGGATGGCATCTGCCTGGGCCTGGTGGTCCGGGTGGGTGCTTTCCATCAAGGTGATGGCCTGGCTGAGCAGGGCCACGTTTCCTTGACGGATGCCTTCGACAAAGGCGGCGGTGGTGGGTTTCTTCTTGGGTTGAGGCACGGCAGGGTTTGCTGCCCCGAAAGTACGCAAGGCGCTACTTGTAGTGGCTGATCCAAGAAGGATCGCTGCAGTTGCGCAGCAATTCAAAGGCTTTGGTGCCAATTACATAGTCGTCGAGCTCCTGAATTCCGTACCCCTTGAGCAGGTACATCTGCCGGTCGTTTGGACACAATTCCTTGCCGGCCCAGCCTGCTTCTCCTGGGCCTTCTACGCTGGGTCGTGCTTGGTAGCGCAGCTTCCAAGGCTGTTGGGTAGGGCCGCAGGAGATTTCGTATTCCCGGAAGGGTTGGTTGTATACCACTTCGCATCCTTCGACCCCGAATTCCTCGAACAGGTTAGCTTGGCGTGGATTGGCTTTGGAGCGTTGGTGGCCAGTGGCAATCAGGATGAAGGTGCGCTCGTCGATTTCGCGGATGCGGTAGATCTTGCCCTCGATGTGGTCGATGATGGCAAAGGTGCAGCCCGATCCTGGCCATTGGGGGATCAGGTTGAAGGCCAACTCCACCTGCAGTTTGGCGGGCGCGTGAAAGCTCGAGAGCCCGAACAGTAAGCCCAGGGCCACTGCGGTGCGGATGAGCGGATGGATTGTGCGTGAAAACATACTCGCCTGAACGCCCTGAATTGCACCCTGGCTGTAGGACATCGCCCCAAGCCCCAAGACGATTTGCAGTTTCAGTTTCTTCGCACATGGCGGCAGGGAAATGTCCTACCTTTCCACCGTGAATCGGAAGAGGACATGGGCGGCCTTGGTGGCCTTGTTGGTACTGGCCAGCGCGTGCGAGCAGGAATTGCCCGCAGTGGTGGAGCGTACCCAGCCCGACTTCACCTTGGATTTTTTGGTGGGAGAGTGGTCCAACATCACCGATTCAACCGCCTTCTATGAGCACTGGGAGAAGATGGACGACGGCTTCTTCACCGGCAAAGGGTTCGTCATGCGCGGCACCGACACCACCTTCATCGAAGAGCTCTCGATCCTGCGGGTAAATGACCAATGGTTGTACTCGGCCCGGGTCTACGGTCAAAATTCCGATGCTGCGGTGGCTTTTCGCCTGGCCGAACAGACCAAAGACGGCATCGCCTTCGAAAACCCCACCCACGATTACCCGCAACGCATTGCCTACGAGCGCAAGAGCCCCTATGCGCTGGAAGCCACCATTTCAGGGGTGACCGACGGCGCATCCAAATCGCGCGTGTTTGCTTACAAACGCATCACCGCATTGGATCCCACGTTGCAGAAGTAACAAGTGGCGCGGTTTTCGCGTCTAGCAATCAACCATGAAGCACCTTTTGCTCGTTTGTACCTGTTTGCTGCTGACCGCGCCGCTGTGGAGCCAGAAGGGCTACCCGCAATTGCCCGATAGCCTCAACCCGCAAATCATTGTCAAGGGCAAGGTCACCGACGAGCAAGGGCACACCAAGCCTGACATCCTGGTGATCAACGACCGCATTGGCGCGGGCACCTTTGGCAACCCCAACGGCACTTTTACAGTGTATGCCCACAAGATGGATACCTTGCTCGTGGGTGCTTTCGGCTACCTGAGTGAAAAAGTTTGTTTTGCCGACAGCACGCTGCGGGATTCCTACTACGTCGAAGTCCAATTGCGCCCGCTGGCCCTGGAGATCGGCGCAGCAGAAGTGTTTGCCCCGCGCGACTTGGACGACATCCAAAAAGACATCTCCAAGCTCGGGTTCAACGAGTCGGACTACCGCACCAGTGGGGTGGATGCCTTCTACAGCCCCATTACCTTTTTGTACGAACAGTTCAGCCGCCGTGAGCGTGGACGCCGCATGGCCATCCAGTTGGAAAACAACGACCGCCGCAGAGAGCTGCTCAAGGAGCTGTTCGCCAAATACGTCGACTACGACATCATCGACCTCGATCCCGAGGAGTTCGACGCGTTTATCGATTACTTGAATGTGTCAGATGCGTTCTTGAAGGGCTCGTCGCAGTACGACTTCATTATGTACGTGAAGGTGCGCTACCAGGACTACCGCGTGCTGTACAAGCAACAACAGCTTACCCCAGGCGACTACGAATACGACCAAGACTCGATACCCCCTCCTCCAGCAGCGCCGAATCGAGGTAATTGATAAAGACCTTGAACAGGAAGCCCACAACAAGCAAGGCCACCAGCAAAGTCCAGAGCTTGCGCCCCAGGTTGTGGGTGCGCTTGTCGTAGCTGGTCAACAAGTCCACAAACAACGCCACAACGCCAATCAGTTCCAGCACGGTCAAAAAGCCGCGGAACTCGGTCATGAAGTTGTTGGCTGCCCCAATGAATCCGGGGAGCAGGTCGGGCAAGTGCCGTTCCCAGAAGAACAGCAAGTTGTAAATCACCAATAAGGATGCGGCGAGTCGTACCATCAGGGTGCAAAGATATTCGCCCCCGCAGGTGCTACAAGAAATCCGGGCACAAAGGCAGGGGCAACACCCCAGGATCGATGCGTTTGAAGATGTACTGCACGGCCAACTCCAATCCGCCTTTGCCATCGGACGCAGGGGTGAGGTTGGACCAGTTGAAGTCGTACGTGATGCCGGCCTTCCAGGGGCCGTATTCTCCGCCCACAAGCAGGTAGCCCGCGTCTCCAGCGCGGAAGTAGAAACCGGCCAGCACGGCTTGGTGCAGTTCACCAAGTCCGCTCAACAGGTAACGCGCCGAAGCACCCATGAGCACCTCGCGGTACCGGTCTTGGGCTTGCCACAGGATGCTGGGCTGCACGTCCCATTCCTCTGCCACCGCAATCGAGGCCCAGCCGTGTGCGCTGATGCGCGGGTTGAGTTCCACGCCCAGGGCGTCTTGGAAGGATTGGTTGGGACGGGTCAGGTTGTGGATGGCCAATCCCCCGTAAGCGATGTTGCGTTGCGCCCACCGTTTGTGGTAAGCCGCGCCCAACGCCACGTTTGCGTACGTGCGGCTGTCGCGCGCAAAGGCTTCGCCGGTGGCCAGGTTGGGGTCGTACGAGGTACCGCCCCATTGGTTGTCAAACTGCAGCTGCGAGTAGTCGATGCTGAAGTGGGTGATGCCCGTGGTGATGCCCACGCTCAAGCGTTGCGTGGAGTCCGCGCTCAAAGGAATGTGGAAGGCCCCGGTGAGGTTGACCTGCAATTGCCCCAACCGCGAGTCACCTGCGCGGTCTTGGTAAATCGAAAGGCCCACAGCGGTATTGCGGCTTTGCCCGGGGTTGCGCAGGTCGCCCGCCAAACCAAAGGTCTGGTAGGGGGTGGTCACCGAACGCCATTGGGTGCGCTCGATGCCGGAGATGCGGTAATCGCCGTCAAACAGTCCTGCGTAGCCCGGGTTGTAGTGCAACGGCTGCAGGTCAAACTGCGAAAAGTGGATGTCCTGCCCGAAACTCAGAGCGGCCCATCCCACAAGCGCTATGGAGAGCAGCAGCCTCATCGGATGACCGTTACGTTTCCTTCTTCAAAGTATTCCTGTCCGTCGATGCAGAACACCTCCAGGTAATAGACGAACACCGCAGGGTCCACCGGTTCGCCGCGGAAGGTGCCGTCCCAGCCTATGTTCTTGTCGCGGGTTTCAAAGACCATCTCGCCCCAGCGGTTGTAGATGGTCAGGTAGAGGCTTTCGATGTTTTCGCCGCGTACAAAGAGTACGTCGTTGTCGCCATCTCCATCGGGCGTGAACGCGTTAGGCAGAAACACAAACGGTCGGCCGCAAATGAGTTCGTTGATGAACACCCGCACCGAGTCTAATACCGAACAATCTCCGTCTGAGATGAGCACGTAGTAGGTCGTGCTTTCGTTGGGCGTGGCTACCGGGTCATTCACGAACGGGTCGTCCAACGTGCCGGGAGGGGACCACTCGTAGCTGTACCCCGTGGGCTGTGCCAGCAGTTGGGAAGATTCGCCTTCGTCCAAGTAAACCGGGTTGGCTGTGGCCGAGGTGGATCCGCCGACGAGGTCCGAAATCTCAACGGTAAATGAGTAGGTGTCGGTAAAGCCGCAGTTGTCGTTGTTGGCGGTGAGGGTAACTGTGTACGGCCCGGGGCTGTCGTAGCTGTGGGTGGGGTTTTCGAGCGAGCTGGTGTTGTCGTCACCAAAGTCCCAGGAATACGAAGTGGCGTTGGTGCTCAGGTTGGTGAACTGCAGCTCGGCATCCACGCAGCCGATCTCAGGCGCTTCGCCCAAGGCTTCCACCGGAGGCAAGTCAAACTGAAACTTGAACACCCCGTTGTTGCAGTTGGAAGCGTTGTTGGTGGGCGACACCGCATCCGCCGGGAAAATCGGAAAGTCTGAGTTGCCGCCGCAGCCTGCGCACACGCTCTGGTATACCACACCGTCCGGATTGAACCGACTGGTGCCACCGTCCACATGCTCTGCGCTCACGCCTCCGCCAAAGAAGGTGGCGTACACCAAATCGCTGGCGTCCGGGGTGATCACCATGAGGTAAAAGTCGCTGCCGTCGGTGCTGCTTTGGTAGGCGTCGGGTGTGGTGGGCATGTCGTCCACGGTATCGGTGCCGGTGGGGTTGGAGGCCACGTTGGTGCTGCCGCCCCACCCCGAGAGGTACACCAGCCCGCAGTTGTCCACCAAAAACGCGGTGGGCGAGAGGTTGGGTCTGCCAGAGCCGGTACCGACAACGGTGCTCCAATCCAGCCCATTCAGGTCGTTGGTGAATTTCGCCACCAGCATCCCCGATTCGGGCGTGCCGTACGCGGCGTTTTGAATCCAGTAGTCGCCCAGGGCTCGGGTTTGGCCAAACACGTGCACCACGTCGTTGGCGTCGAGTTCCACAAAGTAAAGCTGGTCGTAGCTGGGGCTACCAAAATAGGTGCCGCCCAGCACAGCGCTGCCGTCGGCGGCAAAGCGGTACACGTACCCGTCGGCCTGCCCGCCGCTTGCTGCGGTTTGTAGTCCGGTCATTCCAGGAAGAGAGCTGGAATTGGTACCGCCGCAGACGTAGAAACTGCCGTCGGAGGCAATGTCTACCGCGTAGGCGGCCTCGTCGCTGCCTTGGCTGATGAGGGTGCCCCAGACCAAGCCGGTCAAATCGGCGTTGAGCACAGTGACCGTGCCGCATTGGCCGCCTGGGGTAAAGTCAAAGAGGTTGGTGTATGGGAAATCAAGGTCGTCGGTGCAGGAGACCACCACCACATTGCCCGCGTCGTCCAAGATGACCTCGCCGCGCATTTCATCGGCGTAGTTGAATTTGAGGTCCGGGGCGGTATTGACCCCGTCGTTGTCGGTGCCGCCCAGGTAGGTGCTGCCCACCAGGCTTTCGCCGTCGGCCGCCAAGCGGGTGATGATCATGTCCGAACCGTTCAGGTAATCCACGCCCACGCCAGAAGGGGCAAAGGCGCCTCCACCCAAAAAGCCCTCTTGGTAGGCCCCAGTAGTGATGGGGAAGTCGTCGGAGCTGGTGGTGCCCATGAGTACCAATTCGCCATCGGGCGAGCAGATCAGGGTGTGAGGAAGTTCGTCTGCCGCACCACCCAAGTACGTGGAGTAAATGCGTGTGGTGCCGTCCGAACTGTACTTGGTCAGCGCAATGTCGGTTCCGGCCAGGGTGCCTTGGCCATCGCCACCGGCCCAGCTGGTTTGGTAGGCCCCGATCGTGGTGGGGTAACCGTCGCCAAAAATCGAACTGCCCGAGTACAGATTGCCGTCGTCGTCGTAGGTGGCGGTATAGCCGAAGTTGTCAGCGGTAGATCCCGAATAGGTGCTGAAGATGAGCTCAGGGTCGATCACCAAGCGGTCGTGCACGGCGGGGATGTTGCCGGTGTAGCTCACGGTATTGCCAACAACCGTGTAGTCGCAGCTTGCGCGGACATCGATGACTTGCTTGAGGCCTTGAATGTCTGGAGCAAAAAAGCCGGTTTGCAGATTTGCGATGGGCTTCTGCTCGGTTTGGGTGCCGAGGGAAGTGGCCACTTGTAATCGTCCATTGTTCAGCGTAAGGCCGTCTGTGCCCTCGTAGGTGAGTTGGATGGTGGACGGGTCGCGTCCCGCATCCACGATCCAGTCGTTCTTGAGAAAGAAGGCATTGGAATATAGGCGCAAGTGAATACCAGGGTAAATGTCCTTGAGCAACACCTCTGCATAGCCCTGACAGCCGCCCGCCCAATGCGCAGGGTCGTTTCCTTGAAAGTAGTTGTACACGGTGACCTCGGGTTCTGAAGCCAGCGCTTGGCCCACTTCTGCACCAAAATCAATGATGTAGCAATGGCCGTATACCTGGGCAGCGTACAAGTCGCCCTCCGGGTTGGCGTGCAGGGCAGAGGCTTCGCGGTAGTCGCGCAGGTCTACCCTGAGGCCGGTGCGTTCCACCCACACAAAGCCGCCCTCGACTTGGGCGCGGTACAGCACCTGTTCGGGCCATTGGCCTTTGTTTTCGATGTAGGTGTAGCGGTAGGTGTCCTCCTCTTGGGCAAACAGCCCCAAACACAGGAGGCAAAACGCAGTGGTGATCAGGCTTCTCACAACGTCCAAAATAGCGAAAACCGGCACGGGGCCGGTGTTCACATTTGCTGCTGATCTTGCAGGTGCCAGTGACTTCAGTAGAATTCGTCTGATTTGAAACCTTGATCTGTTTCGAAGCGTAGAAGAGAGCCAGGACAATTTTGAGACCATGCGATATACCGTTCACAAAACCTATGTCCGCCCTATGTCCACGCGTTTCCGGAAATGCTGCATCGTCGCCATGTCGGTGCTAGGCACAGTGCTCTTTTTCATGTAGCGCAGCCGGGAAGGGCAATCTTTCTAAGATTCGAACGTTCGGCAAAAGAGAAGAAGCCCTACATTGGGAATTCAATTGTGAAACCAAAGCTGTTCGGACGACGTAGACCTGCCTACTTACCGCGTCCAACCGATTTAATCAGATTTGTGAAATGAATAGTGCAGAAGATTTGAACCACGCCGTCCTCCAACGACTCATCATCTTGGCCCTGGGCCTGATGTTTGTAAGTGTATTGATGACCTCATGCACCTACCGTGAGAAGTGTGCCGCCTACAGCACGGTAGAGGTGGAGCAACCTGCGGATTAGTTCAGCCCTAACAATACTCGAAGCCTCACCATCACGGTGGGGCTTTTTTTGTGCCGTACTAGGGGAGGTAATTCAAACTATAAAATGCCAAATGGCACGACGCGGGAAGGGGAAGTTGATTGGGGAATGCAGAATGACTAAATGCAATTTGCCGGTCAACAAGCAGTGTGGGCCAAAACCACACCACCCAAAAACAGGGCCAGCAAAGCACAGCCCTCCAACGCACGCGCCAGCATGCTGCCCTCACTCTTCACTTTTAACTTTACTTCCAGCTACCACGCCCGAAACTCAGCAAAGCCTAAAACTGGAAGTAGATAAACGGCTGGTTCTCCGCCACCAAAAACTGATACACGCAGAAGATGACGCCCACGCCGCCGAGAATTTGGACAGCGATGGGGGCGTTGCTGTACCAGTTGCGGTAGGTGTCTTTCCACTTGGAGGGGAGCCAGTGAATGATATAGCCCAAGAGCATGGCGCCCATAACGTAGCGGAATTCCCAGAAAAACTGGCCGGCGATGTGGGCGTCGAACTTGAACAGGATCTGGTTGAGCATACCGTTGGCGGTGAAGAGCTCTTCGAAGATGTCGTGCTGTTCGCCCAGGTTTTCCCAGGTGTTTTTGCTGCCGGTGCGGAACCAGATGCGGGTGAAGCTGATGAAATTGAAGGTGATGAAGATGGCCCACGCGCGGTTCCACCACTTTGACTTGTTCTCCCATGGCGAAATCTTGCGCCAGAGCTTGTAGGTCACAATGCCCAGTCCGTTGAGTCCGCCCCAGATAGCAAAGTTCCAGCTGGCGCCGTGCCAGAGGCCACCAATGGCCATAGTGAGCATCACGTTGATGTTGGTGGTGAGCCAGAGCTTGAACGTCGGCACCGCACGGGCAATGCCCAAGACAACCAATGCAAACCCTCCGAACCCAACCAGAATCCAGAAGTTGCCGGCCATGGCTGCGATCATGAACACGATCGAGAACAGGACTACGTAGGTGCCAATGGTGCCGCCGCGGTTTCCGCCAAGCGGGATGTAAAGGTAGTCCTTCAGCCAGCTCGAAAGGCTGATGTGCCAGCGTTTCCAGAAGTTCCCGCAGGAATCGGCCTTGTAGGGAGAGTCGAAGTTTTTGGGCAGTCTGAAGCCCATCAGTAGCGCCACACCAATCGCAATGTCGGTGTAACCCGAGAAGTCGGCGTAGACCTGCAAACTGTATCCGTAAAGTGCCATCAGGTTCTCAAACCCGGTAAAGCGGGTGGGGTCCTCAAACACGCGATCGATAAAGTTCACCGCCAGGTAGTCGGCCAGGAACATCTTCTTCAACAGGCCATTCAGAATCCAAAACGCGGCGATGCCAAACTCCTTTTTGGTCAGGTGGTACTTCTGGTAGAGCTGGGGGATGAAGTCCGCCGCGCGCACAATGGGCCCGGCCACCAGCTGGGGAAAGAAGGACACGTAGAACCCAAAATCCAGGATGTTCCTGACCGGCTTGACGTGCCCGCGGTACACGTCCACCGCATAGCTGATGGTCTGGAACGTGTAGAACGAGATGCCGACCGGCAATAAGATCTTGTCCACCCTGAACCCGCTGCCAAACAAGTCATTGGCCCAAAGCGCGAAGTAGTTGACCGGCGTAAAGTCCGTCCCAAAAATCTGGTTGAACGCATCAGTGAAGAAGTAGGCGTACTTGAAATACACCAGCACAAACAGGTTGATGACCACGCTCAGGGTCAGCCACCACTTGCGCCTGCTGCCCTCGGCCTTGTCTATCCTAAAACCGATGAGGTAGTCGCTAAACGTACTGAACAGCAGGATGGAGAAGAACGCCCCAGAGGTCTTGTAGTAAAACCACAACGAGGCAATGAACAGGAAGGCGTTGCGGACCGCTTGGCGCTTGTGCAAAAAACTGAACACGGTGAGCACCGCACCAAAAAACACCCAGAAGGCCAATTCGGTGAAGATCATCGTTTGGTTCACGTCGGTGTTGAACGCTGCGATGATTGCGTCGCGGTAGGGTCCTAGCCACAGCCAATTCATGGGAGTCAAAGCTATTCATCCCTTTCCCGCGGGCGGCCCATTTTGAGCAAGGGTAATCCACAATTGCAAGGCGAAAATTCACCGGCGGCCTGCTCGGCTTGGGGTTGAGGCAGGTGGCGCCACGGGCAAGAGGTGGTGATTTTGCAGCAACCGTAAGGGTGGGTGGGGGGAATTGCACACCTTTGGGACATGCGAAGCCTGATCCTTCTTTCGGTGGCGTTGGTCCTGACGGCCGCGGCCCCCGGCCCCGACAAGACCATTGCACACATCCAAGGCCTCATGGACCTGCAAGAAGCCGCCTGGAACCGCGGCGACATCGATGCGTTCATGGAGCCCTATTGGCATTCCGAGGAGTTGACCTTCATCGGCAAAAGCGGGGTCACCAAAGGCTGGCAGCAAACCCTGGACAACTACAAGAATTCTTACCCGGACAAAGTCGCCATGGGCACCCTGACCTTCACCAACCTGCACATGGAGCAGGTGAGCAAAAAGTCGGTGTACGTGGTTGGAAAATGGCACCTGGCGCGCGAAGCGGGGGATGTGCAAGGCCATTACACCCTGATGTGGAAGCGCATCGGCGGTGAATGGGTCATCGTCTCTGACCATTCGAGCTGATGCGAAGCGAACTGGCCCAATACCCGATTACCTTTTTAATTATTGCAGTGACCGTGTTTGTGTCGTGGCGCATGATGGAACGCCCTGAAGCCAAGCGGCAACTCATGCTACACCCGTATTCGGTGTTTGGCCGTCCGGACCCCAAGCTGCTGTTGACCCACGCCTTTGTGCACCGCGATTGGATCCACTTGGTGTTCAATATGTACGTGCTCTACATGTTTGGGCAGGTGATGGAAATCCAGTTCCTGGCACTGGCCTCGTTCAAAGGCTGGTCGCTCACCACCGGGCGCTTGCTCTACTTGGCGCTGTACTTTGGGTCGGTGCTGGCAGCCACGGCTCCGGCGTTGTATAAACACCGCGACAATCCGTATTACTTCTCACTGGGAGCCAGCGGTGGGGTGTCGGGCATCGTGTTGGCCTTCATCTTATTTTACCCCTTTACCGAACTGCTGCTGTTCTTCATCATTCCCATGCCGGCGGTGCTGGCAGGCGTCCTGTTCTTCGTCTATGAATACGCCATGAGCAAACGCGGCGGTTCCGGCATCGCGCACGACGCGCACTTGGGCGGGGCGATTTTTGGCCTGCTCTTTACCATTGGGCTGTACCCGCAGGCGGCGCTGGATTTTTGGATGCAGGTGAAGGAGGTGTTGGGGATGGCATAAGGCCGCTTATTGCGCGTCCTTGATGATGTAGATGTCTTCGCCAGGACGCTGCAAGAAGTACGTCTCACGCGCAAACTTCTCTAGGTTCGCCGGGTTGTCCAGGTCGCGCAGGGCTTCTGCGGCGCGGGCGGTTTCGGCGTTGAGGCGGGCCACCTCGCCCTTCATCTCGTTGAGTTCGCTGCGGGATTGCATCACGTAAAACACATCGATGTCGTTGATGAACATCACCCAAACGGCAAAGCCTAGCGAGGCAATGATGTACTTGTTGCGAAAGATGGCAGGAACGCGTTGCTTCATGTCGTGAAGGTACACGAAGGCGTTCAGCATGTGGTTGGCCAGTACGCGATCCATAAACAGGGAGGTGTTTACAGCCTACAACGCGAGCCCTGCTGCGAAGCGCGTGCGATGGGCTTCCTTTAACAATAAGCCAGCTGCCCTGCAATGTCACTTTGCATGTATTGCGATGATTGAGCCATGCGCTATCTCTGGATATACGCAGCGCTGTTGCCACCGCAAGTCATCTCTGCTGGGTGGCCAAAAACAGCGCCCCTTTCTTCTGGGTGCATTTGGCACCAGGTTGAAAATCCGAAGTGCGCATGGACGGGCTGTCGGTGGGGTTTCGGTACTGAACGGAAATTGCCACCTTCGCACCCGTGAATCCCACGCGCATTGCAGTCATCGGGGCAGGAGCAGCCGGCTATTTTGCCGCCATCCACGCCAAGGAGAATTTTCCGGAAGCAGAAGTATTGCTGTTGGAGAAGACCTCCAAAGTGCTCAGCAAACTGCGCATCAGTGGTGGCGGGCGCTGCAATGTCACCAACGGCACACGTTCCATTGCGGAGCTGACAAAGGCATACCCGCGTGGCGGTCGCCAACTCAAAAAACTCTTTGGTACTTGGAACACCCAGCACACCTGGGAGTGGTTCGAAAAGCGCGGTGTCACGCTTAAAGAGGAAGAGGACGGCCGCGTATTCCCCACCACCGACGATTCCGAAACCGTGGCCGATTGCCTGGAACGCGCGGCCATCGATGCTGGGGTGCAGCTGCGCTTGAGTTGCCCTGTGCATGAAATCGGGCGCACGGGCATCAACCTGACCCTCACCTTGGAACAAGGCCAAGAAAAATTCAGCCATGTGATTGTGGCCACCGGTGGTTCGCCCAAACGCCGCGGGCTGGAGTGGCTGGAAGACCTCGGGCACAGCATTGCCGATCCGGTGCCTTCGCTGTTCACCTTCAACCTGCCCAGCGATCCCATTCGCCACCTCATGGGCCTGAGTGCTCCTGCGCTCGCGCGTATCCCGGGCACCAAGCTGCAGGAGTCCGGTCAGGTCTTGGTCACCCATTGGGGCATCAGTGGTCCGGGTGTGCTCAAGCTGTCGTCCTGGGGCGCTCGCGAATTGGCCGACCGCGAATACCGCTTTGAAGTCTCGCTCAACTGGGCCGGCAAAACCAACCAGGACCACGTGCTGGATGATTTGCTGGAACTCCAAGAGTCGCACCCGCGCAAGAAGCTCAGCAACGCCCGTCCATACCGCCTGCCTGAACGCTTGTGGCTGTTACTGCTGGACGAAGCCGGCCTCAGCCCCGAACGCGTGTGGGGCGAGTTGGGCAGTAAGACCATTTATAAGCTCGTACAAGTGTTGGTAGACAACGTGCACGACGTGCAAGGCAAAACCACCTTCAAAGAAGAGTTTGTGACCTGCGGCGGCATTGCTTGGGAAAGCGTAGCGGCCAAAACCCTGCAGAGCAAACACGTACCCGGACTCTATTTTGCCGGGGAAGTGCTGGATGTGGATGCCATCACCGGCGGATACAACTTTCAGGCGGCCTGGACCACGGCTTACCACGCCGCACAGTTGAAGGACTAAGCGGCTTTTGCTTACTTGCGGCCCATGCGCGCCGCCACTGTAGCCCAAATCAAAAAGGAACTCAAGCACTTGCCTCCCGAGGAGCTGCAAGCCCTAGTGCTGCGCTTGGCCCGGTTCAAAAAGGACAACAAGGAATTGCTGACCTACTTGCTCTTTGAGGCCGGTGACGAATACAGCTACATCGAGAGTGTCAAGTCCATTGTGGACGAAGGGTTTGGGAGCATCAACACCCGCAGCACGTACTTCGCCAAAAAAAGCGTGCGCAAGATCCTGTCGGGCCTACGCAAGTTCATCCGCTATTCGGGCAAGAAGGAAACCGAGGTGGAGTTGCTCATCCATTTTTGCGAAAAGATGAACACCATGCAGCCGCCCATCACCCGCAACCAGGTGCTCATGAACCTGTATGACCGCTTGGTGACCAAGATCCGCAGCACCATCCTCAAACTCGACGAAGACCTGCGGTACGATTACTCGGTAGAGTTGAAAAGTCGTTTGGACGAAGAACTCTGAACCGGGGCGAGGTTGTTACCTTAAACCACGAATTCTTTTGCTATGAATTTCACACGACTGTTGACCTCTTGGGTGGTGCTGCTCGGGGTGATTGGCTTGGCCAGTTCCTGCGAGTACAACAACGCCGCCAACCTCTTTCCGCCTCCCCCAGTGTGCGAGACCGAAAACATGTCTTTTGCAGGCGACATTGTGCCTATCTTGGCGGTGCGTTGCAACCAATGCCACAGCGCCTCCGAAGGCTCTGGCGGTGTAGTGCTCGAAGGCTACCAAGAGGTGTTGCAATGGGCCGACAACGGTCTGCTGCTCTGCTCCATCAAATGGGACGAAGGTTGCAGCGAAATGCCCAAGAACGCACCAAAAATTCCGCAGTGTGAAATCGACAAAATTGAAAGCTGGATTTCCGATGGCGCACTTGAAAACTAGCCTGTTTCTGGGGATGCTGTCCTTGGTAGCACTTTGTGGAATGGCCCAAGAAGGCCAGCCTGTCCGCACCTTTTACGATACACGCGTAGTCAATGGCCATTCCACCGAACTCGTGGATGAGGGCGGCATGAAGTTCATCATCGCCCACCGTTTCGGCCGCATTAACACCGGTGCCTACGAACTCTTTGGACTCGACAACGCCACCATGCGCATGGGGCTGGACTATGGGTTAACCAAATGGTTGAACATCGGCATAGGCCGTTCCAGCTTTGAAAAAACGGTAGACGGATACCTCAAGGCGCGCCTGCTCCGTCAAATGGAAGGGGACAACAGCAAACCGGTGTCGGTGGTGTACTTCGCCGGGATAGCAGCCAACGGCCTGCGTTTTCAGGATCCTGAGCGCAACGACGACTTCAGCTCCAGGCTCGCCTACACGCACCAGCTGCTGGTGTCGCGCCGCTTTGGCGACCGGTTGAGTGCGCAGGTGATGCCCACCTTTGTGCACCGCAACTTGGTGCCGGACAGCACGTTCAACAACGATGTTTTCGCTGTGGGAGTCGCCGGGCGCTACGTACTGAGTAAACGCGTGACACTGAGCGCGGAGTACTACTACGCCCTGCCGGATCAGATTCCAGAGACCTTCAACAACACGTTGAGTGTTGGGATTGAGTTGGAAACCAAAGCTCACGTGTTCCAATTCCACCTGAGCAACTCACGTGGCATGACCGAGAAGTTTTTCGTCAGCGAAACCACCGGACAGTGGAGTGCAGGGGACATCCACCTCGGCTTCAACATTACCCGCGATTTCAAAGTCAAAGGAAGAAAGTACTGATGCGCAGCTGGAAAATCATCGGACTGGCCGGAGTGGCCATTGCGGCGCTAGCTGCTGTGCCCAACAGTGCTCGCGAATATGCTGCGGACGCTCCCTTGAGCACGGTGCTGCAAGCCTTGGGCGATCCTGCTCCCGGCCACGCGCTGCCGGAACGCACCGCCGAACAAATCGAGTGGGGCCGGCAATTGGTGTTTGAAGGCAAAGTGACTGACCCTCCAGAAGGAAAGAGCAGCAAGTTCATCAGCCCGTACTTCTCCTGCACGTCCTGCCACAACTCGGTTCGCGAGGAATCCGACATTACCTCCACCGACCCTGAGGATCGCCTGGCGTATGCCGAGGCCAACAACTTGCCGTATCTGCAAGCCTCCACTTTCTGGGGCATTGCCAACCGACGCAAGTGGTACAACGACGACTACATCCTCAAGTACGGCGACTTGGTCAAGGCCGCTGAAAACTCTCTGCGTGAGTCCACCCAACTCTGCGCCAAGGAATGCTCCCAAGGCCGCGAGCTGGAGGAGTGGGAGCTGGACGCCATTGTTGCCTACTACTGGAGCGTAGAACTCACCCTTGCAGACCTACACCTGACCAAAGACGATTGGAACACCCTCAACCATGGAGAGTCGCGAGCCGCGTTGGACATGCTACACACCAAGTACATGCGCAACAGCCCGGCCACCTTTGGCAAGCTGCCCAAGGACCTTCGCGCGGGCTATGGGCTGCAAGGCCGCGCCGATAAAGGCAAAATTCTGTACGAGCATGCGTGCCAACACTGCCACCGTCCTGAAGGCGAGAGCGACGTGATTTTGGACAACTACCCGTCTACCTTCAAGTGGCTCAAGCGCAACATGTTCCGCTACGATGATCTGGGCCTGTACCACATCGTGCGCAAGGGCACCTACGCCGACAAAGGCTGGCGCCCGTACATGCCGCATTTCACCGAGCAAAAGATGAGCGACCAGCAGGTGGAAGACCTGCGCGCGTACATCGAGCAGATGGCTGATTAGCCATCGATCGCTCGAAATTCACCAAGTATTGTCCGATACGTGCCAAGTACAAAGCCTTGGCTTCATGCGTTGGTGCTTAACGGCAGCCGGGTGAACTTCACCGCGATATAGTGCAGAGCCGCTAGGCCGGCGGGGGCGGGCCCGGCCGAGGTTCCACATAAAAAAAGCGGGCCCGTAAGGACCCGCTTTCTGTATCAGGGGGGAAGATGTTGGCTATCATTCAGCAGCTCCCGAATCCGGTTCGCCGTCGGGCTCGTCGGCCGGTTTCTCCTTTTTCGAAGACTTGCCGCCTTTGCCTTTCTTGACATTGACGGTGATCTCCTCTTTCTTCTTGTCAAAGCCCACCTCAATGGTGTCGCCTTCTTCCACGTTGGCATTGATGATTTCATCAGCCAGTGGGTCCTCCAGGTGTTTCTGGATCGAGCGGCGCAAGGGGCGTGCACCAAACTTCTGATCATAGCCCTTGTCTGCGATGAAATCCTTGGCTTCCTCGGTGAGGGTGATGGTGTAGCCCAGGTTGTTCACGCGGTTGTAGAGCTTGGCGAGTTCGATGTCGATGATCTCGTGGATGTCTTCGCGCTTGAGCGAGTTGAACACCACGATGTCGTCGATGCGGTTCAGAAACTCCGGAGCAAAGGCACGCTTGAGCGCGCTTTGGATCACGCCTTTGCGGCTGTCCTCTTCTTGCTGGTCACGCGAAGAGGTGCTGAAACCGACACCGGTGCCGAAGTCTTGCAACTGGCGGGCGCCGATGTTGGAGGTCATGATCATGATCGTGTTGCGGAAGTCAATCTTGCGCCCAAGCGAATCGGTCATTTGACCGTCGTCCAAGGCCTGGAGCAGCAGGTTGAACACGTCCGGGTGGGCTTTTTCGATCTCATCGAGCAAGACAATCGAGTAGGGGCGACGGCGCACCTTTTCGGTGAGCTGACCGCCTTCTTCGTAGCCCACGTATCCCGGAGGTGCTCCGATGAGGCGTGAGACAGCGAATTTCTCCATGTACTCGCTCATGTCGATGCGGATGAGCGCTTCTTCCGAGTCGAACAGGAACTTGGCGAGCTCCTTGGCCAGCTGGGTTTTACCCACACCGGTAGGGCCCAAAAAGATGAACGAACCAATCGGCTTGTTCGGGTCCTTGAGGCCGGCGCGGTTACGCTTGATGGCCTTGGCGGTTTTCACCACGGCATCAGGCTGGCCGATGACTTTGTTGTTGAGGTGCGACTCCATGGTCGAGAGGCGGTCGGATTCCTTGGCGGCGATGCGCTGCACTGGAATACCGGTCATCATGGCCACGATCTCTTCGACGTGATCGATGGTCACGGTTTCGCGGTGATGCTTCGACTCCTCTTCCCAGCGGCGCTTGGCGTCCTCTAGCTTTTCGCTGAGTTGGCGTTCACGGTCGCGGAGCTTGGCTGCCTCCTCGTATTTCTGGCTGCGTACGACCTGGTTTTTCTCTTCGCGCACATCCTCGATCTCCTTTTCGATGTCGAGGATTTCTTGGGGCACGTTGATGTTGTTCAGGTGCACACGCGAGCCCACTTCGTCGAGCGCGTCAATCGCCTTGTCTGGCAGGTGACGGTCGGTGATGTAGCGCGAGGTCAGTTTGACGCAGGCCTCGATGGCCTCGTCGGTGTAGTTCACGCTGTGGTGGGCTTCGTACTTGTCTTTGATGTTGTGGAGGATCTGGATGGTCTCGTCCATCGAGGTGGGCTCCACGATCACTTTTTGGAAGCGGCGCTCGAGGGCACCGTCCTTCTCAATGTGCTGGCGGTACTCATCCAGGGTGGTGGCGCCGATGCATTGGATCTCGCCACGTGCAAGTGCGGGCTTGAACATGTTGGAGGCATCCAGGGAGCCGCTTGCACCGCCGGCGCCCACAATGGTGTGGATCTCGTCGATGAAAAGGATGACCTCGGGCGATTTCTCGAGTTCGTTCATGACCGCTTTCATGCGCTCCTCAAACTGACCGCGGTACTTGGTACCGGCCACCAAGGATGCGATGTCCAAGGTCACAATGCGCTTGCCGAACAAAACACGCGAGACTTTCTTCTGCACGATGCGCAGCGCCAGGCCCTCGGCAATGGCGGATTTACCCACACCGGGTTCACCGATGAGGATGGGGTTGTTCTTTTTGCGGCGCGAAAGCACTTGGCTCACGCGTTCGATTTCTTTTTCGCGGCCCACGATGGGGTCGAGTTTAGATTCCTCGGCCATCTTGGTCAGGTCACGGCCAAAATTGTCCAGGACAGGCGTCTTGCTCTTGGATTCGCCTTTTTTGGAACCGCGTCCGCTGCCACCGCTGCCGCCGGATGAACCGCCGCTGAAGGGCATGTCGTCATCGTCGTCGTCGGCAGAAGGGAACTCGGACTTGGGGTAGCCCAAATCGCCGCCGGTTTCGTCTTGCAGGATGGATTCAAATTCCTCCTTGGCGATGTCGTAGTCAATGTTGAACGCGTGGAGCGCACGGGTGGCTACGTTGTCCTCGTCTTTGAGGATGCTGAGCAGCAGGTGCTCGGTGCCGATCACGGCACTTTTGAAAATCTTGGCTTCGAGGTAGGTGATCTTGAGGATCTTCTCGGCCTGTTTTACCAAGGGAATGTTGCCTTGGCTGGCGGTGGCGGACTTGTTGGTCTTGATCGAATTCTCCACGGTCTGACGCAGACGTTCCAGGTCTACGTGCAGCCCCTCGAGAATGCGGATCGCAGTGCCTTCGCCTTCGCGAATGATCCCCAACAGCAAGTGCTCCACGCCAATGTAGCTGTGGCCAAGGCGCAGGGCCTCTTCTCGACTGTAGGTGATCACGTCCTTCACACGGGGTGAAAATTTGGCATCCATAAATGTGGGTTGCTTGTGTGTGTTCTGTAGTAAATGTAGCAGTTAAACTACCCCTCGTTCAAAAATATCAGGTCACATTTCTGTAAGCGAATTCCGAACCCATGATTATCCACAGATTTTTGTGAAAAATAGCCGGTTTTTCAAGGGGTTCAGGGGCATTTAAAAGCGGTACCTTCGTTAGCTATGTGTCCCTATGTGGACCAAGAACCGTGCAAGCCTTGATCCGGGGCGCAAAACCGGACAGGATGGCACGCTTCGAACTACTACGGCCTTGGAAGAATAACCCGGAACGTCCGGGAAATGTTGGCCCACGATCGTGGCAGTCCCGATTACCTAAACGAAGAAAGAATGGCAGAAGGCGAAAAGATCATCTCCATAAACATTGGAGATGAGATGAAGTCGGCCTACATCGATTACTCGATGTCGGTCATTGTGTCCCGCGCCCTCCCGGATGCCCGGGATGGCCTCAAGCCCGTTCACCGTCGTGTCCTTTATGGCATGCTTGAACTGGGCGTACTCTCCAACAGAGCCCATCGTAAGAGCGCCCGTATCGTCGGGGACGTGCTCGGTAAATACCACCCACACGGCGACAGCTCCGTGTACGACACCATGGTACGTATGGCCCAGGAATGGTCCCTGCGCTACCCCATGGTAGACGGCCAGGGTAACTTCGGTTCCATCGACGGCGATAACCCGGCGGCGATGCGTTACACCGAGGCCCGCCTGCGCAAGATCGCCGAGGAAATGCTCGCCGACCTCGACAAGGAAACCGTGGACTTCTCGCCCAACTTTGACGAGAGCACTTCCGAGCCCAACGTCCTGCCGGCCAAGATCCCGAACCTGCTGGTCAACGGTGCATCCGGTATTGCAGTAGGTATGGCCACCAACATGCCGCCCCACAACCTCACCGAGGTGGTGAACGGCACCATTGCCTACATCGAAGACAACGACATCACCGTGGAAGGCCTCATGGAGCACATCAAGGCTCCTGACTTCCCCACCGGCGGTACCATCTATGGTATTGAAGGGGTGAAGCAAGCGTTCGAAACCGGACGCGGTCGCGTGGTGATGCGCGGCAAGGCCCGCATTGACGAGCTGAAGAGCGGCAAGGAAGCCATCATCGTTGAAGAGATTCCGTATCAAGTCAACAAGGCGGACATGATCCGCAAAACCGCAGACCTGGTCAACGACAAGAAAATCGACGGCATCTCTGAGATCCGCGATGAGTCCGACCGCAAAGGGATGCGCATCGTTTACGAACTCAAGCGCGACTGCATTCCCAACGTAGTGCTCAACAAGCTCTACAAGTACACCGCGCTGCAGACTTCGTTCTCGGTCAACAACATTGCACTGGTACAAGGCCGTCCTGAGCTCCTGAACCTCAAGGACATGATCGTCAACTTCGTGGAACACCGCCACGAGGTCGTCGTACGCCGCACCGAATACGAGCTGCGCAAAGCCGAAGAGCGCGCACACATACTCCAAGGACTCATCATTGCCCTGGACAACATCGACGAGGTCATTGCCTTGATTCGAGGAAGCAAGACTCCGGAAGAGGCCCGCAATGGTCTGATGACCCGCTTTGAGCTCAGCGAAGTGCAAGCACGTGCCATCCTGGACATGCGACTCCAAAAGCTCACCGGACTCGAGCGCGACAAGCTGCGTGCCGAGTACGACGAGTTGATGGCGCTGATTGCCGAGTTGAAAGCCATCCTTGAGAACAAGGAGAAGCGTATGGCCATCATCACCCAAGAGCTCATCGAGGTTCGCGACAAGTACGGCGACGACCGCCGCTCTAACATCGAGTTCTCTTCGGCCGATCTCAGTATCGAGGACATGATTCCAGACGAGAAGGTGGTGATCACCATCTCGCACGCCGGCTACATCAAGCGCACCCGCTTGAATGAATACCGCACCCAGTCCCGCGGAGGGGTAGGCTCCAAAGGCACCGCCACCCGCGACAAGGACTTCCTGGAGCACCTGTTCACCGCCACCAACCACAACTGGCTGTTGATCTTCACCCAAATGGGTAAATGCTTCTGGATGCGCATCTTCGAGGTGCCGGAAGGCTCGCGCCAATCAAAAGGCCGTGCCATCCAGAACCTGATCAACATTGAGCAGGACGACAAGGTTTTGGCTTACATCCCTGTTAAGGACATCAAGGATCCTGAGTATTCCAACGCGCACAACGTGATCCTGTGTACCAAGAAGGGCCTGGTGAAAAAGACCACCCTCGAAGCGTACTCACGTCCACGTACCAATGGTATCAATGCTGTAACCATCCGCGAAGGCGATGAGCTGCTCATGGCGCGTTTGACCTCAGGCAACCACGAGATCATCATGGGTCTGCGCTCGGGCAAAGCCATCCGTTTCAACGAAAACACCGTACGCGCCGTGGGTCGTACCGCTATGGGCGTGAAAGGGGTGACCCTCGCGCACGACAACGACGAAGTGATCGGCATGGTGGTCATCGACGACCAGGAAAGCGACATCATGGTGGTTTCTGAGAAGGGCTATGGCAAGCGTTCAGCAGTGGAAGACTACCGCATCACCAACCGCGGTGGTAAAGGCGTGAAAACCATCAGTGTGACCGAGAAAACCGGTGAGCTGATTGCCATCCTCAACGTGAACGACGAAAACGACTTGATGATCATCAACAAGTCGGGCATCACCATCCGCATGCGCGTGGACGAGATGCGTACCATGGGCCGTGCCACACAAGGTGTTCGCCTCATCAGCCTCAAGGGCAAGGACGAGATTGCAGCAGTCTGCAAGGTCCTGCGCGAGGAAGACGAGGACATCGAAGACCAGGACGGCGAACTGATCGAAGGCGCTGAAAACGCCGGCGACGCACCCGCAGCAGAAGACGGCGCTCCTGCCGATGATGCTCCTAGTGAAGAATAATCCTCCCCTTATAAAGGAAGAAGGGCGCCACAATCGGCGCCCTTTTTTTGTGCTCAACCCCCGTGTATATGCACGGTGTGAAGATCTACCGCTTCTCCATGCATACTTTTTGGGTTGCTGTTTATGGCGACCTGTACGGATTGTTCCACGGGAGCACTACAGATACACCATCGAACGGTCAATGGCGCACAAAAAAAGGCGCTCCATAGAGCGCCTTTTTTATGCGTAAGCCTTCCAGGCTTAACGCGTGTATTGTCGTTCCTGTACAACAAGGTCGTTTTCCATGATAGAAGCCTTGGCCAGGTTGCCGTCGTTGTCAAACTCTTTCACATAGGTAACATCTGTGTAAAGCGGGTAAGTGGTCCAGGTGCCTACTTTGACACCGTGGTTGAACTCACCGATGCCGTAGATGCTGCCATCTTCGTGGTATTCGATGAAGTGGCCGTGCCAGTTGCCGTCACAATCGGCGTGGCCGGCAAAGCGAATCTGGCCGTTTTCATGGTACTTGATTTGCTTTTCGAGGGAGCAATCTTGGGCAGGCTGCGCGTATGTGGCGGTGCAGAGCAGGGCTGCAGTAAATGCGAGGAGGATGTTGGTTGCTTTCATGTTCTTCAGAGTTTTCGTTCCCGTAACACAGGACTAATCTACGTAACATTAACGTAACATTCAAAAAATAGTTGCATTACATTGCCCACACGGCGCACTGAATATCCATCTGACGGGAATCACTCAGCCCCCCTCAGACGTATGTCTTTTAGCCGATGTGTTGTGCCTGACCGTTCTCATGACTGGCGTATTCCTAAGACGGTTCGGCTGCAGTTCCATCAGCCTGGTCTTTTGGTTGGGCTACATGAAAAACCTCACATTGGCCTGCAACGGGCTCCAGGTTTAGTTAAGTGTAGGGTGAAAGTCAGCCGCTTGGATGGACGGCGTTCAGTGCGCGTGGCTGTTCGCTAGATTCAGTCTCCTACCTTTGGCGCCATGAAACAGGAATTCGCCGTTTTGGGATTCGTGGCTGCCGTGGTGGCCTTTGCGTTGTTCTGGACTGCTGCCCCGAGCACAAGAGGAGAGCTTTCGGCCATCGAACAAGACATTGCCGTACTGGCCTCCGACAGCCTGGAAGGCCGAGCGACAGGCACCGAAGGAGAGCGCAAAGCAGCAGCCTATGTTGCCTCGCGTTTTGCGTCTTTGGGGCTTGAGCCGAAAGGTTCCGACGGCTACTTTCAGGAATACACCTTCAATCCGCATCCCACCTTGGCCATCCACGGACAAGGCGACAGCACCAGCTTGGGCATGAGCACCGTTCAGCCCATCACCGGGGTGAACGTCTGCGGGTTCTTGAACGCTGGCAAACCATTGACCGTCATTGTAGGTGCGCACCACGACCACCTGGGCTGGGGCGATGAGAACTCCCTGTTCCGCGGCGATCCAGCCATCCACAACGGGGCGGACGACAACGCTTCGGGTGTTTCAGCGCTGTTGGCGCTGGCCAAGCGCTTGAACGACCGCAAAGCAAACCTGGAGTGCAACTACCTGTTTTTGACCTTCTCAGGCGAGGAAAAAGGCCTCTGGGGATCCAAAAAGTGGATCGAGAACGCCACCGTGCCGTTGTCAGAGGTCAACTTCATGTTCAACATGGACATGGTAGGCCGCCTGAATGCTGAGGAAGTATTGGCGGTATACGGTAGCGGCACCTCTCCAGCGTGGGACATGGTTGATCAGGTGCAGACCGACTTGACCTTCACCTTCCACGAAAGCGGCGTGGGCCCTAGTGACCACACTTCGTTCTACTTGGAAGACCTGCCTGTGCTCCACTTCTTCACGGGCCAGCACGAAGATTACCACAAGCCCTCTGACGATTACGACAAGATCAACTACCCGGGCATTATCAAGGTGGTGGACCTCATGGACTCCCTGCTTGTACGTCTGAACCACGGGGAGCGCATCGCCTTCACCAAAACCAAGGACGAAGACAACGAGTCCACTCCGAGCTTCAAAGTCACCCTCGGGGTGATGCCCGATTACATGAACACCGAACCCGGCATGCGCATCGACGGCGTGACCGAAGGACGACCTGCCGCCAACGCAGGCCTGCAACGCGGCGACGTGGTGGTGCAAATGGGCGAACACGAAGTGGACGGCATGGAAGCCTACATGAAGTGCCTCAGCATCTTTGAACCGGGCGAAACCACCCCGGTGACCGTCCTGCGCGACGGCGAACGCATCACCGTTGATGTGACTTGGAAATAGACCCAACAACCCTTCCTACATAGATGGATACCTCCCGCATGTACTACGGAGATTACCTCCAACTCGACAAAATCATTGGCGCGCAAGACCTCGAGAGCGACAAGCTCGGCCGCCATGCTCACGATGAAATGCTGTTCATCGTCATTCACCAGGCCTACGAGCTCTGGTTCAAGCAAATCCTGTTTGAATTGGAGTCGGCCATGGACATCCTCGAAGCGCCTTCCATCGATGACAACTCGCCCGAGATGTTTGTCATGGAGCACCGCATGGGCCGCATCGTGGAGATTCTGCGTGTATTGGTCAAGCAGATCGACATTCTGGAAACCATGACCCCACTGGATTTTCTGGACTTCCGCGACATGCTCCGCCCGGCCTCTGGTTTCCAAAGCGTGCAATTCAAACTGCTCGAAGCCCGTCTCGGACTGCAGCAAGAGCGCCGCTACGGCAAGGACTACTTCATGAGCCACCTGCGTGCGTCTGACCGTGACTTCTTGCTAGGGGTAGAGCAGGGGCCCAACCTCTTTGATCAGATCAAAGCCTGGCTGCAGCGCTTGCCCTACTTCGAACAGGCCGAATACTGGACCAACTTCGAGGCCTCGGCAGACGGCAAACACCCCTTCTGGGCGCATTACCGCGAGCAATACCGCCAATCACTGGTGGCCGGCGAAAGCGACATCATGAAAGTGTTTGACATGCTCTTCATGGAAGAAGGCGACGACGAAAACCGCCGTTTGGACCGCAACTCGCGCCGTGCAGCACTGTTCATCATGCTGTACCGCGGACTGCCGTTGCACCAGAATCCGTACCGCATCCTGAACCGCCTGCTTGAAATCGACGAATTGATGGCCACCTGGCGCTACCGTCACATGAACATGGTGCACCGTATCATCGGCCAGCGCGTGGGTACCGGCGGCTCCTCAGGTAAGGGCTACTTGAAAAACGCCCTCGACAACCACTACGTGTTCAGTGAGTTTGCGGAGTTGACCTCGTTCCTGGTGGACCGCTCGCGCATACCAAACCTTTCAAGCACCTTGGAGGCCAAGCTCGGCTTCGAGCGCGACTAAGCTAAAATTCGGAGTACAACGTGTCGCCTTGGGCCACCAGGGCTGCTACGTGGTGCGTTGAACTGAAGGGATCCAGCGGACTCCAATGGTTGACGTAGACCACATCAACAGGCATGCCCACCAGTTTGCGTTGGAGCACCGTGGGGTTGACTCCGTGTTCGGTGCCGCGGTTGATGTAGAACCGGTCTTGCATGTCGCGCAAGCGGATGACTACGTCGTGTTCGGCATTGGCGGCTGGCATGCAGAGTTCCAGTGTGCCGGTAACTGTGGTGGTGTTGGATGCTGTGGGGGAGGCGATGGGGCGGAGGGTGAGGACCACAAATGCCACTGCCAGTGCGCCAAGCAGTAGAAAGCAAATGCGTTTCATTTCAGTGCGGGTTTGTCCTTGAAACGCGCTCCACCTTTGGCAGCGTGTGACCAAGTGTGGTTTTAACATTTGGTCTTGACACTGGGTTAGCGACGGCGCCGCGAACGCGGGTCCGTAGCAGCCCGGCGCTTTTGCAAAGCGTCCACCTGCGTTTTGTATTCGTCCACAGCGGGCAAGCCCAATCGATCGGCCAACTGGTGCAGGGTGGCTTGGGCTTCTCCGGGAGCCTTGAACTCTTCCAAATACAACGCGCGCCGAGCTTGGTTGTCGCGCAGTTCTAGTTCAAAACGGATGTTGGTCGTGTGGCCAATGGCGCCTCCCAAGCCGTTTGCTGTACTGGCGTTGAAGTTGTTGCTCAAGTTCTTTTCACGCACACGTTTGAGCGCTATGGAGTCGAATTGGTCCAAGGGAACGCGCGGCCCGTATTTGAACGTGTAGATTTTGGAATAGCTGAAGACCTCACCTTTGCGCAGATCTACCTCTACGCCTCTTACGCCGCGAGCGAGTTCCACGCCAAAGGCCACCACCAAGGCGCAGAGCACAGCCTCGGACCACGCCCTTTCGTTCAGCATGAAGATGATGAGGATGGTGCCGATGATCAACAGCCCAAAGCCCACTGAGGAGAGTAGTCCTTTGAAGAATGGACCGTGGTGAAAACGGATCACTTCGTGGTCCATGCCAGTTGGTCAAGTAGCCCTCGGGCCAGGTTCAGTTCTTCGGCAGAGTCAAAATTGGCCACCTGCACAATCAGCATGTCGGTGCCGCAGGGCACGGCGTAGCTCAGCATGGGGTTCATTTCGGTGGCCGAGCTGTGGATCATGGTGCCGCGTGAAAACGCCTGACGCCCGCCAATGGCTTGCTGGCTGATGTCCGAAAATTCGTAGCGCGGAAACACCTCCGGTGATTGTCCGCTGACTTGTGCTGCTTGCTGGTTGAAGTAGTCGTAGGCGTTGTTGACCTGGGGCATACGCTCGAGGTCCTCGGCCATAAACAACAGGGTCACATAGCTCGAATCTGGAGAGGCATAAGGTTCGAGGGCCAAGAAAGGCGCAAACGCTTCCGCACGTCCGTCCAAGTCCGAAACCTTGCGGCGCAGCAATTCCAAGGTGGCGGTTTGGCGCCCGGAGAGTTCTTCTTGAGGTAAAATGCGCCAGCCTTCGGCTACGGGGAGGGTGAATTTGAGGCGTTTGTGGATGAACACCCCGTCGGCAAATACGCCGGCGAAGGTGGCATCGGCTGCGGGAGCGTCTACAGTGTCTTCTGCAGGAGCACCGCCACAACTCCACAGGGCCATAAGGGCGAGAACAAAGGCAATTCGCATGGCACAAAAGTAGGGTAGAACAGCGCTGGGGAAAAGGCTCAAGGTGCCAAGGACTCTAAATGGGATTGGACCTGTTCGGTGTATCCAAAGTCAAACTCAATCGAATTCTGGACCGGGTCGTACGCCCCGCGTCCAATGGGTGTTTTGCGCAAGTAGCGTCGTTGCGCAGCATTCAAGTCCTGAGGGAGGAAAATGTCCAGGTCCAGCAGAAATCCGCCGGTCTGGTCTTCTTCAGGAATGCCCCGAGTGTCGAGCAGGACCCGTTTGGTGCAACCGTGCGCGGAGAGCTGAATCTCATACAAGTGGCCCAAGTCCAAGAACAATGCTTGCGTCCCTGTTTGGTCCACCCGCATTTTGAAACGACGGCCTTCGTCAATCCGAATCTTGAGAATGGCGCTGGTCACCACGCGATCCGCTTGACTGCTATCGGCGGTCAAGGCCCTCAGGCGTAGTTCCAAGTCATCGTCGGTGGTGGCCTTGTAGCGGATTTGCCCTTGGAGTAAGGCGGGCATCAATAGAAGAGAGAGCAATAGAATGCGCACAGATCACTGGGTTTCGGCCCCGTCAAGCAGCTTGTAGACCTGCTTCGAGTGCTTGTAGTCGAACTCAAAGGTGTTGCTCCGGGACTTGTAAAAGGCCTTGGCAATGGGATTGCTGGTCAGCACTTTGATTTGCGCCGTGTTAGCGTTTTCGAGCAAGGTCATGTCCAACACCAGTTCAAAATTGGCGGCTTGCCGCTCGGTAGGAATGCCTGTGGCGTCTAGCTCTGCGTATTTGGTGGTGAGGCGTTTGTGGCGAAAGTGGACGTTGTACACCTGTCCCAGCGGCATTTTCAAGGCGTACAGGCCTTCGGCTCCGGTGGTGGTTTCAACCGTATCTCCCTGCACAGATACCGCCTGGATCAGCACCCCTTCTATGGCCTTTTCAGAGCGGCCGTTGATTTGGGTGACGATGCCTTGCAGCTCCACAAAGGGCTGTTCTTGCGCATCCACGCCGGTGCAGAAAACCAGCAAGAGGCAAACAAGTAGTGTACTTAGGGTGGCGTTCATTCCGGTCCTAAAATACGCATGCGCCCGCATTCGGAGGCCTGCGCTTTGTAAACCGGCGGTTACAAAATGCGCCATACTCGTTCTATGCGAAGCGTGTCGGGAAGTTGCCCTGCAGGCCGGGCTTGCAGGGTGCGCACGGTGGTAAACAGAGTGTCGGGCCGACCCAAAGTGTCTTCTGCGGCCCAAATGCTGGAGCGCATATCCACTTGCTGCAGGCCATATCGTGAGCGGAAAATGGACTGCACTTCGTGCTGGAACAGCTGATCGTCTTTGTAGGCAATCAGCACCGGTACTCCGGCGTTTCCTGCGGTGTCTAAGGCAATGTAGTCCACGCGAGGCGTCCATTGCTCTGCGTCGCGCATCTCTCGGTACACCAAGGCTGCCATGCCTGTGGCTGTGCGCCGGTGGCCCATCAGGTAGGCCGAATCCAACGGTTCGGATCCATACAGTCGCGTGAACATACCTTCTCCCATAGGAATCATAGGCGCAGCGAGGGCTTCAAAGTCTTCCAGCACCAGTGAGTCTTCCTGAGGGATGGAGGGTGTGCCGGCCAAAGCAAGCCACCAGTCGGGCTTTTGAGCAGGCTCAAGGGAACGCCCACCACAACTCGCCAGTATCAGCAAGAGCAACAAGCAGGGAAGGTAGTGTTCGGTTAACTTCACGTTAGGAATGAAAGGGTCAGTGTGGAAATCACCAAGGCAAGGTAAATGTTCTTCCTACGCTTTGTCCGATTTTGATAGGGATCAACTGTTAGCCAAACTTTCCATGAACTTAGCCGCGATTGCCGTATCGGCACTGGTCCCGCTCGTGGCCGGTTCCATCTGGTACAACCCCAAGGTCTTCGGAAGCGCCTGGTTGTCTTCCAGCAAACCGCCCGAAGAAGAAGCCCGCCAGGGCAACATGCCCGTCATCTTTGGATTGACCTACATCTTCAGTCTGATGCTGTCTTTACTGCTGTATGCGCTGGTTGTGCACCAATCCGCTGTGGGTTCACTGGTCGCCACCCAGCCCGAATTTCAAGACGCCACCTCGGAGCTTTCGTTGTGGTTCAAAGACTTCGAAGAGCGCTTTTCTGACCTGCACCGCACTTTTGGCCACGGCGCCTTTCACGGGGTGATTGCAGCGATTTTCTTGGCGCTTCCCATTGTGGGCATTTTGGCCTTGTTTGAGCGCAAAGGCGGCAAGTACATCTTTGTGCATGCCGGCTACTGGGTAGTCGCTTTGGCTATCATGGGGGCATCTTATGTGCGTGGGTATGAGTGCCCATCACCGCATCCTGATCGATACAGCCATTCACGCGGAAGTCAAAGCCGTGTTTGAGGCTGTCAGCACTGCCGAGGGACTCCAAACGTGGTGGAGCGACACCGCGGCCGTGACCGGTGACCGCAGCGCGCTCACCCTTACGTTCGGTCCGGAATACACCTTTGTTGGAGAAGTCGTAGACGATTTGCCCCACGCACGCTTCTCGGTGCGTTGGACCGATGCGATGCCTACTTGGGACGGCACTACGCTGTCCTTCGAGGTGAAGCCCGTTGATGGTCACGTGGTGCTACGCCTGGAACATGCTGGCTGGGAGGGAGCTACCCACGAGATGGCCAAGAGTGCCTACCATTGGCCCTTTTTGCTTCGTGGACTCAAAGCATGGCTCGAAAACGGAACACGCGTACCGTTTGCCCAACGCTGTGCTTAACCTTCTCCTTTCAACAAGTGAATGCTGACCGTTGCAATCTCGGAATCCGGGTAGCGGCGGAACACCTCAGGCGAGGAGTGCAGGCCAATTTCTTGAGCCACACGCGTGAACACGTCCACTTCCACAATGTATTGGTCTGAGTAGCCATGCGTAGCGTCGTACGCAGTGGCTGCAGTGCGCCCCAAGTTGGCGGCCACATGCGCTGGGGGTACCGTGTGCAATTCAATGGTCAGCAGGCCAAACCGTTCGATGTATGGTTTCCAGCGCTCCAAGTGCTCGCGCAAATTGGCTTCCACGACGTTGTTGGGAAGATGTTCGCCACGGTGCACGAATGCGCCGGTAGACGTGGAGTCTGCGTCTGAGGATGAGCTGGGTGTGATCCACACGCGGTTGTGGTCCAGAAAGGTGCGCACGTTGAGCAGGTCGCCCAATTCGATGTCGTAGTCCTCACGCAAGTCGGCGGCCAGGCGATCGGGATCTCCGATGTCGCCCCAGGCCATTTTGGCCCACACGTCGGCATTGATCAGGTTGGTGCGGCTGATGTCCAGCGCTTCGCGGTTGTAGTCGGCGCCCACCAAAAACACGGGGTGCTCTTCCAGCATTTCGCCACGCGAGGTTTGGGTGGCGATCACGTCAAACAAGTGGATCAAAAATGCGCCGTTGCCGCAGCCCATGTCCAAGATGCCTTTGGGTTGTTGTTCGATGGGGCGGTTGAACAGGTCTTTGATCACCTCGTCAATCACCTTGAAATACCCTGAGTGCGCGCCGCCAGATCCCCACACGTTCATGGCACGATCAACATGCACTTCTGGATCACCTGCGGGAACATCACGCAGGATGGCCGGGTCCCCGAAGATCAACTCATCTAGGTTGCGCAGCGTGGGTTGGTAGCTTACGGTCACCCCGTAAGCCGAGGCTCGGCGGGCGAAGAACATGCCTTTGGGCGTAAAACGGTAGGTATTGCCCTTGGACTCGAAGTATCCAAAGTGGGTGAGCATGTCCAGCAGGCGTGCAAAGTTCTCCGCGTCTCGGTGGAACTCTTCGGGGCGGAAGGAGGCTTGGGTGAAGTAGTTGTGGAACATCCCGTTCATGCCCAGGTACACCGTTGTGGGGCCAAGCAGGATACCTTCAATGTGTGCCAGGACTTGTTGCTGGAGTTCTAATTCCAGGTCTGAAGCGGGCTTTGGCAACCCCATGCCGGTTTTGTACCCCTCATACACCTGCATCATCTTGCGGAATGGAGCGACTTCAAACTTGCGCGGGTGAAAATTGCCGGAGAAGCGCTGCAATTCAGCGGCATCTGCATACATCGGAAAAAGCGCAAACGCCAAAGCGCTGCGGTCGTTCAACGAAAAGGTCACTTCACCCGAAGCGTTGTCTACGGCTTGTTGTAACCAACCCTGCGAGCAGAGCAGGCGCAGTGCCACGTTCAGGTAGCCTTTGTTGGCGCCTGTGCGTTCGGCGAGTTGGGTCAGGGTAATGGGCGCTTCTTCAAGCAGGGTTTGCGGCACTTGGTGTTGCCACAGGGTGTGTGCTGTGGGGGTGATCACCACCCCGTCAAGGTGGCGGAACAGCCGGCCACGGAGCGCACGTTTTTCAGTTTTGGTCAGCATAGTTGGGTCTTGAAGACTGAAAATGTAGCCAAATTCTTCAGCTCCCGAAACCCCAAATTTTTCCTACGTAGACGCCGGTTCACTGCAGCAACGTCCCATCGGGTCATTTCAGCAGACCCAAAGGCAAGGCAGTCAATCAAAAGAGGAGGAGTTCATTCCACGTATCCGCAGGAGAGGGGGTATTTACGACAGTGATGCATGCGCCACGCTTCAAAGGCGTCGGGGTCTTCGCGGTGGTTGAGCCATTCGAGGTACACGTCCCGGTAGGCCGGATCATCGGCGTGCTTGAGCGAGATGTGCGTGTACGCCGGCAACTGCGCCAACAGCACCATCAGCCCGCCCCACAGGGCTATGCGGGACCACAGGGCTGCCCAGCTTTCGGAGGCTTTGGCGGCTTGGTACACCAGCAGAAAGCCAGTCCCCAGCAGCAAAAGTGCTGCGAGCACCAATGCCCATGCCCAATTCCAGGTTTGGAACCAGAGCATGAACGCTACGGCAGCGCAGGCCATTCCCATGCGCAACGGCAACAAACGCAGGCCCAAGTTCACCTGCGAGTCAGCGCTTCGGATCAGTCGGCCTAGGACCAAGAGGTAAAGCGTTCCGAGCCCAAGGGTGCCCAACCCTTGAAGCAGGGTTGCATACGGATAACGCATGAACCAAAAGACCACCGAAGTGATCAGCATGAGTCCGAAGATCTTTTCAAGCAAACGCATGGCACGATGATCGGTAAAAATCACACCTCAACCTCTTTGCTTCGCCGGGATTCGCGGTAGAAAAGCCACATGTGAAGCGTGGGATTGGTTGGGGAGTTGAGGAGCGATGAGGGTTGTAGTGATGGTTAATAGTATGAGGCCTAACCTGTTCTTAGACAGGGGTTTTGCATGTTGGGTTGGGTGTGTGGAGAATGCGCGCAAGTCAAGCCCCTTTCAGCAAGTCATTTTCCACCTCCCACACATGCTCACAGGAGGAAGAAAGGCAGGCTTTGGTCATGCGTGCTCCGGCTTCTGAACCGCCTGCAATGGCATCCAGGTTTGCGGCCTCACGCGCGTCCCGAGAAGGCCACTGTGCATACGCCCAATAGATCCCACGTTCGTCCCGGTGGAGTCGGGAACCCAAGCTGCCGGCGTGGGCCAAATAGCCACGGGTCACTTCTGCCCATGCTTGTTCAAAATCCGCATCGCGTCCAGCCAAGACGTCAAATCGGTATACGTATACAACCATGTCATGGAAGGTAAGCAAACGCAGGGCATTCCGTTAACATTTGCGTGTTTGTCGCCGGCTAGAGAAGAAGTACATTTGCGCCAAATGCACGAACTATGAAACCTTTTCTGCTTTGTCTGGCGGGACTGCTGACCCTCAGCGCCACCGCCCAAAACATCAAGCGTGAGACCGTCGCGTTCCAGTACGAGAGCAAGCCTTCAACGCCATTCACTGAAGACGTAACAACCTACGACGTGTTCATCGTCCAGTCGTTCAAAGAAGGCTACGAAGAAACCATCGCCCAATGGGAGCGCGATTGCGAAGCGGCCCAAGTCCAGTACGACAAGGAGATGGAGGCGTACAACGCCAAGTCTACAGGAGCCAAGATCTTGGAGAAAACCTTGCTTGATGAGAGCAAGCCCAAGTTGATCATGCCTCCCAAGCCGCAGCTCAATCAAAAGATTTGGGAGGAAACCATCCTCGGCGCCAAGGTCGACATGACCGGGATGAATCGTGCTCCTGGTGGTGTAGAGGTAACCATCGAGCTGATGGGGTACGAGAACACCGCTTCAGAGCTCAAGAAAGACGAGAAGAAAACCAAAGAAGGCGCCAAGTACTACGAGTACTCACGCAGCCTGACCTACCGCCACATCATCCGCTACGCTGTCAAGCAGCCCAACGGTGAGGTACTGGTGGATGAGATCCTCCCTGCTTCGGAGACCTACCAAACCTACTCGAGCAAGACCTACAAGAACCAGTCTGACCTCAACAAGGCTTGGAACGAGACCAGCATCAACAACCGTCTGCAAGGCCAGGTGGTAGACGGCCACATGTCAGCCATCAACAACATCCTGAACGATCGCTTTTGCTTCTACCCTAAGAACTACAGCTGGATCGTATTCCACGCCAAGACCACCAAGAAAGCCGACTACACCGAGCTCTCAGACATGGCCTTCGAAGTGAAGTACGCCATGGAGGACTTCTACGAGAAGCCCGACGAGGCCAAGGCTCAACTCGAGAAAGCCGTTGCCCTGTGGGAAAGCATGCTGGAAGAAGCCGACTACGGCGACAAGAAGGCCCGCGTGAACCGCAAAATGGCCGGCTTCCTGTTCCGCAACTTGATCACCGCGCACATCTGGCTGGAGAACTACGACCGCGTAGATCGCCTGTACGATGACATGCGTCGCGCAGACGTGAAGAACAGCGCTGAGAACAGCGGTGAAGCCCTCGAGAACTTTGCTGCCGACCAAAAGGCCCGCCACGAGGCGAACCAGTAATAGGTCCACAGCACCCCATTAAAAAGCCGGCAATCTGCCGGCTTTTTTCATTTCAAGACGCGTTGAATTTCATGCTTTCGGGGTTTGGCCCACAGGCCACCCGTGAAGTCGGGCATGTTCACCGGCTTTGAGCCGTTGGCCACAGAGAGTTCGCTCAAGGGGGTAACAGCGCTCCACATGACGCCATCGTAGACGTTCAAATCCAGTGGAAGCCCCAAGTTGAGGGCGGTGATGAGTCGGGACATCATGATGAAGTCCATGCCGCCGTGGCCCTGCTTTTCGGTGTCGCTGAGCGCACGCATGCCCTTTGAAATGGGGTGGAGGTGCTCCTCACGCATCTTGGCGTAACCGTCCTCATCCAACCAGCGGTGCCCCCAGTATTCCAACTTGTCGGCGTTGAGGTAGAGGCGGCTCGGGTAGCCGTCGTGCACCGCCTTGGTGCCCACCAGTTTGTTGATGCGCGAATACGGCCGACCGGTGTGCACGTCAAACTGCAGCATGATGGTTTTGCCTTTGCGCGTACGAATCAGCGTGGTGTTCATGTCGCCACAGGCCACCTCTGGGGTTTGTCCGTGGTCTTTGAGGGCTTCGCTGAGCGCGGCTTCTCGGCTGCTCATCGATACCAAGTGGGCAAAGGTGTCACCGCGGCCTATGTCCATGTACATAGCAATGGGTCCCAGCCCGTGGGTGGTGTAGAAGTTGCCGTTGCGCTTGCGGTGTTGTTGCAGTCGCCATTGGCCTTGGTAGTAATCCTTGGAAGTCATGTGGGCGCGCAAGTCGTGGAGGTAGGCGCCTTCGGCATGGGTCAGGTCTCCAAACACCCCATTTTGCACCATTTGCATCACCCACAACTCTTCTTCGTTGTAGCAGCAATTTTCCAGCATGATGCAGTGGCGGCCGGTGGCTTCTGCGGTTTCGGCCAACTCCCAGCACTCCGAGAGGGTATACGCGATGGGGACTTCACATGCCACGTGCTTGCCAGCGCGCATGGAAGCAATGGCCATGGGTGCATGCAGGCGCCAAGGTGTGCAGATCAGGATCAGGTCCAGGTCGTCGCGGGCAATGAGCTGCTTCCAGTCCTCGGGGCCTTTGAAGTAGGCCTGCGGCGGGGTTTTGGTAAACGGCTCCACATCATCCAAGATGGCTTGGGTGTTGTGCGGCAGCAAGTCGCAGACTGCAACCAGTTCTGCGGTGCGGTCACCCAGCATGGCGTGCAGCATGGAGGCCAGGGATTTGCCGCGGTTGCCGCAACCAATCAAGCCAATGCGAACGGTGGGGATGGGGTCGTCTTTGAAGCCCACCATCTTGCCGGTGGTGGAATTTTTGGTGAGCAGGCCGAGGCTGTCTTCGGTAGCCGCAGCAACCGACGGCAACGACAACGCAGCCCCGAAGGCACCCAAGGTGCGCAGGAAAGAAGAGCGTTTCATGCCTTGAATATCGGAAAGGGAAGTCAGAGGAGCACCACCGGCACTGCAGTGGCGGTCAACAGCACCAGAATCCAGCCCAAACGTTTACGTACGCGCTTGACACGCTGCTCACGCAGGCCAACGACCCAACCTGCGAATTGGTCCGCAGACATGGAGGTCAGTGCTTGGGTAGCCGGATCGGCCACCGAGGAAAAAGGGGAGGTGTTTGACGATATCGTGCTCCTTCAACGGTCAAAATATCGGAATAAATGTTCGCACTTAACCTGTCCTCAAGTCAACTAAGTGTCGGAAACACACCTTACCGCAAATCGGCGGGGTTTGCCGTTGCGCCTGCCCTGGACCACGTGTTCGTCGTGGACGTGGTGCAGATAGCCGTTGTCTGAGGCGTGTACGTGCAGCCGTGGGTCTGCCGGCACATCAGCATCGGAGTGCACCCAAAGTGTCAAGGTGCCTTTGTTGCGAATCCACCGCCCTTCGTACCATCCAGAGGGTTCCAGGTGAAACAGCGGATCGCCAAACAGGCCGCCGTTTTGTGGACCATACCCAACGACCAAAGCACTGTGCACAACGGTGTCCCAAACAGCCTCAGGAGCGAGCCGGCGCATCAGTGTTGTGATTTCTGTTTCGGTGGGGAGGCACCAACCCGTAGGGCATACCTGATCACGTTCTTCAAACGCATCGTACCGGTAGCCCGTGCTGTCTTTGGAGGGCATACTGAGCGGGGATTGCCAACGCAGGTTTTGCGTCATCCATGCGTGGAGTCGATCCATGCGGTGGTGTAGGTGCTGCTGTCACGCAGGTCCAGCAAGGGTGCGCCAGCGCGTTGAGCGTGGATGTTTAGGCGCAAACACAGCAGGATAGAAACAAACGGAATACGAAGCATGGCGGGTCAGTCGGTCATGGACTGCAGCGTCAAAACCGCCTTCCAATTGCGTGTAGTGGCATTCACGCCCGCTTGCTTTTCCCAGAAGTTGTTGGTGAGCTTTGTGCGGCCAAACCTACCGGGCAGGTGGAGGTAGAGTTCTTCTTGGTGGTGTGCGAATTGCTCAGGCAGCCGACCCTTCCGCTTTCAGACCAGCGGAAGGGTCGGCTGTCGGCTGCGCATGAAAGAAGACAACTCCAATAAACTGTGGGGTGTCTACAGGGGCTTGAGGATAAGGCAGGGCATCCACGAGGGCCTCCCACTGCTCGGCACTACGGGCGCACACAGGGATGTCCCAACCAGTGTGTTCGAGCAGAGTTTGGTGCACCTGCTGCTCCACTTCCTGACGTGCGTTTGGGGAGTCCAAAACGACATTCCCGCTTTGGATGTAGGTGCGGACACCCTGCATGCCGGCTGTTTCCAGCCAGGCACGCAGGTCCGCCATCTTGATTTTCTTTTGTCCGCCAACGTTGATGCCGCGGAGCAAGACAACATAGGTCGTCACCGATCAGGGTGCAGGACAAGGCACCCCGTAGTTCGGGATGAGGATGCTGATGATGTCTTGGGTGTTGGTCACTCCGTCGCCGTTGAGGTCACCGGCACAGGGTGCGTTGGTGCAGCCAAAGTCGCTCAGGACATCGAGCAAGTCGACCACATCGCGCACGCCGTCGCCGTTTACGTCACCCGGACAGACCGGATCCATCAAGTCGCAAATGCCATCGCCGTCCGAATCCAGGAAGTAAGGCACGCCAAAGTCGTACGCGTCGTTCCCGATCTCAATGCCGATCAAACGGCCCGGGATGTCATCCGCAGGTGGGTGAATACCACCCCAAATGCGGGACATGGCCGATTCGTCTGCCGCATCGCGGTAGGTGGCCCATTGGAGTTGAATGTCTACCGAAGGACCGTCCTCGAACACCAAGAACTCGTCTTGTGGGCAGTCGTACACGGCCATACCGCCTGGGAAGTAAGCATCACCGGTCAAGCGGGTGAGCACCTCGGCTGCTGAGCGTGAGTAGGTGGAGTGTCCAGATACAAACCCGGCAAACGGTGGCGTCACAAATGAAGGGCGCTGGTAGGGCTCCCACTCAGAAGCAGGGATCCAATCCACGCCCGACTCGTCGGTGTCGACGTTGTTGATGTATTTGTGACCGCGCCATGCGTAGAGCTTGATGTCGCCCACGAATTCATCGGCGTCGCCCGCGAGCGGATCACCCGACTGGATTTGCTCAATGTATCCGGGGATCAGCGGCAAGCCGGCAGGGTGGTAGTTGGTGCCGGCGGGGTCTGAACTCTGGCCGAGCTCCGCCATGCCTCGGATGGCCGAGATGGGACGCAGGTAATCGTACCAACCCTTGATGCCCCACGCCGAGATGGCGGCATCGTGCATGGTGCCTCCGAGCAAGAAGTAGGCTTTTACGTCCCACTCCAGTTCAGGCAGAACATCGCCGGCGCCTTCAAAACGACGTTCGAAGTCGGGATGGTCGTGCACGTCGTTCAACAGCGAGAACCAGTGCCCGGGAGGTGTTTCAGAGTCGGGACCGTCTGCCCAGAACTCAGCAAGCACACGGGCGTAATCGCCACGGGGCACCATGTTGGGGGCGTATGCTGCTCCGGTGGCCGGGTTGAGGGCGTGTCCATTGGAGCTGGTGCCGCCATTCAGTTGGTCGTAGAAGCTGGGGTGGTCCGCAAAGGTGGCAGGCAGCATGTCTCGGTTGCCGGAGGTGGCAGGAGAAATGTCGACCATAACACCATCGGTAGGATCAAGGTGCGAAGACCACGTGATCACCGTACTGAAGCCCCACTTGTAATCGTCGGAATCGCCCGAACCGTCCATTTGCAACAACGGTGGCGTGCCTGGATCGTGGAAGACTTCGTAGTCAAAACCGTCGCGGTTGTTGGTGGTTTTGTCGTCGTCTTGCAGCGCAAAGCTGTGCACCGCACCCCACTCTGGGCTGAGGAACTCTGGAATGTCGCCAGGGATTTCGTTGCCGGATTGGTCAATGAAGATCTCCAGCAGCAGCGGTTGCCAGCGGTTGAAGTCGGTCAGGTTGGGGTTGCCCGGTTGTTCCACCACCAACTCGGTGTTGACCGGCTCGTAGAAATTGTTGCGGTAGTCCAAGGCTTCGTTGGCCCCGTCACCAGAGCCGTAGTCGATCATGCATTGCGCAATGTAATTGCCCAAGGCCGCTGCCGAACCACCACTGAAATCGGTAGAGGTAACGGCAATGTCGTAACCGAGCGTAGCCATGTGGGTGTCAAAGGCCTGCTGCATGGTGAAGTTACCCGGCGAGTTCGCAAAGCGGTGGGTCAGCAGGCGGTAGGCCGCGTAGCTGATGGCCTCCTCTTGCGCGGCTTGTACATCGCCTGCAGGGGTAAACCCGTTGAACGGACAGTTGAAGCCGTTGATGTTGCGACCGAGCATGTAAGGGCACGCCACAGCGTCTATTGAGGCCCATGCGTCGTACATCACCACCGAGGTGTGGAACAGGTTACGCGCGTGTACGGTTGGGCGCGCAAAGTCGCGACGAATGGCATGCAACAGCAGCTCGTTCCATTGTCGGGCAACGCTGTGGTCGGTGCTCACAATGGGGAAGGAGGGGTCTTCTGCGCAGTTGGGGTCCGGGTTGGTGGGACACGGGTCACACGCATCGGGCAGGCCGTCCAAGTCAAAGTCGGCTGAACTTTGCACCAAGTCGCAATTGTCGCTCATAAAGAGTCCGTAGCCTGCGCAGCCACCGGTGAGGAAGTCCACCAAGCCGTCGTTGTTGATGTCGATGAATGCAAAGTCGTAGCTGTTGTCGGCCCAAGCTTGGGTGCCGTCGTAGTTGTCGACCATGACGCCGTTCTGGTTCTCCAGAATGGTGAAGCGGCGTCCTGAGTTGCACGGTGGAATGTCAACGTCCACATCACTTACAGCAATGTCCATGTCGCCGTCGTTGTCCAAGTCTGCTTTGTGGACGTTTCCTCCAAAGCCGTTCACGCCACCAGAAACGCCCACTTGGGTGTAGTTGATGTTGTTGTCTGCGGTGATGGACTGGCCCATCATCACGTAATCGGCGCCGTCGTCCACGATGTACACATCCAAGATGCCGTTGTCGTCGTAGTCGTCGATTTCAAACATGTAGGGGCTTTGGCCGCCGGTGACGTTTTGCCAGTTGGTGAAGTTGCCGGTGCCGTCGTTGTACAGCAGAATGGTACCACGGCTGTTCCAGGGAGCAACGTTATAAAGGGTGGTGTTTTTCACCACGTCCAAATCGCCGTCGTTGTCCATGTCCACGATTTGGCCGGCCGTACCGAAAGCGCTGTTGCGCAAGTCACCCAGGCGAGCGGCGCTTTCGTCGGTGAACACGCCGGTGCCGTCGTTGATCAGCAGGAAGTCCAGTGCTGTGCCGCCACCGCTGCTCACTTTGTAGTTCACAAAGTACAGGTCCATGAAGCCGTTGCCGGTGAGGTCGCCGCCCCAGACCGCGCAAATCAAAGGGACATCGTCGGTCAGAGTGGGAAGACGGGTAGCACTTTCGTCCACCAAGCCGAGCCAGTTGCCCATGCCGTCGTTGCCGAGGTTGCGGTAGTAAATGGGGTCTTGGCCAAAGGTGTTGCCGATGACCACGTCGTCCCAACCGTCGTTGTCAAAATCGCCAATGAACACATCGCGGGCGAAGGTGGGGTTCGAGAGCCACTCGGGTGCGTATTCTGCGGTGCGGTCGGTGAGCACGCCGCCTTCGTTGATCAGCAGCAGGTCTTGCTTGGCCGGTTCGGTCGAAGCCGAGAAGGGCTCCTTACGCACCACAATCACGTCGACCCAGCCGTCGTTGTTGAGGTCGCCTTCGAAGAAGTCTTTTTCTTCATCATCGTTGGAGGCTACGGACGTCAGTACGAGGCGGGTGTCGGTCTCGTCCTGAAAGTCCAGCCATTGGGCGGTTGAAGAGAGGGAGGTCAACAGGCACGCGATGCCGCATACAACGAGCATGCACGCGCGAACAGGTGAGGTAAGCATTTTGGTTAAGGTTTGAATCCCTCAATGTACGCCGTTCGGCCTCCATTCACAAATGAACACGGGCCAATCGCACCGGTTATTTGATTGATGGAAATCCAAACCGGTTTCGGCACACGTAGGTAAGGCGAATCAAACATCAATCTTCATGAAACTGCTTTCCACTGTTCTCGCTTTGGCCCTGAGCCTCAGCATGCTGGCCCAAGAGTCGGTGCCGTATACGTTCCACAATTCTTCGCTGAAGTCCATTCCGCTGGTGATTCCGGGGGTGATGAACCCCAACCTGTCTCCCATGAGCGACAGCGGGGTCAACCTGCCCATCGGTCAAAAAGTGTTCTTCAAACAAGGCATGAAACGCGTGCTGTTGTTTGAGGTGACCGAAGACATGCGCGGCGACGGCACCCGCCAACGCCTGGACATTGCAGCACTCATTCGCGAACGCAAAAAAGAACTCAAAGCATGAATCTGCTTCACCTGTTGCTGGCGGCCGCTTTGGCCGTCGGCACCCCTTGGGTGTTGGACCTGAGCCAAGAAACCGAGCGCAGTAACTGGCTCGCTGTCAACGACGGAGTCATGGGCGGATTGTCTCGCGGTGTGATCCGTGAAATCCCCGACGGCATCCGGTTTGAAGGTCACATCTCCCTGGAGAACAACGGCGGCTTCGCTTCACTACGCCGCCCCATGTCCAAGGCAGATATGTCCGCCTACAAAGGAGTGACCATCACCTACAAATGCCCGGGAGTCAAGACGGCCTTCTCCATCGAACCCAATCCGGTGTGGTACCAACCCAACTACCGCACAGCGCTCAAACCCTGTGACGAATGGACGTCAGTCAAGGTGCCGTTCAAAGACTTTGTTGGCCGTCAGGTGGGGCGTCCGGTATCCGGCAAGCTCAATGCAGAAAAGCTCAGCCACATCTACCAGTTTGGCTTCATTACCGATGAAAAACGGGAAGTGGATTTTGTGCTTGAAGTGCGCGAGGTGACCTTCTACTGAGCTCAGTTTTGCCTGCCCAGCAGCAGGTGAATGACAAAGGTGATGCCCGTGAGCACTACAGCTCCGCCTAACCAGATGAGCGCCGAGGCCTGCCAGTCGCGTTCGTTGGCGAACCACAATAGCATGCCTAGGAACACCAGGCTGGGGGCGCATAAAGTCCATCGAGGTACGGGCAGGTGATCAAACCGCGCCAACGCAAACAGCGCATACCCCGAGTAACCCGCAAACCCAGTGACCAACATCCCATCTGCATAAGACACGCCTTGCGCCCGGAGCACAATGCCTAAGGTGGCCACCAGCGCCCAACCCAGCAATACGCTGAGGTTCAAGGGAGCCTCAGGTTCTGGAGGGAGTAAGTCGTTGTCTAAAGGGGTTGACATTGCCTGTACATCGTGGTTAGTCCATATGGGGTTGTGTCGGTGACATCACATTTGTCACACATGTAT
>CAXPZW010000031.1:0-36508 GCA_964221845.1 Luminiphilus sp. | reverse complement strand
ACCGCCAACACCGCAAGGCCAACATCCGCACGATTTGGGCCTTTTCCATCTTCTTCCCTGTGGTGGAATTGCTCAGTGCCGCTTCGGTGGCCTTGTTGCTCTGGTGGGGCATGGGAGACGTGGCCCGCGGAGTCACCGCCGGAGTGGGCCAGTTGATGCAGTTCACCTTGTACGTGTTTATGCTCTACCGCCCCATCCGCCAATTGGCCGACCGCTTTACGGTACTCCAGGAAGGTGTGGTGAACGCAGAGCGCGTGTTCAAACTCTTTGACCGCGGCGAACGCATCGACCAACACGGCGAGCTGTACCCCGAAAAGATCCAAGGCGACATCTCGTTCGAAAACGTCTGGTTTGCCTACAACGACGAAGCGCCCGAAGGCGAACATGATTGGGTCATCCGCGACCTCTCGCTCGACGTTAAAGCCGGACAAACTGTCGCTTTTGTAGGGGCTACTGGTGCAGGCAAATCCTCGGTGATCAACATCCTGAGCCGCTTTTACGAGTACCAAAAAGGCACCGTGAAGGTGGACTATCACTCGCTCCGGGACCTGAGTCTGGCTGCCATCCGCAACCACATTGCCGTGGTGTTGCAGGACGTATTCTTGTTCTCGGATTCCATCCACAACAACGTCACCCTGGGCGACCCCAACATCACCCGCGAACAGGTGATTGCCGCCTCCAAAGCGGTGGGCGCACACGACTTCATCAGCAAACTGCCCGGCGGGTACGATTACGACGTGAAGGAACGTGGCGCGCAGCTCTCGGTGGGCCAGCGCCAATTGGTGGCCTTCATTCGTGCGTACGTGTACAATCCGAGCATCTTGGTGCTGGACGAGGCCACCTCTTCGGTAGACACCGAAAGCGAGCTTCTCATCCAAGGGGCCATCGAAAAGTTGACCCAAGGCCGCACCAGCATCATCATTGCCCACCGCCTGAGCACCATCCAGGAAGCCGACAACATCATTGTGCTGGACAAGGGCCGCATCCGCGAGCAGGGTTCGCACGCCGAATTGCTGCAGCAAGACGGCCACTACCGCAAGTTGTTTGAACTCCAATTCCAAGACTGATGGCCTTGACCGCTTCAGAGATCATCGACCGCATGTACGACAACGACCCTTACAGCCAATGGCTGGGGGTGGAACGTATGGAAGAGGGACCGGGATTTTGCCTGCTGCGCCTGACCATCCGCGGTGAAATGCTCAACGGCTTTTCCATCGCCCACGGCGGGATTGCCTATGCGCTTGCGGATTCGGCCCTGGCATTTTCGGCCAATGCGCACGGGCGGCACGCGGTGTCGGTGGAGACCTCCATTTCGCACACCCAGCCGGTGTTTGAGGGCGACGTACTTACCACCCATGTGGAAGAAGTCAGCCTGAATCACCGCATTGGCATCTACCACATTGCCGTGCGCAATCAGCACGAGGTGGACGTAGCCCTGTTCAAGGGCACGGTGTACCGCAAAGACAAAGATTGGGCCTGATCACAGGCATTTGAAGTAGTCGAAGGGCTCTTGGCAGGTGTTGCATTGGTACAATGCTTTGCATGCCGTAGATCCAAACTGGCTCACCTTGCGCGTGTCTTCGGATTTGCACAAGGGGCAGCGGACGGTGACTTCTGCGCCCAGCAAGGTGCGCTTGTCCAAGGAGGAACCGACCGGAGGAGCAATACCGACAGATTCGAGCTTTTGCTTGGCTTCATCGGTGATCCAATCGGTGGTCCAAGCCGGGGCGAGCACGGTCTTGACCTCCACGGGAATCTTGGCCGTGCGGAAAGCCTGCTTGATGTCGGCTTCGATGGTATCCATGGCCGGGCAACCGCTGTAGGTAGGAGTGATGTCCACTTCCCAACCATCGTTCAAGGGACGTACAGCGCGTACGATGCCCATTTCAACCACGTTGAGCACGGGAATTTCTGGGTCGTTCACCTTGCGGAGCAGGGTCCAGATCTCGCCGGGCGTGTTTACCATGTTGCGTCAGGATAGGCGCGGGGGAGGAATTGCATTTCGGCGATGAGGAAGCCGAGGTGTTCGGTGTGGGAGCCAGACTTGCCGCCTTTGAAGTGACGAGTGGAGTCGGGCTTGGTGAGGGTGGCTTCGGCCAAGACGGAGTCCACGATGTTCATCCACTCGGCTTCAAGCGTTGCGTTCAGTGGAGCCACGCCCGAGGCACTCAAGGTTTCTTCGACCTGGTCGTCGTCCCCAAAGAATTCTCCGGTGAAGGGCCACATCTGATCGATGCCGCCTTGCATGCGGGTGCGGGATTCCTCGGTACCGTCGCCCAAACGTACCACCCAGTCACGGGCGTGTTTGACGTGGTACTGCACCTCTTTGAGTGACTTTGCGGCAAAGGCCTTGAGGAATTCATCTTCAGATTCCAACAGGGCTTTGTACTGCACGAATTGGAAAGAGCTCAGAAAGAAGATCCTGGCGATGGTGCACCCAAAATCGCCGTTGGGTTGCTCGGTGATCTGCAGGTTGTAGAAGTCGAACACGTCGCGGTGAAACGCCAGGGTGTCCTCGGTGCGCCCTTGGCCTTCGCGCTTGCCTGCTTCGTCCAGCAGCATGCGTGCTTGGCCGATGAGGTCCAACGAGATGTTGGTCAGGGCGATGTCTTCCTCTAGGATGGGGCCGTGGCCACACCATTCGGCGAGTCGCTGCCCGGCAACCAATGCGGTGTCACCGAGGCGGATGAGGTATGCAACGTCGGGATTCATGGGCGTTTACATGTGGCCCACTTCGGGCGGGATGTTGTAAAACGTCGGGTGACGGTAAGTCTTGTCGTTGGCGGGATCGTAGAAGCAGTCCTTGTCCTGCGGCGAGCTGGCGTGCACTTGTGCGGATTCAACCACCCAAATGCTCACGCCTTCCATGCGGCGGGTGTATACGTCACGGGCGTTGGCAATGGCCATTTCGGCGTCGGCGGCGTGCAGGCTGCCCATGTGTTTGTGGTGCAAGCCGTGCTTGCTGCGGACAAAGATTTCCCAGAGGGGCCAGTTCTTGCTCATATCAGGCGGCTTCTTCGGCGTTGGTGTTGGCGCGTTTGGCGGCGTAGGCGTTGGCAGCCTCGCGCACCCATGCACCGTTGTCGTATGCGTTTTTGCGTGCAGCTACGCGCTCCTTGTTGCAAGGGCCGTTGCCGCCTACCACTTCCCAAAACTCGGTCCAGTCGATTTCACCCCAGTCGTAGTGACCAGTGGCGTCGTTCCACTTGAGTTCAGGATCGGGAATGGTGAGGCCCAAGAACTCGGCTTGGGGCACGGTCATGTCGATGAATTTTTGACGCAGGTCGTCGTTCGAGTGACGCTTGATGCGCCAGTCCATGTTCTGCTGGCTGTGTACCGAGTCTTTGTCCGACGGGCCAAACATCATCAGTGACGGCCACCAGAAACGGTTGAGGGCGTCTTGGGCGAGCTTTTTTTGCTGCGCGGTGCCCTTGGCCATGTGCATCATAATCTCGTAGCCTTGACGCTGGTGGAAGCTCTCTTCCTTGCAGATGCGCACCATGGCACGGGCGTATGGGCCGTATGAGGTGCGTTGCAGTGAAACCTGGTTGACAATGGCGGCACCGTCCACCAACCAACCGATCGCGCCAATGTCGGCCCAGGTAGGGGTGGGGTAGTTGAAAATCGAGCTGTACTTGGCCTTGCCGGTGTGGAGTTCCTCCATCAAATCGGCGCGGTCAACACCCAAGGTCTCACACGCTGAGTAGAGGTAGAGGCCGTGGCCGGCTTCGTCCTGTACTTTGGCTAGCAAGATGGCCTTGCGCTTGAGGGAAGGGGCACGGGTGATCCAGTTGCCTTCGGGTAGCATTCCCACAATTTCGGAGTGGGCGTGCTGGGCAATTTGACGGACGAGGGTGCGGCGGTATTTCTCCGGCATCCAATCCTTCGCTTCTACTTTCTTTTCGGCCTGGACGTACTCCAGGAATTCCGGGTGGTTGTCTTCGCGTTCCATCATCTGGGGCTATGTGGCAAACTTACTTAAACTACCCCCTGCGAACAATGTACATAGTACGCATGTTCGAGCGCGATCCGGGTTTTCATGCTCCGGTAGTCCAACTTATGTAGGGAATTCACAGGGTCTACTTGTACAAGATGTAAACAGTGCGTGATAATTGACCTAGAAATCTCCCGAACTTACCACTCACAACCAATCGTCCCATGAAGAAACGATACATCTCCATCCTTGCCTTTGCGGCTTTGGTACCCGCACTGATGTCGCATCACAACGGTGTGGCCGAAGAACAAAACAAAGACCGCACCGGCGCCCCCGGCAGCGACAACCCTTGCTCGCAATGCCATAGCGCTGGCGAATTCTCGCCCATCTCGGCGGTGGCCGTGCTCGAATTTGGCACTACCACCCCCATTACCGAATACGTTCCTGGCGAAACCTACACCCTGCAGTTTGGTGTGGGCTCTACCTCGGTTCCCCAGCCCAGCGTCTACGGATTCCAAGCCACTGCGGTACTCGGTGACGGTTCCAACGCGGGAACCTTCCAAAACCCAGGTGCCGGCGTGCAACTGGAAGACGTGGGAGGTCGTCACATCATTGAACACAGCGTAGACGCCAACCTCGGCCTGTGGTCGGGCGAGTGGGTAGCCCCTGCATCGGGCTCAGGTGAAGTTACCTTTTACATGAGCGGTGTGGCGTGCAACGACAACGGCACCTCTGGTGGTGACGGCTACGACGGTGCAACGTTTACCGTACCCGAATTGACCATATCGGTTGCTGATCTGGAAGCAGAGCCTTCACTGATCGTCAACAACACCGGTCAGGCAGTTGAAGCGCGCACCAACCGCGCGGGCCAACTGATGGTCTTCAACCTCGGCGGTCAACTAGTGCATGAGCAACCTGTGCAAGTGGGCACCATTGATTTGGGCCGCAGCTTTGACGCAGGCGTGTACATCTTCAAGCTCGTAGGCGATGGCTTTGCCACCGAGCGTAATGTTGCGCTTTGAGCATCCAGAAATGACATTTCGCAGAAAAGGGTCCACACGGACCCTTTTTTGTTTGGTTTACTTTTGCCGCCATGCCCACCTTTCACGCCTTGACCATTGCAGACGTCCGCCGCGAAACCGAAGACACGGTATCCTTGGCCTTTGACGTTCCTGCAGACCTGCGCGAGGACTACCGTTTTGAACACGGCCAGTACCTGACCTTGCGCGCCATCCTCTCCGGCGAGGACACCCGCCGCAGCTATTCCATTTGTTCCGGAGTGAACGACGATGAGCTGCGCGTGGCCATCAAACAGGTGCCGGGAGGCCTGTTCAGTACCTATGCCAACCAGGAGCTCAAGGCGGGAGACAACTTGGAGGTGATGACCCCCATGGGCCGTTTCACCGCACCGCTGGAACCCGCAAAGGCCAAACACTATGTGCTGTTTGCTGCGGGCAGTGGTATCACCCCCATGATGAGCATCCTCAAGACCGTCCTCACTGAAGAACCCGAGAGCGAGGTGACCCTGGTGTACGGCAACCGCAAGTTCCAAACCGTCATCTTTCGCGATGAGCTCGAAGACCTCAAGGACGCCTACTTGGGCCGCTTGCGCATCTTCCACGTGCTCAGCCGAGAGGCCAACGAAGTGACTTTATTTTCGGGCCGCATCGACCAGGAGAAGTGCGACGCGTTCATGCGCCTGCTGATCCAACCCGATTCGGTGGACCACGCGTTCATCTGCGGGCCCGAAGAAATGATTGAGGCCGTGCGTACTTCTCTGGGCAATGCTGGAGTTCCAGAGGACCGCGTGCACTTTGAGCTCTTTACCTCACCCAAAGGCAAACTGGGCGGTCGCACCGAAGACCAACCCGAACCCGAAGACACCGGAGCACGCACCCAAACCCGCGTGACCCTCTACGGCCAGCAATGGGACTTTGATATGGGCCAGCACGAGTTTGTGCTTGACGCCGCCTCCAACCAAGGACTGGACCTGCCATACAGCTGCAAGGGAGGCATGTGCAATACCTGCCGCGCCAAGCTGGTGAAAGGTGAGGTGGAAATGGAAGTCAACTACGCACTGTATCCTGACGAGGTGGAAGCGGGTTATATCCTCACCTGTCAGTCCCGCCCCAAAACCGACCACATCGAAGTGGACTTTGATCAACAGTAATCCCTGCCGGATTTCATGGCTTTGAAAAACGACCTCTTGCTGCGCACCATCCGTGGCGAACAGACCGAACGCACTCCCGTATGGCTCATGCGCCAAGCGGGCCGCATCCTTCCCGAATACCGCGCCGTACGCGCCTCGCTCAGCGGCTTTCGCGAACTCGTAGAAACCCCCGAGCGTGCTGCCGAGGTGACCATCCAACCGGTCGATTTGTTGGGGGTGGACGCCGCCATCATCTTCTCGGACATCTTGGTGATTCCAGACGCCATGGGCTTGCCCTACCGCATGGAGAAAGGGGTAGGACCGGTCTTTGACAAAACCGTGCGCAGTGAAGCGCAACGCGCCGCCCTCGATAACACGCCCGATGTGGCTGACCGATTGAGCTACGTGTTTGAGGCGCTGCGCCTAACCAAAAAGGAGCTCGACGGCCGTGTGCCACTCATTGGATTTGCCGGAGCGCCTTGGACGATTTTCTGTTACATGGTCGAGGGCGGAGGCAGCAAAACCTTCAGCCATCCACGCCGCCTTTTGTACACCGAACCAGAAATGGCACACCGCTTGCTTAGTGACATCACGGAGGTGACCATTGCCTACCTCAAGCTGCAAATCCAGGCCGGCGCCGATGTGGTGCAAGTCTTTGACAGTTGGGCAGGGGTGCTCTCCGCGGACGTTTATCGGGCATTTGCATTGCCCTACCTGCAGCGCATCTGCGATGCGATCCAGGAGGTTCCAGTGACGCTCTTCTCAAAAGGTGCCTACGGCAGCCTGGCGGATTTGGGGCAGCTTGACTGCCAGACCGTAGGACTGGACTGGAACATGGACATCGCTGAAGCACGCCAACAAGTGGGCGCAGTTAAGACTTTGCAAGGCAATTTGGACCCCACGGTCCTCTACGCCGACTACGATACGATTCGGAAACACACCCGCGCAATGCTTGCCGGATTTGGGCCGAATCGCCATATTGCCAACTTGGGCCACGGCGTCTATCCAGACACCAACCCCGATCACGTGCGTTGCTTTATCGATGCAGTGAAGATGTTTGAAAACCAATGAATATGAAAATTCAAGTACTCCTTTGCAGCCTGCTTATCGCCGGTGTGGTTGCAGCTCAGGAAAACCTGGTGCCCAATCCCGACTTCGAGGACGCCAACATTCGCGCACTTAAGAAGCGCGGCATGCTGGACGAAACCTGTGAAGAATGGACCTCAGCCACCGAAGCTGCCGTTGACTTTTACTCGGCAGGCGTAAAAGGCGACAAAGTGGGGGTACCCCTGAACGAACTCGGTACGCAAACCGCCAATTCGGGCAACCGCTACGCCGGCTTCACTGCGTACTCGAAAGATCCTCGCAAATTCAACCGCCAGTACCTCACCATCAAGCTCGACGAAGAACTCGAGGAGAATGTGACCTACTGCATTTCCATCAACGTTTCGCTCGCAGACCTCTCGAAGTATGCAGTGAACGGCATTGGGGTGTATGTATCGGACCGCAAGGTGAGCGAAGGCAACACCGGTAACATGGTGAAAACCGACAACGTGGTGCGCCACCGCTCCAACAAGGTCATGCAGAGCATGGACCAGTGGGAGACCATCTGTGGCACATTTGTAGGTACCGGAGAAGAGCAGTACATCGTGATCGGCAACTTTGCCAGCGACAACAAGCTCAAAATCGAAAAAGTGAAGCGTCCCAAAAACGTGACCGGTGTGCAGTTCCAAGCCGCCTACTACTACGTGGACGATGTAGAAGTGAAAGCCATCACCGCTCCTTCGGAGTGCGCCTGCACCCCAGCCGATGAGCGTGAGCCGGACTTGATCTTCACCAAAAAGAACGTGGCCTCAGAAGAAGAGATGAGCACCAGCGACAAGGTGAAAACCAGCACAGTGTACTTCGCCTCGCTCAAGAGCGAGCTCACCGGTTTGGCCAAGCGCGACTTGGACGCCCTCGCTGACCTGCTCAAGGCCAACCCGAACCTCCGCTTGGAAGTGGTAGGCCACTCGGACGACGACGAAATGAAAGAGGGTGAACTCAACCCCCGCTACGCCACCATGGGCAAGCGCCGTGCCGATCAGGTGGTGCGCTACCTGATCAGCAAAGGGGTGAGCGAAATGCGCATTGTACCGCGCAGCAAAGAGAACACCCAGCCCGCCAACACCCGCCCCACGCCACTGGCCAAAGCGCAAAACCGACGGGTAGAGTTTGTGATCAAGTAATCACAGCTTACAACGCATAGAAGAACGCCGCCCCGCCGAGGGCGGCGTTTTTTGTTGCTCGCCTTTTGTTGGTATCGATACCGGTCAGCGCTGCCCAGCATGAACGGTCAGGTGGTGATACCTTTTACCATTCAGCCCTTCCGCTCGTGTCTTGCCACCTATCTTGCGGGACGGGCGCATGTCATTTGGCCCGCGCTTTGCGTTCTATGGATGTGAAACCTGCATTTCTGCTCCCTTTTTTTCTGTGGTGCCTGATGGGATCGGCTCAGAATTTGGTGCCTAACGGCAGCTTTGAGAACAAGTCTTATTGCCCGCCCAACTTCAACTCTACGGCGTTGACCTGGGTGATCGACTGGACCCAACCCACTTCCGCCACCCCGGACTACTTCAACAGTTGCAGTCGCAAGGCGGGCGTGCCCAAAAACATGTTTGGCAATCAAGAGGCACAAGACGGTGAAGCGTACCTGGGGATTGTCACCTTTACCCCCAGCCAGCCCAACTACCGCGAATACGTGCAATGCAAGCTCGACCGTCCCTTGAACCGGGGCGAGATGGTGTGTTTGGAATACTTTGTGTCCCCGGGCGACGGTGCGCGCTACGTGACCGACGGTTTTGGGGGCTACTTCAGCAATGGTCCCATCAAGGCGGGCAACAAAAAACGCCTGCCTGTGACTGCGCACGTTGGCAATCCTTACTTGCACTTTGTAGACGGCTACCAGCGTTGGACCAAGATCTCGGACGTATACATCGCCGAAGGTGGAGAATCCCACCTCACTTTTGGCAACTTCCGTGCAGACCGAGACACCCGCGTACTGCGCCGCGAAGACCCGGAGGTGGATGTCAACTCCGAATGGGCTTACCTCTACCTGGACAACGTCATTGTAACACCCATTGAAGTGCGCGAGGAGTGCAGTTGTGCCAATGACATTTTGCGCGCAGGCGTGCATGATCCACCCTTGCAATTGGAGGAGGTACGTACCTTGGAATTTGGTGCCATTCACTTTGGGTTTGACCAGCGTGTGCTCAACGACTCAGCCGTGACCGCCCTCAACGGCATCGCCCGTACGTTGGCCCGTGGTGAGTTCATGCAATTGCGCATCACCGGTCACACCGATGTGATTGGTCCAGATGGGTACAACATGGGACTCAGCCAAGCCCGTGCCGATGCAGTGATGGATTACCTCGTAGACAAGGGCATCCCCCGCGACCGGTTGAAACTCGAATGGAAGGGGTCAGCCGAACCCGTGGCCGAAAATGCCACCGCCGAAGGTCGCGCCCGCAACCGCAGGGTGTCGTTTGAAGTGGAGATCAAGCGTTACTCCGCCGCCACGCCGCGCTGACGCTTTTTCTGGCGCTGACGGCGGCGTTTGACCTCTTCGCGCGGGGCCAAAAAGCGCTCCTCTTTGGGCACCACTTTCAACAGAATCAGCGCGATCACAAAGAAGACAATCAAGGCAAGTACCGAATTGCGAATGGTACCGGTCCAGCCTTCAATGAAACCGAAGGAAAAGGTGCCGATGATGATGCCGTACTTCTCCAGTACATCGAAGAAGCTGAAGTAAGAGGTGGTGTCTTCGGTCTCGGGCAAGAATTTGGAGTAGGTGGAACGGCTGAGGCTTTGCGTGCCGCCCATGATGAAGCCGATGCACGAGGCCGCGGCCCAGAATTCAGAGGGGGTGTGGACCGCAAAAAAGGCCCAACAACACACCGCAATCCAGCAGCACATGGCCACCATCAGGCTTTGCACGTTGCCCAATTTCTTGGCCATCCAGCTGAACAGGAAGGCTCCGGGGATGGCAATGAGTTGCACCAGGATGATGGCCACAATGAGCTCACCGGTTTCCATACCCACCACTTCGTTGCCGTTTTCATCGATGCGTACAATGGCCTTGATGCCAAAGAATTGCGCCATGAGCATGACGGTTTGCACACCCATACTCAGTACAAAAAAGGCCACCAGGTACCACCACAGTCTGCGGGCATTCCAAGCATCCCAGAACACCATACGCAGCTCTTCAAAGCCCTTGGTGATGAGTTTGCCTTGGCCTTTGTGATTGTAAGGATTGTCGGGGATGCGCCGCAGGGTGATTTGGGCGAACCCAAGCCACCAAAACCCCACCATCAAAAAACACCAGCGGGCGTCGATGTCAAACACTTGAACCATGATCAAATTGATCACCAGCAGGATGACCGAACCCACATACCCCATGGCAAAGCCACGGGCGGATAGCTGGTCGTGTTCCGCTTTTGGAGCGATGTCGGGCAGGTACGAATTGTAAAAGACCAAACTGCTCCAATACCCCATACTGGCGAGTACGAGCACCAACATGCTGAGCTCCAGGTGTTGGGGGTCGAACCACCACAGCGCCATGCAGGCCACGGACCCGAGGTAACAGAAGACTTTGAGGAAAAATTTCTTTTTGCCCGCATAGTCCGCGATGCCGCTCAGAAGCGGGGAAAGCAAGGCGACCAGCAACAACGAGAAGCTGATCGCGTAGCTGTAGAGCTCGGTGTTGACGAACTCCATTCCAAAGGCCTCTACGACGGCTACTTCCACATCTTCACCGAGCACCTTGTCGCGCACGACTTGGACGTTGGTTTTGGTGACTTCGTTGTAAAAAATGGGGAAGATGGCGGTGGAAATCACCAGGGCATACACCGAGTTGGCCCAGTCGTAAAACGACCATGCGCGTTGAACCCGTTTGGAGTAGGGAGCATTCACAGAGCGGGAAGTTAGGCAAACCAACCTGAGCGAACCTGTGGCGCAGCTCCAAGGTTATGCTAGCATGGAACTTTCCGATCAGGATGTGGACCGTGTGATTGAAATGGCGTGGGAAGACCGCACCCCGTTTGAGGCCATTGCCTTCCAGTTTGGGTTGGGTGAACAGGACGTGATCACCCTGATGCGCCGCGAGCTGAGTCCCAAGGGATTTCGCCGGTGGCGCAAGCGGGTGCAGGGACGTTCTACAAAGCACCAACAGTTGCGCGCAGACGAGGTGCAGCGGTTTCGTTGTTCGCGGCAACGCCACATCTCTTCCAACCGCATCTCCAAGCGCTGAGATTGCGCTACCTTAGCCCGAGCTTTTTTGCCCATGGAATCCACCTACGACATTGCCATTGTTGGCGGCGGCATTGTGGGGGCCGCAACCTTCTACCGGTTGCAAGAGGCCTACCCGCAGTTGCGCATCGTCGTCCTTGAAAAAGAAGGCCAGTTGGCCGATCACCAAACCGGACACAACTCCGGGGTCATCCACAGCGGATTGTACTACAAACCCGGCAGCCTCAAGGCGGTCAATTGCGTACAAGGACGCCGCGACTTGGTGAAGTTTGCCGCCAAGTACGGCGTGGACCACGACGTGTGCGGCAAAGTGGTAGTGGCCGCCGATGAGTCGGAGCTGCCCATGCTGGAGAAGATCTGGAATACCGGACTCAAGAACGAGGTGGAAGGCATTCGCCGCATCAACGGCGATGAGGCCCGTGAGATTGAACCGTTTGTCAAAGGTGTGGCCGGCATTCACGTGCCGTGCACCGGTATCATTGACTTCCGCGGGGCCACCGATAAAATGGCTGAGATCGCCCTGAGCACCCAACCCGAAAGCAAGGTCTCGCTCAACACCGAAGTACAAGGCATCACCCGCGGAGAGGTGAGTACCGTGCACACCAACCGCGGCAACTTCCAAGCCAAGTACTTGATCTTTTGTGCGGGCCTCCAAGCCGACCGCTTGGCCAAAAAAGACGGAGTAGATCTCAAGGAAAAGATCGTGGGCTTCCGCGGCGATTACTACGAGCTCACCGACCAAGGCAAGCACAAGGTCAAACACCTGATTTACCCGGTGCCGAATCCGGATTTCCCCTTCTTGGGCGTGCACTTCACCCGCATGACCAACGGCGAAATCGAGTGTGGCCCCAACGCGGTGTTCACCTTCAAGCGAGAAGGCTACGGCAAAACCGACTTCTCCTTGCGCGACACGGCTGATGCACTTAGCTACGGTGGCACTTGGAAGCTCTTCTTCAACAACATGAAATTCGGAATCGACGAGTACCGGCGCGCGTTTAGCAAGCGCCGATTCTTGCACACCCTTCAGCGCTTGATTCCAGATTTGGAGATGGACGATCTGCGTCCCGGACGTGCAGGCGTACGCGCATTGCTGCTCAGCACCGATGGCGACACCCGCGATGATTTTCGCATTGAATACACGCCAGGTTCCATCCACGTGTTGAACGCACCATCTCCTGCAGCCACAGCATCGTTGGCCATTGGCGCCAACGTGCGCGACATGGCGGCCAAGCACTTCAACTTGGACCCATAAAAAAGCCCCGGGAACCCCGAGGCTTTCTGGTCACACGTGGCGCGTGATTATTTCTTATTTGCGGTCTTTTTAACCGGGGTCACTGCACTGGTGCTCGCCTTGGGCTCAGTAGCAGCTGGCTTGGCAGTGGCGGTAGCAGTGGTGGTGCCAGCAGCACCTTTGGCGCGACGGGCTTTGCGACCCTTGCGGCCTTTTTCCGCAGTAGCGGTGGCGGCAGGAGTGCAGCAACCTGCTTTGCCTTCCTGTGCGGTGGCAGTCGTTTTGCCACTGCAGCAAGACTTCGAGCAAGACTTCTTCACCTCGGTTTTCGTGGTTTCAGCAGGTTTCTTCTCGGTAGTGGTTTGAGCGCTTAAGGCTCCTGCGAAGGCGACCATGGCCAACAGCATCATCAGCTTTTTCATATCTCTTGGTGCTATATTTCTAAAATTGAATCCCCTAAAGTACTGAAAAAGTCATGCCAACGTGACCATCATCAGCCGCTTGCTGCGGGCTTCGGTTATCTTTGGACCCAACGTGAAGACCATGCAGAAGTTGTTTTTCCTCTTGGTAGCCTTGGTGGTGATCACCGGCTGCGACTCCGGAATTGAAGGCGTTGGAGCCCCCATTGAAGAAGCGCGCATTGTCGCTCCTTTTGAAGTGTTGGTGGTGGAGAGCTCGGTAAATGTCAATCTGTTCAACACCAAGCGCGGGGAAGAGCCTCGGGTGGTAGTATACGCCGAGGCCAATTTGCAGCCTTACGTGGTCACCGAGGTCAAGGACCCCAAATTGACCGTTTCCTTCGAGGAAAACTTGCGCAGCGTAAGTGGCATTACCGTAGATGTATACTGCAACAACTTGCTCAAGCTTATTCACCGTGGAAGCGGACAAATCGCCGGTGCGCAAACCTTGAAGTTTGTGCACCTGTTTGTGCAAAACGAGGGCAGCGGCGACGTTATTTTGGACTTGCGGGGCGATGAACTTCAAGTCAAGAACGACGGCAGTGGGGACGTGGATCTCACCGGAAAAGCCCGCGAGGCGCGTCTTGAACTCGGAGGCTCAGGCGATGTGAATGCACTGGGCTTCAACGTGCGTATTGCCGAGGCCCGCAACGAGGGCAGCGGCAATCTGAGTTTGAATGCCCGACGAGAAATAGAAGCGGTACTTGAAGGCAGCGGGGACATCAAATACCGGTTCGAAGGGCAGGACGATGACCTCGATTTGGAACGGGATGGCTCCGGCCAGCTTGTGCGCCTCAAGAATTGATGTTTTGCAACGAATTCCCATTTTGGCACGTTTTCGGTGCTGAAGCCTGTGCATGAAGGATCCACGCTCTGCCATATTGCTCGCCGTTACCATTTCGCTTGCTTCACATGCGTTGGTGCTTGCCGTGCTCCTTTGGCAAAGCAGCGGCGGGTGGGACCAAGCGTCGGGTGATAACCAAGTGGAGGTCGAGTTGGTGGCGCTCACTTCAGAACTCATTGCACAGTTGGAAGCGCCTCCGGCCTTGCCGGTCTCGGCCGACCTTCAAAACCTCGCCCAAAACCTTGACCGTCCGGTCGAATCCAGAGCCACTCCATCCAACCCTCACACGGGCAATTTGGATCAAATGGTGGCCGATGAGCTGGCCCAGTTTGAGGCCGATGCATTCCAAGAATTTGCGGCAGGACGCGGTGATATCGACCCGGAAACCGGCCCTAAGGTCGGATTGGAGGCAGACGAAGGCGGCCGCTTTGACGACATCACCAACGCCAACCCTGAGGGCAACGTAACGGCCGCCTGGAGCCTGCAAGAGCGCGATTTGCTCTACGGTCCCAAGCCGAGCTACCGCTGTCAGGTGAGCGGCACGGTCAAAGTGGCCATCGTTGTGGGGCAAGACGGGAAATTGCTCCAAGCAGAAGTGGATCCTGCAGGCACCAACACCTCAAATACTTGTCTTTTGGAAGAATCGGTGAAGTACGCAATGCGCTGGATTTTCCGGAGTAAGAGTTTAGCTCCAAAGAAGCAGTCGGGCTTCGTGCAATTCACCTTTGTTCAGCAGTGATTATTTAGGCAAGGGGTTGACTCATCGACCTGCAGAAGTCTTGAAAATGGACGCTCCTTGATCATTAGGTGTGTTTCGTCGACACAAAACAGCGATTAATCTAAATAAATACCTATTTCATAGAATTAGCGCTTAGATTTGAAATCTAACCTAGATCGAAATGCGAGTTCTAACAACTTTATTGATCCTCTCTACGACGCAGTTCACCATCATTGGGCAAACCATATGTGACTGCAATGGCGTTGAGCACGATGCCGGCGTGCTGTCGTGGCTTGGAGACGGGTATGCCGACCAGGGCACCTACGCTTACAATGGCAATTTGGTAGATTTTGACTGTGCCACATGGGGCTATGATTGCGGAGATATTTCAGGGGCTCCAGCGGAGGACCCGTATTTGGTTTGCAGTGGTAGTCTCCCTCCAAACAACGGGTGTGGGAGTACCTGTACCAACTTACAATTGGAACTTGAGCAAACGAACTGCGAATGGAACGGTGCGTCATGGGATGCCGTGTTGACGTGCACATTTCATTTAGACGGTGACTTCTGCTATGTCCACGAAGTGTGTTTCAATACAGCAGGGCAAGCACCTACTTGTTTTGACTTGGTCAGCCAAGACTTGGTTCGCAGTGACGGTGAATCCTTGCTGTTGTCCGGCCTGGATGGCAATGCTGTATATGAGGTTTACTATTTGACGGCTGATGGCACTGTGTCTTCTGTTGAGACCATCCAGACAGAAACCTGTACTGAGGGTTGTACCAATCCGTTTGCGGCAAATTATGTTGGGGCCAATGCCGAAGATGGCTCATGCGTGTTCGAGGCGATGATTTGCGATTGTGCCGGAAACCAACACGATGTAGGCGTCCTTACATGGCTCGGAGACGGTTATGCCGACGATGCGGCCTATGCCTACAATGGTGTTTTGGTGGACTTTAACTGCGAAACTTGGGGGTATGATTGTGGTGATATTGCCGGTGTATCGGCAACCGATCCTCACAACGTTTGCGGGGGAGAACTTCCGCCCAACAACGGTTGCGATGCCTCAGAAGTACTCGGGTGCACAGATGCCCTTGCTTGTAACTACGATGCAAGTGCTACACTGGAAGACGGCTCATGCGATTTCTCTTGTGTGGGTTGTACCGACCCTACGGCGTGCAATTACAACCCAGAAGCGACCCAAGATGATGGAAGTTGCGGAGATACGATCGCTCCTGTGATCAGTTGTCCTGCTGATGTTTCGGTAACACTCGCCCTTGGGGATTGTGTGTCCAACCTCGTTTTGGATGCTCCGGAGGTGACCGATTGCTCCACCTATACGTTGATCAACAGCCTGAACGGCACTGCAGACGCTTCAGGAAGCTTTGATCCAGGTATTACCGTAATTACTTGGACGGCAACAGACGAGTTTGGAAACACCTCTTCATGTGTCCAGCAAGTAGCTGTATACGATCAATCTGCGCCCGAACTGGACTGTGCTGGTGTTGTGAATGTCACGGCAAGCGGAAGCTGCACTGCTTCGGTTGCAGTTCCGATCCCTTCGATTACCGGTGAATGCGGTGGTTACACGCTCGTGAATGATTTCAATGGAACAGGCGATGCCTCCGGTGTATACCCCGCGGGTATGACCTTGGTGCTGTGGACAGCTACCGATGATGCTGGGAACGTCTCGACCTGCACTACTGTTGTAGAGGTGAGCACCGACTTCTCGTGCCCTGCCGACGTGAGCTTTGCGCTGGCTGAGGGCAGCTGTAGTGCATACATCTCAAATCCTTTCCCCTCAACTGTGGCTCCATGTAGCACGATGATGGATGAGGATTTCGAAGCAGGACTGGGCCTGTGGTCGGACGGAGGTTCTGACTGCGCCCATTCAACAAATGCAGGCTATGCCAGCTCGGGATCGGGTTCGCTGCGTTTGCGAGACAATTCAAGCAGTTCCTACTCCCTAAGTGCTGCTCTCGACATGTCTGCCCTTTCGCAAGTCACCTTTTCCTTTCACTATGTAACCAGTGGTTTTGGTTCAAGTTCTGAGGATTTTTTCCTGCAGATGTCCACGGATAATGGAAGCAGCTGGAGCACGGTGCAAACGTGGGCACATACGGTTGATTTCAACAACGAGGTGGCCGAAAACGAGAGCCTTGTGATCGCAGGACCTTTTTCTTCAGAAACCAGGTTTAAATGGATCTGTGATGCGTCTACAAATAGCGACCTGCTCTACATCGATGATATTCTCATCACCGATTGTTCGGGATGCGGATTGGCCTCTGTTACGAATGATTTCAACGGAACAAACGACGCTTCAGGCAGCTATGGAGCGGGCTCAACGCTTGTGACGTGGACGCTGACAGGTAACGATGGCAACACCTACAATTGTTACCAAACGGTCGATGTATTTGAATCGAATGCACCTGTCATTACTTGTGTCGGTAATGTTGCCGAGACAGCCGCGGCAGGGGTGAGCGAATGGCTGGTAACTGTGCCAGTGGCCGCAGCAAGCGACGATTGTGATTTTTCTTTGACCAACTCGTGGAACGGGACTGCAGACGCCACTGATGTCTATCCTGTTGGAAGTACGATGGTTACTTGGGTTGCCACTGACTTGAGTGGGAACACGAGTACTTGTTTGACTGAAGTGATCGTGCAACAACCAGTTATTGCACAAGACTATGTGTGGGCTGGAAACAACGATCAATGGAACGATCCGAACAACTGGGATATTGGGTCAGTGCCCCCTACAGGAGCCAACGTTATTGTGCCATTTGGAACCGAAAATGCCCCTTTTGTGAGCGCTGAAGATGTCCTCCAGATTGGATCGCTTTGGTTGGATGGCGGCGCCACACTTTCGCTGGCCGGCACACTCATGGTATCCGGAGATGTTGAATTGAGCTCCAGCAGTCTGGTTGACCTGGAAGGTACATTGGTCTTGAACGGTGCGGCGCAAGAGTTGACCACTGCTGCCGTATTGGGGAACTTGACCATTCAGTCTACCGATACCGTGACGGTCAATGGCAGCCTTGAGTTGCTGGGCACATTGAGTGTCGACGGAGGAGTCCTTTCCATCCCATCAAACCACATGACACTGCGATCGAATGCTTCTAAAACAGGATCGATTGGAGCCTTGAGCGATGTGTCTGCCGTTGTGTGCGACAGCTTGACCCTGGAGCGCTATTATCCCGCAGGAGGTGATGCATGGCGCATGATGTGCGCTCCTTTCAGCGATCTGTCTTTTGAAGATTGGAATGACGACTTGCCAACAACAGGTTTCCCAGGCTCAGACTGGCCCAATTGGCCGAGTGAAGCCAACCCGTGGTCAAACATGTACCTCTACAACGAGACCTTCTACGCAGGCGCCGAAGGTGATTTGAACGTTGGCTTTGAAGTACCCGACTCGCTGACCCAGTCAATCCCTTTGACTTCAGGAGTTTACACCTATTGGGAGCCCGTTGAAACAACTGTAGATGTCACCGGAATGTGGAACCGTGGAGATGTGGTCTTTGCTCTCGATTACACTGTATCGGACTATGGCGCTGCCCACGACGGGTGGAACCTTATCTCCAACCCATATCCAAGTGCCATCGACTGGAACAGTTCGGAATGGACGCGCAGTAACGTAGGCGATGCGATTTACATGTTTGACCCAATTGCGGGAGCCTACCATGCATATGTGAATGGTTTGGGAACCGGGGGTATGGACGGAACCATTGCCTCTTCACAAGCCTTTTGGGTGCAAGCTGTTGGCCCGTCCCCTGTGCTTGAAGCCAATGAGCAGGTGAAGGTCGATGTGCAAGGGATCTTCCTGAAAGATGCCGATGAAACACCCATCGAGACGGTGCCTTTGCAGCTGGTAGCTGAGAATTACATCGATGAAGCCATCCTTGGTTTCCACCCCGGGGCAACAGACGAGGTAGACGCGACGTTCGATGCGAGAAAGTTCTTCGCCTCCAATCAGGATCACCCTGACTTGAGCATTCTTTCCGGAGAAGAGTCAGTGGAGAACTTGGCCATTTCGATTTCAGATTATCCCCAAGTAGATCGCATTGTTCAGCTCGAGGTGAATCCCAAATCGCACACCAGCTTGGAAATTCGTTTTGACGACACCGCCCCAACCACATACGCAGGTTGTGTGATTCTTGTTGACACCGAGCTGGATGTTCAGCAGGCGCTGTTGCCGGGCGATGCGTACGCATTCGATTGGACCGACGAAAGCACTGCGAACCGTTTCCAGGTGCATGTTGCACCGGCACTTGCCGTCGAGGCAAGCGCGCAAACGTGCGCCGGCGCGAACGATGGCCAGCTTGTGCTCTCGATGGGCCAGGGATCGGTCACTGCTGAGTGGGGTCAAGTAGGAGAAGCAGAAAATAACATTGCCACCGCCGTTGACGGCTCCATTACCTTGGACGGCCTTGCGGAGGGTATCTATGCTTTGATGGTGACGGGAGAGCATGCTCTGTGTGCTTCAACAGTGGACACCGTCGAAGTGACCACCATAGAACTCGCTGAATTCAACGTGGTGAGTACTCCAGCGACATGCCTTTGGAACACTGCTTCACTCGAGGTGATGGGATCTGAAGATTGGACCGTTGAGGTTTACGGACCAGGGTTGGAATGGAGCGGCACGCTGGCGACGGAAGTCCAACAGTGGAATGCGTTGGAGCCTGGCGTTTACAGCATCGTCGCATCCGATGTCTGTGATAATCAATGGGTTGAAACCGTTGATCTGAACGACCCCGATGCCCTGAGCATGGAGGTTATTGTTCCCTATCCAGTGGTAGAAGTGGGGCAGCCAATGGCATTCCAGGCCAATGCCAATCAAGCGTTAACGTCGCTTGTTTGGACATTTGAACCCGGCGCGCAAGTTTTGGGTGAAGCGAACACCTCATATGTATTTGAAAACGAAGGCGCCTACGCAGTAACGGTGTTTGCGACGTCCGAAAACTGTTCGGTTTATCAGGTAGTGGAAGTGGTGGCTACACCAGCGCTGCCAGCTTTAGAAGAGGAGGCTGACCAGCAAACAGCGCTCTACATTCAAGGCGATCACCTGATGCTGAATGGTGAGCTGGGAATACAAGGACCTGTCCAATTGCGTGTCATGGATACTAGCGGCCGACTTGTTCGAATCAAAGAAGGGGTCAATGCAGAAGAATTCCAGCCCGTTTCTTTGAGCAGCTTGCCCGAGGGGGTTTACATCATTCAACTGATGGATAGCTCGGGGAATGAATGGGTCAATTCAATTGTGAAGGCCTGGTAAATAATTGTTAGAACACGAACAATGATGTGAACCGCAGCCCAAAATCAGGATTTTGGGCTGCGGTTTTTTGTAAGGATTTATGGTGTTGGAGCGTTGGCAACATAGTCCGCTAAGTACCCAAAATGAGGAGTGAGGGTACCTTCAAGCGTGGTTTCCGTTGCCTTCCAAATAACCTCTTGATCATCGCTACCCAACAAGTGGGGCAATACATTTTTGATCATTTCAGCACCAAAATCTTCGGAGGCGTCCTTGGGCAATTCGCAAGGAAGGTTGTCCACCGCCATCACGGCAATGGTGCCCGGGGCACGGAAATCGGTGACGCGCTTCTCGTCGGCAGTGTGGTAACCGTACATGGGGTCGGCAATGGTGCTGGGCTCCACGGTGCAGGCCACCGGGCCGTCGATGTCGCAGCTGACATCGGCCACTACGCTGATTTTCCAGCGGTCATCCTTCATGTCTTCACGGGTGAAGATGAACGGCGACCCTTCTTTCCAGTAGTGGCAGGCCACGTACATGTCGGCGTCGTGGGCGTAGGGGAGGAAGGCGGTTTCGTAGCCAGAAGGGTCCCTGTAAAACTCGCCCTTGTCAAAACCACCGTCTGAGGTACGCTTGAAGGTGTCTTCGGTGTTGAGGTGGGTGAAGACCGGTCCGGTGTGCTCTGCGTTGAGGAAGGCGTCTTTGGTCACTTCTTGAATGGGCAGCAAATCCATGATTTCGCGGGCGCCATGGCCTACGCGGCCCCAACCGGTGAGCACAAATTTGGCGCTGTCGGGCAGTTGCACTTTGGCCAGCTCGCCCTCCATCTCTAGGCGATCTTCACACGCGTGGGCGGGTTTGAGTTCGTACAGGCCGTGCTTGAGGCCAAAGGTGCGAAAGCCGTTGTAGCAGCCCACCACGCCGGCGTAGCGCCCAAACCCAATCAAACGCGGTCCACCGCCTGCTGCGCGGATCACCTCGTAGTCCACCAAACGGATCTTGTTGTCCAGCACGGCCTTCAGCAACTTGGCGTTGTACGGCTGCAGCTTGAAGGTGTGCGAGAAGAACAGGTAAGTCTTACCCGGGATGAAGGTTTCGATCTTGACTTCTTTCACCCCCATCAGGATGTCGCAATCCGACAGATCCTCCTGGAGGGTCACCCCTGCGGCGGTGTACTCAGCATCCTTGAATTTTCGGATGTCGCTGGGCTGGACTACCACTTCGACATGCGGATAGTCGCGCTGCACCTGCGCACATTGCGCGGGGCTGAGGGGAACACGTTTGTCGGGTGGAGTCTTGGTTTCCTTGAGAATGCCGAGTTTGATCGAAGCCATGGGATGGTGTTGGGGGCGCAAAGATCGGGATTCGATTTGAGTGCTAGGGTGAGTGCAAGTGGAAGTGCAAGATCTTCGTGCAAGGGGCGGGTTTGAGAGTGAAAAGTGGCTATTTGCAGGGGAGGGCGTTGGGGAAGGTCGATTGATCACGATTTCCCGAGCACGGTGTTTCTGTATGCAGGTGTAGCTCACCGCTTCACGGCGAGGCCGACGTTGTACTGGGTCCGAATGCTTTGCTTGACCGAAAGCCTTGCACTGGCACTAAATCCCAGCTGCATCGTCCAAGGCCAGAAACACCCCACCCACCACTTTTCACTTTTAACTCCCTCAGCATTGCCGCAATCCCCTCTACTTGCGCGCCTCCCTCCGCGCTCCTCGTCGTATCTTTACGTCACATCCAGAACCATGAATCGAATTGCCTTGTTTTTGGGCGCTTGCTTGTGGCTTGCGTCCGTCCCCACCTCTGCCCAGTACACCTTGGAGTTAAACACGCCTGAGGCGTTCGATGGGTATACCTTGTTTTCGGCCAACAATTCGTTAACCACCTACATGATGGACAATTGCAGCCATGTGGTGAACAGCTGGGAGAGCGCGTATCGCCCGGGGCTGGTGTGCTACTTTTTGGAAGACGGGACGTTGCTGCGTACCGGACGTTCGGCCAGTGAGGACGTGCACTTTGGTGGCACGGGCGGTTACTTGGAGCGGTACGATTGGGACGGCAACATCGTGTGGGAGATGGACCTGTACTCGCCCCTCGAATACTGCCAGCACCACGACGTGGAGTACCTGCCCAACGGCCACATTTTGATTGTGCTTTGGGAATACTTCACCGCTGAGGAATGTGTGGAAGCCGGCTTCATCGCGAACGAACCGCGCTGGGCGGAAATGATCTGGGAAGTGGACCCCGCCCAAGAAGGCAATCCCGTGGTCTGGGAATGGCACGCGTGGGACCACTTGGTGGTGGACAACCCCGCCGATCATCCCGAACTGATTTGGACCGGCTGTGGCAGTCAATCGTCTCCCCCCAACAGTGAAAGCGTGGACTGGCTGCACTGCAACACGGTGGCCTACAACGCCGCACTCGATCAAATTGTACTGAGCATGCGCGCCGCCGATGAAATCTGGATCATCGACCACAGTACCACTACCGAGGAGGCCTCAGGGCACACCGGAGGCAACATGGGCAAAGGCGGGGATCTGTTGTACCGGTGGGGCAATCCCGTTTCTCACGACGTGGGCAGCGGCGCCGACCAAACCCTGTATGGCCAACACGACATCCACTGGATTGCTGACGGCCTGGCGGACGCCGGTAAACTGATGGTCTACAACAACGGCGACGGCCGCGGCTGGAGCTCGGTAGATGTATTTACCCCACCCACCGATGCCGAAGGAAACTACCTCATGGAGCCGGGCACAGTGACCGGTCCCGAAACCTTGGATTGGACCTATGTTGCCCCCAACCCATCAGACTTTTTCTCGGAACATATTTCGGGTGCTGGCCGCTTGCCCAATGGCAATACGCTGATTTGTGAGGGCGCCGAAGGACACTTTTTTGAGGTTGATCTTGACGGCAACATCGTTTGGGATTTTGACGGGTTTTCGGGCGTGTTCCGCGCCTACCGTTATGGACCAGACTATGCCGGTTTTGAGGGCATCGAACTGGTGCCCGGTGCGTCGCTGGATTTGGATGTGGAGGATTGCGAATTGTTCGTGGGCCTAGAAGAGCAGTCCCTCGAACTTGGAGCCTTCCCGAACCCTACCGATGGCTTGTTGACTGTGGAATTCGGCACCACCCCGGTCCGACTGGTTTGGACCGATATCCGCGGTGCTGAAGTGGAGGTCAAGGCCTTGGACGCAAGCACCTTTGACCTTTCGGCATTGCCTGCGGGCATGTACGTGTTGCATGTTGCCACGGGTATGCAGTCGGTCACTCAACGTATCGTCAAGCGCTGATTACAGCACCTCTAACACGTGTAGCGCGCTGTTCTGAAATGGGACTGTGCTGCCTGGCGCAGCGCCTTTGAGAGCCTGTCCCACAGGTGAGGCGAGCGAAACACAGAACACGCTGCCCCCGTCTACAGCCACTCTACCCAAAGCCATACCGGTGAAGAACCATCCTTTTGGGGTGCGCACCAAGCTCCCCGGGGCAACCACTTCTGAGGGCGACCCTGCCGCAATTTTTCGAAACCCCACCAGTGCTTCTGAAGCCCTGTTCTGCGCACCCACAGCCTGTTCCAACTCTTGCTGAATCATGGCGCGGCCGGTTTCGTGTTTGTCGCCAGCGGTGGATTTGGATTCCGCACCCAATGATTCTTGCAACGAGGCCACTTGGGCTTGTGTACGTTCCAAGGTCTGGAGCAAATGAGCTTCGAGTGCGGTGAGGACGTCGGTGCGGTTCATGGGGTAAACTTACTGCGGCACCACCAACCCTGCATACGTGTAGTACGCCTGCCTGGGCACGCGGAAGATATCCACGATGCCCCACCATTCCTCGTGCATGAAGGGGTCGGGGTAGGCGGCGTTGTACCAGGGGTTGCCCGTGTCGTGCACGTTCCAGTTGCCGTCGGCCTTCCACCACTCGTCGTTGAACTCAAAGAGCACGCCGCCTGTGCACGGACCGCTCCCGTTGACCGAGGCGTTGGCGTAGAGTTCCAGGGTCTGAGCTTCGATGAGCTCGGCTTGGGTGGCTTCGTCCACTTGGCCGGCGGTGCCGTCGTACGCATCGGCGCCGTACTCAGCGTAGTAGTAGGGCTTGCCGGTGAGGGCTTCCCACTCGTCAAACTGGCTGTTGAAACTGGCGCCAGTGTACACGTTCAGCCCCCAGAAGTCGATTTCAGGCATGTCGTCGATGATGCTTTGGGGAGGTAGGTATCCGCCCCACACGGTGCTCACCGGACGGGTGTCGTCGTTGGCTTGGATGGTTTCTGCCACGGTGTTGATGGTGGCCACCACTTGACTGAAAGTAGGGGCAATGTCGGCGTCAAACAGGTTCCACTCGTTGCCTACCACCCAACCGATAATGGCCGGATGCGACTTGAGCGCACATACGCGTGAAGCAGCCAAGTCAGGGGTGTCGTTGTAGCCGTAAAAAACAGTCATCAAGACATGGATGCCATGGGCGTAGAGCGTGTCCAGAACGGCGGGGTCCTCGATGGGGCTGTAGGTGCGCAGCACGTTGATGCCGGCGTCTTGCATCAAATCCGCATCCTCGCTCACGGCCAGCGCCCAGTGGTTGTCGGGCAAGAAACCGGGTCCAGAACCCAATGGAATCGGCGACCATGCTACGCCTTTGATGTGGAAGGGCTGATCCGCCAAACGCATTTGGTAGCCGTCAAAGGTCACCGGCTCAGCGCGGCCAGGTGCATCGGCGCACACCGATCCGCACGGTTCTTCGTCCTGGCAATCCGAACAGCTGTTCCAGCAGTACTCGGGCAAGAGTAGGTCTTCGGTGCCCACCTCGATCACCCGGTTGGTAAACTCAAAGGTGGTCAACGTGCAAGGGGCTCCGGGTTCAAACGACTCGCCGTCGGCCCAATCGTCCACGGTGAATTTGAACTGCTGCTCGCCCGCGGTCATCAGCAACGAGCGCGACCACACGCCATCGCCGTCTTCGTCAAACATGGGCGTGCAGTTGCCGCACCAGCTGTTGAACCCGCCGCTCAGGTAAACGGTGGTGTATGGCGAGCCGTATTCGCTCATGTCCACCCGGAAGGTGACCCAGTGCTCGGGAGGGGTGCCATCCCCGCCGCACACGCCATACTCATCCAGTTGGTTGCCTTCGCAATCGCAGTCGCCTTCGGGAATAGGGTCACAGCCGCAGGCCAACACCGGGCCGGCGCCATTGCATACTCCGCACGCATCGTATGCACCCACACAATCATCAACGGTGTCGCACACACCGTCGCCGTCTTGGTCGGCAGGGCAGTCGCCTCCACACACGCCCAGGGCATCCACCACAAACAAACACGAACCGTCATCTGCGGTGGCCGTAGGATTGTAGTTGCACGCGTTGGGGTAGGTACACCCGGTGGCCGAGTCGCCCCATTCTGAGCCGAACAGACCTAGAATGGCCAAGAGGTCTTGGACGTCAATGATGTTGTCGCCGTTGGCGTCGGGGTTGTAGTCCGAAACGGTTTGGGCCGAAAAGGCGGGCGCCATGGCAAGGCAAAGCAGTACCACTACCGCTCGAAGCGTGAAACGAGGATTCATACCCACAAGATAACCTCAGCAGGTCGTCGGGCAGGAAAAACGGAAGAAAACCTTGGGCTCAGGCCTACTGATACACGCGCACGTGGCCCACCGCCATGAACTTCGGGAACTCGGTGGTGTCGTCGGGGTAGCCAGGCCAGATGCCGCCCACCGCAACGTTGAGGATGAAGAAGAAGTCGTTGTTGAACGGGTAGTTCTGCACCCGCCGTTCATTTGAGAGAAAGCAAAGCACTCCGGGAGGGGTGCTTTGTTGGTTTGGGGCTTTACTGTTTGACCACGCGGTAGTGCGCTCGGTCTACCACAGCCGTGTACACGCCAGCAGGCAAAACCGAGATGTCAATGCGATTGCGGAAACGGGTTTGTATCGACGTAATGCAATTCAACGAAACCCGCGGTGAATAACAACACCATTCACACTCAACATTTTTGCGATTTGCGGTATTATATTGGCGCAAATTGAACGCAAAACCAACTTTCATGAAACACATCTACACTTCTCTGTTTGCCGTGGCGTTGGCCGTGCTTTGTGCCGCTCCAGCTGTGGCACAGACCATTTGGGAAGGACCCATCATTACCTTCACCAAACAGAGCAATTCAGACTGGACCTTGGCCGAAAACCAGGACCAAATCACCGACAACGTGCACATCACCCGAGCCAACAATCAAGGCATCTTCAACATCGTCACCGAGGCGTCGTACACCGACTTCTCGAGCCCTTCAGACACCGAGTGGGCCATCGGCACCACCGATGACATCGCCAGCTTGACCTTCCAAAACTGGGAAGACACCAGCGGCAGCAACCCGCCCAGCTTGGTGGGCCAAGACATGGTGGTGCATCTGATCACCGACGACATCTACATCGACATCAGATTCACCAATTGGGTCGGCGGTGGTGGCGGCGGCGGCGGTGGCGGCGGCGGCTTCAGCTACGAGCGCTCCACCGAGTCGACCGTGGGTACCGAGGAGATCGCGGCAGCAGCCGTGCAGATCTTCCCCAACCCTGCCACCGACATGATCACCGTGACCGGCCAAAGCGAAAACCAAGCCTTCACCCTGCTCGACATTACCGGAGCAAAAGTGAAAGCCGGTACCCTCGGCCAGCGTGGACAGATCGTGATTGACGAGCTGCAAAGCGGCGTGTACTTCCTGAAGCTGAACGACGGTGCTACCTACCGCGTAATCAAGGAGTAACCTTGAAATGTACCGAGCCCAAGGCTCACCCCAAAAAGAAAGCCCGTGCAGATGCACGGGCTTTTTTGATGCGTTTGATGTTGTGTTGGATGCTGCTTAGAGCGCCCCGGCTACAATGTCTTCCACCACCGCAGGATCGAGCAGAGTAGAGGTGTCTCCGAGTTTGTCGGGCTCACCTTCGGCCACCTTGCGGAGGATGCGGCGCATGATTTTTCCTGAGCGGGTTTTGGGCAGTCCGGTCACGAATTGGATTTTCTCGGGCTTGGCAATCTTCCCGATTTGGGCCACTACGGTTTCCACGATCTCAGCGCGGGCCACTTCGTCGTCCGCAGGCGCCTGTTCACATACCACGTAGGCGTAAATGCCTTGTCCTTTGATGTCGTGCGGATAGCCCACCACTGCCGATTCCACCACCGTACCGTTGGCGTTGATGGCATTTTCGATTTCGGCGGTGCCAAAGCGGTGGCCGCTCACGTTGATCACGTCGTCCACCCGGCCGATGATGCGGTACATGCCGTTTTCATCGCGCTTGGCGCCGTCGCCGGTGAAGTAGTGGTGCTGGAAGTGCGAAAAGTAGGTGTGGCGGCAGCGCTCATGGTCGCCATAGGTGGTGCGCAGGATGCTGGGCCACGGATGCTTGATGGCCAAGTAGCCTTCCACCCCGTTCTCGGTGATTTCTTGGCCGTCTTGGTTGAGCAGTACAGGCTGGATTCCAGGCAGCGGATATCCTGCGTGTGCCGGCTTTTGGGGGCTGTGCTGGCCCAATCCTGAGATCATGATGCCTCCGGTTTCAGTTTGCCACCAGGTGTCCACCACCGGGCAACGCTCCTTGCCCACGTGGATGTGGTACCAACGCCAAGCCTCCTCGTTGATGGGCTCGCCCACGGTGCCCAACACTTTGAGCGAGTCTAAGCTGTAGGAAAGCACATGATCCAAGCCATAGGCCATCAGCGCACGAATGGCCGTAGGCGCGGTGTAAAACTGGTTGACCCCGTGCTTGTCGCACACTTGCCAGAAACGACCGGCATCGGGCCAGGTGGGCACGCCTTCAAACATCATCGTGGTCGCCCCCGAAAGCAAGGGCCCATACACGATGTAGCTGTGCCCGGTGATCCATCCCACATCGGCAGTGCACCAGTACACATCGCCCTCTTGGTATTGGAATACGTTCTGGAAGGAGTAGGCCGTGTAGACCATGTACCCGCCGTGGGTATGCACCACTCCTTTGGGTTTTCCGGTGGAGCCGGAGGTGTACAGGATGAAGAGCATGTCCTCAGCGTCCACTTCTTCGGCAGGGCAATCGTCGCCCATGCCGGCCACCGCATCGTGCCACCAATGGTCACGCCCGGGGTGCATGTTGGGAGCCCAGTCCAAGCAATTGTACACGATCACGCTGTGCACCGACTCGCAGCTCTCCAAGGCTTCGTCCACGACCCGTTTGAGCGGCACTTGCTTGGCTCCGCGATTCAGTCCATCAGCGGTGATCACCATGGCCGCTTGCGCATCGTTGATCCGGTCGGCGATGGCCACGGCACTGAAGCCCGCAAACACCACCGAATGCACTGCACCAATGCGTGCACACGCCAACACCGCAATCGCCAACTCAGGCACCATGGGCATGTACACCACCACGCGGTCGCCCTTTTTAATCCCTTGCGCCTTGAGCGCATTTGCAAACCGGCACACCCGCGTGTGCAGCTCGCGGTAGGTCAACCGCACCACGGCTGCGTTCGGATCATTCGGCTCCCACAGGATGGCCACCTGATCGCCTCGGGTTTCGAGGTGACGGTCCAAACAGTTCTCGGTGATGTTGAGCGTCCCGCCTAAAAACCACTTCACCGCCGGCGTCTCAAACTCCCAGGTACACACCTGCTCAAATGGCTTGCGCCACACAAACGACCGTCCAATCTCCCCCCAAAAACCCTCCGGGTCCTCCAGACTCTGCTTGTATTTGACCTGGTAGTCTTCGAACGATTGGATTTGGTGTTGCATGGGTGGTGGGTTTCGGTTTGGATTTGGAAGATAACACGTTCTCAGCGCACCAATCAGCCCTTGGCGCCATTCGCCCGCGGTGAAGGGCAGCAGACGACTAAGTCTCCACCAAAAAAGTCCCTGCGCTGAAGGCACATGGCCAAGACTCGGGCCGCTTGAATACCCTTTACATGCGCGTCCTAAATGGATCTGCTTTCGAGTTTGACGTTTCCCAATTTTTACTCAAATAATAGGCTTAATCCGCTTATACGAGCACCCAAAAATTCTACGAAGGGTTTGGGATTACAAATGAAAATGGCTACTCTATATCAGGAAACAAACATGCATCCAGAAGGGCATTGCCCGCCAACCGACCTGCGCAAGGCACGGTGGTACCAAGATGTGAGGCGTTCGCCTAAATCGACCCGGTATTCTGACCACGCATGTTTTCAGTACTGAAAACAGGAAGAGAACTAAAATCATTAAGCCAACGTCTTACGGCGCTTTCATGCCGCCAACGTTTGAGCTTGTCCGAAAGGTCCGTTCAAGAGTCATGGCCTTGGAAGGGGAGTCTCTCCAGGAGTTGGTTGACTGTTACAATCTGCTTGTGCACAAGACACTTATGGGAGAAGGCCAAGGGATTCTACTCCTTGCATTGCACGAGCAATTCATTCGAAGAACAGGACAAACCCCTGTTTCCATCATTCGCAATTGCGTGGTTGACGTGACCAAGCCAGTGGTCATCAAAGAGGGTGCGCTCTGGTATGCCGATGGTATGGTGCCTCAACACCGGTAATGGAATTGCACCGTTTTGTTTCAGAGCTGTTCTTGAAACGTGTTCGACATGATGCGTTCCCCCGATGGAGAAGCGGGGTCAATCATGGGGCTAAATACGTCAGCGGTTTTGCCCGACCACGCCCTGATGTTACCGTCAATCAGGTAGGAGGTGGCATGGCATTGTTTTGGCGGGGCTGGTAGGTGGGTTGGAACCGTCATGTTGATGCAACCCTTGAATCCGTTTACGGTTCGCTCATTGAACTTAAAATGTTCATCCCAGCAGTCGTTTTTTGTTTGATAGCATGCGGGCCTTGTTGTCTTGCCCTCTCCTCAACTCAACGCAGTACAGTCCCGCACGTAGACATTAAAATGGTCAATCCTTGATTTCGACCACCAAAGGCCGCCATCCGGTGCCCAACCCATCACTGCTCAATTCGACTTCCATTTTATTGGAGTTGATTTGGCCGTCTACTTCGGTGTACTGTACCTGTCCAGTTTGATGATCGAAAACCAAGATCCGCCCGGTATCGGTCAACGTGTGCATTTCAAAACGGGGATCCATTTTTCCCGATGAAGCAGGAGTAATGGCGTTGACAGATAAGGCGACTACAGCTGCGCTCAAGGCGCCAATGGCAAAAGACTTTCGTTCCATGTTTTTGCTAAAAGGTCCACATTATTTAGACACTGATAAGGGGGGGTACCCGATTGCAGTTGAATTTGAATGCTTATGGACCACTGTTATTGTGAATAAGTTTGGGTCATTACATAGGTTGTAAAACGCTCACTATAAGAAGAGTAGGCGTACATTGAGAGAACCTTAATCCTTACGATTTATGATTTACGCGATTCTAATCGGCGGTGTGGCTCTTGTTGTCATCGCCAAATTGTTTGCGGCGCAAACTTCGACTGCGCCGGGTTATTTGCTTTCCACGGATGATTTGACGTCTAAGTGGACCAGCGATAACAATTGGGCAGCCAGGTTTAGCTTGTTGTTCTTTCCCTTGATTTTTGTGTACAACCTGTTCGCTTGGATGGTTTTCGGTTTGGAGGCCGTTTACAGCGGATTCATGAAGCTTGTTGCACTGCTCTGGAGCGGGTTGGTTTGGCTTTGGAATGAAGTGGCGCGGCCTACGGTAGTGTGGTTGCTTCAAATGATCTGGCATTACCCGATTGTATTCACCTGGCGGTTTTTCCACAATGCATTCGAAGGCATTCGCGCGGCTTTGAAGACCGACTCTATCGTGTTTAGCGCAAAAAGACTCTTTGCGCTTGTGGGCCTTTCGAGCCTTGTTTTGGTGGCTGCACTTTTGGCTGGAAATGTCATGTATGCGGCCATCGGGTTGCCGATTGTTTACCTTTTCTTGGTGTATTCTGTAATGAAAACGCTCGCCAATGACGAAGCGACAGGGTTTAAGCATGAGTGGATTTGGCCGGTAGTCAAAAAATTGGCGATATACCTGGTATATGCCTTGGTTATTGTTGGTGCACTCGCAGCGTTGACTTACTACAACGACATCACCATCGTGTCCGGTTTGGGTCTCACGTTGAGTGAACTCTTGGTACCGATTGGTTTGGGCTTCAGTATTGCTTTGGCCGCCGCGGTCAGTTGTGTTCCTGCATTTGTCAAAGAGGAAGGTGGGTCGTTGGACCTACTTCCGCTGCTGAGAATGCTGGTGTTTAGAATGCCCAAACTCCTCTTCGGCGCGCCGTTTCAATTGATTGGTGCAGCTGTTGTTTCTATTGTTCCAGTGATTCTTCTGGTGGTGTTGAACTACAGCGCTGGGCGTGTAACTGGCACCGATGTAGAAGGGTGGACCGAGAAGGTTCAAGATATGGGTGTTCACATCCCTGCGATGCTTGACAACTCAGCGCAAATTGAACGTCTAGAGTTGGGGTTTCTGGACTTCGAAGCTGCAATGCAAGCAAAGATTGACAGCAACAACACCGTGTTGGAGGCCCTGCGCATCGACAGCGCTTCTGTGCAGCAAGAAATTGCTGCGATTCCAGTTGATCGCTTGCATACGCATGATGGAGATTTCTATGTGAATGAGTCTCAGTTTTTCAGCATGCCAGTTGTAGACGATGCAGCTTCCTACAAGCTCGTCATTGACAACATGGACAGTGAAACGGTTGTGGAGCGCTATGTCCGTGTTGCTGAGGAGGCAGAGAGTGTTCTTGCAAACTGGAAGTGGAACACTGCCGGTTCGTGCAATGTCTATATCATCCCTGTGAACGCTTGTGGAGAAGGAGAGGGGCTGAGCTGCAGTGTGAATGTGCTTGACCAGGAAAAAGGAAAACAGTGGATCGGTCGTCCGTTTGGTCCGTCTGAAGTGTGCTCGGGTGATGAGGTTTCGTACACGACACAAAACGGATTTGAGCGCTATGAATGGAGTGTTCCCGAAGGCGTTGATATCATTGAGAAAACGGGGAGCATCCTCAAAGTTGTATGGGGCGATCACTCCGGAACGGTGCGTGTTCGAGGCTTCAATGATGAAGATGAGCCAACACTCTGGATTGGACGCGATGTTGTTGCGTTCAACCTGCCTGGTGAAGAAGCGTACGCCGGGGGCTTCGAGCCAGATGAGCAAAATGAGCGGATCAGTATAGAGCGCCCCTTCCTTTTCAAGACCAAAGAAGCGGGGGTTGATTCTTTGCAACGCATCACTGCGGCTATTGCCGGATTGATGGCTGACAATGAAAGCAACCATGCCGCTTGGACGGCAGAGCAAGAGCGGGTTGAAGCGGAATCTGCACTTCTATCAGCATCGACCATTGATCATCTGTGGGCATTGCTCGCCAAACTTTTGGCGGTGCTGGGTCTTGTTTTGTTGTCTTCGGTGGTGTTTGCCCCACTTTGGCACTACAGCACGGGCTACAATTATCGTCTTGTGGCTTTCCACCAGGAAGGAGAGCACTACTGGGAAAAGCTGTTCCGTGAAATGCGTGAACGCAATGCAGTGCAGCCATACTTAGGTTGGTTTGTGTTGGCAGCTGTTAGTGCGGCCGTTTATTATCTAACCAACACCGATGTGCTGGCGATGATTCTACCCTAGAAGGCAGGGTTTACGTTAACCATTGAGCATTAAAAAAGGGCCTTGATCATCAAGGCCCTTTTTTGTGGAAAAGCAAGGATTGAAATGGAACGCTTTGGAGTTGTTGAGTCGGGCTTTGGAGTTGCTTCTTGATTTGCACGGAAAAAGACATCAGTGATGCATACTCGTTTGTTTATGGCAACCCTTCCGGATTATGTGCGCAAGATGTCAATGGGGATCGTTCCGTCGGCACCAGCGATATCTTCGAAAGCATTGGTATCTTTACAAGGCTTTGCCATTCATGACGATCTGATTAGATCATACTTAGGATGAATCAATCTATGACATACTTGTACAGGCTGGCAATTCTTTTTTCGACGTTCCTACTCTCATTTGATTGTTGCGGTCAATGCGAAGACTTTTCGATTTCTGTATCCGCTGGTACATGGCCGAGTGAGGTCAGCTGGACCCTGTTGGACGAGAACGACGGTATTGTTTTGAATGGCTTCGCTCCATATACCGGAACCATATGCCTTGATCCTGGCTGTTATACTTTGCAGATGTATGATTCATTCGGTGATGGATGGAATGGTGCAACTATGACAATCTCAGACGCGAGTGGTGTCATTCAGGGCTCTGCAACGTTAGCCACAGGTTCCAACGGAAGTCAGTTGTTGCAATTAGGCGTATTTAACTGCAATGGGAACGAAGTCTGCAGCGACTACGAAATATCGGTTTTTGGCGGAGATTTTCAAGACGATGTCACTTGGTCATTAATAGATAATGCCGGGAGTGTCGTGGCAACAGGAGGTGCTCCCTTCAGTGAAATTCTTTGTTTGCTTCCAGGGTGTTACGAGTTGAGCATGCTTGATGCAACGGGAGATGGTTGGCAGGGCACGTATTTCACCATGATCAATCAAAGTACTGGTGAGACAGAACAGCAATTCAGCCTCACGTGGGGATTTTCAGGCATGCAGGAAATTGCCCTTGGAGAAGCTGCATGCTCAAACATTTCCACGGCTGACTGTATCGGAGGATCTGCTGTCTGTCAAGGTGTTTATTCTTTCGACGGAGCGCCCATTGGCAGTGGGTTTTTTCCGTTTGAATTGTCGGCTTCGGGATGCAACTTCGATGAAGTCAACTCGGCTTGGTTCACTTTCACTGTTCAGACCGCTGGCGTGTTGCGTTTTGAGCTTATTCCTAATGATCCGTACGACGACTACGATTGGAGTTTGTTTGATATTACTAACGGAGGATGTCAGTCTGGGGGGACATACCCCTTGTATGAGGCGAGTTGTAATTCATATGGGCTGTTCGGTGGCATTCAGGGTTCCACAGGGATATCATCCTTGCAAGGTGGTTTTGGAAATTCAAATGGCCCGGGAGACCTCAATGGCCCTCCATTCAATGGCGACTTGCCCGTATCGGTTGGGCAAACCTACGCCTTGGTAGTCATGAATTGGAGCAACTCTCTCGCTGGTTACACGCTAGATTTTAGTTCTTCTACCGCTGATATATTCGATGATGTGCCACCGATCATTTCTAGTATCGCATCTTCATGCGAAGGGCCAGAATTCATCATTGAAATGAGTGAGCCTGTGAGGTGCGGATCTCTCCAGCCGCTGGATTTTGTTGTCACCAATCAAGATGGAGATTCATTTTTTCCTACTGAGGTGAGCGGCTCTGAGTGTGAACTAGGAGGAGTCGCTTCTGCGGTAATCACGTTGACATTTGAGCCACCACTGGATGTAGACGTTTATACCGTGGGCTTGACCAATCTTGCATCTGGAGTTTCTGACCCTTGCGATAATATGGCCACCGGCGAGGCTTCGTGCTCGTCGGTGTTTCTCAGCAGCAAGCAACTCAATATGAATTGCTCTTCAACGTACAACCAAGTTGATGTGTCACTCGAATTACTGGGCTCGGTAGAAGGTGAATTGGTAGAGATATCTATGCTCGATTTGAATCAGTCAAATCACATACTCTTGGATAGTTTTACATTATCTGAAACTCAGCAATCCCAGACCACATTGAATGCTACTTACGAGCGCCAAGTTTTCCATGACGTACTTCGAGCACAATGGAAAGCGACCGATGGAGAGGTCATCCGTGAAAGTTACTGTTGGATCAATGAGGGTGTGGATGAGGGAACGATCTGGTTGACATCGAACGGCACGCATATTCATGTCGAAGGATTTACAATGGGCTCAATGGTGTCTGTGTTTGGCCTGAACGGACAAGTTGTGAGAGAGCCAATCGAAATAACCGATCAATTCTTGCGCATATCAACACAAACGTGGTCCACAGGAGTCTACTTTGTGGTTGTTTCTGGGAAAGAGAATAAGGCAGTCAAAGTGCATTTGAACCGATAAGGAGTAATTCGTATTACCAGTGCCTACCTCTTTCTATCTGAGTGTTGTGTTACACATATTTACTTGAATTCATTGGATCGGCGCAGTCCACGGATGGCGCACATCCATCATCGGACCACCTGAATCTTCTTGGTTTCTCTTCCTTTGGATGATACGATTTCGACCAGGTAACCACCTGTTGCTAAACTCGAAACGTCGATGAAAGAAGTCTGGGTGGATTGCAATACCTGCCGACCGGACAAGTCAAAGATGCGCAGGGTTGAAAAGTCTCCTTGGACATACAGCGGGCCACGTGTTGGAACGGGATAGAGCATCACCTCAGGAATCACCGTGGATTCAACGCCCACTGACGTTTCTGTTATCTGCCAAGCCTGCGTGGCCTCGTTCCAAACCTGGGTGACGCAACACGCAGAGGTGTCCATAACGCAAAGGGCGGCACCATAGATCAGATAGTCGATGCACGTGGTTACCGTATCCATACCCAAGGGGTTTGACACCAGGTGGGAGCACGGTGCGCCGAAACAACTGTCTTCACTGAGCAAAAGATCGCCAGCGAACGTGCTTATGAACAGTGGAGCCATCGCAGGCAAACCGTTGCCTGTGGTAGGTGCAGCCACTTCGAAGTCGAATTGGGTACCCACGGTGTAAATGAAGTCGCACAGGGGCTGATCGGTTTCGTCGCTCATTTGTCCTGCGGCGATTTCGTTGCTTGCCTCGGTGGAGTAGCCCACTTCGTATAAGGTAATGGTGTCGTTGCTTGCCGACACTTCCAGTGAAATCAAACCCTGGTGGCTTTCGCTACCCGTATTCAAGTTCAATCCCAAGAACATCAGCCCTTCACCGGTGAACAACCCTCCATCGCCCACGTCGGTGCCCAAAACGGTGTTTCCCGAACTGTAGGGGCCCGTCAAGGCGTCGCCGCAATTGAGCGCATCGGGATAGCCAAATGTAGAGGAGTCCAGTACAAGCGCGTCCCCGAGACAAACCACCCGTGCCGCGGTGGCACTGCCAGACAACGGATAGATCTCGAACGTATAATCATTGTTGAAGTCTCCGTCGACATCGAGGGTGAACGGTCCAGAATCCGATGTTACGGTTTGGTTGAGGGGGTAACTGTTGATCTGTCCTGCGGCGTTTGAAGCACACCACAAGGTTCCGGACATGAACAGGCACAACGCCATGGCTTCTTTTCTCATCAGTGCGCTTTTTAGATTGGAACATATCCGGCTCCCTTCATTCAGGGAGCCAGTGAAATGGGTTACACGCGGTTCAGCGCGTAGACTTCGTAGCTGTCCATCACCTGATCAAAAACAGGCTTGGAAACCGGGTTAGAACCGTCCAAGAACGCATGCAATGCCTGCTCATTGTGAACAGCGATTTTAAACATGACTTTGCTTTGATCGGGTGAAACCGTTCCCACAGTCTTACTGAGATCTGCCACTTTTTTCCTTTCGGCGATGCCTGCATCGGACTGCATAAAGCTCATAAACGTTTGGAACTGACCTGCTTTGAGCGTTCCGACCACGAGGAAATCCTTCATCTTTTTTTGGAAAAGGTAGTCAAGATTTCTGGCGGTGCTCCTTGAGGTCAGCAAGGGGCTGGATGGAGGCGATACACACAAAGAAACAGCCCATGTGCAGTGGGCTCATGGGCTGTTTATGTGTTTGGAATGCCTTAGTTCACTCGGAACTTGCTGCGGTGAAGTCGGCCGTCCGTGCTGCTGGCGTGCCACAGGAAGATCTGTCCGCTTATGGCAAAGGGTA
>CAXPZW010000030.1:0-14840 GCA_964221845.1 Luminiphilus sp. | reverse complement strand
GTCGATGGTCCCGTAGATATTAACTAGCAGGCCGACGGGAATAGTGGGGTCATTGCCAGGGGCAGGTAACCCATTACTCCAGTTCCCAGCATCAGCCCAATCGTTGCTGATGGCACCAGTAAAAATGGTTTGAGAAAAAGTAGCACTTGAAAATAAGCAGCATGCTGCCAGGGAGATGAGAACAATCAGATTCTTCATGGTCTTGGTTATGGGTCCCAATAAAGATAGAGACTTTATTCTGGTGTGCAGTCAACGCGCAATTACTCTACCTCCAGGCGCACAGCATCGGTTTCTGTTTGAGCGCTTAAATAGGTGGGGATGTAGATAGTCCCGCAGCGATAGTTCTGAACAAGAAAAACCCCGAGCAATTGTTACACACAGAGGATGTGAAGAATACTCTATCTTCGAAAGGAAACCATTCGACTCAAATGATGAAAAAAATAGTCGTTCTGTTTGCTACGTTCGGATTTGTGCAAGGCGCGTTGAGCCAAAGTTTTGAATTGTTTGAGGGAGATAATGGTAACGATATTTGGATGCAAGTCATTTCCACGATGAATGGAGGTTGGGTTACGTGTGGATCCTTCGATCATGAAATTACCGAGCGAGATTCGTGGGTTCTGAAAACCGATGCAGACGGCAGTGTTGAATGGTCAACTACTTTCGAATCACCGGAAGAACAGATTTTGTATGATGTATTTGAATTGCCAAATGGCGATTTGATTGCCGGAGGAACCTCACGACAACAAGGGGGGGGCTTTGTATACGACGCTCTGTTTTGTCGCATATCAGATCAAGGCGAAATCATTGATCAAGTCACGCTGAGCACTCCATATTCAGTGTTTGTGCGCTCTCTTAAGCCGATTTCTGATGAAGAATTTCTTGCGGTGGGCTGGCAAGAGACAGAAACGGACGGTAACGAAATCATTGTATACCGTTTAGATCAAGATTTGAATGTTGTAAGCGAATCGGCCTATGGCCTTGGAGACTCACGTGGAGTCGATATAATTTCAGACGGTCAGTCGGGGTGGTATGTGGCAGGTATTGATCTGCTCGGCGGAAATGAGATGGCGAGTTGGATTGTATATCATATAGACGAAGACTTGAACGTCATTCTTTCGCTGGAGTATCCGTTTACAACATTGGCATCTGTCCATTCTATGTACCTAGATGGTAACGGATTTTTAATTATTTCGGGAGAAGACAAAGACGCCAACAATGACTGGCGCGCTGGAATTGCGCGAATTCCCTTAGACTTCTCACAAGTGAGTTGGTTGTCTACAGGTCTAAGCAATTCATCTTCGGCGGGTGTGTTTACTCCTAATGATTGGGAATCGGGAGTGTTGGCAGGGTATGGAGAGCATCCTGAAACGGGTCAATTTCTTCCGTTTCAATATGTATTCAATACAGATTTGCAATGGGAAAATGATGTCGAGTGGCTGGACTTGGATGAAGGGCAGTGTTCCGTTCGGAATATTGCTGTTAATAATAATAAAGTGGCTTGGGTGGGACATGTATATGTGGTCTACCCAGACAATCAAGGATGGCTACGTGTTGTAGATATTCCGTCAACTCTTGAAGAAGCGGTGATGCATCAATACCAGTCGTTACCTTACCCCAATCCAACTCAAGGAGAGATAACACTTCGATTGAAACCGGGCGATACGGTAGATTGGTTTTGTTCTAACGGAGCCAAGGTTACCGCCGCTGTGGTCTCTAAGGGGAATGGTAGGTTTAATCTTAGCCATTTAGCACCGGGGTTGTATCGTGCGCAGGTCCAATCAGGCAATAGTCTTACTGTCTATCACAGGGTAGTTGTACAATATTGACTAGAAGTTCGGTAATAAGGAGGGGGCTTGAGGTTAAAAGCCAGTTTGGTTGGTGTTTGGTTTTTGGGGCTCAACATTTCGGTACTGACAGAGAATGACCTTTTTCTAAGTTGAAAAAGTTGGCTGTATTGCATAAGTCACCCTCCTACACCAAGTAGACATGGGGCAAAGGCAGTTCTCTAACCCTTCTTCCCACCTCGCTTCACCCTCCCACACCCCTCCAACGTCTCCTGCGCCAACGTCAGTTTCAGTGAATACTGAATGCACTCGTAGCGAAATCCCCAGCGATTTAGCCAGAGTAACCCTGCACTGTTCTGCGACGAATCTGCTTGTCTGAAACCAAGACACTTGCCCTGTTGCGGTGGGCGCTTGAGCACAACCGAGCGCCCTCCTTCCAAAAAAATTGGCGCCCCCACCCAAGGTTTTTGGAACCGGAGACGTGTGTGATAAAAACAGAACTCTCATGCCACTATCCCACGACTTAGCGCTGATCGCGCCCACGAAGCCTGCTTCTGCCTTGGCTGATCACCATGCCGCACACGTTGTTCAAAAAGTTATGAGGCCGTATCTTGGCACCATGCGCATGCTCCTCACAGTCCTTTTGGTGTGGATGGGCTTCCACTGCTCTGCCCAATGCCCCTACGACCTCAATGGCGACGGCCAGGTTACCATGGGTGGCGGGGAATCGCTTGCTGTCTTAGCTGACCTTGGGCTAGACACCCTAGCAGTTGGTAGTGCAGTAGATTTTAACAACAACGGCCTAGTAGACATATTGGATGTGCTTGATTGGGGGCGCCACGTAGGACAAGACTGCCCAAACACTGAGATCCCAGAAACCGATGACCGCATCCTGGGACTGTCGTTGGCCGTTCATCACGTGCATGACGCTGCCGTGACGGGCATAGATACAGTCCCCGAAGGATTTGTGACCTACCGCCTCTACCTGGAAGTGACAGACAATTCTGACCGCATCACAGGTGTCTTTGGCATCGACGAAAGCCCTCTGCTGCTCTCCAGCACTGCGCCGCTGTGGAACAGTGTCTTTGGTGCGCATAACGCCAAGGACATCAACACCGTGTTTTTTGACATCGACCCATCCTTGGCCTACGACTCCTGGTGGAGTCTTGGCTACACACCAGAAAACGAACAGGATGTGAGCAACCTCCCCTATGAATCGCTCATAGGTTATACCGAAGACTGGTTCAATCAAGCTACGGATATCGTGTTTGATTCACCTACGGGCGGTGGCAATATCGCGCTAGGCTACACATGGCAGCACCCCGAATACAGCAACCTTCGCTGCGTAGGGCAATTTACCTTGCCTGCTGACGCTACCTTCGAAGGAATCATCAATGTGGAAGCTGTCCATGTGGAAAACAACGATGTGATCTCCTACGAACGCAAACTGGGGCTCACTTTCTCCACCGACAACCTGGCCGAATTGGGCTGCACAGATCCCGATGCAGAGAATTACTCTCCTGCTGCCACCCTGGATGACGGTACGTGCACCTACTTCGGAGACTTCGACGCAGACGGGGTGATTGACACCGACGACCTCCTTGATCTGCTGGGCAATCTGGGGTGCAACTCGTGCGACGACCTGGACCTGGACGGCGACGGGGTCGTGGGCATCGGAGACATCTTGATCATTTTAGGACTGTTGTAACAACAAGCGCTTTGCACATCGCGTGCATGCTGCAAGCATGACGCTTACCTTCGTGGCCAGTTTCACCTGAGATTCCTTTGGCATGACCACCAACGATGTCCTCCGCCGCGTTAGGTTTATAGGCAATTACAGCGATCAAGACATGGTTGCCCTGTTCAAACACACCGAAGTGTCGGTAACCACCACGCAGATCCAATCCTGGTTGAAAAAAGAGGAGGACGACGACTTTGTGGTGTTGGCCGACTCCGAATTGGCATCGTTTCTCAATGGGCTCATCATCGAAAAGCGCGGCAAACGCGAAGGTCCCCTGCCCGTTCCTGAGCAACTGCTGACCAACAACCTGATTCTGCAAAAACTCAAGATTGCCTACAGCCTCAACAGCGATGCCATTCTGGCGATGCTCAAATCGGTCAACATGCCCATGAGCCCGCATGAATTGAGTGCATTCTTTCGCAAACCCGGGCACCGCCATTACCGCCCCATGCTGGACCAATTCCTTCGCAATTTTTTGCGTGCACTGCAGAAGCGCGAGACAGGTAAGTAAGTCCAACGTTCCCCAAACAAAAACGCACCCAATCCCCACCAAAACAAAGAGGACGGGTGCGCTTCTCATTTGAGCCAAAAGGTCCAAGGGCTCGCTGTTCCTAAAGCGCCGAGCAGCGACCGCAAACCACTGGGGCGCACCTACTCACGCATCACACGCTCTTGGCGGTCGATGGAGCCTTGGTGGATGGCCTTGAACAACTGATTCACAAACTTCTCTTCCAATGCAAACTCATCAGCAAGCTGGGCGTTTCGCTTCTCAATGGCCGACCAACGCGCCTTTTGTAGGATCGTCATGTTGTGCTGCTTTTTGAACTCAGCAATGCGCTGCACCACCTCCATGCGGTTGCGCAGAATATCCAGAATTTGGTTATCGAAATCGTCGATCTCTCCGCGCAGCGCGGCCAAGCTTTCTTGTGAATCTTGTTTGGGTGACACCGTGGGCAGCTTCAACCCGGCCACCAATTGGTGGTAGTCCTCGGGGGTGACTTGCTGACTGGCATCGCTCCAAGCCTCGTCAGGCTTGGTGTGGGTCTCAATCATGAGTCCGTCGAAATCCAGGTCCATGGCCTTTTGGCTGATGGGCTGTACAAGCGCGCGTTTGCCTCCAATATGGCTGGGGTCGCAAATGATGGGGATTTCCGGATGGGACTGCTTCAACCCGATGGGGATCTGCCACTTGGGCTCATTGCGGTATGTGAACGCTCCAAAGCGAGAGAACCCGCGGTGGATCCCAGCAATCTCAGTGATGCCCGCACGAGCAATCCGCTCAATGGCACCTCGCCAAAGGTTCAGATCTGCATTGACTGGATTTTTGATCATCACCGGGATGTCCACGCCTTGGAGCGCTTCGGCAATCTCCTGTACGGCAAACGGGTTGGCGCTGGTACGCGCACCGATCCACACCATGTCGATGCCGGATTTGAGCGCTTCGTACACGTGCTTGACGTTGGCCACCTCGGTGCACACCTTGAAGCCGCAGGTCTGTTTGACCTCGCGTAGCCAATCGAGGCCTTCGGTGCCCACGCCTTCGAAGCTTCCGGGGCGGGTGCGTGGTTTCCAAATGCCAGCACGGAAGTAGTCCACGTGGCCGCCTTGAAGGCCTTCGGCTACGGCGAGGACTTGCTCGCGGGTTTCGGCGCTACACGGGCCGGCAATGAGTGTTTTGGTGGTGGTCGGGATTGTAGTGGTCATCGAATGGAAGATTGTGTCAGGTTGGTTTGAATGGATGTGAGTGCGTCTTGAATCACGCGGGTGGGTTGGCACAGCGAGGCACGCAAATAGCGCGCCCCCCTGCTCCCGAAAATGTGCCCAGGAGGCATGAATACATGGGCTTGCTGGAGTAGCGCTTCGGACAGTGCTTCGGCCTGGGCGCAGCACGGGGGAACTTCTGCCCACACAAACAGCCCTTGGGCTTCAGGGTCGTAGGTACACCCCAAGTGGTCAAACATAGCGTGCACCGCGGCCTTGCGTTCGCGGTAAACAGCATTGGTAGACTGGCGGTACTCCCGGGCGTGCTGCAGGGCGGCAATGGCTGCGTGTTGCAACGGGCGAAAGGTGCCGCTGGAAAACGAGCTCTGCACGGCAAACACCGGCGCCAGCAATTCCGCACTGCCCAGCACCAAGCCCAATCGGCCACCGGCCATGGAAGCGGATTTGCTCAAGGAATTGAGCTCTATGCCTCCCTCCCAGCTGCCCTTGCATTGGAACAAGCTGAACGGCGCTTCGCTGAGCGTGTGGCTGTAGGGATTGTCATGGACCACAAGCACTTCGTGTGCAGCTGCCCAGGCCAGTACCTTTTCCAGCGCCTGCACGTCAGGGGCCGCTCCGGTGGGCATGTGCGGGTAGTTCAACATCAGCACGCGGGTGTGTTCAGTGGCCGCGGCGTTGAGCACCTCCACTTGGGGTAGCCAGCCGTGCGCTGCATCCAGGTCGTAGGGCACGGCGCGGCCTCCAGCCAGTTTGGCTGCGGAAGGGTACGCCGGATAACCCGGATTGGGCACCAAGACTTCTTCTCCCGGGTTGAGGTAGGCCAACAGCACAAAGTGAAGCGCTTCCTTGCTGCCATGGGTAAGCAGCGGCTCGGCCTGTTCAAGTATCGTAACGCGGTAGTCTTCGGCGTACCAGAGGCGCACGGCCTCGCGCAATTCCGGAAGGCCACGGTAGGATTGGTACATGAATGCACCGGGGCGTTGCACGTCTTGGATCAGCGCGTGCAACGCCTCCACTGGGGGTGCCATGTCGGGGCTGCCAATGCCCAAGTTGATCACAGGTTGACCGGCGGCCTCCATGGCCCGGATCTCAGCCAGCTTGGTGGCGAAGTAGTACGGCTTGCTGCCTTCAGTTCTTTGAGAGGGTCGCATGGCGTTGGGTGATGTAGGTTCCAAGAATGTGATGGTCGCCGCAGTGCTCCTGCAGCCAGGTATTGAAGGTGTCCTGCGGAATGGGCCCGTCGAACTCGATGTCCAGGTAGAAGGCGTATTCCCAAGGGCGCCCGGGAATGACCATGGACTCCAGCTTGGTGAGGTTTCCGGAGATGGCCTCCAGCGCAGCCAAGGCACCGGCCAAGCTGCCCACACGGTGGTTCAGTGTCAGGCGCAGGCTCACTTTGTTGGCGCCTGCAACCGATGCCTCGTCCTCGGGGCGGATGATGAAAAAGCGGGTAAAGTTGTGCTTGTGGGTCTCGATGTTGGGGGCGATGACCTCGAGTCCGTACAAGGCCATGGCTGTAGCGCTGCCAATGGCGCCGACTCCTTGCAATTGGCCTTCGGCCACCTCTTTGACACTGAGGGCCGTGTCCACCGCTTCCACCCGGCGTACCTGCGGGAAGCGGTCCAAAAAGGCGCGGCACTGGGCAAGTGCCATGTAATGCGAACGCACCTCGGTCAATTCTTCAGGCCGCGTGCCGGGCAGGGCGCCCAAATGCTGGGCAATGGGCAGCACGTGCTCGCCCACAATGCGCACCGGGGCTTGGTGCAGCAGGTCGTAATTCTGGTGGATGGAACCCGCCACGGTGTTTTCGATGGCAATGGCACCGCACGAGACACGCCCCTCACCTACCGCCTGCACCAGGCTGACAAAGGTGTCGTGCGGGTCCACGGCAATGGGTTCGGAAAAGAAGGCCTGGGCCGCCTCGTGGTGGAAGGCGCCAGCCACGCCTTGAATGGCTACAGTTTGCATAGACAACAAAAAAAACGCCCGGTCTGTGAGGACCGGGCGTTGCATTTACATTCGTTTGTTTCTCAGTGCATACCCCGGTCAGTCCACTCCACAAAAGAAGTAGGTAAAGCAAAAGCCAAAGGTGTATGCCAGGGTGTGTTTCATTTCTGTGGGCAACAAAAAACCCGATCTACTGACCGGGCTGCGTTGTTTCAAGTTTCACATATACAGCCGGCCTAGCTTCCAAAGAAGTAGGTAAAGGTAAAGGCGGTATAGGTGGTGGTTATATTCACTGTGTTCGAAGCTAGGAAGTCTGACCGACAGTTCCAAACACGGCCTGTGCTTTTCTTAACCCTGCGCCATGTCGAAAGATTAACTACCTTTTACGCCAGACCTTTAACCACAGCGAACTTTCATGCGATACCTTTCCATCCTCGCGGGACTCCTGTTGTCCTGCGCAGCTTGGGGGCAAGCGGGGTGCACCGATCCTGCCGCCACCAACTACGACTCCTCTGCCACCGAAGACAACGGCACCTGCGCGTACTGCGCTGAAGGTGAAGTGGCCCTCATCATTGAAATGGCCGACTCCGCTGGCGACGGCTGGGAAGGTGCATTCTACTCCATCCTCAGCGAAAACGGCACGTCGTTCTTCGGGTCGTTGGATGACGCCTCCACTGGCGACGGACTCAGCGCCGGCACAGATGTGCTGTGTCTGCCAGAAGGCTGCTACGCACTTACCATCATTGGCCCACCTGGGGAGATTGCCGAAGTGGGCGTAAACATCTACGAATTTGGCGGCCTGACCATTCACGAAGGTGAGGGCGCTTGGGGACCGATGCTTTTCCACGGAAGCAACACGGTAAACTGCGGCATCCTGGACTGCATGGACCCGAATTGCATCAACTACAACCCGTTTGCCACCGAAGACGACGGTTCTTGCGTGTGTGTCACCTGCGAAGGTGACCTCGACGGGGACGGCATGGTGAATGCCGCCGACATCCTTGAAGTACTTGGCATGTACGGATCAGATGGTTGCGATTGGCCGTGCATCGCGGACATCAATGGCGACGGCGAAATCAATACCGAAGACTTGTTGAGTTTGGTGGGCTCCATCGGCATCATTTGCTCGTTTGAGTAGCTTACCATACCATTTGCAACCGAAAAGGCTCCGAAAGGGGCCTTTTTCATGCGCTGAAGTCGGGCGTTCGCAGTCATGCTTCTTCATTGGACACAAAAAATATCGGGGCGCTTTAAACCTCTTCCTTTGGGATGGGTCCAACTCCGTATTCGCACGCGGGGAACTCTGAATAAAGCCCCTGCTGTGCACCCTTTGGTCTTGTATGTTAACGATTCGTTTTGCCTGCATTACCCGAAACCAAACCCAGGCAAACACAACACCACTTTGATGAAGCACTTGTTCTTGGCATGCGCGCTGCTCAGCGCCTGTTCGCTGTTCGCGCAGAACCTCCCCCACCAATGGACCCTGGATTCCGATGCCCACACCTTGACGGTAGGCGGCGTGGAAGGCGAAGATTTTTACGACCCTATGCAAATCATCATCATTGAACTGCAGTTTGACCAAACCGACTGGTGGCAGCAGCTCGAGGACAATTACGAATCGGCCACAGACATCTCATGCACAGCGGTCATCGACGGGTCTACCTATGAGAATGTGGGGGTACGCTTCAAAGGACAAACCTCTTATTTCACCATTGACGGCGACAAGAAGTCCTTTAACGTCAGCCTGGATGCCTTTGTGGACGGCCAAGACCACGACGGGTACGAGTCCTTCAACCTTCAGAACTGCGCCTACGACCCGAGTTTCTTGCGCGAGTTCATCTACGAGCGTATGATTCGTCGCCACATCCCTGCCGCGCAATGCGCCTTTGTGTGGCTCTACATCAACGGCGAGGATTGGGGCCTGTACCCCAACGTACAGCAGCTCAACAAGGAGTTCCTGGAGGAATGGTTCCAAGAGAACAACGGCACCCGCTGGCGCGCAGACTCCGAGGAGGACAGCGGCCCTAGTGGCGGTGGACCTGGTGGTGGTGGCCCTGGCGGCGGTGGCCCGGGATGGGGCGACGGCACCACAGCCCTCAACTGGCTGGGTGAGGACCAAGCCGAATATCAAGAGCATTACACCCTCAAGTCCACCAGTGTCGAAGACCCATGGGCCGACTTGGTGACCACGTGCGACGTGCTTGAGAACACACCGCTGGACGAACTGTACGCCACGCTGGACCCCATTATGGACGTGGACCGCACCTTGTGGTTCCTGGCCTCTGAAATCCTGTTCAGCGACGACGACGGGTACGTGTACAAAGGCAAAATGGACTACTACCTCTACTTCGATGTGGAGAGCGGCCGCATGGTGCCCCTGGAGTACGACGGCAACACGGTGATGGACGACCAAAACGGCGATTGGGACCCGTTTTTCCACGCCGACGACGAGAACTACCCCCTGCTCTACCGCTTGCTCGATGTGCCCGAGTTGCGCCAGCGCTACTTGGCGCACCTGCGCGTGTTGATCGAAGACGTCATGAACCCCGAGACCTTCAACCCCGAGCTCCAGGAATGGGCGGACATGATTGACGGTTTGGTGAACGAAGACCCCAAGAAACTCTACACCTACAATGCCTTCCTAGGCAACGTAGAAGGCCTGCAGGAGTGGGCTGAAGAACGGCACACCTTCCTCAACTCCTTTGTGGAGGTGGCGCAGGACGGACCTGAGATTGGCTCCGTTACCATGACCTCTGCGCAAGGCGAATGGGCCAACCCGTTGGCCGATGAAGCCGTGGAGGTCACCGCGGTCGTGGAGGGCGCCTCCGGTGCTGGTGTATCGAGTGTAATACTGTACTACGCCCCAACCATGGTGAGTGCGTTTACAGCGGTAGAGATGAGTGCAGCGGGGAATGTGTATTCTGGGACGATTCCTGGGGTGGGCGGCGGGAACGCCGTCCGGTTCTACATTGAGGCCATTTCGGACAACAGCGCCGGGTCGCGCAGCTACTTGCCAACAGGAGCTGAGCACGACGTGTACATCTATGAAGTGGATGCACTGTGGGCCGAGAACTCGCCTGTGGTCATCAATGAGCTCATGGCCCGCAACAGCTCCACGGCCTACGACGAGCAAGGCCAAGACGAAGACTGGATTGAGCTGTACAACACCGGCTCAGAAGCGATCGATTTGACCGGCTACACCCTTACCGACAACCCGTGGGTGCTGGACAAGTGGCCCATCCCCGACGGGACCATCTTGGCTGCCGATGACTACCTGATCATTTGGGCGGATGAAGACGGGAGCGACGGTCCGTTCCACGCCAACTTCAAGCTGGACGGCGCCGGTGAAGAGGTGTTTTTGATTGCCCCAGGCACATTGATTGCCGATCACGTGTCGTTTGGTCAACAAGAACAAGACATGGGCTACGCGCGCATCCCCAACGGCACCGGCGGGTTCGAGATTCACGCCCCCACCTTCGGGTCCAACAACGATTACGTGGGGATTGGCGATGAGAAGCGGCAGAACTGGGTCATCGCGCCCAACCCTGCTCGTGAGGCCATCCACCTGTACAATTTGCCGCAAAACAGCGAAGTCCGCATCCTGACCACCTCAGGCCAGGAAGTGCTAAATACGGTGTTGACCGGCCAGCGCACCTTGGACATCACGCATTTGGCCTCAGGCCTGTACGTCGTTGTGGCCGGAACCCAACGCGAAGTGCTGGTGGTTCAGCGTTGATGCCGCTTGCAGGCGTCGCACCCGCGAAGCACACCAAACTTCTACAAGCATCGCCCCGCTTTTCGAAGAGACGTTGCTAGAAAAAGCGTTTGTTGAAATCAGACTTGCCCACTTCTGGTCAGTCCACCATTTCCTAACCCAGCATCAACTCCTTAAGCCCCCCACAAAAAGTCGAAGTGTAGCCTACCTTTACCCCATGCCCCACAACTACATCACCTCCGAAGACCTCCCCACCCCTTCTACCCCCACCTCACAATCCTGGGAGGAGCTGGGAGTGCCGACGGCGTTGATTGCGGCGGAGCCAAGGACAGTGACGGCGGCCTCTGGCAAAACAGGCTCCAAGGGGACTTCGAAGAAAACGGGCGGTAAGAAGGCTGGGACATCCAAAGCCAAGGTGCAGACCGAACACAACTATTCCCTGACTGAGCTGGCGGCGATGACGGATCGGCAGTTGAAGGGCTATGTGGGCCAGAACAAATCGCGGCAACAGCCCGGATGGGAAACACGGGTGGAACTGGCAGAGTTGGTGCTGGGCCAGCGTGGAGATGTGCTCTAGATGCAGCTGGGCTTCCAAGGTCTGCGCAGCCTTTGGAAGGCACCTAAGTGTAAATTTCACACTTTTTACTTGTCCCCAGCCCTGTCTGCCCATACCTTACGGGCGTAAACTGTCGTTCAGCTGTTGCAAACCTGCCCCCCTCAGGCTAGACACTTGAACCCCACACGGAACACGATGAAACAACACACATTGCTTTCCCTCGGCGCACTGGTGATTACAGCCATGCTCGTGCTGGTTTCCTGCCAAAAAGCAGACGAAGGCGGGGACGTATTGCCCACCAACCTGGTGAGCAACGTCACGGTCAACGCGGGCACAGTAAGCGTGACCGCCACGGCGGACAATGCACATTACTACTCGTTCACCTTTAGCGAGAACGGTACCCCCACCACTGTTGAAAACGAAGCGGGATCGGCCATTTACACCTACACCGGTTCGGGCAGCTACAACATCATTGTGCGCGCCCACAAGAACGCAAGCGAGTTCATCTTCACCTCCGAGACGGTACAAGTAGAGATCAGCATTGAAGTGGGCGAAGACGGCCTTCCGGTCAACGGCTACTCCACTCCCACCGAATACGCCGGCTACACCATGGTGTGGGCAGATGAGTTTGACGGCGACGTACTCAGCGACGACTGGGTGTATGAAATCGGCACCGGAAACTGGGGCTGGGGCAACAACGAGGAGCAATACTACCGCCCGGCCAACACCGAGGTGTCCAACGGCTCGCTGAAGATCACCGCCGAGGAAGGCTGGTACAACGGTTCAGATTACACCTCTTCTCGTCTGAAAACCCAAGGACGCCAAAGTTTCCAGTACGGCCGCATAGACATCCGCGCCAACCTGCCCAAAGGCCAAGGCATTTGGCCCGCGCTGTGGATGCTGGGCGACAACATTGTGACCAACACTTGGCCTGCGTGCGGTGAGATCGACATTATGGAATTGGTCGGCTCGAGCACCGGCACCGGCAACGCCACCGTGCACGGCACGGTCCACTGGGACGAAGGCGGCCACAACTACAACGGCGGCAGCAGCATCCTCTCAGGCGGCATTTACGCCGACGAGTGGCACGTGTTCTCCATCATTTGGGACGAAGCGCAAATCCGCTGGTTCCGTGACGACATCCAGTACCACCAAATCGACATCACCGACCCCAACATGAGCGAGTTCCACCAACCGTTCTACTTCATCTTCAACGTGGCCGTGGGAGGCCTGTGGCCGGGAAGTCCCGATGCCACTACCGAATTCCCCCAGACCATGGCTGTGGATTACGTGCGTGTGTTCCAGCCGGAATAAGCGATTGCACAAAGACATTGAAAAGGACGTCCGGTTGGGCGTCCTTTTTTATTGCTGCTTACCTCATTTCCCATTGGCGGGGCGAACCTCATCTCGCCCACGGAGTTGATTGGCCATGGGCCGCAAACGCGACATCAAAAACCTCCACCGCAAACCACCTTCGAATGCTGAGGACGGGGACTGGGAAGACTGGGAGGACCAACTCACCCAAATGACCCGACGACGCCACACCCATAACGAGCGGCACAAACCCGGGCGCAAGGCATAAAAAAACGCCCGGATTTCCGGGCGTTTTCGTCGTCGACTGCTGTGGGACGTTTATGGACACATAGTGCCAAATACGCTCAGCAGCTGCAAGATGTCGGAGGTACCGATGGTGCCGTCACCGTTGAGGTCTTCCGCGCATACTGTGCCGCAGAGGCCGCCAAAGAACTCAGCATCACCACACCCGCCCATGTGCCTCCGCTCGCAGACCACCTTCCACCTCTGGTCGAAAATGCCAGCTCCTGCCCCAACACCGCTCGTTTATTCACCCTGAGAGTTCTACTAAAATTTAAGGTTGTTTTTACAAGAGGCCCCTGCAATGGCGGGGGCTTTTTCTCTCACCCGCTCTCGGTGAATGAGGTATCTCAAAAGCCCCACTGCAACGGGGCTTTTTCTATGTTAGGCGTCCCAAAAGGCCTACGCATGCACGCCATCTCCCTTCAAGACAAACTCACCCTGTTTCAAGACCACTGGTCTCCCAAAGTCATTGCCGCGCTGAACGACTACCAAGTCAAACTCGCCAAGATCCAGGGCACCTTCGTTCGCCACAACCACCCCGAGACCGACGAATTGTTCTTGGTGGTGTCCGGTGAGATGATCCTGCATTTCGACGATGATCAAGTCTTGCTCAAACAGGGCGAACTATACGTCGTTCCTCAAGGGGTATACCATTGGCCCCAGGCGGAACAGGAATGCCACATCCTGTTGATTGAGCCTCAAGGAGTTGTGAATACCGGAGAATCTGGCGGGAATTTAACAGCTCCACAAAACGTCTGGATTTGAGTAATGGCGGGCCCTTCGACCAAAGGCTCCGCGGCAATATGCACGATCAGAACAGTGTACTCTGAACATTAAACAACAGGCGCTGTTTATTGCTTGACTCCGAAACAATCAACTGAAGAGGCAGCAAACTCCAGCTGCACACCGCACGAGCGGAGTCTTTTAGTCGGCCTAGGCCGTTTCTACCCAGTGTATTGTAAGTGATAAAGTCCGAAACTAAACTGGCGGACACTGTCCCTGTGCACCTCGAAGCGTTCAGGATCCGGCTGGAATCCTAAAATGACTTTACCACACGTGGCCCTTTGCACTTCTGGTTGTATAGACCAGGCCACCCTCCTATTGCTTTATTTTTTTTGCAACACTCTGAATATCAGGGTTTTTGAACTTTTTTGTGACTTATGTGTTCTTAATCAAAAACCCAAGAACCATGTCATTAACGACTCTATTGATGGACGCCAGTGGTGGCGCAGTAAATCTTACCGATTACACCAACCTTACCACCATCACCTCATTCACCTTCTTTGTTGGGTGTATGGCCATGATGGCGGCTTCCGTGTTCTTCTTCTTCGAAATGTGGAACGTGGACAAAAAGTGGCGCACCTCACTGCTTGTGAGTGGCCTGATCACCTTCATCGCATTTGTACACTACTACTACATGCGAGGGTACCACTTCGACACTGGCGAATCGCCAACGTTCTTCCGCTATGTGGATTGGACCTTGACCGTTCCGCTCATGTGCGTGGAATTCTACTTGATCACCAAAAAGGCCGGTGCGAAAATTGGCCTGCTTTGGAAACTGATCGCCGCCTCTGTAGTGATGTTGGTGACCGGCTACTTTGGCGAGACCATTTACCGCGACCAATCGGTCATGTGGGGTGTCCTTTCAGGTGCCGCATACTTCTACATCGTTTGGTTGGTTTGGAAAGGCGAAGTGGCTCAACTGGCCAAAAACGCCGGACCTGCCGTTGAAAAAGCAGTACGCGTACTGTTCTGGTTTGTACTCGTGGGCTGGGCCAT
>CAXPZW010000029.1:0-16897 GCA_964221845.1 Luminiphilus sp. | reverse complement strand
CTGCAAGAGCTGTGCACCATCCCTGCCACCGCCGGCGACGAACAATTGCTGAGCGATTGGATCCTGCGTTACACCCTCAAACACCAAAGCTCCTGGAAGCACCAACCCGAGATCTTTGCAGGTGATGGCTTTCAAGAGGCCATTGTGCTGATGTTTGGCCGGCCCCGTTTGGCAGTATTTGCGCACTTGGACACCGTGGGGTACTGCACCGCGTATGGCGATCGACTGGTGCCCATTGGCAAGCCCAAAGCCAAAACGGGCGCCACCTTGCTGGGCAGAGATGCCAAAGGACCGGTGGAGCTCACCTTGCGCGTGGAGGAACATCCCAAAGAAGAAGGCGAAGGCAAAGAAACCCGCTACTACGGCGACGGACCGCGTCAATTGGAACGCGGCACGCCCCTCACCTACAAGCCCGATTGGCGCGAGACCGACACCCACGTGCAATGCTGCTACCTGGACAACCGTGTAGGCGTGTGGAATGCCCTGGAATTGTGCCAAAACGCGCAAGACGTAGCCATTGTGTTCAGCACTTACGAAGAGCACGGCGGCGGCGCAGCGCAGTTCCTCGGACGGTTCCTGTTCAAGTCGTTTGGTTGTCGACAGGCGTTGATCTCTGATGTGACCTTGGCCAGTGAAGGCATTGTGCAATCCGAAGGCGTGGCCATCTCCTTGCGGGACCGCGGCATTCCGCGCCAACGCTTTGTGCAGAAGATCCGCCAGATCGCCCAAACCCATGGCATTGCGCACCAACTGGAGGTGGAAAGTGCAGGCGGCTCCGACGGCAACCAACTCCAGGCCTCTAGCTACCCTTGGGACTGGTGCTTCATCGGCCCGCCCGAAACCGGCTACCACTCCCCGGACGAATCCATCCACAAATCCGACCTAGACGCCATGCGCCAGTTGTACAACGTACTCATCGACGAACTCCCATGAACCATCCCATTCAAGTCTGCATCATTGGCAACAGCCAAGCCACCGCGCATCAAATGGAAGTCGCCGAGGCGGCTGGGCGCATCCTCGCTTCTCACGGCCACACCGTGGTCACCGGAGGCCGCACGGGTGTCATGGAAGCCGCAGCCAAAGGCGCACGAGAAGCCGGCGGCATTGCCGTGGGCATCCTGCCTACCGAGGACAGTTCCTCGTCCAACAGCTACAACACCGTGGTCATTCCCACCGGCATGGGCTACACGCGCAATGCCTTGAACATTCTGGCTGCGCAGGCGGTGATCTGCGTAGGCGGAATGGTAGGAACCATGAACGAGATGGGCTTTGCGTGGATGTGGCAACGCCCCATGTGGGGCATCCAAGGCACCGGAGGCTGGACCGACAAGGTGATCGGCACGTGCTTTGACGAGCGTTGGGACCGCCCCATCCCCGGGATTGACTTGGAGGAGCTCGAAGACCTGGCAGGGCGCTGGGCGGCGGGTGAACCCATCGTTTGACCCAAACATCACGACATAAAAAAAGCTGCCAGAAGGCAGCCTTTTTTTGTAAGCCAAATGGGGTGCTTAGTGCGAAGCCAAGTAAGCGGCTACACCTGCATGGTCGGCCTTCATGGCTTCTTTGCCAGGGGTCCAGTTTGCAGGGCACACTTCGCCGTTTTCTTCCACGAACTGCAGGGCGTCTACCACGCGAATGGCTTCGTCCACGTTGCGTCCGATGGGGAAGTTGTTGACGGTGGCGTGGTGTACAGTGCCTTCCTTGTCGATCAGGAACAGGCCGCGGTAAGCAATCAGGTCGCCGTTGGCGCCGAGGTTGCCTTCCTCGTCGTACTCGTACTCACCGGCCAGTACGCCAAAGGCGTCTGCTACAGTCTTGTTCAGGTCGGCTACCAATGGGTAGGTGATGCCTTGGATGCCGCCGTTGTCCTTGCTCACCTGGAGCCAGCCCCAGTGAGATTCAGCAGTGTCGGTGCTGCAGGCCACCACTTGTACGCCGCGCTTTTCGAATTCGCCGAGCTTCTCTTGGAAGGCGTGGAGTTCAGTTGGGCATACGAAGGTGAAGTCCTTGGGGTAGAAGAAGAACACCACGTGCTTCTTGCCGATGTACTGGTCGAGTGAAAATTCTTCCACGATGTCTTTGCCGTTGAGTACGGCTGGTACCGCAAAGTGCGGCGCTTTTTTACCAATGAGGTGAGACATAAGTCTGGGTTTTTCTAGAGTTGAATGCAGTGCGAAATTACCAACTCCCTTCCAGCTAGAAGCCTGAATTTGGGGCCGATTTTCATGAATCTGATGCATGGGATATAGAGTCGGACTATGCCCCACAAATCAACGGGCAGAGGTTTCGCTATTTTGGGGACTCGAAGCCTCGATTATGAAAGCCATGCTTTGCGGGTGCTTGGCCACCCTGTTGGCCTGCAGCGCCGGTGCACAGACCTATTCCAACCAAGCCAACGAGCAAGAGTTGGCCATCCTCAACCCCTCGCCATACTTCGGTTCTGGGGCAAGTTTGATGGACATTGACCAGGACGGTTGGGACGACCTGACCATCGTACACGAAAACGACTCGGTGAAAATCTGGCGAAACGTGGACGGGTTGTTTGAACCCATCCCCTCTCCCGCTTACATCGCCGGCGACGCCAAACAAGCCACCTGGGCCGACTACGACAACGACGGCGACCTGGATCTGCTGGTGACCGTGTTTGTGGGCCAAACCCGTTTGTACCGCAACGAAGGGGACTGGGACTTTACCGATGTGACCCTTACCGCAGGCATGCCCATTGATGAAGGCGGCCGCCACTTCGGCGCCAGCTGGTGCGACTACGACAAAGACGGGCACTTGGACGTCTACCTCTGCTCCTACAACATCGACGAAAACGGTGCCTCCAACCAGCTGATGCACAACAACGGCGACGGCACCTTTTCCAACCTGGCCAACTTCCTGGGGGTAGAAAACGGCTTGCTACTGGCTTTCCAGAGCGTATGGATGGACTACGACAACGACAACTGGCCCGATTTGTACGTGGTCAACGACAAGTCGTACATGCCCAATGCCCTGTACCGCAACAACGGCGACGGCACCTTTACCGATGTCAGTGAAGCCAGCGGTGCCAATGTAGGCGTGGACGCCATGACCTGTTCGGTGGCCGACGTGGACCATAACGGATACCTGGATGTGTACATGACCAACGAGCCCTGGGGCAACGTGCTGCTGCTCAACAACGGCGACGGCACCTTTACCGATGTGGCCGAAGAAGCCGGCGTGCTGTGCAACTCGCTCACGTGGGGCGCCCTTTGGTTTGACCACGACCACGACATGGACGACGACCTGTATGTGGCCAACACCGATGCCAGTCTGAACAACTTCAACTTCTTCTTCGACAACAACGGCGACGCCACCTTTACCCCCAGCTTCATTGAAGGCGCGAGCGACGTGACCATGCTCAGCTACGGCTTGTCCAAAGGCGACTGGAACAACGACGGACACTGGGATTTTACCGTCATCAACGCCGGCAGCTACCCTGCGGCCCTGATGCGCTCTGAAGGTTCGGACGCCGGGTGGGTCAAAGTAGACCTCACCGGCACCGTGAGCCAGTGGGAAGCCATTGGCAGCTGGATGCGCTACGTGGTAGGCAGTGAAGAACGCCACGTGTACACCCTCAGCGGCGAGAACTTCTTGGGCCAAGACAGCAAATCCGAACTGCTCTCCTTGGGCGAGGCCACCCAACTGGATACGCTGGAAATCACCTGGCCTTCTGGGTTGGTGGAGACCTACACAAACGTCTCTGCCAGCACCCACTTGGAATTAACCGAAGGCGCCACACTGCAAGCACAGATCTTAATTGACGGCGAAGCCACAGGACTGTGCACTGGAGAATCGGTTACCCTGAGTGTGGACTTGGAAGGAGAGGTGGACTGGGGGGCGTTTGGCACCGGCCTTACCCTGACCGTAGACGCCTCTGGCACCTATCAAGCAACGGTGACCCATCCGTTGGGCTTTGTAGTGCAGACGGTGCCCTTGACCATTGAGGTAGCAGAGCCATTGGCCGTGGACGACTTGGTGGTAGGCATCAGCTGCTTTGGTCAAGTGGGCGGCATCGCCTTACTGCCAGCAGATCCCGAAGCCGTTGCCAGCATCTCCTGGAACGACGGAGCGTATACAGAACTCACCCTTAACAACATTCCCGCCGGCAACTACACCTACACCTTGGTGGACACCAACGGCTGCACCCAAACCGGCAGCTACACCCTCACCGAACCTGAGGAATTGCTGGTGGACGCAAATGCCACGGACGTGACTTGCTTTGGCGAGGCCAACGGCGCGGTCAACTTGGACATTCAGGGCGGCTCACCAGAATACGCGATCAGCGGCGAGGCGGAACTCGACGGCCTTTCCGGAGGCACGTATACCTACACAGTGACCGATGCGGCCAACTGCACAACCTCCATTGAGGTAGAGGTCTTGGAACCCGAAGCCTTGGTGGTGAGCGGCTCCACCAACGGAACCGTGGAAGGCGAAGCTGCGGGCGAAGCAGCTGTAGAAGTCACCGGAGGCACCCCTCCCTACACCTACCTCTGGAGCAACGGCAGCACCGATCCAACCATCTCAGGCTTGGAGCCTGGCGTATACTCCGTCTGGGTGATTGATGGCAACGGGTGTACGTGGTTTGAATCCTTGCTCGTGGACGCCTTGGTGGGCATTCCGGGGCTGGACCCGAACACCTACACGCCCTACCCCAACCCGCTGAAAGAGACCTTGTACCTGGATCACTTGGAACCTGTGCGTTACCGCGTGACGGACGCCGATGGATCAGTGGTGGAGCAAGGAATTTGGGCACCCCACACCGGATTGGACACCCGCCATTGGGCCGCAGGCTCCTACGTGTTGTACCTTTATGACACGCCTGCAGGCACCCTAACCCGCCTGCTGGTGCGTCCATGACCGCCAGATTACTTCTGATTCTTTTCTGCCTCCCGCTGGGTCTGCTGAGCCAGACCTACACCAACGTGGCCTTTGAACAAGGCATCTTTGTGCTGGTGCAGAACGCCTATGTGGGTTGCGGCGCTTCCTTCTACGACATCAATGGCGACGGGTGGGACGATGTGACGATGTGCTCTCCGGGCAACAACATCCACATCTACCTCAACAACAACGGCATTCTGAGCGCTGCTCCGGTGTATTTGCCTAACTCCTCGGAGGCCAAAATGCCACTCTGGGGCGACTTCTACAACGACGGCGATCCGGACTTATTGATCACCAAAGCCAACGCCCAAACCCAACTGCTGCGCAACGACGGCGATTGGGCGTTCACCGACATTACCGTGGCCTCGGGCATTCCCATCCAGCCCTTCATGCGCAGCTACGGCGCAGCTTGGGGCGATTACGACCGTGACGGCTTTCTGGACCTGTACATCTGCAACTACAACTTCAACGGAGACATCAGCAACTACCTGCTGCACAACAACGGCGACGGCACCTTTGACCCGGTCCACAACGAGTTGGGCGTGAGCAACGAAGTCCGCCCCAGCTTCCAACCCGCCTTTACCGACTACAACCACGACCTCTGGCCCGACATCTACGTCATCAACGACAAGATCGACCCGAACGTCCTGTACGAGAACAATGGCGACGGCACGTTTACCGACGTGAGCGGCGCCACCTTCACCAACTTGGCCATCGACGCCATGAGCAACTCCTGGTGCGACTTTGACCACGACGGTGACCTGGATGTGTACGTCACCAATGCCACCGCCGGCAATAAGTTCTTGATCAACAACGGCGACGGCACCTTTACCGAAAGCGCCGAAGAATACGGGCTGGAGGTGTTCAGCATTTGCTGGGGTGCCACGTGGATGGACTACGACCTCGACGGTTGGGAAGACTTGCACGTAACCAGCACCATCAACGGGTTTGCGGGCAACCAGAACTACTTCTACCCCAATGTGGAGGGCGCATTTGAGCTGGATTTGCTCGAGAGCGGTTTCATCAACGATTACTACTCCTCCTACTCCGCTGCCCGCGGCGACTTGAACAACGACGGCTACGCCGACCTCTTGGTCAACAACGAAAACCCCGACTACGCCACCCTGTGGCAAAGTTCCGGCGGCAGTGGCCATTGGGTCAAGCTCACCTTGGAAGGCGTGGTCAGCAATCGCGAAGGTGTGGGCGCATGGATCACGGCGTATGTCGGCGACTTGGTGCACCACCACTTTACCCAATCGGGTGAGAGCTACATGAGCCAGCACTCCCAACATCAGATCTTTGGTTTAGGAGAGGCCACCCAACTGGATAGCGTGCAAGTGGAATGGCCCAGCGGCCACGTGGACTGGTTTTACAACTTGGAAGAAGCCACCCGACACTCCTTGGTAGAAGGCCAAAGCCTGGCCCCATACGCCCAAGCAGATGCTTACCTCTTGTGCGCGGGCGACAGCGCCGCCTTGGAAGTACTACACCTCGAAGATCCGGTTTGGAACACCGGTGAAGCTGCGGTCACCATCACGGTAAACAGCCCGGGTTGGTACAGTGCAACTGGCACGGATGTACTTGGGCAGCAAGTGGTGTCGGATTCGGTGTTCATCGCGTTCTCGGCGCCTGCGGACATTGAGGTGGTGGTCACGCCCGTGAGTTGCCACGGCGAAAACAACGGCACCGCCACCTTCTACAGTCCCACCGGCGACCTGTTCACTTTTGACGCCGCATCAAGCACGGTCAACGCCTTCACTGGATTGGCCGCTGGCAACTACATCTACGGGTTCGAAAATGACTTCGGATGCCCCCAAGCCATGGAGGTCAACATTGCCCAACCCGAGCCATTGGTGGGGCAAATTGCTTGGGACGGCACCACCTTGACCGGCACTGCTAGTGGAGGAACGCAGCCGTATGCGTTCATCTGGGATACTGGCGCCATCGGCCCTACACTGACGCCTGCTGCTTCCGGAACGTACACGTGCCTGGTGAGCGACGCCTTTGGGTGCTTCACCCAAGTAGAAGCCCAAGTGGACGTGCCCCTTTTCGTCGACGCACCTGCAGAGGCCGCCGTGTTTGATGCTTACCCCAACCCTGCCGAGGGCCGTGTGTTTGTGCATTTGCCCGCCTCGGGCACACTGACCCTGTCTGACCTCACAGGAAAGCGGGTTTACACCACTCCGGTATTGCCCTTGGCGTGGGTGGATTTGCCGGAATTGGCCGCGGGCCAATACCTGCTGGAGCTCAGCACACCGGATGCAAGCTGGCATGCGCGCTGGGTGATTCGCTGAGGGTTTCTGCGTACTTTTTGTCGCTCCAAACCCATTCGGAATGCTTCGGAAACTTGCGCGCCTGTTGGGCGTGTTGCTCTTGCTGGTGTTGATCGGCGTGGGCGTCGCCTACCTCTACTTCTCTCAACAATACCCCGACTACGCCGGCGAGGAATCCCTGCCCGGCTTGACCACTGAAGTGCAGGTCTGGCACGACGACTTTGGTGTACCCCATATCGAAGCCTCCAACCACTTGGACGGTTACCGTGCACTGGGTTACGTGGTGGCGCGCGAACGCTTCTTCCAGCTGGACTTGGCGCGCCGCTTGAGCGGTGGCCGCTTGAGTGAACTGTTTGGAGAGGCCGCTGTGCCCACCGACTTGCTGTACCGCACCATGCTCCCCGAAGACTTGATTGCCGCGCAAACCAACAAGCGTTTCCACAACGCCCCGGACGCCCTCAAGGCCGAAGCACAAGCCTACATGGACGGCATCAACGCCTACATCGCCTCGGGAGAAACGCCGCTGGAGTACACCATCCTCGGCGCTGAAATGGAAGCTTTTGTGCCCGAAGACATGTACCGCATTGCCGGCTACATGGCCTACAGTTTTTGCCTGGGCGGACGCACCGAGCCCGTGGCCACCGAAGTCCTGCACCAACTCGGCCCGGAATACCTCCAAGGGCTGGCCCTGCTGCACGAAGATACCGAGAGCTTCATCCCGAGCTACTACCCAGACCCGGCGTCGTACGCGGGCATCACCGAATTCTCTGCACGCATTGCCGCAGCCCTGGATGCCGCGCCAGTGCCCAAGTTTGAAGGCAGCAACTCGTGGGTGGTGGACGGTTCCCGATCGGCCTCTGGCAAACCCATCTTGTGCAACGACACCCACATTGGATTGGGCATCCCCCAAGTGTGGTACGAAGCCCACTTGCACACCCCTGAAGTGGAGGTGTACGGCAACTTCCTGCCCGGCATCCCCTACTGCCTGGTGGGCCACAACCGCACCATGGCCTGGGGCGTGACCATGCTCGAGAACGACGACATGGACTTCTACATCGAGCAACCCTCTACCGACCCGACCAAATACGTGGTAGACAGCGTGTCGTACGCCTTTGCGGTAGACTCCATCACCATTTCCATCAAAGATCGTCCAGACACGACCTGCATTGTGCGCGGCACCTTGCGCGGGCCCATTGTGAACGACGTCATGCCTGACATGGGTACCCAAGTGCCGATTTCGTGTTGGTGGGATTACCAGCGCACGCCCAACCATTTGCTAGAAGCCTTCCGCTCCATGAACCGCTGTGCGCAGGTGGAACAGGCGGCCAACGCACTCTCCACCATTTCGGCACCGGGCCTGAACATCACCTACGCCGACACCAGCGGCAACATCGCCTGGTGGTCGGTAGCCAAGTGGCAAGTGCGCCCCGAAGGCACGCTTTCCAAAGTGATCCAAGACGGCAGCACCAAAGCCCACGATCCTACAGGCTACCTGCCCTTCCGCGAGAACCCCCAAGCCATCAACCCGCCTTGGGGCTACGTGTATTCGGCCAACGACCAGCCCGACAGCGTGCGCGGAGCGTTCTTGCCGGGTTACTACAAACCCGCCAACCGCGCAGATCGCATCCGCCAAGTGCTCGAAACCCGCCGCGATTGGGACACCGAAGGCATGCAAACCCTGCTCACCGATGTGACCAGCCCCCACGACCAAGTACTGGCCTCCGAGCTGCAGACCTGGTTGGGTTGGGAGAAGGACGCATTCACCCAAGAAGAACTGGCCTTGCTGGATTGGGACGGCAACCACAAGGTGGATGCTGTGGCGCCCACGGTCTACTACAAGCTGATGTACCGCACCTTGGCCAACGCCATGGGTGATGAGTTGGGCGAGGATTGGCTGGAGCGCTTCATCGATACCCACTGGCGTTCGCGGGCGGTGCCGTTTTTGATGCGCAACCCCTCTTCGCCGTGGTGGGACGACGTGAACACCGAGGACGAAGAGTCTCGCGGGGTCATCTTGGCCAAAAGCTACCGAGAAGCACTCGACGAACTGGCGCAAGAATGGGGCCCTGACCCTGCCGGCTGGACCTGGGGCAAAGCACACACCCTGCAATTGGACCACCCGTTTGCCAAAGCCTCTGATGCGCTGGGCGGTTTCTTTGGTGTGGCCCAGAAGCCCTACCGTGGCGGGCACGAAACGGTGAACGCGGCGAGCTTCTTGCCCAATGCCACCGGCCAGTACGCCACCCGTGTGGGCGCCCAAATGCGCATCATTGTGGACCTGGCAGACATCAACAACTCCATAAGCATTGCGCCTGTGGGCCAGAGTGGACACAAGTTCAGTCCGCACTATTCGGACCAAGCCGAAATGTATCGCACCGGCCAATTTCGCCGTCAGGACATGGACTGGGAGCGCATAAAAATGCACCCCAACCGCCTCATTTTGGCCCCATGATGTGAGACTTTTCTGAGGCCGCTTGCGTATATTCGTTAGATCAGTCTTATGCTGATAAACCTGTCCAGAAACCAACCACTACCCGTGCCTGCAAGCGCGGTTTTCGTTTCGCTGCACCCGATCACAACAACGACGATTGATGAAACTGGTGCTGCTCTTCCTGTCCTCCCTTGTTTCCGCATTCTGTGTGGGACAAAGTTTTGAGTTGACCATCCCTACTGTCAATGGCAACGGCTTTGCCGCCGAAACCCCTTATGGCAACGGTGTCAGCGTGTATGACATCAACAAAGACGGCTGGCCCGACTTGACCATATGCCGCCATGGGCTGCCCATGGGGGTTTTGCTCAACAATGAAGGCGTCTTTGAAGAAGTAGGAATTACCATTGGTACCCCTTCGCAAGCCCGCCACTGGAATTGGGTGGACATCGACAACGACGGCGATGCTGACGGCTGTCTCACCAGCGCAGAAGGGTTCATTGAACTGTACGAGCAAACCGGTGACATGGAATTTGAGTTGGTCACTGGGACAGGCATCACCAACACTACCGAAGAAGTATACTCTAACAGCTGGGGGGACGTCAACGGCGACGGCTATCTGGACTGTTACATCGCCGTGTACGAGATGCTGCTGGACGAATACGACGAGCGCAACTACCTCTACCTCAACAACGGCGACTGGACCTTTACCGAAATGGGGGATGAAAATCCCGCCAACGATGGGTACAACATGTCGTTCATGGGCACCTTCATGGATTACGACAACGACAACGACCCCGACATCTTTGTCAACAACGACCGTCTTGGATCCTTCAACCACCTTTACCGCAACGACGGGGGAACCTTCAGCGATGTGAGCACAGATGCGGGCATTGAGGAAGACTTCTATGCCATGAGCAACACCATTGCCGATTACAACAACGATGGTTTCTTAGACATCTTCATGTCCAACAACCCCGAGGGAAGCCGTCTGATGAAAAACCAAAACGGCGCCACCTTCGTGGACGACAGTGACGAGTCCAACCTCTTTGTAGAGGCGTTTGGTTGGGCCGGGAATTTCTTTGATTTCGACAACGACGGAGACTTGGATTTTCACTTCTGCTCCATGCCTTTTTGGACCCTAAATGGCCAGAACGAACTCCACATGAACGATGGCACTGGGGTGTTCACCAATGTCACCGAGGCTGCCGGAATGGACAATCAACCCTCTTCCACCTATGCCAGCGCAGTGGCTGACTTCAACAACGATGGCGCATTGGATCTGGTGGTCTACAATGAAGCGCCCTTTGGGCTGCAAGTATGGATGAACACTGCCGATCCCGGCAATTGGTTGGAAATCAAACCCACGAGTCTGCTGGGCGACACCGATGCCATTGGCACACGGCTCGAGTGCTACGCTGGAGGGTCTTACCAAATGCGCTACACCATGTGTGGAGAGAACTTTTTGGGCCAAAATTCGGATTACGTTCATTTTGGTCTGGGCGAGCACGCGGTGGTGGATTCCTTGGTGGTCACCTGGCGGACAGGCATCAAGAACACTTACTACAACCTGCCCAGTGGCACCAGTATGGAAGTCAGTGATACCGACATGTTTGATTTTGCCATTACCGGCCCAAGTTCTTACCAGTTCTGTAACGGCGACTCGGTGGTCTTGTACACCTCTCACGACGGCGATGTCCTGTGGTCCAACGGAGAAACTGCCCCGACACTCACCGTAGAGGCTTCGGGCTCCTATTTTGCCCAGTTGCCTGTTGGTGACGGCTTGTTCGTGACCAGTGACTCGGTGCAGGTGAACGTGTGGCCTACCCCTACGTTGGACCTGTCTACTACCCTCGCTGTGTGCCCTTGGGACAGCAGCACTGTGACGCTGCAGCCCGTTGAACCCGAAACCAACATCTTTTGGTCCGAAGGCGACTTAGAAGGATGGATCGACGGGGTGATTCCCCCGGGCAGCTACACCTACTCCTTGAGTCTAGCCGGAAATCCGTGTACAATCTCTGGCACGATTGACATTCCCAACATTGAGCCGCTCTTCACTGAGGTGACCACCACAAATGTCAGTTGCCATGGCGACGCAACCGGGTCGGCCATCATCGAATTGGGTGGTTTCCCAGGTGCAGATGTCAATTGGTTTGCCGCAGATCCGACCGCATTGCCTGCAGGTACGTATACCCCATTTGTATACGGGAACATGGGCTGTGGCACCTCGCTTGAGGTTGTCATTGATCAACCTGAGCAACTGACCCCAGAAGCCCAAGCCACCGACGCCTTGTGTTTTGGTGAAGCTACAGGAAGCGCAACAGTGACTTGCTCCGGAGGTGTGCCTGACTACACCTTCGATTGGCAAGGGGCAGACCCAGATGGCCTAACAGCCGGTATCTATACTGTGATCGCAACCGACGCCAATGGGTGTGAGGCAGAGGCCCAATGCACCGTTGAGGAACCGCTTGAGTTGGACCTGGATTTGATCACCTCCGGCACTTTGGACAACCAGGTAGAGGTACTCGCCCTGGCAACCGGGGGCACCTCACCCTACACCATTAGTTGGGACAGCGGATCCGAAACCCTGGAAGGTGATCTGGTTTTGCTGGACGACTTGTTGACCTATCAAGTGACGGTCACAGACGCCAACGGATGCACCCTGAACCTATCATACACTGATGTGGACGACATTCCACACGATCACACCGCTTGGTTCTATCCCAACCCCAGCACAGGCTTGGTGTACCTGCGCGGGCTTGCCACTTCCGGAACTTGGGTTGTAACTGCGATTGATGGGAAACAGATGCGCACTGGAGCGCTCCAAACCTCGCGCCAAGCGCTACATTTGGAAGACTTGCCTGCTGGAGTATACATCCTGCAACTCCATGCCATGAACAAGGTATGGACGCAACCCCTTGTGCTGACTGATTGATGATGCCGACCAAATTTTGCACCGCTTTTTCGCTTTTGACCTTGCTGGTCACCTCTTCATGTGCCCAACAGTTTGAGGATCAAACCGCAGCTTGGGGTCTGGTTACCCACACCAATGGCATTTGGGGCGCAGGCGTAGCTACAGTAGACTTTGACTTGGATGGAGATGTGGACCTGGCCGTACTTGGCGAAGGACAGCCCATGGAGCTTTGGCGCAATGAAGGGGGCTTCTTTGTCAACAATAGCCCAGCGTTGGTAGCGCAGGGTACCGAAATGATCACCTTCGTGGATTACGACAACGACGGCGATCTTGACCTCTTTCTTTCTCAAAACGAATTTCCCAACGTCCTGTATCAAAACCAAGATGGCAGCTTCGTAAACGTCACGATTAATGCGGGTTTACCGGAACTCAATGACGCCACATATGGTCACTCTTGGGGGGACATCAACAACGACGGCTACTTGGACCTGTATGTGTGCAACTATTACCTAGGGGCACCTGGGTTTGACGACACCAACTACATGTTCTTGAACAACGGCGACGGCACCTTCACCGACATTTCCGAGTCATCAGGCACCGATGACGGCCAGCGCGCCAGCTTCCAATCGGTGTTCATCGACTACGACCGCGACGGCGACCAAGACCTGTTTGTCATCAACGATCGCACTCCCTACGAGAACACCCTCTACCGCAACGAAGGAGACAACACCTTCACCAACGTCACTTTCCCCGCAGGAGTCGGTGATTACATCTGGTCTATGTCCAGTGCTGTGGCGGATTACAACCGAGACGGATACCTGGACATCTACATCTGCAACAACGCTGACGGAAACTACTTGCTGCGCAACGACGGTGAAACCGCCACATTTGTGAATTCAGCCCCGGCTACCGACTCGGAAGTGAATGCCTTTTGTTGGGGTGCCCAATTCTTTGACCACGACAACGACGGCGATCAAGACCTGTACGTGCAGAGCCAGGTATTCGAGTTTTGGAACTCATACGGGCACAACTACATCCTGACCCAAGAAGACGGCGTGTTTGTGACCGAGGCCGATGAATCCTTCAACACGTTGGAGACCAACTCTTTCAGCTCGGGCATAGCGGACTTTGATGGCGATGGACACTTGGATGTGTTCAGCAGCGCCCTCCTTCCCCACGGCTCCTCGCTGTGGATGAACCAAGCCACCGCAGGCAACTACTTGTTTGTGGATTTGGTGGGGGTGGAATCCAACACTTTTGGGGTAGGCAGCTTCATTGAGGCGTGGTACGGCGAGGACGAGTACCAACTTCAGTACGTCCTTTGCGGTGAGGCCTACCTTTCACAAGCTCCCTACACCGAACATTTTGGCCTGGGAGAAAACACCTCCATCGATTCGCTCAAGGTGACCTGGCTGAGCGGGATTGTGGATTGCTACTACGACATCCCAGTAAACCAGACCGTCTCATTCACCGAAGGCGCTTCTCAAGTGCCGGTGACCATTACCGGGAGCTTGCAATTGTGCGAAGGCGAGAGCGTGACCTTGACCGTGGAAGGCTACGAGGACGTCCTGTGGTCCAACGATGTGGAAGCCGCCGAACTGGTGGTGACCGAACCCGGCGTCTACAGCGCAGAAATCACCACTCCTGAAGGCGCCTTGTTGTACACCGGCACCTTCCCAGTCACCTTGGCTGAGCCCTTGGATTGGGAGGTGAACGTTGCACCGCCACTTTGCTACCCTGATTCTACCGCTTCGCTCTCCTTGACTGGACCGCAAGCCGACCAGGCTTTCTTCGATACCGATTGGGACGTCAATCTCAACGCCATCTCATCCACTGAAACAACATGGTATGTTGTAGATGCTACGGGTTGTGTTTACGTAGGTGCCATCGCCTTTGACGTGCCCACTTTGCTTGAGGTCACAGCTACAAGTCAAGCACCCCTTTGCGCCGGCGACAGTTCAGGCTGGGTGGACTTTGGGGTGCAAGGTGGTCTACCGCCTTACACTACACCAGAGCCATGGGTGGATGTCCCTGCAGGCACTTACGGCATTGACGTTCTGGATGATAACGGGTGCATTGCTTCGACTAGCGTTGTGCTGGAAGACCCTGAAGCCATTGCCCTGGGAGTGGTAGCCACCGATGTACTCTGCTTTGGCAACAGCGATGGGTCCATCACCTTAAATCCTTCTGGCGGCACCGGCACTTTGGAGTTGGATCTGCCTGAAAACAACGAAGCCTTGCCCGCTGGATCGTATGCAGTATCGGTGACCGATGCTGTAGGCTGTGTGACCGACAGCACAGTGGTTATCTCCGAACCCGAAGTGCTTACGCTCGAGATTGATTTGACCGGTGTAAACGACGAAGGCCTCGGTGCCTTTGTGATGAATACCACAGGTGGTACGTCGCCCGTCACCTACACCGTGAACGGCGACCCGTGTACCCCACCTTGCTTGGCCGAGCCAGGTACGTTTGACATCGTGGCCACCGACGCCAATGGATGCACCGCAGAAGAGACGTTGATCATCACGCACCTGATTGGCTTGGAGTCTGAGCCATTGGCACTATACCCCAATCCTGCTCAGGCTTCCGTGGTGCTCTCAGGGCATGCTGCCGGGACCCTGTTGCAGGCATACAACGCCCAAGGACAACGCATCCACAGCGAACGCTTGCCCCATGGAAACGCTGTTATTTCTGTGATGGACTGGGCTCCTGGGATCTATACCTTGATCCTGCAAACCACCAATGGGCCGCGTAGCCTGCGCCTGGTGGTGAACCGATGACCTTATGACCGCTCGCTTTCGCTTTCTTTTCTTGACCGCTTTGGTGGTCCTGCCCTGCGCTTCTTTTGCCCAAGTGTACCACGACATTGCACCCGAAATGGGGCTGGTGGCCTCTGGATCTGGCCTCTGGGGTGAAGGCTGTGCGTTTGTGGACTTCGACCTGGATGGGTTCGACGACTTGGCCGTGGCCGAACACGACGGCGCCCCGCGCTTTTACCGCAATCTGGAAGGTTCGGGTTTTGAAGAGCTGGAAACCGGAATGACCGGTGGTGCTGGCAAATCGGTCACCTTCGCAGACATCGACAACGACGGTGACTTGGATGTGTTCCTCACCCGACTAGACTTCCCAAATAAGCTTTATCGCAACGATGGGGGCGCTTACGTGGAAGCCACGGAGGCAGGCATCTTGGTTGAAAACGGCGGCACCTTTGGCTGCGCTTGGGGTGATTTGAACAAGGACGGCTTCCTGGACCTGTTTGTGTGCAACTATTCCGGCAACGATTTTGAGTCCATCCCCAACCGTTGTTACCTGAACGACGGCGACGGCACCTTCACCGAATCCGCAGCGGCCTTAGGTATACAGGATCCCATTCACCCCACCCTTCAAGTGATCATCGTGGATTACAACGGCGACAGCTGGCCCGACATTTTTGTATCCAACGACCGCACGTTCGTGCCCAACGTCCTGTTCCAAAACCAAGGCGGCACGTCGTTTCAAGACGTCTCCTTCCCTCAGAATTTTGGCGACTACATCTTCAGCATGGGCGTGGGTGTGGGCGACTACAACAACAATGGATTGGTGGACCTCTACATCACCAACGAATCCGACGGCAACCTGCTCAAGAGCTACAACGGCTTTTCGTTTGACGACCAAGCGGCCACCACCGGCACCTCGGTCAATGAATTTTGCTGGGGCACCCAGTGGCTGGACTACGATAACGACGGCTGGCAGGACCTGGCCATGTGCACCGATTCCAACCTGTTCAACAACTCGTACGGCCGCATCCACCTGATGCGCAACCTCGAGGGCGATGCCTTTGCCTTGCAAGACGCCGAACCCATGGAAGACCTGGTGCACCCCTCCTACGGCATGGCCATCGGGGATGTTGAAAACGATGGCAAGCTGGACATCCTCACCTATTCCCACGGCAACGACGGACTGCAGCTGTGGCACCACGAAGGTCCAGCGGGGAATTACGCGCAGCTGTGCTTGAACCCCAGCCCAGAACACCCCATTGCAATTGGCGCCCAAGTGGAGCTGCTCACCACCGAAGGCACCCAAACCCGCTGGATGCTCGGTGGCTCAGGCTACATGTCTCAAAATACCCGTACACTGCATTTTGGGCTGGGCTCCGCGACGGAAGTGGACGTGGTGACAGTCACGTGGCCCAGTGGTGCTGTAGATGTCTACGACAACGTCGCGGCGAATGCAAAAACCACCTTGAGCGAAGGCGCAGGACTCTCCACCGCTATCACAGCTGCCTCAAGCGTGCTGTGCCCTGGGGACAGTTTGCTGCTTACCGCTCCTGCAGGCGCAGACAGCTATGCTTGGGAGCACGGCGCCACTGGTGCAGAGGTGTACGTTACGGGCCCTGGC